>NZ_JBHTJP010000032.1:811254-983119 GCF_042676025.1 Salinimicrobium gaetbulicola
ACTTCTTGCTTTGATAAATTACTGGTGAAATAAGTCCAAACTTTGTCATTTTTAGTCAATTCTTTCATTTCTTCGAAATCATCTTCTTTTATTGGACGAAGTATAAACTGGTCGGTTTTTAGAACTTTCTTGTAGTTGAGCATTTTATAATAATTGGCTATAACGGTTTGCGGTTATCGCAAGTTGCGGGATTAGGAACGCGGTTTTGTCGGCTAACGCTTTAGATTGTTAGGAATCCAATTTAGTTCCTTTTTCTACAATACCCGGAATTTGAGATGAACCGCTGTTAGGCACTGAGCCATTTGATAATTATTCATCATTTCCTTCGACTTCTCTTAAAACATTACTTACGAAGTTAACACCTTCTTCGGTAAGCAGTTGATCGTCATCTACTAAATCATACTTTATTAGATCTGATTGAAATCCTTTATGAAATCTTCTGGACTCTTTGTAAAAAGTATCTTTAAATTCATCCTCTCCTAATATTTCAGAGAACGATAGAACATCACGAAACTCTTTGTTTCTGTTTAATCTAATTTTAAGGAAATTTACTAATCGTGATGGAACATTATACTTTGAATCCATTTTTAATTTAGACTTCTCGAAGAGTTTTAATTTCTTTTCTAATTTTTGAACTTCTTCATTTTTCTGGTTTATTCTTTCCAAAAACTCTTCTTTATCTTTTTCAGCAATTTGATATTTCTGCACTAATTCGTTTAGTAGTTCATCTTTTTCATTTAATTCACTTTTCAACTTTTCCTGTATTTCTTTTTCCTTTTTTTCTTCCTTTTCAATATCATCTTTTTTTGAAGAACCATTGGAGTAATATCTTTCTACCCTACTAGAAAGAGATTTATTTTCCTCTTTTAAAGATTCAAGTTTCTCACCAAATCTTTCCTCTATTCTTCCCAGATTTTCTGAAATATCTTTAGTGAAAGTGTAAGTATTATTATAAAATTTTGCGCTTGCTTCATTGTTTTTATGATAAAAATTTATGGATATCCAAACAGCGAATAATGCTAGAATTATGGATAGGAAATCTGTAAACTGAAAATTTAGTTGGGAAAAATTGTAATCAGAAAATACAATTTTCACACAAATTACAATAACTATAAGAGTAGCTAGTATCCAGCCAAACCATGCATGAATTGAACTTTTTGATTTTTCTTGTTTTGGTTTTTCCATTTTTGTTATATGTTGAAATTATTTTATGGCTTTGTGCCTAACTGGTTATACCACAGCAAAACTTATGTTTATCAATTTCTCAAAGCGATAAACACAAGCTTAGTTGATAGTTAGTAAATTTATAAAATATTGTTAAAGAAATTTACGAAAACCCGTAAAGAAGGGCCTTTTAAAGGAATTTGACAATAAAAAAGCCTGCAGCTCGTAAGTCACGGTGGAAGTAAGTTAAGCCTGGTAGCTCAAGGTATTATCGGATAGTTTTTAACATTGAAAAAGGATGCAACTGGTAAATTAAAGATCATCATCTATCCTAACAGGAGTTCACTTAATTTATTTCTAATAGTTCATTTTGAAAAGCCTGTAAGCATTTTCCGGAATCTATATCGTGACCCAGTTCTAACAAAACACGTTCTAAAGCCCCCAGAACCGCCAAGAGATCATTTGCCGAGACCGAGCCCATATGACCGATTCGGAAATATTCAGTTTTTATTTCTGATAGAAGTCCTCCGGCAATGATCACATTATTATGGGCTATTTTTGATAGAAATGACCCGCTATCCATTCCTTTTGGATAATAAACCGCTGAAAGCGTGTTAGCGGCTGATTGGGTCGTTTTCGGCAAAATTGTGAGATTTAATGAAGAAATTCCGGTTCGAAATGCTTTTGCTAATTTTTGATGTCTTTTCACCCTTTCGTTCATGCCTTCTTTTGATATGATCTTAAGGCTTGTTTCTAAGGCAACAATGAGATTCACTGCAGGGGTTCCAAAATAAGAAGGTCTTCTTTCTTCGTAGCCCTTCATTATCGGCAACCAGTTATGCCAATCGGCATAATAATTAGATACTGGCGTTTTTCTTTTTCCCCAGACTTCAATTGCTTTCTGAGATGCTACTAACAATGCGAGTCCAGGGGGTACGCCAATGGCCTTCTGAGATCCTGTTAATACAATATCCAGTCCCCATTCATCCTGTTTTATCTCCTCTCCGGCGACGGAACACACGCCATCCAGGATACTTAGGGTTTCATATTGTCGTGCTAATTGCGCTATAGGTGCGGGATCAACCAAGATCCCGGTAGAGGTATCTACATGAGTAAAAGTTAAGGCTTTATACGGTCGATTTTTGAGCTCATTTTCAATTGCCTCCAGACTTACAACTTCGCCTATTGGAGCTTCTAAAATAGTTGTTTCTGCGCCATACCGATCCATTATGTCCTTAAAGCGATCCCCAAAGTATCCTGTGGAAATTACTAACACTCTATCACCTTGTTCTATGAGATTGGCTGCTGCCATATCCATGGCCAAAGTACCTGTTCCGGCAACAATAAAAGGCTGACCTTCCGGAGACTTCCACACTTCTCTCATAAGCTCAAGACTGTTTCCAAAAGTTTCTATAAAATCTGGAGCCAAATGGCTTTGAGTAGGTATTCCCATTGCCTGTAACACTTCGGGTTCAAATTCTATAGGCCCGGGTATCATAAGTAGTTCTCTGCCTTTCATTTAATTTGATTTTGTTATTTATTTGTCGGATGCTCTAAAATAATAAATGCAATATACCTGGATATCGCATTTATCAAAATAAAGAATTATTTATCCAGAACAGCTTCCCGTACAGTAACGGTTTCATGATCTTTGAATTGATTACTTGTATTCTTTTCGCCTCCTGCTTTTAAAGCTTTTTCTCCGGCAAAGAAGCTTTTGTGATCATCACCAAGATCTGAACCTGCCATACGCTGATGTTTTACGCAGGAAACTCCCTTACGGATTTCCTGTCTTTGAACTCCTTTTACATATGCTAACATGCCTTCTTCAGAAAAATAACCTGCCGTTAGGTCATTCATATGAAGTGCTGTTGTATGATAGGTTGGCAGCGTTATCAAGTGATGGAAAACTCCTGCTTCTCTTGCAGCATCGATCTGGAAGGTCTTGATCTTCCTATCTGCTCTAAAACATAGTTCTGTATCATCATATTCAGAATTCATTAAATTATTCCTGTCATAACCGGTCATATTTTCACCTTCTGCAAGCATATCATCAAAAGCCTGGTGACGGAAGTTCAAGGTCCAGTTAAAGGATGGGGAGTTATTATATACCAACTTGGCATCAGGCACAACTTTTTTTACCCTGTTCACCATATGGGCAATCTGTTTGACATTAGGGGTTGGAGTCTCGATCCATAGAAGGTCTGCTCCATTTTGAAGACTTGTGATACAATCTAACACAACTCTGTCTATGTTCGAGCCATCTTTGAATTTATATAATCCATTGGCCAATCTTACCGGTCGCAATAATTTTCCGTCTCTTTTGAAAAGAACATCGTCTTCTTTAGCGTCGCTGATGGTTATTTCTTCGGCATCGATAAAAGCCAAATACTGAGAAGCCAGATCTCCGGGTTCCTGACTTACCGGTAGCTTTTGGGTCAGGCCGGCACCTTCTGAATCTGTTCTTGCTACAATAATTCCGTCCTCTACGCCTAATTCGATGAATGCGTATCTTATAGCATTTAATTTTGCAATAAAATCTTCATGAGGTACAGTAACTTTTCCATCCTGGTGCCCGCACTGTTTGGCATCGGAAACCTGGTTTTCGATCTGAATAGCACAGGCTCCAGCCTGAATCATTTTTTTTGCCAGTAAATAGGTTGCCTCTTCATTACCAAAACCAGCATCAATATCAGCAATAATGGGAACTACATGCGTTTCAAAATTGTCAATTTCATCCTGGACATCTTCTCCGCTTTCCAGTCTTTTGAAAAGATCGTTTAGCTCAATAGCATCTGCCTGGCGTAAGAAATCATAAATTTCATTTATTAATGCCGGGACGGCAGTTTTTTCATGCATGGATTGATCCGGTAAGGGTCCAAATTCTGAGCGTAAAGCAGCAACCATCCAACCGGAAAGATATAAGTATTTTTTGTCTGTTGTTTTATGATGTTTCTTAACTGCAATCATATTTTGCTGAGCCACAAAACCATGCCAGCTACCCAAAGACTGGGTGTATTGAGATGGATCTCTATCATATTCAGCCATGTCTTTTCTCATAATGGCTGCTGTGTATCTGGCAATATCCAAACCGGTTCTAAAGCGGTTCTGGGCAACCATCCTGGCAGCGCTTTCCGGATTTATTCCATTCCAGGTCTTTCCATACTTTTCTTTAAGGTTTTTTACAGCTGCTAAAGCAGAGCTATAATTGGTTTGTGGTTGATTTTTCATAATTTTGTTATAGTTATTTTATAATTAATAATTAGATCCTGTTGATTGTTGCCGCAATCGCAGGATTGTTTTTTTATAGGTATTGATAGGCCGGAAGGGTTAAGAACTCTTCAAACCTTTCTGATAATACTAACTTGTCAAAAAGCTCAATAGCAAGTTTAAACCTACTGTTCTCAGAAGTGTCTTTTACTGCTTCTGAAAAGATTTTTTCAACTTCATCGTTTAACAAGTCGATGTACAACTCAGTATTAAATTTTCGTCCATCTTCCAGAACTACTTCATGTTTTAACCATTGCCATATCTGCGTCCTTGAAATTTCGGCAGTTGCCGCATCTTCCATTGAATGGTAGAGCGCTACAGCACCGTAACCTCTCAACCAGGCCTCAGTATACAGGATACCCACATTGATGTTTTTCCTAATTCCGGCTTCTGTAACAGTGCCTTCAGGTATTTCTACAAGATCTTTCTCGGAAATATGTATGTCGTCACGAGTAACCTGCAACTGGTTTGGTGCTGGCATGTGTTTGTCAAACTCTGCCATAGCGACTTCAACTAATGCGGGGTGTGCCACCCAGGTTCCATCATGGCCATTTTTAACTTCGCGCTCTTTATCCTTCCTTACTTTTTCTAAAGCAGCTGCATTAGCCTTTTCATCATTCTTAATCGGGATTTGGGCAGCCATTCCACCAATGGCATGAATGCCACGTTTATGACAGCGTTGAATAACAAGCTTGGAATAAGCCTCCATGAAAGGAGTGGTCATAGTCACCTGGTCACGGTTGGGCACCACAAATTGAGGGTGGTTCCTGAATTTTTTAATGTATGAAAAAATATAATCCCAGCGACCACAGTTCAGACCCACGATGTGATCTTTAAGCTCATAAATAATTTCGTCTAACTGAAAACTTGCAGTAATGGTTTCGATAAGGACAGTTGCCTTAAAAGTACCTTTAGGCACTTCCAGGTATTCCTGGGCAAAATTAAATACCTCATTCCACCAGCGTGCTTCCTGATATTGCTCTAACTTCGGAAGATAGAAATAGGGGGCTGTATTATTGTTTAATAAGGTCCTCGTATTGTGGAACACATACAAACCGAAATCCACCAGGCTTCCTGAAGTTTCTTCGCCATTGATTAGAATATGTCTTTCGTTTAAATGCAAACCTCTGGGCCTAACCATTAAAACTGCATTCTTTTGGTTGAGACTGTAAGATTTACCGCTTACCGAGTCTACCAGTGAAATGCTTTTATTATTTGCATCCCTCAGGTTTTGCTGGCCTTCAATAACATTTTGCCAGCTGGGCGCAGTGCTGTCTTCGAGATCTGCCATAAATGTGCTGGCTCCGGAATTCAAAGCATTGATAACCATTTTTCTATCTACTGGTCCTGTAATTTCTACTCGCCTGTCCTGTAAATCATCAGGAATTTCACCTGCACTCCATTCACTTTCCCGTATGGATCTGGTCTCCTTCGGAAATTCAGGCAACTTACCTTCATCGAAAACCTTCTGCTGATCAATACGTCTTTCTAAGAGAGATAATCTTTTTCCATTAAATCTTTCATGAAGAGCAGCTATAAAGTTCAACGCATCATCTGTAAGAATTTCAGGATAATAGTTTTTAACATCTTTTGAAAAATTCAAGCTTGGCGTGTTTAAGGTGTTAGTTTCCATTGTTTTAGTGTTTTGCATGACAATTATACAGCAAAGTTTTTAAAAAAACAAGCGAACGTTCGCTAAACATTAAAATTCGCGAAAAAAAGATATTCGCAAAAAAGCTTATATTTGGTATATGGAAGAAGATTATATTAAACTAATATTTGGCCTGAAACTAAAGCAGATAAGGACTGAAAAGAATTTGTCTTTATTTGGATTGTCTAAGCTTTCCGGTTTATCCAAGTCTTACCTCAACGAAATTGAAAACGGAAAAAAATATCCTAAACCCGATAAAATAGCTTTGCTTTCAGATAAGCTGGAAGTTCCTTATGACCAAATGGTTTCTTTGAGGCTGGATAAAAATTTAGCTCCAATTGGTGAATTATTACAGTCCAAAATTTTAAAAGAGATACCATTGGATCTATTTGGTATTAAGGAAAGTAATTTGATAGATATAGTTGCCAATGCGCCTACAAAGGTAACTGCATTTATTAGCACAATAATTGAAATCGCACATCATTACAGCTTTAGTAAAGAAAGTTTCTTCCTGGCTGCGGTACGTTCATTTCAAGAAGCTAATAATAATTATTTCGATGATTTAGAACAGCATGTTTTAAAATTCTCAAAAGCTTATCAGGTGGACCTTACCAGATCTCTAACCTCGAAAGATCTAGAAGAGATCCTGACTGAAGAATATGGTTATGTTATTAACGAAAGTGAATTAAGTAAAAATGAGGCTTTAGAAAACCTACGTTCAGTTTTTGTGCCTCAAACCAAAACGCTATTGCTCGCAAATGGGATCGACGAAGCACAGCGCACCTTTATTTTCGCCAAGGAAATTGCGTATAATTATCTTAAAATAGAAGATAGGCTTCATACTTTTCCCTGGATCCAGTTCCAGAGGTTTGACCAGGTGCTTAATAATTTCTATGCTTCCTATTTCGCCGGAGCCCTTGTTATCCCTAAAGATGATTTGACATCACAGTTGGAGACAATTTTTGAAAAAAACACTTTTGATGAAGCTCTCTTTCTTCAAATGTCGGAAGGATTTAATACCTCCCCTGAATCATTCTATCAGCGATTAACAAATGTGCTGCCCCAAGCATTTAGTATTAAAAATTTATTCTTTTTAAGAATTACACATAAAGCAGGAACCGAAAAATTTTATCTGAACAAGGAACTTCATTTATCACATCAGCATTCCCCCCGAGCCAATGAGACAAATGAGCATTATTGTAGGCGGTGGGTGTCCTTGAAAGGTTTAAAGGAAATAAGTAAAAGTCGAAATGATCATGAGTTTGGCATTCAAATTTCCAACTATCCAAGTCACGGAACCACTTATTTAGTGCTGTCATCTGCAACTAAAGATCCTTTTAAAAAAAACCAGTACCGAAGCATAAGCGTTGGATTACTAATTAATAAGCAGCTGGAGCGCAAAGTGAAGTTCTTAGAAGATAAGACGATTAATCGACAAGAAGTTGGCGTTACCTGCGAACGCTGTGCAATTATCAACTGCGAGGTAAGACAAGCTCCGGCGGTTATTCTTCAAAAGGCAGCTAAGAACAAAGAAATAGAAGGAATCGTTGAAGAATTAAATGCTAAGTTTCAGAATTAAATGTGCTCCAACAAATAGCAATTAGATCTCCTTTGGTTCAAGAAGTTTCTTTTTTCAATAACATCACAGTTGTTGCTGCACCCATAGCGAGAACTGGGTTTCATAAATGCGGGTGAGAATAATGATCGCCGCCCCTATGGCCACGAAAAACCAGGAATAATTACCCTTTTTCACCTGCAAGCCTGAGATCAACGCAAGAATAGCAAAAGGCAGCATCAGGATCAAATTCGGGATCAGCCAGGCTCCCTGGAACAGGATCACCGTTTTCATCAATATGAAAAAAAGGCTGTAAAAGAGTATGATCTTGGTTAAAATGACCAGGTTTCTATGAGACATTTCCTAGTTGTAATTAGCAGGGGTTTTTCTTTGCCTGTATTTTGATTCAAACGCGTAACCTATCTCCAACAACTTATCCTCTTCAAAAGGTCTGGCGATAAAAGTGACATTTTTGGGCTCACCCGTATCTTCATATCCCATGGGGACCGTAAGAGCCGGATATTTTGCCACGGCAGCATAAGCAGCATGGAAGTTGTTGATGGAAAGTACTACATCCAGATCATACTGAGACATGGGTTGGTCAAAGAACTTTCGTCCATTCTCCTGCAGTTGCTTTTTAATTGTTTCCAGTTCTTCTTCAGAAGTGGAATCGGCTGCGATACCGTCAAAAAGCTTCTGTCCGTATGGCGCACGCAAAGTACTGTCCTGCAGATTAAAATCAATGACATCTTTAACTTCCTTAAACCTGATCTCTTCTCCCGCGGAAGAAGAAAGATAAGCCGGAAGGTCTTTTTTCATATCTGCATCCAATAATGTTAGAAATCCGTCTAACGGAATTTCAGCCGGAGAGAACTCGAAAATTTCCGCTCCTTGAGATCTTAAATGATCAACAGCAGCAACATAAAGCGAGTCTTCCAGAAGAGGTTTCATCACCCCGATTCTTTTCCCTTTTAAACTCGCGTTCTTAAGGACTTTCACATAGTCCCTGGAATCTTTTACAGAGGCTTCATCCAGCGAATCCTTACCGGTCAAAGCATTCAAAAAAATCGCATTATCAACAACCGACTTTGTCATTGGTCCGGGAGTATCCAGTGTACTTGAAATGGGTACTATTCCGCTTCGGCTAAGCAATCCAACTGTTGGTTTTAAACCAACAACCGAGTTTTTAGCGGAAGGTGATAAAATAGATCCGGCAGTTTCGGTTCCTACGGCCGCAACCGCGTAATTAGCGGCAACCGCTACCCCGCTTCCGGAGCTGGAACCTCCAGTTTCAAATTGTTTTCTTCCGTAGGGATTCAGGGTTTGACCACCCACGGCACTATATCCAAGAGGACAGCCATCACAGAAGTAATATGCCCATTCACTTAAATTCACCTTTCCCAGGATCAAAGCTTCATGATCCATAAGTCGATCAACGATAAAGGCGTTTTCGGAAGGATCGTTTTCGGCAAGGGCGATCGCCCCTGCAGTGGTAGACATATTATTAGTGTTGATATTGTCCTTCAACAGAACCGGCATTCCGTAGATGGAATATTCATTCACCGGAAGCTTTCCGCGGGCATCCAGCTTCTTTGCCTGCTCAATAACATCGGGATTAAGCGCGATGAACGCGTTCAGGGAAAGGTCATTATCGCTTTCAAATTTCCTGATCCTGTATATGTAAAAAAGGCTAAGATCTGTATAGGATAATTTATCTTCTCTTATCGCTTTTTGGAGTTCCGGAATATCTTTTTCAAGGACCAGAGGCTTAAGAGCCTCGTATTTTTCTTCAGAAAACTTGGATAGTTCAGCCGAAAATGGCTCCCAAATAGTATTCTTATCCAGGAATTTGGAATCGATGAGTTTGAACCTCATTCTTTCATTCTCATGAGAAGCCTGCTCTTCAAGAGCGCTGGTTTCATCTGTCGCCTCCCAAACAATTTGATCTTCTTCCTGCAACTCCTTTTCAGGTTCAGATTTACAAGAAAGTAACAAAAAGCTCAACAGGGGGAACAACAGAAGTTTTCTCATGACAGAAAAGATTGAGTGGAATTATTTTTTGAAAAATGAATCTACAAATTCAAATTTATTGAACACTTGCAGGTCTTCGATCCCTTCTCCCACACCAATATACTTCACAGGAATTTTAAATTGATCACTGATCCCGATCACCACTCCGCCTTTCGCGGTACCATCAAGTTTGGTAACGGCAAGAGAAGTCACCTCTGTAGCGGCTGTAAACTGCTTAGCCTGCTCAAAAGCGTTCTGACCGGTTGAGCCATCTAAAACGAGTAAGACCTCGTGAGGCGCGTTGTCAACCACTTTCTGCATTACACGTTTCACTTTGGTCAGCTCGTTCATAAGATTGACCTTGTTATGCAGTCGCCCTGCGGTATCAATGATCACCACATCTGCATCCTGCTTTACGGCGCTTTGCACACTGTCAAATGCTACGGAAGCAGGGTCACTTCCCATTTTTTGTTTCACGATCGGAACATCAACGCGGTCTGCCCAAACCTGTAACTGGTCTATGGCCGCAGCCCGGAAGGTATCGGCTGCTCCAAGTACTACCTTTTTTCCTTCTTTTTTGAACTGATAAGCCAGTTTACCGATGGTCGTGGTTTTCCCAACCCCGTTCACACCAACAACCATGATCACATATGGCTTTTTATCTGAAGGGACATAAAAACTGGTTTCTTCCCCTGAATTGGTTTCAGACAATAAAGACGCTATTTCCTCACGAAGGATCTTATTCAGCTCATCTGCCCCCAGGAATTTATCTCGTGCTACCCGCTCCTCGATCCTGTTTATGATCTTTACGGTAGTACCTACCCCCACATCACTGCTCACCAAAACATCCTCCAGGTCATCAAGAACCTCATCATCAACTTTTGATTTTCCGGCAACAGCCTTTCCTAATTTCGAGAAAAAATCGGTTTTTGATTTTTCCAGGCCTTTGTCTAAAGTCTCCTTCTTTTCCTTGGAGAAAATTTTCTTGAATAAACTCATTATAATTAAATGGTCTTAAAGTTCTACCAACAAAAGCCGATTACATCCAGCCCGGTAATATATTGGGAAAGGACACTACGGCTTGTTTGTTCTGAGCGTAAATATACACAAAAAGAAAAAGCCGTCCTGATAGGTATCGGGACGGCTTTCAATATTTTAGAAATAACTTATTTTTTGTTCAAAAAGTCATTTACTTCTTCTGGAGCCATGATTGCTTCCACAAAAGTATAGGCGCCGCTTTTAGGAGACTTAACCATTTTGATAGCTTTGGTCAATCTCTTTGATCCTGTTTGTAATGATGCTACTGATTTCTTTGCCATGACTTAATTATTTTATCTCTTTATGAACCGTCATTTTCTTAAGAATAGGGTTGAATTTCTTCAATTCCATTCTATCTGGCGTGTTCTTCTTATTTTTAGTTGTAATGTATCTAGAAGTACCTGGTTTCCCAGTAGCTTTATGCTCTGTACACTCTAATATAACCTGAACTCTGTTACCTTTCTTTGCCATTTTACTGCGTCTTAAATGTGAGGATTACTACTTGGTTAAAAAGCCTTTTGCACGGGCTTCTTTGATTACCGCAGCAATTCCTTTCTTATTAATGTTTTTAATTGCAGAAGTAGATACTTTTAAAGTGATCCATTTATCTTCCTCAGGAATGTAAAAACGTTTTTTAACCAAATTGGCGTCAAATTTACGTTTTGTTTTATTCATTGCGTGGGAAACGTTGTTTCCTACCATCGCTTTCTTACCTGTAAGTTCACAAACTCTTGACATTGCTCTATACTTTAACTCGTTATTTCAAAACAGGCTGCAAATTAACGAATTTTTTACCTAATAGCCAACATCAGGTAAAAAATTATTTTTGTTAAAAGATTTGATTGCGTTTCACAGCCTCAACTCCTGAAAAGCTTCAGATTTCTTGTCCTCCCCCACGCTTGGAAAAAATTGATTTCTAAAGGCCTTTTCAGAATGCAGGGCCAAAAGAAGTCAAAAAGCAGAAATTACGCAAAAATTATGGTGTGAAAATTTACAGTTAAGCCGTTATTTCCCTGAGGATCATCTCATAGGCTTTGTAGACCGCCTTTTTCACGACCTGATCCCTGTGGTTCCCTAAAAAGAACTTTTGTGAATAGACTTTTTCCGGGGTAGCCAGCCCAATATACACTGTGCCCACCTCGGCATCACTATCCCCTTTTGTAGGCCCCGCATTACCAGTGGTAGATAGCGCGTAATCTGATTTAAAAAGTTTTCTGGCGTTTTTAGCCATAGCTTCAGCCACCTCGGCACTCACCACGCTGTGCTTTTCAATAAGCTCCTTATTCACCTGCAAGAGATCGATCTTGGTCTGGGTCGCATAGCACACCATTCCGCCTTTAAAACATTTGGATGCCCCGGGATGTGTCGTAAATTCAGCAGCCAGAGCGCCACCGGTGCAACTTTCGGCAACCGCAAGGAATTTATTATCTGATGTAAGCAGTTTGTTGATCTCTACGGCGATCTTCTCATCTTCCTCCTGCTCTTCGGAAATAATATCCCCAAGGATCTCGTAAAGCTCTTCCGCCTGATTTTCTACATCGCTTATCAATTGCTCCTCATTATTTCCTTTTCCGGAGATACGCAAACGAACACTTCCAAAATTGGGCAAATAAGCGAACTTCAAATGCTTCGGAAGCTTCTCTTCCCAGCCTACAAGCCTGTTGGCAATAGCACTTTCCCCCAAGCCACGGGTAAGTATGGTTTTATGATAAATAAAAGGACGGTGGAATTTCTTTTGCAGCCCCGGAATAACTTCATATTCCATAAGGCCTTTCATTTCATAAGGCACACCGGGCATAGAAATGAAGACTTTACCTTCTTTCTCTATCCACATCCCGGGCGCGGTCCCGTAGCGATTATGAAGAACCCTGGCCTTTGAAGGAACCATTGCTTGTTCCCTGTTCAGGTCTGAAATAGGAGTGGTTTTGTATTTAGCGAACAGCTCTTCTATATGAGCCAGTACTTCCTCATTAAGTTGAAGCTGGTCATCAAAATACTCGCAAAAAGTGTATTTGGTGATATCATCTTTGGTAGGCCCCAGCCCACCGGTAAGTAAAATAATTTCAGCTCTTTCTGAAGCTTCTTCGAGAGCTTTTAAAATATGTGTTTTTTCATCCTGAATGGAGGTGATCTGAAAAACCGAAATTCCGATCTTGTTCAGTTCGGTCGCAATAAAAGCCGAATTGGTATCAACGATCTGCCCGATCAGGATCTCATCTCCAATGGTGATAATTTCCGCGGTCATTACAGAGCAAAATCAACCTTCAATTCTTCTTCTGCGGCTTTAACTTTTCGGGAGATAATTATGGCTGCCTCATCCACCTCTGATTTATCTTTACCTGACTTTGACCATTCCTCAATGATCTTGATTTGCGGCATCAACTCCAGGCCAAACATTTGTAGATTAGGCTTCATTTTATGCGCATACTGATAAGCCTGTCCGGGGTTATTTTCAGCAACAGCCTGATTCATTGCTTCAAGATCTGGTGGGATCTCTTCAATGAATGTCTGCACGACCACCTTTACAAAGTCCTGGTCGCCACCAGCCATTTCTTCTACGCTTGCTAGATTGTAATTGCTCATTATTTTACCTGTATTGAAAAAATTTGCTCGTTTTCAACGAAACCTTTCAGCTCGTCATTTATTTTTACCGGCCCCACTCCCGCAGGAGTCCCTGTAAAAATCACATCCCCAATCTTTAATGTGAAATATTGTGAAATATATTCAATTAATTCGTCAATTTTCCAAAGCATATGTGAAGAATTCCCTTTTTGAACCACTTCATCATTCTTTTTTAAACTGAAATTGATCTCATTAAGGTCCTGGAAACGGTCTTTTTTAAGCCATTTCTCACCGATCACCGCGGCACCGTCAAAAGCCTTCGCTTTTTCCCACGGCAGGCCTTTCTCCTTTAATTTCTTCTGAAGGTCACGCGCCGTAAAATCGATTCCCAGACCAATTTCATCATAATATTTATGCGCGAATTTCTTCTGAATATATTTTCCTACCCTGTTGATCCTCACGAGCAATTCCACTTCATAATGAACATCTTCAGAGAATGAAGGTATGAAAAAAGGTTGCTTTTTTAAAAGGATGGAAGTATCGGGCTTTAGAAAAAGTACAGGATCTTCAGGTTTTTCATTTTCCAGTTCCGCAATATGCTCTGTGTAATTACGGCCCACACAAATTATTTTCATGACTTCAGAA
This sequence comes from Salinimicrobium gaetbulicola, assembly GCF_042676025.1. Classification (NCBI taxonomy): domain Bacteria; kingdom Pseudomonadati; phylum Bacteroidota; class Flavobacteriia; order Flavobacteriales; family Flavobacteriaceae; genus Salinimicrobium; species Salinimicrobium gaetbulicola. The sequence continues at coordinate 825,150 of NZ_JBHTJP010000032.1, forward strand.
AAAGTTATTTGAGTTTGGTATTTAGTTTTCTCAATTTAATTGAGGTAAGTACTTTCTTGGTATATAAAGGGAAGTCGGCATTTTGAAACCATCCGAAATATCCCGGCTCCTGCTCCAAAATATCCTCCACACACTTTCCTTTGTGCTTTCCGAAGGAAAACACCTCCTGCCCTTTTTTGTTATAGGAAATGAATCCGGCGAAATCAGCGCAATTTTTCCTGGAACTGAACTCTGACAACCACTTCACGTCATTCTGAATTTCTCCTTCGTAATGGTCCAACTGTGACTTTAAGACCTCATAAGTAGCTTCTGTGTCAACTGAAGCACTGTGCGCTCCTTCCAGGGTCTTTCCGCAGTAGAATTTGTAGGCAGCAGAAAGAGTGCGCTGCTCCATCTTGTGAAAAATGGTCTGCACGTCTACGGCTAGCATATTCTTCATATCAAAGTCAATCCCGGCGCGAAGCATTTCTTCGGCCAGTAAAGGAATGTCATATCGGTTGGAATTATAACCTGCCACATCACAGCCTTTGATCATTTCATAGACTTTGGAGGCCAGTTCTGCGAAGGTAGGTTCATTTGCCACTTTCTCATCTGTGATCCCGTGAACGGCAACCACTTCTTTAGGAATTGGCACACCCGGATTCACAAGCCAGGTCTTGCTTTCTTTATTGCCATTTGGAAAAATCTTAAGAATAGAGATTTCAACGATTCGATCTTTGGCCACATTGGTACCGGTCGCTTCCAGATCAAAAAAACAAATAGGCTTGGTGAGTTTTAACTCCATATTTTCAATATCGATTTAGGGTAAAGATACTATTTTTTGAAGGCTGCAAATTTGAAGCCTTCGGGACATTCTATAAAAATTAAAGCCATAATCTTACATTTTTCAGATCATGGCTCTAATGTAATTTCTATTTATTTAAATCTAAAGATCTCGGTTCTTATCAAAGCTCTCAAGGTATTTGGCCACACGCTGAACGAATTGCCCACCTAAGGCTCCATTTACCACACGGTGATCATAACTGTGAGAAAGGAACATCTTATAACGAATACCGATGAAATCCCCCTCTGGAGTCTCGATCACTGCAGGAACTTTCCTGATCGCACCTAAGGCAAGGATCCCTACCTGCGGCTGATTGATAATTGGAGTTCCCATAATGCTTCCGAAAGTACCCACATTAGTCACTGTATAGGTTCCACCCTGAATATCATCTGGCTTTAGTTTATTCAATCTCGCGCGGTTGGCAAGGTCATTAACCGCCTTGGCCATTCCAACCAGGTTAAGCTGATCTGCATTCTTGATGACAGGAACGATCAGGTTCCCGTCAGGAAGAGCAGCTGCCATCCCCAGGTTGATATTCTTTCTCTTGATTATTTTATCCCCGTCAACAGAAATGTTGATCATCGGGAAATCTTTAATTGATTTTGCGACGGCTTCCATGAAGATAGGCGTGAAAGTTAATTTCTCTCCTTCACGTTTTTCAAAAGCATCCTTGTTCTTCTTACGCCAGTTCCAGATATTGGTGACATCCACTTCAATAAATGACTGTACATGCGCTGAAGTCTGTACACTTTCTACCATGTGGTGCGCGATCATTTTACCCATTCTGGACATTTCAATGATCTCATCTTCACCATTAACGCTCACCGGAGCTTTGGAAGGTTGCGGCGCGGCAGCAGGCTTCTGTTCTTTTCCAGCAGCTACAGGAGCCGGTCGGGAAGACCTGTTTTCTACATAGTCTAAAATGTCATTTTTAGTGACCCTTCCGTCCTTACCTGTTCCTTTAATACCTTCCAGTTCTTCAAAGGAAATTCCTTCCTCCTTTGCGATATTTTTCACCAATGGAGAATAGAAACGATCACTTTCAGAAAAATCGGTTACACTGATCTCTTTCGCTTCTTCCACTCTTTTTTCAGCTTCAGCTACTGCTTCCTGAATTTCTTCGGAAGGAACTTCTTCTGTGGTCTCTTCTGAAGATTGAGCTCCCTCTCCTCCTTCGGTCTCTATAATGGCGATTGTTTGCCCTACCTGCACTACATCATCTTCATTGAACAGCTTTTCCACTAAAACCCCGTCAACTTCACTCGGCACTTCGCTATCAACCTTGTCGGTGGCAATTTCCAGAACGGCCTCATCGGCTTCAATGGTATCACCAACCTCCTTAAGCCAGTTAGTTATGGTTGCCTCAGCAACACTTTCTCCCATCTTGGGTAATTTAAGTTCAAATTTTGCCATATTCTTAATTCGAAGATGTATTAAATTAATTTGAATGCGAATTTACTAAAAAATTCGCTTTATTAATAATAAATATTCATCAATAGAAAATCATCAATTTCTTTCAGGCTTCTATTTTCAGTTAATTTGCCGAGTAAAATTACAATTTCGAAGCCTTAATTGGAAAGTATTCAAGTCCTTTTTTGCCAGAAATCTTTAATTCTTCAAGGAATTTTCAAACGGGATCCTGTTTGTGATACTCCGTCCAAGGGTAACCTCATCTGCATACTCCAGCTCATCACCCACCGAAATTCCGCGGGCAATGGTACTGGTCTTTATATTCAGACCTTCCAATTGCTTGAAAATGTAAAAGTTGGTCGTATCCCCTTCCAAAGTGCTGCTCAGGGCAAAAATGATCTCCTCGATCTCACCGCTGCGAGCTTTCTCAATTAAGGATTTGATGGTCAATTGAGAAGGACCGATCCCTTCCATAGGATTGATCTTGCCACCAAGCACGTGATAAAGACCTCGATACTGACTGGTATTCTCAATGGCCATCACATCTCGTATATCTTCTACTACACAAACCACTTCACTTTGCCTGGAGGAATTCGCGCAGATCTCACAAAGTTCGGTATCACTGATATTATGACAGTTCTTGCAAAATTTCACTTCGGTCTTTAGGTCCACCAAAGCTTTACCTAAAGCCACTGTCTGGGATTCGGGTTGTTTTAATAAATGCAAAACCAATCTTAAAGCGGTACGCCTCCCTATCCCCGGAAGCTGAGACATCTCATTAACTGCCTCTTCCAATAATTTAGATGAAAATTCCATGACACAAAATTACGGCTTTTTCAGGCACACACCATAAAATTTAGACTACATGTCCTTGCCGTTGGTTTCACCTTTATTTGTATTTTGCCGCGGAAATTTCAGAACTAATGCAGCCTCAATACATCCTATTACTTATTGCCGCCTATTTTATGGCCTTGATCCTGATCTCCTGGATCACCGGAAAAAACTCAGACAACAGCACCTTTTTCAAAGCCAACAGGCAATCGCCCTGGTATGTGGTAGCCTTCGGAATGATTGGAGCTTCCCTGAGCGGGGTGACCTTCATTTCTGTTCCCGGATGGGTCGAAGCGAGCCAGTTCAGCTACATGCAGGTAGTGTTTGGATATGTTGTAGGTTATATTGTGATAGGAACGGTGCTGCTTCCGTTATATTATCGGCTGAATTTAACCTCTATTTACACCTACCTGGAAACCAGGTTCGGAAGATATTCTTATAAAACCGGAGCTTCTTTTTTCCTGTTGTCCCGTGTTGTGGGAGCGAGTTTCAGATTATTCCTGGTAGCCAACGTACTCCAGATCATTCTTTTTGATTCTCTGGGAATACCTTTTTGGGCGACAGTTATTATGACCATCCTGTTGATATGGCTTTACACATTTAGATCTGGGATCAAAACCATTGTTTATACAGACACGCTTCAAACCCTTTGTATGCTAATCGCTGTGGGGGTGAGTATTTATTTTGTTTCTGATGACCTCGGAATTCAGGGTGCTGACCTCATTGGTTACATCGCCGACAGTGAGCTCTCAAAAATGTTCTTTTTTGACGATTTCAAGAGCGCCGATTATTTCTGGAAACAATTTATTTCAGGAGCCTTTATTGCTATCGTTATGACCGGCCTTGACCAGGACATGATGCAAAAGAACCTTACCTGTCGTAACTTGAAGGATGCACAAAAGAACATGTTCTGGTTTACCATCGTTTTGGTATTTGTCAACCTGTTCTTTATGGCCTTAGGAATATTACTGACCGAATACGCCCGTCAAAACGGTATCGATGCTTCCAAAGATGATCTTTTCCCTGTGATCGCAACTCAAAGCGGACTCGGGGTAGGAATTGCGACCTTCTTTATTCTTGGTTTGATCGCAGCCGCCTACAGTAGTGCCGATAGCGCATTGACCTCCCTGACCACTTCCTTCAGTATTGATATTTTAGACATTGAGAAGAGATACGAAAAAGCAAAACAGGAACTGGTAAGAAAGAAGATCCACGTGATGGTTTCTATAATGCTGATCCTGGTTATCATCAGTTTCAAATACATCATCAAGGACGAAAGTGTGATCGCTAAATTGTTCGTGTTCGCAGGTTATACGTATGGACCATTACTGGGGCTTTTCAGCTTTGGACTTTTCACCAGGCTAAAAGTAAGAGACAAACTGGTTCCAGTAATCGCGATCGCATCGCCTATCCTAACATATATTATAAGCGACCATAGCCTATCCTGGTTTGGATTTGAATTCGGATTCTTTGTTTTGATCCTGAATGGATTCCTAACCTTTCTCGGTTTAATACTGGCCAGTAGAAAGTAAGATCAAAGTACAGGCTACCTCAACTTCAATATTCTTCTCCCTTAGGAGTCTAAAGAATTCCGGGTTTTCGGTGCCGGGATTGAAGATCACCCTGTCGGGATTCAGAGAAATTATATAATCATAATATTCCGGTTGCCTTGGCGGACCGAGATATAGGGTCACGGTATCTATATCCTCAAAAGGAAGTTTTTCAGTTTCTATTTTCACACCCGCCACTTCTCCCGTCCTCAAACCGATTGCCACAGTAGGAACCTTGTGAGAAGTGAGACGATTAATAGCAATATTTGAATAACGGCTTCTATTCATAGAAGCGCCTATCACCAATGTTTTTTTACTCATTTTAATTTATTTACCCTAAAGTGTAACAATTACCGTTTATACTAGTCTTTTAAGGTAAGAAATATTTCCCGCATTAGGGACTCTTGTCATGCATTGATGGTTAGTGTTAAAAGAGCTCTGGTGCTAAACCCACACTTAAGGTGTGGGTTTTTCTTTATGTAACTGTAACAAAAATCAATTTCAATAGTCTTATTTAATAGAAGCCAATAGTTATGGTTTTTTTTTGACCCAATAACTATGTATTGCAAAGTACCTTTCATAATTAATTTTAAAATTTTGCAACAAAACTTTTTGTTGCTCGTCTTTTAAGTACAGGTAAGCAATATTTCGCGGAGAGCTGGGTTTCAGAAGTATGCTTAACAAAGTAATATGTATAACATTAATCATCATAAAATCAATCAAAAAATGAAGAGTTTCATCCTATTTTTAGCCTTATTTTCTGCCACCCTGGTGGGTAGTGCTGCAAACGACCCCATAATATTGGGAAGTGTAACCGGGACGGTGATGGACAATGATCTACACGAACCTATCCCCTACGCCACAATCACCGTCAAAAATGAAACGGGCGAAATTGTTACCGGAACGGTAAGCCGGGTAGATGGAAGTTTTATTTTAGAAAAACTTCCGGCTGGAAAATACCTTTTCGAAGTACAGTTTATGGGCTACAAAACCTATTCGGAAGAGGTAATTATTTCAAACAAAAAGAAAGAGTTCGACCTCGGCGAGATCTATTTAAATGCCGAAGTAGCCCTTCTCAACGATGTTGAAGTGGTAGCAGAACGTTCGACGATCGAACAAAGAATCGACCGTAAAGTGGTCAACGTAGGAAAAGACCTTACCACTACAGGAGCTACCGCCTCAGAGATCATGAACAACATTCCTTCGGTCAGCGTAGACCAGGATGGTAATATCGCCTTAAGGGGAAATCAAAACGTGAAGGTTCTTGTTGACGGGAAACCAACTAATATGGACGTAGCAACACTCCTTAAACAAATACCTTCTACCTCTATTAAGCAGATTGAATTGATCACTAATCCTTCCGCGAAGCATGATCCTGAAGGCATGAGCGGTATTATAAACATCATTCTTCACAAGAACAGCAACCTCGGCTTTAACGGAAATGTAACGACCGGAATTACAGTGGCCGAAAAGTTGAGTTCCACAGGGTCTTTGAACATGAACTATCGCAAAGGAAAATTCAATTTTTACACGAATTTAGGTGCGAATGATCGCAACAATAAATTAGACGGATACATCAGGAACTTAACCACAGGAGTAACTGAGTACCCAGATCTTGAATTCGGAAATACGGGATATCTCGCCAAAGCCGGTGTTGACTTCTATCTTAATGACAAAAACGTACTTTCATTTTACACCAATCAGAATCTATCCCTACAAAGGTTTAATGGGGATTTTAACCTGGATTATCCGGCCCAGCCTTCTTTGAACTATACCCAGGTAGTAGATACCGATGAAGAAAACCTGTCATCGACCTATAACTTTGACTTCAAACATGATTTCGAAAAGGAAGGCCACAACCTGGAACTGGAAGCTGATCTTAACAGATATACAAATGATGAGGATACCTCTTTTGAATTCGTAGGAGAAAATCCTCCATCTGAAGATTTTTTAGACAGGTTAGACAAAGAAAGACTCACTACCCTTATAAACCTTGATTATGTGAACCCACTTTCTGAAACTATGAAACTGGAACTTGGTGCCGAGTCCCGAATAGAAAGGTCAGAAAATGATTACCGTTCCACAAACACCAATTTGAACGATGTGCTTTACAATTATGACCGCGATATTTACTCTTTCTACGCCACCTTCGGACAGAATTTTGACAAATGGTCTTATCAGTTTGGAACGAGAATGGAGAATTATAATGTAGAGGCTGTTCAGCAAGGGAGTAAGGTCTATGAAGACGATTATTTCACTTTTTACCCATCGGCTTTTCTTTCTTATACCCCGAGCGAAAAGAATTCATTCAATCTAAGCTATAGTCGCAGGGTAGACAGGCCATCGTTCAATCAGGTGAACCCGGCAAGGCAGTTATCGACTCCAAGGTTGACCGTAAAAGGTAATCCTGAGTTGCAACCGCAATTCACCAATTCAATTGAATTGAACTACACCCGAAAGCTGGGGAGAAATTCAATTTCCGGAGGTGTATTTTACAGAATGATCAATGACGAGATCGACCAGGTGATCGATGAAGATCCTGAGAATCCTGAACACCTTATCCTGACTTTCGGGAATGCTGGGGACAGCAACTCATACGGAATTGAGCTTTCCGGAAACTTTAAACCCGCCCATTTCTGGGATCTCAACGCGAATTTCAATTTTTATGGACAATCCATCAGCGGATTCCTGGGATCTACTTATGTAGAGAAAGAAACAACGTTTTACCGTTTTCAGGCGAATAACTCGTTTAAGGTTTCAAACCGCTTAAAACTTCAATTATTTGGTATTTATCAGGGGCCGGCGGAAACCATACAATTTAAACTTGATGACATGTACTTCGTGAATATTGGTGCACGTTACAGCTTCTGGGATGACAAGGCTTCTTTAAGCCTGAATGTTAATGACATTTTCAAAACCCAGTACCAGCAGTTTTCAACGACTCTGCCAAGTGCTCAAACGGGAAAACTCGCCAGGGACTCCCGCAACGTATACCTGGGCTTCTCCTATAGGTTTGGAGGCGGAAAGAACCGCGCCCTGCAAAGAAAACAACGAGATGATAATACTGCCAGCGGCGGAATGTTCTAATAGTTTGTTTGTTTAGCCAAAAAAAGCCGCAACGATCGTTGCGGCTTTTTGATTTTTGGTTTGAAGCATACTACCAATTAATAATGGCACTACCCCAGGTAAATCCACTACCAAAGGCGGCCAATACAACAGTATCGCCTTCTTTGATCTTACCGTTCTCCCATGCTTCGGTCAAAGCGATAGGAATAGAAGCAGCTGTGGTATTTCCATACTTCTGAATATTGTTATAAACCTGATCATCGCTTAACTTGAACTTCTGCTGAATGAACTGAGAAATTCGAAGGTTTGCCTGGTGAGGGATCAACATGTCGATATCTTTAACTTCAAGACCATTCGCTTCAAGTCCCTCCATGATCACTTCAGAAAAACGAACCACCGCATTCTTGAATACGAACTGACCATTCATATAAGGGTAATATGGTATATCATCGCCCTGTGGATTTTCAGCAATGATCTCAGGAACCCAGTGAAGTGTACTAGGTCCTTTTAAAGATAATTCAAGAGCGTGTTTTCCTTCAGAATGCAAATGCGTGGAAAGTATTCCCTGCCCGTTGTGATCGCTACGAGTAAGAACAGCTGCTCCTGCTCCATCACCAAATATCACAGACACTCCTCTACCTCTTGTAGAGAAATCAAGGCCGCCACTGTGATTTTCACTACCAATCACTAAAACGTTTTCGTACATTCCTGTTTTAATGAATTGATCAGCAACCGAAAGCCCATAGATAAAACCGCTACATTGGTTTCTTACATCTAATGCAGGGCAGGTGTCAATATCCAGCATTTCCTGAACCTGAACTCCCCCTCCTGGGAAATAATAATCAGGACTTAAAGTCGCAAATACTATAAGGTCAATATCATCTTTTGATATGTTCGCACGTTCAATGGCTATTTTAGCAGCTTTCACTCCCATCACCGCGGTCGTGTTGCCATCTCCTTTTTTAATGTGTCTTCTTTCTTTTATTCCGGTTCTCTCCTGGATCCACTCATCATTAGTGTCCATTATTTTAGCAAGGTCATCATTGGTTACCACATTCTCCGGCACATAGCTTCCCAATCCTGCTATCTTTGACTGATACATTTATTGTTTATTAGGGTATTTAAAATTATTCCTCTTAAATTTAAGCAATTAATAAAAATTGCGCCCGCAATATAAGAAAGATTAACGTTCTTCTAATCAAACTTGGTTACTCCTTAAAGGAAATATCTCAAGTCCCTGACAGCCAAAAACAAACCTGTAAATTACTTCGTAAGGAATTTTTCCCAGTTATTGACCTCTACCCTGGCACCCAGTTCGTGAAGCAAACTGTAAAGCCCCATAAATGTGCGACTTATATATAAAAAATGCTCACTACCCCGGTTGGTGTTCATTTTCCGCAATTCTTTATCCCTGCTATACTCCTCACTTAATGCTGAAATGGATTGTAAAAAGGAAGGATCAGAAAAATCAAAATGAACAGAATTCAACGGTTTTGCAAAGAGACTCAGCATTTGGTAATACATCCTGGTAAAATACTCTGTTTCCTTTGGGGAATCTGATTCGTGAAGGATCTCAAGTTCCCTCAGCTTGGTTTGCAGAAAATCCATGTCTTCAAAATTTTCCTTCTTCGTGAGTTCGAAATAAGGATTGTAAAAATCTTCAGGCAGTCGTTTTATACATCCAAAATCTATGGCAATTAACCTCTTTTGTTCATCAACCAGGAAATTACCGGGATGCGGATCTGCATGCACCGCCTTTAAAGCGTGTATTTGATAGAAATAAAAATCCCACAAGGTTTGTCCTATTTTGTCAGCCTCTTCGGCGGAAGGATTGGATTTCGCAAATTCACTTAAGTGGATCCCGGTCATCCAGTCCATAGTGATGATCTTTTCACTGGATAGATCCTCGTAATATTTCGGAAAGAGAAGATTTGGAAGGTGATCACAGCTTTCGGAAATTTCTTTGCTTTGCTGCAATTCCATGGTATAATCTGTTTCCTCCATCAACTTATCCTCAACCTCCCTGAAGTACTTTTCAGAATCTTCTCCTTGAAGATTGAACATTTTAAGAGCGATGGGTTTTACAAGAGCCAGGTCTGAGCTTATACTTTCAGCAACGCCAGGATACTGTATCTTGACAGCCAATTTCTTACCATTCAGTTCTGCCTTATGCACCTGACCAATACTAGCGGCATTCACAGACTCGCTGGAGAAAGAATCAAAGATCTCCTCCGGATACTTTCCATGGTATTTTTTAAAGGTTTTCTTAACCAATGGAGCAGACAATGGCGGCACACTGAATTGGGCCAGGCTGAATTTTTCCACATAGGCTGCAGGAAGCAGGCTTTTCTCCATGGATAGCATTTGAGCGACTTTCAAGGCACTCCCTTTCAGACTTTTCAAACCGTCATAGATATCCTCCGCGTTACTTTGATCGAGTTCCTCCCGGGAAAGCTCTGAGTTCAGCGCTTTTTTTCCGTAGTATTTTAAATAGTTACCGCCGATCTTAAAACCCGTTTGCAGCATTTTGCTGGTACGACCAATCTTTCCGGTAGGTATATTATCAATTGTTTTCATAGCAATTTTTAAGCATTAAAAGCCCGCAGGAGGATGTAGGGGTTCCCATTCTGCGGGCAAAAAAACGGGTGAGACTAAGACATCTTCTCCTTCCAGAGAAATCTGCCAAAATCAAATACCCGTTCTAGGGGGGTTGTATCAAAAAGTTCAAAAAGCGTATTTACAGATTTCTCTATAGCGACATCGGTACTTTCGAATTTTACTGAACTATCATTTTTCCAAAACCTAAGCAGGAATAGCTGCTGCAGCCAAACCGATTCAGAAAAGATCATTTCAGATTTGTTCAAACTTGCGGCCGGTCTTTGAGAATTCTCTTCTTTGGCAAGTTCCTTCGCGAAACCCTTTACTTTATGACGAAGACCTGATAACTGCTCCAGATTTTTCAATGGACTCTTTTCTTTAGAAAGGCTTAAGAGCACATAACTTCGGTTTGCGGTTAGTATTTCAAAAAAAGTAAAAAAGTAGGTTAGCAACTTTTCCCTGGCAGAAAAATCTTTATAATCTGCACTCTTATTCATTACTTCAAGGGCATGATCAAAAAATTGTTCCCATATACCTTTTTCAAGAGCTTCAAAACTTCCGTAGAAATTATAGAAATCCTCTTCCTTAATTTTATTCAGCTTACAGAATTTATAGATACTTAAAGGAGCGACACCTTGCTCCAGCACATGATCCATATAAAAGGCGGTTAATTTTTCCCGGGTAAGTTTTTTATCTTTTTCTGAGTTTTTTACAGTGGCCATATGACGAAGTTTTATTTTGTTTAAGTAAATTTACGCAAATCTAAACAAAAATTAAAAGAAGTAGTGTTAAATGCTGTGCTTCAAGTGTTAACTTAGACGTAAAGTCAATTGGTTCATTACAAGTTATGTCAGTTTGTCAGCGGCCGGTTATTGGTACTTTTTTTGACTCTTAGATGAGGAACAAAAAATTACTTAAATAAATTTATATATGGCAACCGGAAACATTAATGTATCTGTAGAAAACATATTTCCACTCATCAAAAAGTTTCTCTACAGTGATCATGAGATCTTCCTGAGAGAGTTGATCTCAAACGCGACAGACGCGACTTTGAAGTTAAAACACCTTACCAGTATTGGTGAGGCTTCTGTGGAATACGGAAATCCTGTGATCGAGGTAAAGATCGACAAAGAGAAGAAGCAACTTCGTATCTCTGATCAGGGGATCGGGATGACCAAAGAAGAGGTTGAAAAATACATTAACCAGGTGGCTTTTTCAGGAGCAGAAGAATTCCTTGAAAAATATAAGGATTCCGCGAAAGACAGCGGGATCATCGGGCATTTTGGTTTAGGATTCTACTCAGCCTTTATGGTAGCGAACAAAGTAGAGATCATCACCAAATCTTATAAAGATGAACCGGCGGCTCACTGGGTATGCGAAGGAACCACTGAATTCACCCTGGAAGAAGCCGATAAAAAAGAACGCGGTACAGAGATCATTCTTCATATCAATGAAGATGATAAAGAGTTTCTTGAAGAAAACCGAATTGAGCAATTGCTTGTGAAATACAACAAGTTCATGCCGGTACCAATTAAATTCGGAACTAAGGAAGAAACCATCGAGTTACCCGAAGATGCACCTGAAGATGCCAAGCCGGAAACTAAAACTGTTGACAAGATCATCAACAACACCAATCCAGCCTGGACCAAACAACCTACAGACCTGGAGGAAAAGGATTATAACGAATTTTACAGGGAACTTTACCCTATGCAATTCGAAGATCCATTATTCCACATTCACCTGAATGTCGACTATCCGTTCAATCTTACCGGAATACTTTACTTCCCTAAGATGACCAGGGATATGAATATCCAGAAGGATAAGATACAGTTGTACCAAAACCAGGTTTTTGTAACTGACAATGTGGAAGGAATTGTTCCTGAATTCCTTACTATGCTTAGAGGGGTGATCGATTCTCCGGATATTCCTTTGAACGTTTCAAGATCTTACTTACAGGCTGACGGAGCGGTGAAAAAGATCTCAAGTTATATCACCCGAAAAGTAGCAGATAAGCTGAAAACACTTTTCAATAATAATCGTGAAGATTTTGAAAAGAAATGGGATGATATTAAGATCGTGATCGAGTACGGAATGCTTTCTGAAGATAAGTTCTTTGAAAAAGCCCAGGCCTTCGCTCTTTATCCAACAGTAGATAAGAAATATTATACTTTCGAGGAGCTGGAAGAAAAGATAAAAGACACTCAAACCGATAAGGACGGAAATAAAGTAATTCTTTACGCTTCTAATGAAGATGAGCAGCACAGCTATATTGAAGCTGCCAAAGAGAAAGGCTATGAAGTTCTTTTATTGGATTCTCCTATCGTATCTCATTTAATCCAGAAACTGGAAGCTGAAAAAGAGAAAATTTCTTTCGCTCGTGTAGACGCAGATCATATTGATAATCTAATCAAGAAAGAAGAGGAAAAAATTTCAAAACTTTCTGAAGAGGAAAAAGAAAAGCTAAAAACAGACTTCGAAAAGGTGATCCCAAAAGAGAAGTACAACGTACAGCTTGAAAGTATGGATAGTAATGCGGCTCCTTTGATCATCACGCAGCCTGAATTTATGCGTAGAATGAAAGAAATGCAGCAAACCGGCGGTGGAATGTTTGGAATGGGCAACATGCCTGAGATGTACAATCTTGTGGTAAATACAAATCACCCGTTGATTTCAGATATTCTGAACACTAAAACCGAGAAGAAACAGGAGCGTTTGATCAAGCAATCGCTTGACCTTGCAAGGCTATCTCAAAACCTCTTAAAAGGGGAAGAGTTAACTTCGTTTATCAAACGTAGTTTTGAAATGATCAAATAATCATTGATCATTTCAAAAAGTAAAAGCCGCTTTCTGGAAAATCAGAGAGCGGCTTTTTTATGTTTTTAATGCCCCGGACCGTTTATAACCTTTTATTCCAGATCAACTACGGGCTGTCTTAGGTTCTTGAAAATTATCTGGAAGAACTGCGGAATATTGTAGGGTTTATTAATGATATCATTCATTCCTGCACCAAGGATTTCGTCACGCATTTCCCCTACCTCAACAGCAGTAAGTGCTATCACAGGCACATAAGGATCAAACTTCCTAATTTCCATAGTTGCCTGCATCCCATCCATTCCCGGCATGTTCACATCCATAAGAACAACATCTACTCGGTTAAGTTTTAAATATGCAATAGCTTCCTCCCCGCTACCGGCGACGTCACATTCAAAATCCCTTTGTTCCAGGATCCTTTTTGTGACCACCTGGTTAATTCTGTTATCATCTACTATCAATGCCTTCCTTACTTCATCTTGTTCAGTTTCCAATAAGGCCGTTTTTTTGATCACAGGCATTGACTTCTCGTCCCCTTTCAAGAAACTGATCTCGAAACTGAAGATCGCACCTTCTCCTGAAGCGCTTTTCAGCTTAATTTCAGAACCGAATAATTGAAGTAGTTTCTTAACAATTGGAAGCCCTAAACCAGTTCCCTGGTAGTTGTAGTTGGTTGACTTTAACTGGGAGAACTCCTCAAAGATCTCCTGTTGTTTGTCATCAGGAATTCCGGGCCCGGTGTCACCTACCTCAAAGTAAATCAAACAACTGCCGTCAGAACATTGTTTACATGATGCCTTGATCCAAACTTTTCCATTCTCAGTGAATTTTACGGCATTCCCTACAAGGTTCATCATAATTTGAGAAAGCCTCATGGAATCCCCTATCAAGTGACGGGGAATATTACTGTCGATCCTTAATTCGATCTTATTATTATTAAGATTACGGGTCGTTTTAAAAGACTGTACAATTCCGTGGAAAAGCTCTTCAATATTAAAACTGCTGTTCTCCAACTGCAGTAAATTAGATTCCATTTTATTCATTTGGAGAACATCATTGATAAGGGCCAGCAGGTAATCAGCAGAAAATTTCAGGGATTTAAGATCTTCTTTTTGCTTTTCATCTTTATTGTCCTCTAGGAGTAAAGAGGTAAGACCCACCACTCCATACAGAGGAGTTCTTAATTCGTGGCTCACCGTTGAGAAAAACCGTGTTTTAAGAAGTGACAAACGTTCAGCCTCCTCTTTGGCTTCCATATATTCTTGATTCTTATTCTTAAGTTCCTGGATCAAGGTTTTTCTTAAACGATTATTTCTGTAAAGTAAGATGAGGAAAAGTAACATAACTAAAAGAGAGAAGACCATAATAGCGGTGATCTGTTTAGTTTTAGCCAGCACCGCATCCTTATACTTCTGCTCTCTTTGGGCGGCCGCCAGGTCTTTCTTATATTCTTCAGTTTCGAATTCAGTTTTGAACCTACCGTATACCGCTTCCCGCTGAAGGTTTTTCTCCTTCTGAAAAAATTTCTCTCTATATTTTTGATGCTTTTCCAGAGCCGAATAAGCCTCTTTATAGGCTCCCGTCTTCACTAACATTTCTGCGTACTCCTTATATGCGAAGGAGGCGTCCACGATCAAGGTATCTTTTTCTGCAACTTCTAGAGCTAATTGAAAATGATCACGTGCTTCATCATATTCTTGCTTGCCCGAATGATACATCCCAATTAGGGAAAGTAAGTTGCTCTGTAGGCTCTTGTTATTTGATTTACTACTTAGTTTCCATGCCTTTTTTAAATATGGAGCAGCAGCATCGTAATTGTCATTATCTAGATAGGTCCAGGCAATATTTATAATCGGGGTTAAAGATTCATTAGGGTCATTGAGTCGCAGAGCTATACCTACAGCCTTTTTGTAATATTCAAGCCCATCATTTACAGTTTTTTCTTGCGAACTAAGAATGTTACCTAAATTATTATAGGCATATCCTAATAGGGTGTCGTTTTGGGTTAATTCCGCATAATGAAGAGCCTTTTCGTAGTTTTCCTTAGCCCGTAAAGTATCTTCAAGAACCTCATAGGAAATACCCAGTCCATTATATCCATCAAAAAGAGCAGATGGGTCATCAAATTTTGAAGCTAATCGAACTAATTGAGCTGAATATTCGATTGAAGCGTTGTAGTCGTAAGCAGAATAGGCTTCCCCGGCTGCTTTTCTCAACTTTTGAATACTATCTTTATAGGCCTTAGCTGGAGTTTGAGAGAACCCCGGAAGCCAAAGAAGTACAACAATAAAACTTAAAAAGTAGTTTTTTTTCAAATTTTTGAGGTTAAGTGAAAACAGCTTTAGGGTTCTGCAAATTATTTATTAATAACCAATTATCCAACAAAAAAAAGTAATTTGACAAAGAAATGGGGTTCACAGTTAAAAACCTACTATTATTTTTCAAAAATGATAGAATTAAAAAAGCCTGAACAGATTGTCCAGGCTCTTATTTTTATAAACAAAGAGGAATATCCTATTTAAATATATCGTTTAAAACCTTCGCTAGCCTAATACCCCCCTTTTGAATTTGATCATGGGCTACCGGGAACCATTCGTACATATACTCGTATCCCAGTTTTTCTCCTATCTCTACCGAATCATAAACTTTATTGCTCAAGGCTTTTGATTCATACATCCAATCTGAAATAGACCCAGCACGGATCTTGTTAATCTCATTTTTTGAAAGCTTATCTGTACTTTCTGCAAGTTCGGTAAAACTCATCTCAAAGTCATTGATCATTTCACTATCCCAAACCCTGTGAAGGTTAGAACCTTTACCAAACCATCTAACCTGGATATCGTTACCACCTTTATCTTCCCCTCGACCGGTGTGAAGAGGCTGGTGAAGATCTCCCATAAAGTGAACGAGCATTTTTAAATAGAATGCTTTTTGCTCTTTAGAAGCTTCTTTATCTTTTAGAACCTCTACACAGGTTTGGATCCCCTGTAAAAGATCACCTTTAGGGTTTGCATCCTCTTTTTTATAATTCGTTGCTCCCTGTGGCAGGTTTACATAATGCCATGGACCATACTCACGGTATTTGGGATCACTTTTAATATCATCACCATAAGTAGAGACAAACGCCAGGCTTTGACCATCCAAAAGTTCAGCTATCTGTTTTTGAGCTTTATTTGAAAGGTAAGACTCTGCGACTTCCCCCGTAGCTCTATGCCCCGTTCTTCCCCAATCTCCTTCTGATGCGAAAGAAAAAGATGAGATAACCAAAGCTGTGACAAGTAATAAGTATTTCATAGAATAGGTTGTATTTATTTCAGCAAATATAAAAAACGTATTAGTAGTCCGCTACTTTCAAATACCTTGCCTTTTTTATTTTCCTTCTTTTGGCAATCCTTCTTGAGCAAAAAAGAAATTTGTAACTTTAAAGGAAAGCTTAAAACCATACTTATGAAGATCTTCCAGGAAAAACAATTCATTAATCGCTGGTGGTTATTAATGTTCATTCTCGCCATTATTGTGATCATCGTTGGAACTGCATATTATGCCACCAAAGATGCTTCCGAAGATACCGCGATGATCGTTTCTCTTATAAGTGTAGGAATTACTTTACCAATTGTACTTGGTCTGCTATATTTGCGACTTGAGACCAGAATAGACGCTGAAGGTGTCACCACCTATTTCAAACCATTTTCTTTTACTCGGAAGCATTTTTCCTGGCAGGAGATCAAGGAATGTTACTTAAGGAAATACGACTCAAAAAAAGAATTTGGAGGCTGGGGTTTACGCGGAATCGGGGAAGACTGGAAAGCTTATTTTATTTATGGCAACAAAGGAATCCAGATCATTACAAATAAAGACAAACATTTTTTAATAGGCACCCAAAGACCTGCCGCAGCAAAAGAAATACTAAAAACATATTTTCAAAACCCGGTAAATACTACCTATGAAAAATAGCATTTTCGTCCTCCTATTTCTGGTCACCTCTATCACGTTCGGCCAGAATAACCAATTAAGTTCAGAAGACATTAAGATAAACAAGTTTGTTGAAGGAACCCTTCTCAAACCCACTACTCAGGAAAGACCGCCATTGATCATCATGATCCAGGGTTCGGGTCCTATTGACAGAAATGGAAATCAATCCTTCATGAAAAGCGACTACTTCAAAAAGCTGGCGTACGAGCTGGCAGAAAAAGGGATCGCCAGTTACAGATATGATAAGAGGATACTTCGAGCATCGCAATTAGGCCTTCAGGAAAAAGATATACGTTTTGACGATTTTATTTCAGATGCCTCCTCAGTCCTGGCTCACTTTAAAAATGACAGTACTTTTAGCAAGCTGGTTGTTTTAGGACACAGCCAGGGATCCCTGGTTGGAATGGTTGCTGCAAAAGATGCGGCCGATGCTTACATTTCAATTGCAGGGCCATCACAACCAATTGACTCGGTGATCACTCAACAGATAGCAAAACAGGTCCCCGGCTTAAAAGAAAATGTTCAGACTTCATTTAAAGAAATACGGGAGACGGGCAGCAGCAACAGTTATAATCCCGTTCTGGAAACGGTTTTTCGTCCCAATCTTCAGCCCTTCATGTTATCATGGATGCAGTATGACCCAAGAAAAGAAATTGCTGACCTAGAGATCCCGGTGTTGATCATTAACGGCAACAAAGACCTCCAAATTGGAGAGGAATCGGCACAAGAATTAAAAGACGCCAATCCCGATGCGGAGCTGGTGATCATTGACAAAATGAATCATGTCTTAAGAAAGATCGAAGGCAGTGACCTTGAAAATTCCAAATCCTATAATGAACCAGGTAATCCAATTCACGCTGAATTAGTATCTACCTTAGTAAAATTCATAAAAAGCATCGATGAACTATAAGATCGTTTTTTCAGACATAGATGGCACCTTACTCAATAAAGACCGAAAGCTCTCAGACCTTACGAAAAAAGTGATTAGGGAACTTAATTCTCAAATTCCGGTCATACTGATTTCTTCCAGAATGCCTCAAGCCATGAGACATTTGCAGGAACAGCTTCATATTTCACATCAACCATTGATCTGCTATAACGGAGGCCTGATCCTGGTAGATAATAAAACGGTAAGCTCTACTGAAATCCCCTTGGAAATAGTAGAAGAGCTAAACACGTTCAATTCTTCCTTAGAATGTCATTTAAGTCTTTATCACAATGAAGAATGGTATGTTCCTCAAATGGACAAATGGGCGCTTCGAGAGGAAAATAACACAGAGGTGACACCAACAGTACTTTCAAACGACAAAGTGATAGAGAAATGGAAAGGCGAGGAAAAATCAGCTCATAAAATCATGTGTATGGGAGAGGAAACCCATATTGATCAAATTGTAGATTTCCTCTCAGCCAATTTTCAGGATAAACTTCATCTATACCGCTCAAAGCTCACATATCTTGAGGTTGCCAGCAGAAAGGTTTCAAAATTAACAGCAATAAATCAACTTTTAAAAGAGCATTTTCATTATGATATTAAAGAAGCGATCGCTTTTGGCGACAACTTTAATGACTATGAAATGTTACAGGCGGCTGGCCTGGGCATTGCCGTTGGAAATGCCAAACCGGAGATTCTTGAAATCGCAAACGAGATCACCCATCACGGGAAAGAGGACGGCGTAGCAAAAAGCCTTCAGAAACTGTTTAAACTTTCATAGTTAGATCGGTTTTTTGTGTACCATAAAAATTGTATTTTTCCGGCCTTATAAGCAAAATCATGGAAAACCCCCCAATTTTTACAAATGATGCCATCGTCCTTGGAATATTAATGGTGGCTCTTGGATTCGTATTTCTTACATCTTCTAAAAAATCAGGTTTCTGGTATAAGTTTTATAAGGTCGTTCCTGCACTTTTAATGTGCTACCTTATTCCGGCGATCTTTAATTCCCTGAACATTATTTCAGATGAAGTTTCGCAACTTTATTACATAGCAAGTAGATTCCTTTTACCGGCATCACTGGTCTTAATGACCTTAAGTATAGACCTTAAAGCCATTTACAACCTGGGTCCCAAAGCCCTTATTATGTTCTTTACAGGAACTATCGGTATTATAATTGGTGGTCCCATTGCAATATTATTAATCTCCATATTTTCCCCTGAAACGGTCGGTGGCATAGGTCCTGATGCTGTTTGGAGAGGACTTTCCACACTGGCAGGAAGCTGGATTGGAGGTGGAGCCAATCAGGCCGCCATGCTTGAGATCTTTGAATACAACCCTGACCTTTATGGAGGAATGGTGTTAGTAGATATTGTGGTGGCGAATTTATGGATGGCAATTCTCCTAATGGGAATTGGAAAAAGTGACAGAATTGACCGCTGGTTACAGGCCGACAATACAGCAATAACCGAGTTAAAGCACAAAGTAACCGAATATGCTGAAAGTGTGACCCGCAACCCTTCCCTGGCAGACCTAATGATAATGTTAGCCATCGCATTTGGTGCTGTTGGACTGGCTCACTGGGGCGCCAACGGGATTTCAGAAACCTTATCTTCTAATTTCGAAGTTTTCAATGATAGTAAATCAGCTCTTTCTTCATTCTCCTCCTCTTTCTTTTGGATGATCACGATTGCCACAGCGATAGGGATAATTTTATCCTTCACAAAGGCAAAAGAATATGAAGGAGCCGGTGCCAGTAAAATTGGTAGTGTGTTCATCTACTTCCTGGTGGCTACGATTGGAATGAAAATGGATTTGACAATGGTATTTGATAATCCCGGTCTTATTGCCATTGGATTGGTTTGGATGTCAATTCACGCAGGTCTCCTGATCCTGATAGCAAAACTAATTAAAGCACCTTATTTCTTCCTTGCGGTAGGAAGCCAGGCAAACGTAGGAGGAGCAGCTTCAGCACCGGTAGTAGCAGCAGCATTCCACCCATCACTTGCTACAGTGGGGGTGCTTCTTGCAGTGTTTGGTTATGTGGTAGGAACCTATGGTGCGATCCTGAGTACAATTCTTATGCAAATGGCTTCTGCAAGCTAGTCGAATCCAAAGAAAATTTACAATATTTACTCTAACAATATCTAAACACTTACATGAAAAAATTAGCATTACTAGCACTTACATTTTGCTGCCTTGCAGCCTGTTCTTCTGAAGAAAAAAACCTTAGTATCCAGGGAAAAGTTCAGGGATTGAAAAAGGGTACATTATATCTGCAAAAAGTTGAGGACACTGCTTTGGTCACTTTAGATTCGGTAGTGATAAAGGGAAAAGAAGATTTTGTTTTAGAGAGTTACATTGATGGCCCGGAAGTTCTTTATTTATATCTAAACAAGATTGACAATAACGAATACGATGACAGATTCCTGTTTTTTGCAGAGCCGGGTCAAATGACGATCAACACGACTCTTAAGAATTTTGAAACCGATGCTGTCGTTGAAGGATCTGAAAACCAGAAAAAACTAGTCGAGTTCAATAAGATGATGAGACGATTCAACACTAAGAATTTGGAGTTGATAAAGTCAAACATCCTTGCTCGCCAAAAGGAAGACATGATATTAATGGATTCCACTGCTAAAGAATATGACAATCTAACCAAGCGACGATATTTATTCACTGTAAACTACGCGATCAATAACAAGGATAAGGAGATAGCTCCTTACCTTGCAATTTCTGAGATCTATGACGCGAACATCAAATACCTGGATACCATCTACAAGTCACTTACTCCAGAGGTAAGAGATTCAAAATACGGGAAAAGTTTAGAAGATTTCCTGAAAGAAAGACGTGAGTCAGAAAAACAGCAAGCTGCGGTTGAGGACAGCCCTGTAGCCCAATAAAATATTTACTTACTCAGTTAAAAATCCCGCTTCTAAGGCGGGATTTTTTATTTAAGACATTTCTTAATTGATCTTCCCTTCCTTCATTTTAGAATTTTAGCACAAGAGAAGAAAAGGATTCTATTATAAAGCCTCTAAGGAAATAGACACACCCGTTTAGAGCATGGAGAAATTTCCCCGCCCTTTCTCCTCGCCTTGAGGCTCCTCCCTCCCTTCGACTACAGCAACAAAATTGCTGCTTTCGCTCAGGATGAACATCTCGTCACTCTCCATAAAAAAAGCTCCTTCATTTCTGAAGGAGCTTTGAGCCGATGGAGGGACTCGAACCCACGACCTGCTGATTACAAATCAGCTGCTCTAGCCAGCTGAGCTACATCGGCAATAAATCTCTAATTAAAGAGCGTTTACTTTTTCTACAAGAACTCTTGCTTTCGCTTCAAGTTCCTTTTCGATATTTTTAAAATGCTGTTTCTTGTTCTCAACATCTTTTTGATTCATCTTTCCGATCAATTCATCGAAGTCTGCGATTGCCTGGTCAACTACTGCCTCAGACTTAGCAGGATCTTCTTTTGGGTTTGTAATCTGGTGCAGGTAAGCTGCTTCGATTATGTCTCCCATTACGTAATTGATATCCCTCTTAAGTGTTCTTTTATTAGCCATCTTGTGCTTTAATTTCAGCTGCGAATTTACACTATTTCCCGATTTCCAAAATGTTTTTTTTGAAAAAATTTTAATCTCCGCGGTAAGTCACAAAATTCCTGGGAGTTTCGAATAATTTCACCTCCAGATCAAGCTTAGATCCTAATTCATGGCGAAGCTTTCTCCAGATCACCACCGCAATATTTTCCGCAGTAGGATTAAGATCTTTAAATTCAGGAACTTCAAGATTCAGGTTTTTATGATCAAAGGGCACTTCGATCTTATTATAGATCAACTCCTTCAGGTCTTTAAGATCAATAACAAACCCCGTTTCCTCACATATTTCCCCGGTAACCGAAACGATAAGCTCATAATTATGCCCGTGATAGTTAGGATTACTGCATTTCCCAAAAACCTGTTCGTTCTTTGCATCATCCCATTCTTTCCGGAATAATCTGTGGGCCGCATTAAAATGCGCTTTTCTGCTTACCGTTACTTTCATTGCTGGATGTATTTGTAATACTTATCAAAAATGATCTTAAACCACTCGGTATAACGTTGCGGGTTTTTAGCCATATCCTCCTTCAGTGTTTCCAGGTCTACCCACTTATAATCATGCGCCTCTTCAGGATTCAGGTTTGGTTCCTCGTTATAATACCCCACTAAAATGTGATCAAATTCATGCTCGGTAAGGCCATTATCAAAAGGAGCCTTGTATATAAACGAGATAGTATCTTTCAGGTCAGTGGTAAAGCCCATCTCCTCCTGAAGTCGGCGTTTCCCGGCTTCAATGTTAGACTCCCCTTCTCTTTGATGGCTGCAACAAGTGTTAGTCCAAAGACCCGGAGAATGGTATTTTCCCATTGCCCGTTGCTGTATCATCAACTCGTTACGGTCATTAAATACAAATACTGAAAAAGCACGATGCAACAAGGCTTTTTCATGGGCTTCCATCTTAGGCATTAGCCCAATTTGTTCATCGTTTTCATTAACCAGGATAACTTGTTCTTCTTTCATCGCAAAAATTGAACTCCAAATGTACGAAATCGAACCAGAAATCAAAGTCACTCTTGTTTCAGAAGGGGTAAAAAGCCTCCATAAATCTATCATAAAATTCACGTTCAAATAATTATCTTTGCAGCCTTAATTACATGTATGAAGTTTTCAGAAGAGATCAGGAGAAGAAGAACGTTTGGAATTATATCCCACCCAGATGCCGGTAAAACCACCCTTACCGAAAAGTTACTGCTTTTTGGTGGTGCTATCCAGGAGGCCGGTGCGGTAAAATCAAATAAGATCAAGAAAGGCGCGACCAGTGACTTTATGGAGATCGAGCGCCAGAGAGGGATCTCGGTTGCCACTTCGGTATTGGCTTTTGAATATAAAGACATAAAGATCAATATCCTGGATACCCCGGGTCACAAGGATTTTGCTGAAGATACTTTTAGAACCCTTACTGCAGTTGACTCTGTGATAGTGGTGATCGATGTCGCAAAAGGGGTCGAGGAACAAACAGAAAAGCTGGTTGAGGTTTGCCGCATGCGGAATATTCCTATGATCGTATTCATCAACAAATTGGACCGTGAAGGAAAGGACGCTTTCGAACTTCTGGATGAAATAGAGCAAAAATTAAATTTGACCGTGACTCCTTTGAGTTTTCCTATCGGGATGGGATATGACTTTAAAGGAATTTACAATATCTGGGAACAGAACGTGAACCTGTTCACCGGTGACCCGCGTCGCGATATTGAAGAAACTGTTGAGATATCAGATCTTTCTTCCAGCGATCTTGATGGCCTGATTGGAGAAAAAGCTGCCGGAAATCTAAGGGACGAACTGGAACTAGCACAAGGAGTTTACCCTGAATTCAATAAGCAGGATTACCTTGACGGAAATCTCCAGCCTGTTTTCTTCGGTTCTGCCTTGAATAACTTCGGAGTTAGAGAGTTGCTGGATTGTTTCATTTCCATCGCTCCCACTCCGCGCCCGAAGGACAGTGATACCCGAAAAGTGGAACCCGATGAAAAAGATTTCACCGGATTCGTTTTTAAGATCCACGCGAATATGGATCCTAAACATAGAGATCGTCTTGCTTTCATCAAGATCGTTTCAGGGAAATTTGAACGCAACAAGCCTTATCTCCACGTAAGACATGGCAAAAATCTTAAGTTTTCGAGCCCAAATGCTTTCTTTGCGGAAAAAAAGGAGATCGTAGACGTTTCCTATCCGGGCGATATTGTTGGGTTGCATGACACCGGAAATTTCAAGATCGGGGATACTTTGACCGAAGGAGAACAACTGATGTATAAAGGGATCCCGAGTTTCTCTCCGGAACACTTCAGATACATCAACAATGCTGATCCTATGAAATCCAAGCAACTGGAAAAAGGGATCGACCAGCTGATGGATGAAGGGGTTGCACAGTTGTTCACCCTTGAACTAAACGGCCGAAAAGTAATTGGCACTGTAGGAGCCCTTCAATTCGAAGTAATTCAGTACAGACTGGAACACGAATACGGCGCGAAATGTACGTATGAAAACCTGAATGTACACAAGGCATGCTGGGTAGAACCTGAAGATTTCAAAAGTGAGGAATTCAAGGACTTTAAAAGAGTGAAATCAAAATATCTCGCCAAAGACAAACGCGGACAACTCGTGTTTTTGGCAGATTCTGCTTTCTCCCTACAAATGGCACAGCAGAAATATCCTTCTATAAAATTCCATTTTACTTCGGAATTTTAATTATTAGAAAAATCATTTATAAAGCCCTTCAAAAATGACTTTTTTGAAGGGCTTTCTTTTAAGTGATCTTATATCATAATCGCTCTTTCAAAAATTGCGTTGCTTTTATGAGGTAAAACTCTACAAGTTCAAGCCGTTTGGCTTCAGGTAAGAGGGCACTGAAGGATTCATCTTCAGCACAGAAATAAACAAAATCTCTATGACGATCTTTCGGAATACCAAGATCTGAAAAAAAACTAACCGGCAATGCAGCTACTCCTTCATCTACAACCTGTGAAAGATCTTCATTAGCGGCAGCCTTCCGTAGCATCTCAGTTTTACCGTTGAACCTGTTTATGATTCCGTCAAGACTTACATTCACCATTCCGGGAGGGTTGTATTTAGAAGATGTGCTAACGTTTGAGACCGTTTTAAGCTTTCGCTCAATTGATGTAAGTTTAGGTTTATCTGACATATGAAAACCAAGATCGGCCTGAGTGAGGGTAGGAATATACTCCAGATCATTTGCGAGATTCCCGCTAAGGTTAATATCACTTAGGGAAACTTCCTTAAGTTCATCTATCTTTTCTACCAGAAGTACTTGCAAAAATGCCATTTTCAGAACTTCTTCTGTAATAATTATTTCCCTTGATTCATATTGAACCGAAGAAAACAGAAGAGTATCCTCTTTGGACACAGAAATTTCAAATTCTCCTTTACTGTTGTTTGTGGTTCCCGCCTTACTGCTGAGATTGATAATATTAATAAAAGAATTTTCCTGATCCTGTGTGATTATCCTTCCTGTCAACAACTTTCTTTCCTGACCAAAGGCAGAAAAGTATAGTAAAAGTGCCAGAGCAATTAAATAATTTTTACTCATTCTTTTCAGAGTTCAGAATCTTGAAGGAGTTGAAGTTGGGCTCTATTAAACTTCGAATTTTACTGGTCGATATTGAGTCGTTACTACCAGTATTTATGTCATCAGGATGTGAAATAATCAAATCTAAAGCTCCCTCAGCGCTAATATTATGCAATTTCCGAAAATCAATGGCTTTTTCCATATATAATTCAATTAATGGAAGTGCCTCTCTATTGATCATAAGCTCCTTATATCTCGAATCTTCTCCACAGTAGTAAACGAATAGCCTGATCATATTTTCAGGGACATGAATAATATCCGTAAAAAATTCAGTAGGAAAAATATCTACTCCTAAGTCAATAAGATTCTCAAATTCCATGTTCTTCTGTGCTCTTTTTAACATCTTTAGCCTCCCGTTGAGCATATTTACAAGTAACATTAAGGAAGAACTTGAAGCAGTATATATCTTTCTTTCTATTGAAGTTAGTCTGGGTTTTGTAGACATTGGAAAACCAACAGAAGCCTGGTCGAAAGTTTCAATATTATTAAGATCTGCAGTTAAATTACCACTTAAGCTGATATTACTGATCCTTACCTCATCCAACTCGTTCATCATAAATGAAAGTTCTACTTTCAAAAAGCCCTTTTCAAGGATCTCTTTTGAAATGACTATTTCCCTGACCTCATATTGAACCGAGGAAAATAAAAGTGTATCTCCCACCGTGGCTTCTATTTCAAATTCTCCGGAACCACTGTTTGTCGTACCTATTTCCTTGGTCAGGTTCACGATATTAATAGACGAGCCGATTAAAGAATCTGCCAAGATCTGTCCTTTCAGCAAGGAATCTTCCTGGGCATTACCGGCCACATTCAGAAACAGGAAGAACAGTAAAAGATTATACCTCATCAATTAATCCATTTGGGAGTCAAAACTTTTATTCCCGAACAGGATCTCGAAGAATAATTTAAAATCGGAGATCAAGCTCCAAAAAGGATATTTGAATGTGGCAGGTTTGTTCTTTTCAAAAAAGGCATGCCCTACCCAGGCAAATCCGTAGCCTACAAATGGCAAAAAGACCCATTCCCAGCCCCAGTCGTTTAAAATGGCAATAAAAAACAATACAAATACCAGGAAAGTGCCAATAAAGTGCAAAATCCTGCTGCTTCGGTTCTGATGCTCTGAGAGATAAAAATGGTAAAATTCGCTATAAGTCTTAATAACTTCTGCCTTTCTTGAAAAATTAAGGTGCGATCTCCTTTTTAGTGGTCGTTTCTGAAATCGGTTTTACAACAGGCTGCAGAGCTTCATAGGAATCTGTTCTTATTCCTATGAGACCATGCTTGGTTTCACCTTTTTTAATTAAAGTTCCCTGGAGATTATTCTCCATCAAATCTTTTTTAAATGAACTATTAGAATTACTTGCCACAATCATATTTCCGGCTGCTAAGCCCGGTCCTAAAATCAATCCTATTGGAAAGGAACTAGTTTCTGTATGCCCGAATGAATTGACTTTGGTTACATAGAGATTCACAGGTGAAAGAAGGAGATAGAATAAGTGAGTAAGCGGACTCTGTTTTAAACTGGTAAAAGTTTTATCATATTCCATTATAAAAACATCTTTTCCATTTTCGTAACTAACGGTAAGATCCTTTCCAAACATCAAATCCCTGTCTGTATTATTTGTAATACTTATAGCCACGAGCTTAACACCACGTTTGGTTTCCTTCTTTTCGTATTTTTTATCAAGTAAATCATATTTGTATTCCAAGGTCACCCCATCGTTTACATTTGTGGAGATATAGTTAAGGTTTTGCGGAGTAATGGTTCTGTAACCGGAGGCGCAACTGGTCATTGCGGCTATAATCACAATAAAAAGAGAGAGTTTAAAAAGTTTCATAAGGTTGGTACTTGGTGAGATTGGGTTTATAAATATTTTAAATGTGAATATAATGTTAAAATTTAAATGAAAATAAGGAAAACCGTAAAATCGATGATTTTTTACAACTTTAACTGAGCTTTTATACAAATAATATAAATTAATCTCTGCAGGAAATCCAGAAAATAATAGCTTTTTGAAAAATGAAAAACCCCGAGGCTTTCGCATCGGGGTCCAAATTTTATTTTATAAAGTGAAGTTTATGCCTGTCCTGTGGGGCCGAAGTTCAAAGGTATAGGTGGTTGTTCATAATCCTTTATCTCGCCATGTGCTTTTTCAAATCTGTTTACGTTATCGGCCAGAGCCTTTAGTAAACGTTTGGCATGTTGTGGGGTAAGGATGATCCTTGATTTCACTTTACTCTTAGGGGTACCCGGCATAATGCTTACAAAGTCCACTACAAATTCTGATACTGAATGGTTGATGATTGCGAGATTGGAATAAGTGCCTTCGGCAACCTTCTCATCTAATTCTATATTAATCTGCCCTTTTTTAGGTTTCTTTTTTTCTTCGCTCATTACACTAATTTTTATTTCAGAATAAATGTAGGAAATAAAAACAAAAATCCCGGCCAAAGCGGACCGGGATTCAAAATAATTAAAAAAGAAAAAGGCCGCTTTAGCGGCCTTTTATCTTAGTTATAATTTACTTCCTGCTTTTTCTCAAGCATTTCGTCAAATTCTTCTTTAGAACCTACAATGATATCGTCGTAGTCTCTCATACCTGTACCGGCAGGGATTCTATGTCCAACAATAACATTTTCCTTAAGTCCTTCAAGTGTATCAACCTTACCGCTTACCGCAGCCTCGTTCAACACTTTGGTAGTTTCCTGGAAGGAAGCTGCCGAAATGAATGACTTGGTCTGTAGTGACGCTCTGGTAATACCCTGAAGTATCGGAGTAGCTGTCGCAGGAGTTACGTCTCTTGCAGTCGCCAGATTCTTGTCTTCTCTTCTCAAGATAGAGTTCTCATCTCTAAGTTGACGTGGAGAAACAATTTGTCCCGGTTTCAGGTTTTCAGAATCACCTGCATCTTCAACTACTTTCATTCCAAAGATCTCATCGTTCTCTGTGATAAAGTCAGCTTTGTGAACCAATTGGTTCTCTAAGAAGATAGTGTCTCCCGGATCAACGATTCGTACCTTACGCATCATTTGTCTTACAACTACCTCGAAGTGCTTATCATTGATCTTCACCCCTTGTAGTCGGTAAACTTCCTGAACTTCGTTCACAAGATACTGCTGTACCGCGTTTGGTCCTTTGATACTCAAGATATCCTCAGGTGTAACAGAACCATCAGATAATGGCATTCCGGCACGTACATAATCGTTCTCCTGAACAAGGATCTGGTTAGAAAGTTTCACAAGATACTTCTTAACTTCTCCAAGCTTGGATTCAACGATGATCTCACGGTTACCACGTTTGATCTTTCCGAAGGAAACAACACCATCAATCTCACTTACAACAGCAGGGTTAGATGGGTTACGCGCTTCGAATAGCTCGGTTACACGCGGAAGACCTCCCGTAATATCCCCAGACTTGGAAGACTTACGTGGAATCTTAACAAGGATCTTTCCAACCTTGATCTTCTCGTCGTTGTCCACCATAAGGTGAGCTCCAACAGGAAGGTTATAAGAACGAATTACTTCATCCTTCTTACCTAAGATTTGAAGGGTTGGGATAAGTTTCTTGTTTCTTGATTCAGAAATAACTTTCTCCTGGAATCCGGTTTGCTCATCGATCTCAACCTGGTAAGTAACACCCTGCTCGATATTCTCGTAGCGGATCTTACCTGCAAATTCAGAAATGATCACCCCGTTATATGGATCCCACTGACAAACTACATCGTCTTTAGTAACTTTATCGCCATTCTTGATGAAGATCTGTGAACCGTAAGGAATGTTATTGGTACTCAATACAATTCCTGATTTCGGATCTTTGACCTTCAATTCTGAAGTTCTGGAGATCACGATCTCGGCCTCACCACCATCAGGAGCTTCTCCTTTTACAGTTTTAAGGTCTTCGATCTCTGCGATACCATTGAACTTAACGATCAATTTATTTTCTTCTGAAATGTTTCCTGCAATACCACCCACGTGGAAGGTACGAAGGGTAAGCTGTGTACCAGGCTCTCCAATAGACTGAGCTGCTACAACACCTACTGCTTCACCGCGCTGAACCGTTTTACCGGTAGCAAGGTTACGTCCGTAACATTTCACACAAATACCTTTCTTGGCCTCACAAGTAAGCGCAGAACGTACTTCTACACTTTCGATTGGCGCACTGGTAATTTTCTTAACAATTTCTTCGTCGATCTCGTCACCAGAAGATACTAACAATTCGTTGGTGATTGGATCGTATACATCATGTAAAGCGGTTCTACCAAGGATACGCTCTCCTAAAGATTCAACGATCTCTTCGTTCTTCTTAAGTGGAGATACATCAACACCTCTTAAAGTACCACAATCTTCTTCGTTGATAATAACGTCCTGAGACACATCAACCAGACGACGTGTAAGGTAACCAGCATCTGCAGTTTTAAGAGCGGTATCGGCAAGACCTTTACGCGCACCGTGAGTAGAGATAAAGTATTCAAGAATCGACAGACCTTCCTTAAAGTTGGAAAGAATCGGGTTCTCAATAATTTCTCCACCTCCAGAGTTGGATTTCTTAGGCTTCGCCATCAATCCACGCATACCGGTCAACTGACGGATCTGTTCTTTAGATCCCCTCGCTCCAGAGTCAAGCATCATGTACACCGAGTTAAATCCTTGCTGGTCTTCACGAATACGCTTCATGGCCAATTCCGTTAGACCTGCGTTTGTAGAAGTCCAGATGTCAATAACCTGGTTGTAACGTTCGTTGTTGGTAATAAGACCCATGTTATAGTTGGCCATAATACCTTCAACCTGCTCATTTGCATCATCGATCATTCCTTGTTTCTCTTCAGGAATGATAATATCACCTAAACTGAAAGATAGACCACCTCTAAATGCGAAGCCGTATCCAAGTCCTTTGATCTGGTCAAGGAACTCTGCTGTTTCAGGAACGCTAGTGATCTTAAGGATGTTTCCAATGATATCCCTAAGAGATTTCTTGGTCAATACCTCGTTGATATAACCTGCCTTTTCAGGAACTGTCTGGTTGAACAATACTCTACCAACAGTCGTTTCAATGATCTGGTAAACAAGTTCACCGGCCTCATTGTAATCTTTCGCACGAATCTTAATGATCGCGTTCAGATCAACTCTCTTCTGGTTGTAAGCAATTACTACTTCTTCATCAGAATAGAAAGTCAGACCTTCTCCTTTTACAGGCACTTCAGGAGTAGATTTTCTAGGTTTGGTCATATAGTATAGACCAAGAACCATATCCTGAGATGGTACTGTTACCGGAGATCCGTTAGCAGGGTTCAAAATGTTATGAGAAGCCAACATTAGAAGCTGAGCTTCCAAAATCGCTTCAGGTCCAAGTGGTAAGTGAACCGCCATCTGGTCACCGTCAAAATCGGCGTTAAATGCAGTACACACCAATGGGTGTAATTGTATAGCTTTACCTTCAATAAGTTTAGGCTGGAATGCCTGGATACCTAAACGGTGAAGCGTAGGAGCACGGTTAAGCAATACAGGGTGTCCTTTCAATACATTTTCAAGGATATCCCATACTACAGGCTCTTTCTTGTCTATAATCTTTTTAGCAGATTTTACGGTCTTAACAATTCCTCTTTCGATCAATTTCCTGATCACGAAAGGTTTGTAAAGCTCGGCTGCCATGTTCTTAGGAAGACCACATTCGAATAATTTCAACTCAGGTCCTACAACAATAACCGAACGTGCCGAGTAATCAACCCTCTTACCAAGTAAGTTTTGACGGAAACGTCCCTGCTTACCTTTTAAGGAATCAGAAAGTGATTTTAACGGTCTGTTAGAATCGGTTTTTACTGCTGAAGACTTACGAGTGTTATCAAATAACGAATCTACAGATTCCTGAAGCATACGCTTTTCGTTACGTAAGATCACTTCAGGAGCTTTGATCTCCATTAATCTTTTCAGACGATTGTTACGAATAATTACACGACGGTAAAGATCGTTCAAATCTGAAGTCGCGAAACGTCCTCCATCAAGCGGCACTAATGGACGCAATTCTGGCGGAATGATTGGAATAACCTTCATGATCATCCATTCCGGACGGTTCTCGCGGTTCTTGTTCGCGTCACGAAGTGCTTCTACAACCTGAAGTCTCTTAAGAGCTTCAGTTTTACGTTGTTTAGAAGTTTCGTTGTTCGCTTTATGTCTTAATTCATAAGAAAGTGAATCAAGGTCAATTCTTTGCAGGATCTCAATAAGACATTCTGCACCCATCTTAGCGATGAATTTGTTTGGATCGTTATCATCCAAATAAAGGTTTTCCTGCGGAAGGCTATCTAAAATGTTCAGATATTCTTCTTCGGTAAGGAAATCCATTTTTTGTAAAGGCTCACCTTCTTCATTCTTGGCGATACCAGGCTGAATTACCACGTATCTCTCGTAGTAAATGATCATGTCTAATTTCTTAGACGGAAGGCCCAATAAATAACCAATCTTGTTTGGTAAAGAACGGAAGTACCAGATATGAGCTACAGGAACCACTAGGTTGATGTGCCCCACACGATCTCTACGTACTTTCTTTTCAGTTACTTCAACACCACATCTATCGCAAACGATGCCTTTATAACGGATTCTCTTGTATTTTCCACAGGCACATTCATAATCCTTAACAGGACCAAAGATGCGCTCACAGAAAAGACCATCCCTCTCAGGTTTGTGCGTACGATAATTGATAGTTTCCGGCTTTAGAACTTCCCCGCGAGACTCTGCCAAAATGGACTCAGGAGAAGCTAAACCTATAGAGATCTTGTTAAACCTCTGTACTGTATTCTTATCATTATTTCTAGCCATAATAAATGGTGCTATCTAATTATTGTAAATGCGGCGTGAAGCGTGAGCAACACGCCGCAAATTTTTATTCTTCTAATCTAATATCTAATCCCAGACCTTTCAATTCGTGCATCAACACGTTGAAGGATTCAGGTAGTCCCGGTTCTGGCATTGGCTCACCTTTTACGATGGCTTCATAAGTCTTAGCCCTACCGATTACATCATCAGACTTCACAGTTAAGATCTCACGCAGGGTAGCTGAAGCACCATAGGCTTCAAGTGCCCATACCTCCATCTCACCAAAACGCTGACCACCAAACTGAGCTTTACCTCCAAGAGGCTGCTGGGTGATAAGTGAGTATGGCCCGATAGAACGCGCGTGCATCTTATCATCGATCATGTGACCTAATTTAAGCATGTAGATCACACCAACAGTAGCAGCCTGGTCAAAACGGTCTCCGGTTCCACCATCATAAAGATAAGTGTGACCAAAGCGAGGAATTCCGGCTTCATCTGTTAGTTCATTGATCTGGTCTATAGTAGCACCGTCGAAAATTGGAGTAGCATATTTTCTACCTAATTTTTGACCGGCCCATCCTAGAACAGTTTCATAGATCTGCCCAATGTTCATACGTGAAGGTACCCCAAGTGGGTTCAACACGATATCAACAGGGGTTCCATCTTCAAGGAATGGCATATCCTCCTGACGAACGATTCTGGCAACAATACCTTTGTTACCGTGACGTCCTGCCATCTTATCCCCTACTTTCAGCTTACGTTTCTTAGCGATATAGATCTTCGCCAATTTGATGATACCAGATGGTAATTCATCCCCTACTGAAATAGTGAATTTCTCTCTTCTAAGGTTACCTTGGATGTCATTTTCCTTGATTCGGTAATTATGCAGAAGGTCTGCAACCAAAGCATTCAAATGATCATCTGTTGTCCAGGTACCTTGAGTAAGGTGCGTATAATCATCAACAGAGTTCAGCATTTTTTGAGTATACTTCTTACCTTTTGGAAGGATCTCTTCCCCAAGGTCGTTCATTACTCCCTGTGCTGTTTTACCACCAATGATCGCAAAAAGTTTGTCAACCAATTCAGATTTTAAGATCGCGAATTTAGCTTCATACTTTTTCTCAAGTGCTGCAACATCTTCCTTATCCTGAGCTCTCTTACGCTTATCTTTTATGGCACGAGCGAACAACTTCTTATTGATTACCACACCACTTAGAGAAGGAGAAGCTTTTAAAGAAGCATCTTTTACGTCTCCGGCTTTATCACCAAAGATCGCTCTAAGAAGTTTCTCTTCAGGAGTTGGATCACTTTCACCTTTTGGAGTAATTTTTCCAATTAGGATATCTCCAGGCTTCACTTCAGCACCCACACGAATCATTCCGTTCTCATCAAGGTCTTTAGTAGCCTCTTCAGAAACGTTTGGAATGTCGTTGGTCAATTCTTCATTACCTAATTTAGTATCTCTTACTTCCAGTGAATACTCATCAATGTGAATAGAGGTAAAGATATCATCTCTAACCACTTTTTCAGAAATCACGATGGCATCCTCAAAGTTATATCCTTTCCAAGGCATGAAGGCAACCTTCATGTTTCTACCAAGAGCAAGTTCCCCAGCTTCGGTAGCATAACCCTGACAAAGAACCTGACCTTTAGAAACTCTGTCTCCTACTCTTACGATAGGCTTCAGGTTAATTGAGGTTCCCTGGTTTGTTTTTCTAAACTTAACCAGTTCATATGTCTTAGAATCTGAATCAAAGCTAACCATTCGCTCTTCTTCAGTTCTGTCATACTTAATAGTGATCTGGTTTGCGTCAACATATTCTACAGTTCCATCTCCTTCCGCATTGATCAATACTCGAGAATCTGTAGCAACCTGTCTTTCCAGTCCGGTACCAACGATTGGAGAGTCAACTCTCAATAGAGGCACGGCCTGGCGCATCATGTTTGATCCCATCAAGGCACGGTTGGCATCATCATGCTCCAAGAATGGAATCAAAGAAGCTGAAATAGATGCAACCTGGTTTGGTGCAACGTCAATGTAGTGAACAGATTTTGGTTCAACTACCGGGAAGTCACCTTCCTCACGTGCAATAATTCTTTCAGGCTCGATAGTACCGTCATCAGATATTGGAATGTTCGCCTGAGCGATCATTTTCTCCTCTTCCTCTTCAGCACTTAAATAACGAGGCTGATCTTTGATATTTACTTTTCCGTCAACAACTTCACGGTAAGGTGTCTCAATGAATCCCATTCCGTTCACTTTAGCATAAACAGAAAGAGAAGAGATCAAACCAATGTTTGGTCCTTCAGGAGTTTCAATAGGACAAAGTCTTCCGTAGTGAGTATAGTGAACATCACGCACCTCGAACCCTGCACGCTCACGGGAAAGACCACCTGGCCCAAGAGCCGAAAGTCTACGTTTGTGAGTGATCTCTGCAAGTGGGTTTGTTTGGTCCATGAACTGAGACAACTGGTTTGTACCAAAGAAAGAATTGATCACAGAAGAAAGAGTCTTCGCGTTGATCAAGTCAATTGGGGTAAACACCTCGTTGTCACGTACGTTCATACGCTCACGAATTGTTCTGGCCATACGAGCCAATCCAACACCAAACTGCTGAGATAACTGTTCTCCTACTGTTCTAACACGACCGTTAGACAAGTGGTCGATATCATCGATCTCTGCCTTAGAGTTGATTAGCTCAATAAGATACTTAACGATGGTAATGATATCCTCACGGGTAAGCACCTGCTTATCCATAGCGATATCAAGACCTAATTTCTTGTTCATTCTGTAACGACCTACCTCACCTAAGTTGTAACGTTGGTCTGAGAAGAACAGTTTGTCAATAATACCTCTTGCCGTTTCTTCATCTGGCGGTTCGGCATTACGTAATTGACGGTATATGTGTTCAACCGCTTCTTTTTCAGAGTTGGTTGGATCTTTTTGTAATGTGTTGTGGATAATCGCGTAGTCTCCTGTTTGATTATCCTCTTTATGAAGCAGAATGGTTTTAGAACCGGTTTCTACTATCTCTTCAATATGTTCTTTATCAAGAACGGTGTCACGATCTAGCACGATCTCATTACGCTCGATAGAAACAACCTCTCCAGTATCTTCATCTACGAAA
Source organism: Salinimicrobium gaetbulicola (assembly GCF_042676025.1). Classification (NCBI taxonomy): domain Bacteria; kingdom Pseudomonadati; phylum Bacteroidota; class Flavobacteriia; order Flavobacteriales; family Flavobacteriaceae; genus Salinimicrobium; species Salinimicrobium gaetbulicola. The sequence continues at coordinate 860,262 of NZ_JBHTJP010000032.1, forward strand.
TCTTCATACCAGGTGTTCAATACACGAGCGGCCAATTTACGGCCTAACACTTTTTTCAATCCAGACTTGGAAACCTTCACTTCTTCTGCAAGGTCGAAGATCTCAAGAATATCCTTATCACGCTCAAATCCAATGGCACGGAAAAGCGTGGTAACAGGTAATTTTTTCTTTCTACCGATATAAGCATACATTACGCTGTTAATATCGGTAGCAAATTCAATCCATGATCCTTTAAAAGGAATAACACGGGCAGAATACAATTTGGTTCCGTTCGCGTGGAACGACTGCCCAAAGAATACTCCCGGGGAACGGTGTAACTGAGATACAACTACGCGCTCTGCACCATTAATACAAAATGTCCCACTAGGGGTCATATAAGGGATAGTCCCTAAATACACGTCCTGCACGATGGTTTCAAAATCCTCATGCTCTGGGTCTGTACAATAAAGCTTTAACCGTGCTTTAAGCGGTACACTATAAGTTAAACCACGCTCAATACATTCCTGGATGGAATACCTTGGTGGGTCCACAAAATAGTCTAGAAATTCTAGTACGAATTGATTACGGGTGTCCGTAATTGGAAAGTTCTCCATGAAGGTGTTATAAAGACCTTCATTTCCTCTTTCTTCTGATTTCGTTTCCAACTGGAAGAAGTCCTGGAATGACTTAATTTGGATATCCAAAAAGTCAGGGTAATCAGGCCTGTTCTTCACAGAAGAGAAATTCAATCTTTCAGTTTGCGTTGCTAACATCAATGGACGGAATTATGTTATTATAAAAAAATGGACGCGAAATAAACAGGAAATGTTTATATACGCAAAAGGGTTTAGACCTCAGAGAACCAAATCCCCGGGTCTAAACCTATATTAGTTTGTGGGTTTAGCTTACTTAAGCTCAACCTCAGCTCCTGCTTCTTCTAACTGTGCTTTTAATGCTTCAGCTTCGTCTTTTGCAACACCTTCTTTAACAGGTTTTGGAGCTCCATCTACCAATTCTTTAGCATCTTTCAAGCCAAGACCGGTAAGTTCTTTTACTAATTTAACTACAGCAAGTTTAGATGCTCCAGCAGCCTTAAGAATTACGTCAAATTCTGTTTGCTCTTCAGCAGCATCTTCACCACCAGCAGCAGCACCACCAGCAACAGCTACAGCAGCAGCTGCAGGCTCGATACCATACTCTTCTTTTAATATATCAGCTAACTCATTAACTTCTTTAACTGTCAAGTTAACTAATTGTTCTGCGAAATCTTTTAAATCTGCCATTTTCTATCGTTTTTAAAATGTAATGTAATTTATATTTGTTAAAAAGTGCGTACTTCGTTTATCCTTCTTTTTCAGAAAGAGTCTTAAGAATTCCAGCAATTTTACCTCCACCAGACTTAAGTGCCGAAACAACATTTTTAGCAGGTGATTGTAACAATCCGATGATATCTCCAATAACCTCTTCCTTAGATTTGATGTTAACCAGAGTTTCCAGTTTATCATCTCCTACGAAGATAGCTTCCTCAATAAACGCGCCTTTTAGTAAAGGCTTATCAGATTTTTTTCTGAATTCTTTAATTACCTTAGCCGGAGCATTTCCAGTTTCAGAAATCATGATAGAAGTGTTCCCCTTCAATACTGAAGTAAGTTCACCAAAATCCTTATCTGAACTTTCCATGGCCTTAGCCAATAAAGTATTTTTAACTACCGCTAACTTTACGTTCGCTTTGAAACAAGCACGACGTAAGTTTGAAGTATTCAGGGCGTTAAGACCTGAAATATCTGCTAAATAAATAGTGTTACTATCAGCTAACTGGGCAGTTAAATCTTCAATTACTCTTGATTTTTCTTCTCTTGTCATAATCTAATAATATTATTGCTCAGTGAACCTTTTAGTATCAATCTCAACACTCGGACTCATTGTACTAGACATGTAGATACTTTTAATATATACACCTTTAGCAGCCTGAGGCTTCAATTTTACAAGGGTAGTTAATAATTCTCTTGCGTTTCCTGCAAGTTTCTCAGCATCAAAAGACGCTTTTCCAATACCTGCATGAACAATACCAGTCTTGTCAACTTTGAAGTCGATCTTACCGGCTTTAACATCTGAGACAGCTTTTGCAACATCCATAGTCACCGTACCGGTCTTAGGGTTAGGCATAAGCCCTCTAGGTCCAAGAACACGTCCTAACGGTCCTAATTTACCCATAACACTAGGCATAGTGATGATCACATCAACATCTGTCCATCCTCCCTTGATCTTGTCAAGGTACTCATCTAATCCAACGTAATCTGCTCCTGCTGCTTTAGCCTCTTCTTCCTTATCTGGAGTTACAAGTGCCAAAACTTTTACGTCCTTACCAGTACCATGAGGTAAAGTAACAACACCACGAACCATTTGATTAGCCTTACGAGGATCAACGTTCAAACGAACTGCCAAATCCACAGAAGGATCAAAGTTTACATTGGTAATCTCTTTTATTAAAGCTGAAGCTTCTGTAACCGAATAAGTTTTACCTTTTTCAAGTTTAGACTGTGCTTCCTTTTGCTTTTTAGTCAATCTTGCCATTTTTAATTTCTTTTTGGATTAAAAAGGTGCTTGTCCTTTTACAGTAATTCCCATCGATCTTGCTGTTCCCGCAACCATTTTCATTGCAGACTCAATAGTAAATGCATTAAGATCCTGCATTTTATCTTCAGCAATGGCTCTTACCTGATCCCAAGAAACACTAGCTACTTTTTTACGGTTTGGTTCTCCAGACCCTTTCTTAGCTTTTGCAGCTTCCAAAATTTGTACTGCAGCCGGAGGGGTTTTGATAACAAAGTCAAAAGACTTGTCTTTGTACACAGTGATAACAACAGGCAATACTTTACCTTGTTTATCCTGGGTTCTGGCATTAAACTGCTTACAGAACTCCATGATATTCACCCCGGCAGCACCTAAAGCTGGTCCAACTGGTGGTGAAGGGTTAGCAGCACCTCCGCGAACTTGTAACTTAACAACCTTACTTACTTCTTTTGCCATTTTTCTAATTTTAAGATGATAGTTTTGTTAGTGGAAGCATACTAAAACTATCGAAAATATGTGTGTGTAACAGTTATTATACTTTTTCTACCTGCATATAGCTCAATTCAAGCGGAGTCTTCCTTCCGAAGATCTTCACCATCACTTCAAGCTTACGCTTCTCTTCATTTATCTTCTCAACCGTTCCATTGAACCCGTTGAAAGGACCGTCAATCACTTTAATAGTTTCGCCGATCGTGAAAGGAATCGCCACGTTATCTGTCTTAACAGAAAGTTCATCAACTTTCCCTAACATTCGGTTAACCTCAGATTTTCTAAGAGGCACAGGATCTCCACCTTTTGTCTCTCCTAAAAATCCTATTACACCATTTATGGATTTGATTATATGCGTAACTTCCCCACCAAGATTGGCAAGGATCATTACATATCCAGGAAAGTAAACACGCTCTTTGTTTACTTTTTTCCCATTTCTTATTTGAATAACTTTTTCAGTCGGAACAAGAACCTGATCAATAAAATCCTCAAGTCCTTCATGAGCGATCTCACGCTCAATATATTCCTTTACCTTATTTTCCTGTCCGCTAACGGCACGAACTACATACCACTTTTTGTCTTTCACCTCTGCCATAGCAATACAACTTATGATTTAATCCACTCAAAATATTGCTCGATAACACCACTAAAGACAGTGTCTACCCCCCAAATCGCAAGTGCGAAAAGAATAGAGAAAACAGCCACCACAACAGTAAGGCGTTGCGCCTCAGGCCAGGTTGGCCAGGTAACGTGGTTCTTTAATTCGTTATATGACTCCGATAAATAATTAACTATTCCTGCCATGGTATTTTATTTAGTTCACCTTAAAAAAGGTGCAGGCAAATCGAGAATCTTCCTTCAATTAATTCGGGACAGGCCTCCTGCCAAATTGTTCAATATTATTTCAAAAAGCGACTAAAAAAGATCGTTTTTTAAGCACGGGTTGAGAGACTCGAACTCCCGACACCTGGTTTTGGAGACCAGTGCTCTACCAACTGAGCTAAACCCGTAAATATAAGTCAAGGCATTCACCGAGGCGAATACCTTAACTTTATATTGAAAGACTAATTAGTCTAAAATTTCAGTTACCTGACCAGCACCTACAGTTCTACCACCTTCACGGATAGCGAAACGTAGACCAACGTTCATTGCGATTGGCTGGATAAGATCTACAGTAATAGTAAGGTTATCACCTGGCATTACCATTTCAACACCTTCTGGCAAGTTAATAGTACCAGTTACGTCAGTAGTTCTTACGTAGAACTGTGGACGGTAGTTGTTGTGGAATGGAGTGTGACGTCCACCTTCTTCTTTCTTAAGGATATAAACCTCAGCTTTGAATTTAGCGTGTGGAGTTACAGATCCTGGCTTAGTAATTACCATACCTCTAGAGATTTGAGTTTTCTCAATACCTCTTAGAAGGATACCAACGTTATCACCAGCTTCACCTCTATCAAGGATCTTACGGAACATCTCAACTCCAGTAATAGTAGAAGTCAATTTACCAGCACCCATACCAATGATCTCTACAGGATCTCCAGTGTTAGCAACACCAGTTTCGATACGTCCAGTTGCAACAGTACCACGACCAGTAATAGAGAATACATCTTCGATAGGCATCAAGAATGGCTTATCAACATCACGCTGTGGTAATTCAATCCAAGTATCAACAGCCTCCATCAATTCCAATACAGTATCAACCCATTTTTGCTCACCGTTAAGTGCACCAAGAGCTGAACCTGAAATTACAGGACCATTATCTCCATCATACTCGTAGAAAGAAAGAAGATCTCTTACTTCCATTTCAACAAGCTCTAATAATTCTTCATCGTCAACCATGTCAACTTTGTTCAAGAATACAACGATTCTTGGAATACCAACCTGACGCCCTAAAAGGATGTGTTCACGAGTTTGTGGCATTGGACCATCAGTAGCAGCAACCACAAGAATAGCTCCGTCCATTTGAGCAGCACCAGTTACCATGTTCTTTACGTAATCGGCGTGACCTGGACAGTCAACGTGAGCATAGTGACGGTTTGCAGTAGAATACTCTACGTGCGAAGAGTTAATAGTAATACCTCTTTCTTTTTCTTCCGGAGCATTATCAATCTGATCAAAAGATCTAGCTTCTGAATAACCAGCATCAGCCAATACTTTAGTAATAGCTGCTGTTAAAGTTGTTTTTCCGTGATCTACGTGTCCAATTGTACCTATGTTAAGGTGCGGTTTGGAACGATCATAAGTTTCCTTTGCCATAATTAATACTTATTTAATCTTAGTTATATATTAGTGTTCAATTTTATACAAAATCTAGAGCCAACGACGAGAATTGAACTCGTGACCTCTTCCTTACCAAGGAAACGCTCTACCCCTGAGCTACGTCGGCAAAAAAGGCTATCCCCATCAAGCTACACTTTCTGGAGACTGTTCTCAGCGAATTTCTTCGCTAAATTTCACAAGACAAGATCTGCGTTTTCACGAGATCTTTTCTTAGTGTGGTAAATCACATCTTTTGATGCAAACTACTTAGAGCGGGAGACCGGGTTCGAACCGGCGACATTCAGCTTGGAAGGCTGACGCTCTACCAACTGAGCTACTCCCGCAAGTTTTAAAATTCCAATTTCTCAAGCATCAACTTCCAATTTGGTATTTGGAATTTGTTTTGGAATTTAATTTTTGTGGGGAGAGCAGGATTCGAACCTGCGAAGTTAAAAAACAACAGATTTACAGTCTGTCCTCGTTGGCCGCTTGAGTATCTCCCCAATTATTTTACCTTTTCAAAATTTCACAGAACCACTTGCTTTACATTGTGGCTTAGTTTTTGAAGCCGCAAATTAAAAGAAAATAAATTTATCTTCCAAAGCTTTTTTTCCAAAATTTTAAGAACTACAAAATAAGTCTTTTTTACTTATTTTTTTGAGCCGATGGAGGGACTCGAACCCACGACCTGCTGATTACAAATCAGCTGCTCTAGCCAGCTGAGCTACATCGGCCAATCACTTCTTTTACACAAAAAAAGTCCGCTATTTCTAACGGACTGCAAATGTATTAATTTTATTCAGTTCTCAAAACATTTCTGGAAAATATTTTAAGCAACTCGGGCATTAAATTTATCCTTTCTTTTTTGCAATTGGCGCTCCAGGGAATTAACGCATTCATCTACACCTACTTCGAATCTTCGGCTCTTCTTTTTGCAGATTAACTCATCACCCGGAATACTCAATAAAATTTCTGAAATTTTATTTTCTTTTTCACTGGTGTTCTCAACTTTCAGGTATACATCCGCATAAATGACATTGTCGAAATGGTTTTCCAGCTTATCGAGTTTCTTTTGAATAAAGTCTACTAATTTTTGATCTGCAGTGAAGTTGACCGACTGTAAGTTCATTTTCATAATAGTTGAAGTTTAATTAAACAATTTAGCTTGGTCCCTTTTTCCTGTTCCGGGGATGCGCGTTTTTATAAACCCTATTCAATTCGGCCATGCTGTTATGGGTGTAAACCTGGGTGGCAGCAAGACTGGAATGTCCTAGAAGTTCTTTTACAGCATTTAAATGAGCACCCTGGTTCAGTAAATGAGTAGCAAAGGAATGTCGCAGTATGTGCGGACTCTTTTTTAGCTTACTCGAGATACCTCTAAAATAATTATTAATTGTTCTATAAACAAGGGAATCGTACATTTTAACTCCCTTCGAGGTTAAAAATAAATACCCCCCGGAAATTGAATTTTCAACCTCTTTTCTCTCAGCCAGATAGGCTTTCAAGGTGTCAACTACAGAACTCAAAAGAGGAATATATCGCTCCTTATTTCCTTTCCCCAGCACTTTTAAAGACTTTCCGTAAATATCCACATTTGAAAGCTTGATATTGATCAATTCGCTCCTCCTGATCCCGGTTGAATAAAAGATCTCGACCATCAGTTTGTTGCGCACCTCCTCAAAACCTTCAGCAGACAAAGAACCCAGCGCCTCCCCTACCTCATCTTCAGAAAAAGGTATTTGCAGCTTCTTTGACACTTTCATGGATTTGTGCTTTGCTAGCGGAGAAACCTCCAGTTGTTTTGTCTTTTGAAGGAATTTGTAATAAGACTTCAAAGAAGAAACCTTGCGGTTTACACTATTATTGGATAGCCCACTTTCAACTAGGTTAACGATCCAGCTACGCACCTGGGAATAATTCACCCCTGTAAGATCATTCGAATCATATTCCGCAGCAATGAATTCAGAAAAAGAAAGCAGGTCTTTCCTGTAGGCTGTTATAGTATGTTCGGAATATTTCTTCTCGAATTCGAGATATTCTAAGAATTGGGTATGGGGCATAAAAAAACTGTTGGAAAGCAAAGTTATCAAACTTTAACCAACCAACAGTTATTTATTTGTATACCTAAGAACTCAGGCTTAGGAATAGATACTAGATCTCTTCCTGATCTCTTAGATGCTGAATGTATTCAGCTTTTTGGACTTGAGCCCTACGTTCTACCGACGGCTTTGTGAAATGCTGACGACTTCTTAACTGACGCATAGTTCCTGTACGATCAAATTTACGCTTGAAACGCTTCAGCGCTCTATCAATATTCTCTCCGTCTTTAACTGGTATAATTAACATAGTGACACCTCCTTTCTTTAGAAATTTAAGTTGCAAAGATAGTCCATTTCTACAATCCCGCAATCTTATTTAGTTTTATTTCAAATATTTTTTGTTTCCGGTAGAAACCCGCTTATTTGGCGGCCGGCTTATATTCCTTTTTATCAATCACCATCTTGGCAATTACTTCCTTCAGGATCTCTGAAGTTCCTCCTCCAATTGGCCCTAACCTGCTGTCTCTGGAAAGTCGCGCCAATGGATAGTCTTCCATATAACCGTAACCTCCAAGATACTGAAGACATTTGTATATGACCTCATCTGCCATTTTAGTAGACAGCATCTTAGACATACTAGCCTCCTTCACAACATATTCTCCTTTCCCAAGACGTTCGGCGATGGAGTAATTGAATTCCCTGTTCATTTCAACTTCACTGGCCATTTCAGCAATCCCATGTCTCAAGGCCTGGAACTGGTCAATCGTTTTTCCAAAAGCCACCCGCTCACTCATATATTTCAAGGTATAATCCAGCGCATATGCTGCCCGCGCATGAGCATTGATCCCCATGATCAATCTTTCAGACGCGAAATGCTGCATAATATAAGGAAAACCTTTTCCTTCTTCCCCCATAAGATGATCTGCAGGGATTTCAACATTATCAAAAGCGATCTCTGCGGTATCTGAAGCTCTCCAGCCCAGTTTATCAAGCTTAGTAGCCGAAATTCCCGGAGTATCCCTGTCAACTATGAAAATACTCATCCCTTTATTATGAAGCTCCGGATTGGTTTTGGCGGCAACCACCAAATAATCTGAATAAACTCCGTTTGTTATAAAGGTCTTGGAACCATTGATCACATATTTATCACCTTTTTTTACCGCTGTAGTTTTCATACCGGCTACATCAGACCCTCCAAAAGGTTCAGAAATACAGAGGCATCCAATTTTTTCACCTTCAATACTGGCGGTAAGATATTTTTGCTTGATCTCTTCACTCCCTTCAGCATTCACATGGGTCATGGCTAAATACGCGTGCGCCCACATGGCGGCCGCAAAGCCTCCCGAATTTATTTTCTGAAGCTCTTCCAAAAAGATCACCGTGTAGAAAATATCTAATCCCATACCTCCATACTGCTCTGGGTAATTCAATCCGAAATATCCCATTTCACCGAATTTCTTCCAGATAAAACGCTCGATTGTTCCGGTCTTTTCCCACTTTTCAATATGCGGGACTACCTCCTTTTGTAAAAACTCCTGAAAGCTTTTTCTGAATAATTCATGTTCTTCTGTAAAATATCTGCTATTCATAAATGTTGTAATAATCGTATTATCTGAAAAATTTACGGGGGATAAGGCACCAGGGCCTTAGTCGATTGCCAAATATAATTTAATTCTCTCTATTTTATCAACCGGAAAGCCTTTTATATGCTCCAATTCTTCGAAACTTGAGATCGTTCCCCGGTTTTGGCGGTAGGTTATAATGCTCCTTGCGAGCTCATAGTTGAAATAGGGTATTTCTGAGAGATCCAGTACTGTTATGGAGTTTAAAGATAATTTCTCCTGCGGAATTGATCTTACTTCAAAAGCCCTGTTCAATCTTTCAATTACTTCAGGAGACAACCCATATACATCTTCAAGCTGAAGAGAACTTCGGAAACCACCAATTTTGGAACGATACTTCACGATCCTTTCTGAAAGCTTTTCTCCAATACCATTTATTACCTGAAGTTCTTCGGTGGAAGCTGCATTTAGATCTTGTTTTTTCCTAGGTGTCGAAAGGGTGTTTTTTGGAATGTCTTTATTTGAGATCTCCTTTTTCTTCCATTCCGGAAATTTGAAATAAGGCGCTATTTTCTTCAGAAGTGAATCTGAAACCCCTGTGACCTCCCGGAACTCTTCCGAAGAATTAACCCAAAGACCTTTTTCCCGAAATGCAAGAAGCCTGTCAATTTCCTCCACAGACATGCCAAGGGTATATCCTTTATAATCAGAGATCAGATTCGGGTTAAAAGGTTGCAGCTCAAAAGTGCCTTTTTCCGCAGCAATTGATTTTAGAGAATCAACGCTCCGCTGTAATTCCTCAACTACTTTTTGCTGCTCGCGACCCTCTACTACTTCCGAAGAAAAAGGATAGAAAAAATAGACGAGTTGCAACACTATTATAATTAGCACCAAAAGAAAAATCCCATTTTGTTGACTTCGATTGAAAACAAAATGGGATTTGATATTTTTCATTTTAAAAGCTTAAGAGGCCTTCTTCACTTTTTTCTTTTCAGGTTTGTGAAAAAGCTCACCGTCTTTCAATTTACGAAGATATTCGTTGAGATCATTTTTCACTTCACCAGACATGATATAAAGTCCAATAATGTTAGGGAATGACATGGCAAGGATCATCATATCTGAGAAATCCAGTACAGCCCCTAAACTTACAGAAGCTCCAATCACTACAAATACCAGGAAGAAAGACTTGTAGACAAGCTCTGTTCTTCGGCTTTTTCCGAATAAATAGGTCCAGGCCCTCATTCCATAGTAAGACCATGAGATCATTGTAGAGAAAGCGAACAGGAATACTGCGGTTGCCAGAACATATGGGAACCAGGAGATCACACTACCAAAGGCGCTAGATGTCAATTCAACTCCTCCTATTCCTTCTACTTCGTGCATTCCGGTAAAGATCAGTACTAATGCAGTAAGTGTACACACTACAACCGTATCAATAAATGGTTCAAGAAGAGATACAAATCCTTCAGACGGAGGATTATTGGTCTTTGCAGCGGAGTGAGCGATCGCAGCAGATCCAACCCCGGCCTCATTCGAGAATGCCGCTCTTTGGAATCCTACAATCAACACTCCTATCACACCACCTTTCAAGGCACTCGGGCTAAAAGCTCCGTCGATGATCGCTGAAAAAGCAGGACCAATATTTTCAATGTTTACCCCAATCACGGTAAGGGCTCCCAAGACATATACCGCCGCCATGAAAGGAACGATCTTTTCTGTCACTTTCGCGATACTGGAAATCCCTCCAATAATCACGATACCAACTACTACAGCAACGATCAATCCGAAGATAAATCCGTTTCCTTCAAGAATTGGAAACTGACCTGCAAGGATCACGAAAGACTGGTTAGCCTGGAACATGTTACCTCCACCAAAAGAGGCTCCAATAGCAAGGATTGCGAAGAATACAGCCAGCACTTTTCCAAGGCCGTTCATATTTCTTCTTTCAAGACCATATCTAAGGTAGTTCATTGGCCCACCAAATACACGCCCTTCACTATTGATAAAACGATATTTAACACCTAAGGTACATTCGACAAATTTTGAGGACATTCCTAAAAGACCGGCAATGATCATCCAGAAAGTAGCTCCCGCTCCTCCTAAAGAGACAGCAACAGCAACCCCGGCAATGTTTCCAAGACCTACGGTTCCTGATACAGCTGTAGCAAGAGCCTGGAAGTGGGTCACCTGCCCCGGCGCATCGGGATCGTCATATTTTCCACGTGCAAGATTTAATGAGTGTTTAAATCCGCGTATATTGATAAAGCCCATTCTTAAAGTAAAGAATAAAGCTCCAAACACAAGCCAAACCACGATGAACGGAATATCCTTTGTTTGAGGGTCTCCGTTAGGGTGCAACAACGCAATCGGCTCATCATATTTAATTGCAGCAAGGTATTGAGCTCCCTGCTCGATAATGTGCTCTTTGTTTTCTGAGTTATAGATCACGCCTCCTTCAGGCACCAAATACGACAGTGTCCCGTTAGCGTTGGCGTATGCCGTAGCATCTTCACCATCCATAGCAACAACAGCGATAGCATCTCCTTCTTTCACCTGGGCTCCTTCTGCTATCAGCCATTCTTTCAATACGAATTTTGCATCTACAGTAGCTGACCAGCGAGGTGCAGGCACTCTCTTAAGGTCTGCATATACTACAGGATCATAGATCCCTAAGGCCGAAAAAGGATCCCAAAAGAGAACGCTCCCCATGCTCTCAACAATTGGAGCAAATGTTCCGTTAAAGTGCTCTGTGATAGCTTGAGCCGGCACAGTATATTCTTTAGTCACAGAATTGCCAGCAGCATCAGTAACTGTCACAGAATAAGGCACCCCCTCTACCAGACCTTCAGATCTTGGAGAATCTAAAGGAGTAGATTGACTGGACCACTTGTAAGTATAAGGTGGTGTTCCCCCTTCAACATTCAATTCTACAAAACCGTTATTAATTACTTTTGATGGATTTTCAACCTCAGCATCAACTGTTAGCTCTTGCGCATACAAACTGAAAACTGAAATGGAAAATAAAAATGAAAGCAAGTACTTTCTCATAAGATCTAATTAAAAATTTAATTAAGGATTTTTTTCGGCGAAGCAAGATGCTAAAAAAATTAACGTTTTCAAATTTTCCTGAGTTAAATTGCAAAGAAAACGTTAATCCATCTCAGGTAATAAGCAGATTTGACCGATTCCGCAGAAGCGTCACAAATCAAATACGGATGTTCTTTTTGCATAGATCATATCCTTAAATTTTAAAAGAAATGCAAGGGTAAGATATACGGCAAAACCAAAACCAAAAGTAGCGAAGGACAGGTAAATAAAGAAAAGACGGACATTTTTGGCCCGCATTCCTAATTTATCTGCGAACCTTGAGGAAACATAGAATCCATGTCTCTCAAAGTAGCTCCGTATCTGGTTTACCATCTGCTGCATGTCACAAAGATATTAAATTCGAGGTTGTTCTTTTAAAATTTTTAATCCCAGACTGCAATGAAGGCACCGGTTGTTATCACAATACTCCTTTTTTAGTCGTAAAAGCGCCTGGGAATGCAGGGCTGTAATTCCTGTTTTCGGCCTAATCGAGTTAAAACCATTGACCACCACATTAGATTCTACTTTCAATTTGCGCATTATACCAAGCATGACCTCTTCTTTATCAGCCACACCCACTTTCTTATAGTACAAAAATTTTAACGGAATAATGGTATTAATGATCAGAAGGTCAGTAAATGCGGTACTGACAGGCTTCCGTCTTTCAGAATGCGGTTTCGCAAAAGTATAATGTGTCTTCCAGAATTCACTGGCTTCCGTCTTGAGAATATTCCTTAACTCATCTATTTCTTCAGCTTCATTAATGTCTGAAAAGAGTCCAGACCTACTCTCATAAATTCCTGCCAGCTGAGAAAAACGTATTTCGGGAAAATTATCTGGCCGTAACCTGAAATATTTTACTGGAATTTCAGCTTTTTTCAGACTGAATTTATTCTGAAGGAATTCGTATTTCCGCCGCAGAGAGTGAAAATATGGTTCTTCATGTCCATCTTCCAGCAAACCTGATTGCCCAAAAAGTATCGCCTCGAAACCGGTTCTTTCTTTCATGCATTTCCTAACAACGGAAAATGGAATGGAGTCGGCAGTACTTAAAAAAGCATCCCCGTTTATATTCAACCCGAAGTTTTTGGCCAGCATTTTAAAAAGAACTTCTTCCCAGTCTCCCGATGATCTATTCAACAGCTCTTCGATCACAGCCGATTTCTTTTCAAGCCGTTCTACATAGAGACGCTCCAGCCAGTTCTCAATCACAAAATCATCTATAGAAGGGAAATCCCGCTCGCAGTTTATCCATTTTTGATCTTTTGCAAGCAGATCCTCATACCGTACGAGAGCATCTTTCTGAACAAAATTCTTAAGCTCCAGTACCGGAATTACGGTATCATTTTTCCGGTACACTTCAGAATCATGTTCCCACACTACGTGAAGGATCACGCTGTCATAGGCGGGATCTTCATGGTGTGCATGCCTGTACCAGTCTGAAGCTCTGATATGGATCTCCACATTTCCGGCCCATTGCTGCTTACCTATTACAATACGGGAATTAAAAAAATCAGGGCCGGACAAAAAATTATGAGTTCCGGTATTAAGAATAGTTATGGGAAAACCTTCAGAGGTGGTCAAAGAAATATTCTTCCATTTCTGAAATTTCCATAAATAGTGTAAGTAGTCCTCCTGCATCAAATAAAAATAAAACATTTATCCTTATGATGCTGAATTACAGCTATTTATTGATAAAAAAGTCAACTCCCGGCAGCAGCCTTGGCTAAAACCTCATCCACAAATTCTTCTACCCACAGACTGTACATATCCCCGCTGGGATGAAGATCATCTGAAGCCACCAGATTTTTTTCTTCTAAACCTTTTTCCGAGATGGGAGTAATATTGTAAAAGTCAATTTCATATTTCCGGGCTACCTGCTCAAAAACCGAATTGAATTCCGCTATTTCACGACCAATTTCCTCGGCTCGAGGCTCACCGTAAGGAGTCGCTCCATAATCTGGGATACTCACTACAAAAACACCGTCTTTCCCCCTTTTAGAGTGATTAATGGCCTGTTGAAAGATCTCGTGGAGATCGGCTTCGTATGCTTCAATTGATTTTCCCTGATATTGGTTATTAACACCGATCAAAACCGAAACAAGATCAAATTTTTCCTGATCCAGTTTCTGGTCCATTGCCCCCAACAAGTCACCTGTAGTCCATCCTGTTTTTGCGATGATGACCGGATAGTTCACATTTATTTCCCGATCACGCAGGCTGTCCACCAACTGAACCGGCCAACGCATTTCAGGTTCCACACTTTCCCCTATGGTATAAGAATCTCCCAGGGCAAGGTAACTTAAAGAGCTTTCATGCTCTTCATTCATATTTTCAGGGGAATTCTCTTTGCAGCCAAATAACAGCACAGATAATAAAATTGGTAATAGAATTCTCTTCATAATCTGAATTTTTAGAATCACTAAAATATATTTTCTTAAGCAATAGCCAACCTCCTTTAGTACTTTTACCGCATACAGGTAAATGATTATATCTTAATCCCGGGTTAAACAGGCTGGGATGACAGTATGATTGAGGTGAAAATTTTATCTTACTAAAAATTTAATAACTATGGAACCTTCCGAACGGGCACCAGAGGAGAAAAAAGCTATAAAGCAACAACAACAGACTCCTTTAAAAAAGGAAAGTAAATTCATAAAGGGCCTTAGAAAGGTTGGGTTTAATGTATGGCTGGCGGTTATGATCATTGGAGGTGCACTGGCATTTATTACAGCTCTGTTCCTGATATGAAAAGAATCAATCTATTATTTTGGCTTTCTTTCGGAATATTTCTTCTGAATCTGCTTCTTCTGCGGCTCCCTGTACAGCTACCGGCATTTTTCTCCTCGCATTTGAACGACCTGTTGTGTATGCCTATAGTTTTAAGTATATGTCATTATATTATCCGGAAAATGAATCCAGATAAAAACCTTAAGATCAATCTTTTTTCAGCCTTTTCCCTGGCCGCATTATATGCTGTTTATTTTGAATTTTACCTGCCCCGGATAACAGAAAGGTACACCTATGATGTTGTGGATATATTTCTATATTTTACAGGCGCTTTTATCTTCTGGCTGGCCCAACAAACTGATGCGCCAAAAAAAATTCAGCAAAACGAATAAAAAAAGCCACCTTTGGCAAGGCAGCTTTCTATGTGCATAGAGTCCTAAACCCGGACTCCTCAATCTTAATTATTCAATATATCCTTTTTCACGCATCCAGTCATCGTTGAACATTTTTCCAACGTAACGGCTTCCGTGGTCATGGAATAAAACGACTACAACATCATCTTTTTTGAAATGTTCCTTCAGTTGAAGTAAACCTTTCATAGCTGCTCCTGCACTGTTCCCAAGGAACATTCCTTCTTCCTTCGCCAGTCTTTGAGTGTAGATCGCAGCATCCTTATCGGTCACTTTGGTAAATCCGTCAATAATGTCGAAATCCACATTCTTCGGAAGTATATCTTCTCCAATACCTTCTGTAACATAAGGGTAGATCTCTTTTTCATCAAATTCCCCGGTCTCGTGGTATTTTTTAAAAACCGAACCATAGGTATCAATCCCCCAAACTTTGATGTTCGGGTTTTGTTCTTTTAAATATTTTCCAACTCCGGAAATAGTTCCGCCGGTACCAACACCTACTACGAAATGAGTGATTTTTCCATCGGTCTGTTTCCAGATCTCAGGCCCGGTAGTTTCATAGTGAGCCTTTCGGTTTGAAAGGTTATCATATTGATTTACGTACCAGGAATTCGGAGTTTCTTCTGCCAGTCTTTTAGAAGTAGAATAATAAGACCTTGGATCGTCAGGCTCTACATCTGTAGGGCAAACTATGACCTCGCTCCCAACAGCTCTAAGAATATCGACCTTTTCTTTGGATTGTTTATCGGCCATCACACAGACCATTTTGTAACCTTTTACAATGGCGACAAGGGCTAGGCCCATTCCAGTATTTCCGGAAGTACCTTCTATAATAGTTCCACCCGGTTTCAACAGTCCGGCAGCCTCAGCATCCTCGATCATTTTAACCGCCATACGGTCTTTAACCGAGTTTCCGGGATTGAAGGTTTCATATTTAGCAAGTACCAAGGCATCGATCTCTTCAGCAAGTTTATTGATCTTCACTAAAGGGGTGTTCCCGATGGTACCTAAGATATTTTCAGCGTATTCCATAACAAAATTTTTGCGGCTGCAAAGGTAACAAAAAAAGCAGGTTTTAAAATAGGTCGCAAAAAGCTGAAGCACATTACTTTCAAAAAAGGTAAATCCTAATCAAATTTCATGGCTTTGACGGGCGTAATACGCGTGATGATGAAGGACGGTACCAGCAGCATCAGCATACATAGTATCAATGTACCAACATTAACTCCTACGATATATTCCCAGCCAATGTAGACAGGAGCTTCGGTCACATAGTAAGTTTGAGGGTTAAGAGGAATAAGCTCCAGATATTTTTGAGCGAAGAGCAATCCTAATCCAATCAGGTTACCCCAAAAGAGACCTAAAAGTATAAGGTATCCCGCATTGTAAAGGAAGATCTTCCGAATACTCCAGTCATTACTCCCTAAAGCTTTCAGGATGCCTATCATTTGGGTGCGTTCCAGGATCAATACCAGTAAAGCGGTAATCATATTGATACCTGCCACCAGGATCATGATCCCGATAATAAGAGCGATATTGAAATCGAAAAGGGATAACCATTCAAAAATGGAAAAATATTTCTGCTTTATAGTTCGTGTATCAAGGAAGGAACCGGTATTCTCATAGATCTGCCTGCCCTTTTCGTCAAGTTCACTAAAATCCTCCAGGAAGACCTCAAAGTTCCCTACTTCATTTTTCTCCCATTTATTCAATCGTTGAATATGTCTGATATCTGCGATCATATAGAGCTCATCAAACTCCTGAAAACCCGAACTGTAAATTCCTGTTACTTCAAAGGCACGCAATAATGGAGTTTTGCGGCTGTCTTCTCTCAAAAAGTACGTAACCACCTTATCCCCTACTTTGAAGCCCAAACGTCTGGCGATATATTCTGAAATAAGCACCTGCTCATTCAGCCCATCTGAATATTCGGGCAACTCACCCTCTATCAGAAAGTCTTTAAAGTAGTCCCATTTATAATCGGTGCCAACACCTTTTATGATAATACCTTCAAAATCTGAAGCCGTCCGTATCACCCCTCCTTTATATGCGGTAGCCTGCACGTGAGAAATTCCCTCAACCGAAGTGAATTCGGGATAAAAATCCTGATCCAGAGAAATAGGCTTCAGGGAAACCTGGGAATTGTTATTATCGTAGTTGGAAATGGTGATATGACCGGTAAAAGCCGACATTTTTTCCCGAATCTTCTGCTGTAAACCAATTCCGGTCGCGAAGGCCACCAGCATCATGATAACCCCAATAGCAATTGCCACAATGGCAATTTTTATTATAGGAGCCGAAATGCTACTTTTGTGTTGCTTCGCACTTATCAGGCGCCTGGCTATAAAAAATTCAAGATTCAAGAGTCGCTTATGATTTTAAGATTTTTCAAAAGTACATTTTTATTCGTACTTGTCAGCATCACCGCTTGCGGAAACACTTCCGCGGAAAAAGAGAACAACAAAGAAACAGTACAGGATTCCGTTTCTGTACAGCAGGCCCGAATCGTAATGGGCGCCGAAAGAGTAGGCGAATATCTACCCCTTTTTAAAGGTAAAAAAGTAGGGTTCGTCGGAAATCAAACCAGTATCATTCCTGCTGAAGGACAACCTATGCACCTGGTAGATTTCCTGCTTGGTTTTGAGGTTGACCTGAAAACCGTTTTTGCACCCGAGCATGGTTTCAGAGGAACCGCAGATGCCGGGGAAGTCGTTAAAGACGGAAAGGATCCCAAAACCGGACTACCCATCATCTCTTTATATGGAGACAACAAGAAACCATCAGCCGAACAATTAAAGGACCTTGATATTCTCATTTTTGACATCCAGGATGTAGGCGCGCGATTCTACACCTACATTTCTACCCTTCACTACGTGATGGAGGCCGCTGCCGAAAATAATATCCCGGTACTCGTTTTTGACAGACCGAATCCGAACGGACATTATATTGACGGACCAATCCTCGAGCCAGATCATAAGAGTTTTGTGGGCATGCATACCGTTCCTGTGGTTCACGGGATGACCATTGGGGAATATGCTAAAATGGTGAACGGTGAAAAATGGCTGAAAAACGGAATCCAGGCTGATCTTACCATTATTGAAATGGAAAATTATGATCACTCAAGATCGTATGACCTCCCGGTAAAGCCTTCTCCCAACCTACCCAACGCACAGGCGATCAATTTATATCCCAGCCTTTGCTTTTTTGAAGGCACCAATGTCAATGCCGGAAGAGGAACCAGCAAACAATTCCAGGTTTTCGGATCTCCATATTTACCTGCCGAAAAATACGCCTTCATTTATACACCTAAATCTAATGAGGGTGCGAAATCACCTAAGCATTTAGGTGAAGAATGCTTTGGAAAAGACCTTACTCAACATCCAAAATTGAGTAAGATCAACCTGGAATGGCTGATAAATGCCTTTCAAAACACTTCAGACCAAAAGGTATTCTTCAACAGTTTCTTTACAAAATTAGCAGGAACTACCAAGTTGCAAACCCAGATCGAAGAAGGTTTGACGTCTGAAGAGATCAGAGAAATATGGAAACCGGGATTAGAGAGGTTCAAGATCGTTAGGCAAAAGTATTTGTCGTATCCTTAAAAGGTTAAAATGAGTGGGTTCCAGGTTGCAAGTTGCAGGTTATATCAAGTTCTCTAGGAGTTTTCTACATACCTAATAAATGCCAGGATCTTGGAACCTAGTATTTCGTAATCTGATTTTAAGGTCTTATGATCTTGCATAATTTCAGGATACAAATAATTTAGCTTTTCTAAATGACAAATCGTTTCATCACTGCTTGAATGCGCATAAATAAGAAACTTTAAAAAATCTGCTTTATATTTCTTTCTACCATATCCTTCGACAATATTAGTTACGATTGAGTCAGAAGATCTTCGGACTTGACTACCTAACTTATATAATTCATATTTAGGCAACTGAAGGCTCAAAGGATGAAGTTGGTAGAAAAGTTGAAGAGAAGAAGTATAAATTTCGAGATCCCTGTACGATTTAGCCATTACTTTTGGTTTTACTGTAAAGTACAACAAGAACTTACAACATGCAACAAGCAACTTGCAACTTGAAACTTTAAGGCAACCGTTTCTTCATCTCCTCCACTATATTGAAAGCTGCGGGACAGATCGCGACATTTTTCATGGTGAGATTACTTATTTTATGGAAGTCTTTTCGATTGGTATGAGGGAATTCACTGCAGGCCTTTGGACGAACATCATAGATCATACAGTAGTTCTCCGCATCAAGAAAAGTACAGGGCACTTCCTGTAATACGTAATCATTCTCTTCATCTATCCTTAGATACTGGTCAATGAATTGCTGAGGCTTCAGTTTAAGAAATTTTGAAATGCGCTCAATGTCCTTATTAGTGAAAAGCGGACCCGTGGTTTTACAGCAATTCGCGCATTTAAGGCAGTCTGTTCGCTCAAACTCCTCATCGTGAATCTCTTGCATTTGCTGATCTAAATGCCTGGGAGGCTTCTTTTTAAGCTTAGAAAAAAACTTTTTATTCTCCTTATGCTTATCTTTGGCCCTTTGCGGGAGCCCATTTATTTCTTCCTGCATGTTGCAAAGATAAAAAGAACACAAGCTTGAACAACGAAAAAAATGATCCCGATATCTTCGGAAAAGCCATAAAAGCCTATTTTGAATCGGGAGACGAGGAGGATATCACAGTGCACTCTCCCGACTTTGATGACGATGTCATCCCTGTACCTTATTTATTCAGAAGCTATAAAGAAATGCCTCCTTTGGAAAAAAAGGCTCTGACATTAGCTAAAGGTCGGGTTTTGGATGTTGGTTGCGGCGCCGGAAGCCATGTACTTTACCTTCAGAAAGAAAAAAAGCTAGCAGTTACGGCCATCGATACTTCCGAAGGAGCGATAGAAATATGTAAAAAGCGTGGGATCACAGACGCCAGAAAACTCGCTTTTGAAGATCTTTCCGAAGAAAAATATGACACCATTCTTATGCTTATGAACGGCACCGGAATAGTGGGTAAAATGAGAAATCTGGATGCCTTCTTTAAAAAATTAAGATCCCTGCTGAATCCGGAAGGGCAGGTTTTAATAGATTCTTCAGACCTGGTTTACCTATTTGACACCGATGAAGACGGCGGAGTTTGGGTAGATGCCGCGCATGGGTATTATGGGGAACTTACCTACTCTTTGAGTTATAAAGGGGAAACTTCAAAAACCTTTGATTGGCTGTACCTTGATTTTGATTCATTATATTTAGCTTCGGCCAAGAATGGATTTAATTGTGAACTGGTGAAGAAAGGGGAACATTATGACTACCTGGCCCGTTTAACTTTAAAAAAATCTTAAGCACCTGATGAAAATAAAATCTCAGATACTTTCCCTACTTAGCGTGTTCTTTTTACTGGTTGTTTCCTGTTCAACAGAAGAGGAAGTAGCACCAGATGATCGTCCTTTAGGGGTTTCTGCGAGGTCTTTCCTGAGTGATGAGAGTTACACTTCTTTAGAGGTCGAGATGGTATATGTGACCGGTTATGAGCCTTCTCAAAATTCCATTTCCACCCTGGAAACATTTCTGAAAAAATACCTGAACAAACCCGGCGGAGTCTCCATCAAAACGAGAGCTATTGCCGCACCGGGAGCAGGCACATATTCCCTTTCTGAAATCAGGAATGTTGAGGAGGAACAGCGTACTGTCTTCACTTCAGGAAATAAACTCAGCACTTTTATTTTCATCGCCGATAATAAAAGTGATTCCTCAACCGGGGAAAACGTGATCCTGGGCAAAGCTTACAGAAACACTTCTATGGTGATCTTTCAAAAAGAGATCAGGGAATTGGCCTCCAGCCTTGGCACCGTTTCAAGTGATGAGATCCAGGCCACCACCATCAAGCATGAATTCGGGCACCTCTTTGGCCTTGTAAATAACGGAACTCCCGCCCAAACCCTTCATGAAGACCAGGATCCGGAGAATAAAGCGCATTGCGATGTTGAAAGTTGCTTAATGGCCGCTTTACAGGATTTCGGAAACCAGTCCGCTACCGGAAGCCTCGATTTTGATGAGCACTGTCATCGAGATCTTATAGCGAATGGTGGAAAATAAAAAAGCCTGCCAGAGGAGCGAAAATTACGTCAACCTGAACTGGTTTCAGGTTCTTCCTGGTTTTAAGATTCAAATCAATAGACTCTGAAATAAATTCAGAGTGACGCCATAAGATCACTTTTCCAACGGCCTTTCCGTTACTCCCCAAAAAAGGCCTTTAAAACACCTTTTCTCCTCCTAAATAAGT
This sequence comes from Salinimicrobium gaetbulicola, assembly GCF_042676025.1. Classification (NCBI taxonomy): domain Bacteria; kingdom Pseudomonadati; phylum Bacteroidota; class Flavobacteriia; order Flavobacteriales; family Flavobacteriaceae; genus Salinimicrobium; species Salinimicrobium gaetbulicola. The sequence continues at coordinate 881,673 of NZ_JBHTJP010000032.1, forward strand.
TGAATTCACTTTTATATTAGGAATTTCATTCTCCGGGATCTCCATGATATCCTGTTCGAGAATAACAAAATCAGCAAATTTTCCGGGTTCAATGCTACCCTTTTCATCTTCTTCAAAATTACTATAGGCCGCCCAGATGGTCATCCCTTTTAAGGTCTCCTCCCTACTCAACGCCTGCTCTTTCATATATCCTCCTTCGGGATAGTCTTTCGTGTCCTTTCTTGCAACGGAAGCGTAAAAGGTCAAAAACGGACTTACTTTTTCCACCGGAAAATCTGTTCCTAAGGCGATTATTCCGGCTTGATCCAGTAATTGCTTATAAGCGTAAGCGCCTTTTTCACGTTCCTCCCCCAGCCTGTCCTTGGCCCAGTACATATCACTGGTAGCATGGGTAGGTTGTACAGAAGGAATAATATTCTTGCTGAAGTAACCGAAATCTTCCTGGTCGATCACCTGGGAATGCTCCACTTTCCAACGACGATCTCCTTCTTTCCCCATCAAAGAATCATAGGTCTTTAAAACCACATAATTGGCAGAGTCTCCTATGGCGTGAGTATTCATTTGATATTCTGAATTAGCGATACGCTCTGCGGTCCTTTTAAAATCATCTACCGAAGATAATAAGGCTCCAAAGTGATTGTGCTTGTCTGAATAAGGCTCTTTTAAAGCCGCGCCACGAGAACCTAAGGCTCCGTCAGCATAGAATTTTACCGAACGAACGTTCAGCCTGTCTGTTTTATAAGGTTCTTTATCCAGGTAATAATCTAGATTTTCAGGAGTATTGCTGATCATCGCGTAGATCCTCATCTTAAGATCCCCTTTCTGCTGAAGACTATCGATCAATTCGATGGTGCTTCTATCCAGTCCGGCGTCATTTATCGTAGTAAGACCATACTGAAAAGCCATTTTTTGAGCATCCAGTAAAGCGGTAGCTTCTGTCTGTTTTCCTGCTTTCGGAATCGCATTTTCAACAAGCATCATTGGATTATCGATAAGGATCCCCGTTAGTTTGCCGTTCTTCTTTTCGATCTCTCCACCTTCCGCAGGAGTTTCGAAAGTAATACCTGCGGCATTTAGAGCCGCCTGGTTAGCCAGCAATGCATGACCATCAATACGGGTGATTGCCACCGGAGTATCAGGAAAAAGAATGTCCAAAGTATCTTTTACGGGAAATTCCTTTTCCTCCCAGTCATTCTGATCCCATCCTCTGCCTACGATGAAATCAACTTTCTTTTCCTTTTGAAAATCGGTTATTCTTTTGACTACTTCTTCAAAGCTATTAGTTTCAGTAAGATCAACATGCTGCAACTGCATTCCAAGTCCGTAGAAATGAGCGTGGGCATCAATGAATCCCGGAAATACTGTTTTTCCCTGGGCATCAATTTTTTCTTTGGCTTTATATTTTTTCGATAAATCTTTCGAAATACCTATCTCAACGAACTTACCGTCATGTACCGCAAAAGCTTCCGCTTTGGAAAAATCTGAATCAACTGTGTATATTCTAGCGTTAACCACTAACAGGTCAACTTCTTCCTTTTTTTCACATGACGCGAGCATTCCGAAGAAAAGGGAAACAAAGAGTATTTTTTTCATAATTAAAACTTGAATTAGGTAAAAATAAAAAATGCGCCCTTAAAAAAAGAGCGCATTTGACTTTTATTAAAATTTATACTGTTTACCAGCTTGTCAGGGCATCGATAATCACAGTACGTATTTCTTCGTTGGCACCAGCTGCAAGGGCAACCGAAATGAAAAGACCGGTCATGGCTGCAGAGAAATCTCTGAAGATCATTTTTCCTGCTTTCTTGCGGTGCTTCTTACCTTTCTTGGTTCTGGCAAGACTTATAGCGATTTCACGCCCTCCAATTATCCCTAGGAAAACCCAGGTGGTACTCATTGGAACGGTACTGATGAATAACTTGTATATTAACAGGATCACATAGGTGGCATCTACAAGAGTTGCAGCTCTTACGTCTGAAATTCTTGCTTTCTCACTTACTACTTCCTGGATCTTATCTCCCCTCAGGTAAAATAACAAACCAAGACCTGCAAAAATGGTTAAGGCGAAGATCGAGAATTGGAATACATCAAGTTGTCTTGGTAAGAAAACCGCGATGTTCGCACCATCCTGCATTACCCATACACCCCAAAGTGTACCTGAAACAACCCATTGAACGATATTCCAGCTCTTATTGAACTTTCGGCTTTTAAAGTATTTCTTGATAAGGTTATAGGAGAAGTACCAAACCAGGAAGGATAGTACAAACGCCATGATATATCCCGTCCAACTCTTCCAAACTACCGAAGTGATCCCCGAAGTATTTGCACTGAACACACTTAAAATAAGGAAAGTGGTCGACACAGGCATTCTCATCCTGGTAAGAATAAGCAGTACTAAAGGTGCGATGATCTGGAAGAAACTAAAGGTTTCAGGATGCGGATATTTAGTAGTCCCGTCAGGGCTTAAAAGTCTTTGATAGGTAACGTCCCCATCAAAATAAACCCAGCTAAAAGTAACTGTGAGAAGGAATATCCCTCCAATGAACAACCAAAGTTTCCACCATTGTTTGTCTTTATTACTCTCAATAAATGTTCCCAATGACTGAATACTGTCATTGGCTACTGTTGCATAGGCCGCAAAAAAGAAACCAAGCCACATTCCTGTCTGACTTCCTGCCATAACTCCCGCCAAGGCAAGGCCTATTATTACAATAAACAGGAACGTCTTTTCCTGCACCATAAAGTCCAGGATATTCAAATAAGGCCTGTCCCTTTTTACACGTGTAAATTTCTTTTTTGCCATTTTCTTGTAGAGAGTTTAAATCGCTTACAATATAAGCTTGTAAAATAGTTTTTATTTCTGATTTTTTATAGAACTGCAAAAATACCTACTTAGCCTAAATTTTGATTTAAATTCAATGTTATGTAATTGTTAAGAAATAATTAACGTTAGACTTACGGCACAAAAAAACCGAACTCATAGAGTCCGGCTTTTTAAAAATCTCTTTTTCAACTCTTATCTTCCGAAGTCGAATTTATAGGTTGCTCCCGCCATAACCTGAAGCCCGTAAACCGGGTAATTTTTCCATTTTTCATAATTATCACCCAGCAGGTTCTTTCCTTTAGCAAAGATCGAAAGCCTGTCATTGAAGCGATATCCAAGATTTAAGTTCATGTCAAAATAACTGTCAAGAGTGGTAATATTTTCTTCGGGACTGAAGATATCATTCTGATACTCGACATCCTTTCTTTCCCCTATCAAGAAGAAGTTCGCGCCCGCAAACCAGTTTTTGGTAATCTGGTAATCAGCCAGAAGGTTTGCCTTAAAATTAGGCAGGTTCCAAACTTCAGATTGAACATCAGTATCATATACAAAATACTCTCCGTTCACTCGAAGGTTAAAACTGCTGTTCACATCAAAGCTGAGTTCCCCAAACGCTGAAACTGTTTTCACTTTATCGTAGACAACTCCAAAGGAGTTTACGTTGGCGTATGGCTCCTGATTGGCACCGGCAACAGGAGGATTAGCCACGAACATATGTTTCATATCTTCGGAAATAAGATTTCCCTTAAGATTAAAACTCACACTATTAGATAATTTCCCCTTAGCGCCAAGGTATGCATCATACTGTTGATCTGTTGGAGCTATGGCCAAAGTTGGGGACACGAATGGATTCTCCTTCGCAAAATTATAATAAGTATTTTGTTTCAATCCACCTTCAAGTCCGGCATAGGCAATAAAATAGTCTCCTGCCATTCTGTAACTGGCCGTAACCTGCGGATATACATATACAGAACCATCACTATTCTCAGTGTCAAGCCCATAATAGATCGCAGCTCCCAGATTCAGTGTCAGATCATCTCTAAGGATCAATAAGCCAGATGAAATTCCGGCATTCAGATAACCGTAATTTATTCCGTCTTCAACGAAAAGATCGCGGTCAAAAGATCCGTTTACATAGTCAAGCATTAAACTGGTATTCAAAAGCTCCCCTCCAATAGTCAATTCCATGGTAGGCTTAAAGGTCAAATGGTGTTCGGTAGAATTGAAGTCATCCCCAAAATACCTATACTTCGCTTTTGCCCTTTCGAAAAAGGAATCATCAAGGTTAACTTCCCCACCAACGTACACGCTGTAAAAGTTGTGCTGCGGATCAAAATCATAATTCTCACCCGGCCCCGGAGAAACTCCATACCAGTTATACAACTGATGCTCCACTCCAAAATCTGTATTCCATACAAGATCTCGCTGGCGGGATGAATAGTTCAGATTCAACTCTGTGTCATAATAATGGTCGTCTAGAACAACATCCTCGATATCTCCCTGAGCAGAGTTGTGAGTGAGGAATATTCCGAAGTTATCGGTCCTGTTCACTTCCAGGTTACTATAAAATTCAGCCAGAGCGCTGGTATATGAACCAAAGCCAAGCGTGATGTAGTTGTCATATACTTTTTGAGGGCTCTCCCGCTCCACACTAGCCGCACGACCTTTTGCAGGAGAAAACGTAGAAGCCACCGGTACCGAAAAAATACTGTAAGTAACGTTCTTCTTTTCCAGACTGATGGAATCTGTAATGGCAGGTTTCTCCTTGATCTTAAAGGCATCGCTCACACTTGGCGTGTAAGGTTTTACGACCACGATAGAATCACTTTTGATCTCCTGGGCGCTCAGAATACCTGCAAACAGAAATGATATAATAAATGCACTGTTCCTTAATGAGTTGAATTTCATGGGAAGGCTTGGTTTTTTATGAGAATTAATTGTTGGTTGGTTCTACGGAAGCATTGGTCCTGGCTTCCTTGGCTTTGATGCGGGCAAGTTCTGTTCTGGCTTCTTTTACCACTTCAGGGAACTGACCAAAATTCTTGATCACATTATCCAGAATGTAAGTAGCCTGGTAGGCATCTCCTAACTGGTCAAAGTTTTTACCCATCAATACGAGCCCTTTTGCTCCGTACAATTTATAACCGGAATACTCTTTCGCAAGTTTTTGCACCGCGTCGTTTGAAGCTTTATAGTTTCCGTTCTTATGTTTAAAGTAAGCATCATAGTAAAGTGCTTCAGCGGCAAGCTCTCCCGAAGCCGACTTCATTACTTCGGCGTAGGCTTGTTGGGCCCGGGCCTCGTTTCCTGTTCTAATGGCAGCGCGGGCAATGATCACCTGCGCGTCATTCTTAGCAGTTTTCTCAGCTGCAGGATTAGCAAGTACCTTTTCGGCGTAACTCACAGCTTCAGAATACCTGTCTTCCTGCAAATAAGATTTCATCAAGTTTGACTGGGCAAAAATGACATTCTGAGAATAAGCCGCTTCGGTCTCTAATTGCTTCAGCACCGGGATAGCTTCGGAATAATTTTGCTGGTCAAGATATACTTCGGCTAAACGAGCGAGCGCCTGTTCATTAAATTCACTTCCTCCCCTGTAGATCACAAACTTGTAATGAGGGATACTTTTAGCTTTATTCCCATCTCTGAAGTATAACTGAGCGAGGTAGAAATTGGCTTCGAGAGAATGTAAACCGTTCGGGAAAGATTGGATGTATTTTTCAAGAGCAACTCTCGCTTTTTCTGAATTGTTTTCCCTGTATTGCTTATCGGCAGCCTCAAAAGTGGTATTATCAAGATCAGCATCTGTAATCTCGACAAAATCCAGGTTTTTCACCCAGGCAGCATATTCGTCGATTCGCCCTAGATCAATATAAACCAACCTGGCAGTTTGAACTGCCTGTGCCGCTTCGGGAGAATTGGGATAATCCGTCACCACTCTTTTCATTTTGTCTAAAGCCTGGTTTCCCTGATCCCGGTTATAGTAAATAAGCCCTTGCTTCAGCAGCGCTTTTGGCACCAAGGAGCTTCCCGGAACTTCTCTCACCAGCCTGTCATAGGCATCCATGGCCCTAGAAGTATTGTTCATGGCCACATACGTGTTCCCGAGTTCGTAAGATGCGTCGTCACGATAGGAAGAACGCGGATACCTGTTAAGGAAATCTCCTAATGCTTCGATCTTACTCTCATTACGGTTCACAAACCCATAACTAATGGCCTTTTGAAAAGCTGCATAATCGTTTTGAGTTCCGTTCATTGAAATAGCAGAATTATAGGCTTCCATTGCCGGCCAGTAGCTGCTGTTCACAAAATAACTGTCTCCCAGCCGCACAAAAGCATCATTTCTTCTCGAGTCATCGTTGGCTGCATTGTTGGCGTATCTTTTGAAATATTCAATTGCCCGGTCGTATTCCCGTTGCTTGAAATAGGCATACCCGATATTGTAATCCAGGTTTTCTCGTTCCGCTGAATTCTTTGCACCGCTCATTCCGCTGAATTCTCTATACCCGATAAGGGCTTCCCGGAAATTGTTCAGGTTGAAATCACTCTCTGCTTTCCAGAAGGTCGCTAAAGCTGTGAAACGAGGATCTCTTCTCTCGCTTAAAGCTTTTCCGAAGAATTCATTCGCCTCACGGAAGTTCCCTTCGTTGAATAATTCTATCCCTCTGTAAAGTGCTACCTGCTGATAAACGACGTTGTTTTGGAAATTTCGGTTCCCCTGAAGCAATCTCATCGCCTCCTCATAATTTTTAGTGGTAATGAAGGAATTGATCAGCAACTCATTGATCTCCTCTTTTGCAGAAGAATTCGGGTATTGCTCCAAATAGTTCATCAACACTTCGGGAACGCTGGCATAGTTATTACCTATCTCATAACTAAGTTTCGCGTAATTAAGAGCCGCATCTGCCTGGATCTCCTTATTGAAATCCATCTCACTCGCATTTTTGAACGCGTTTAGAGCTTCCTGTTTTTTATCGGTCTTTAAATAAGATTGAGCCAGGTGATAATAGGCATTCTGCGCAACAGCGTTTTTACCGTCTATAATTTTATTGAACTCAGAAATGGCTTTTTCGTAATCTCCCTGCTGGAAATAAGCATAGCCTAACTGGTAGTAATCTGTATTGTTCCATCTTCCGCGCTGTCCTTTATACTCGGTCAGGTATGGAATCGCTTTTTCATATTGCCCCAGGTTAAAATAGCTTTCCCCAATGATCTTGTTCAGCTCACTTTGATCTTTGCGGTCAGCCTTCGGAAGTTGTTCCAAACCGAGTTGGATCGCCTTTTCAAAATTCCCTTGCTTGAAGTTCATATCGCTCTGGAAGTAAGAAAGGTCTTCCTGGTAGCGCTCCTCCTGTTTTACATCTTCAAAAAGCTCGTTGGCTTCCCGATAATCATCACCTTCATAGGCCATAAATCCGAGGTAATACTTTGCCTGAGACCCATATTTCTTTGAGTTTTTAACCTTCGATAAGTATTCTTTAGCTTCATCGAACTTATTTCCTTTAAAATAGGAATAACCGTTATTGAAGTTAAAACGTTCTTTTTCAGCCCTGCTCAGGTTGTCCTGGTCAACTGTATCATACCATTTTCTGGCAAGAGAATATTTCCCTGTTTCAAAGTAATAATCGGCCACATCCAAGAAGGCCGCGTTGGTCTTGGTGCTGGTCGGGTACCGTTCCACAAATTCTTCCATGAGCTCATCTGCACCCGGCTGGTTAAGGCGTATGGCAGCATTGGCTATATAATATGCGCAGTTCGCTTTGATCCTTTCGTCATCTATTTCGTCCTGTACTTCATCAAACAAGGTTTGGGCGGCCAGGTACTGACTTCCGTTATAAAGTTCCAGTGCACGATTATAGTCTGCCAGCTCTGTGGTATGAAGAGCAGTTTGCTGAGGAAAAACGGAAATACTTAGGAAAAGGAAAACAACAAAAAGGTAAGTTTTGCTATGTGTCATTCGAGGGTTTAGTTTTGTTGATGATACCAAAGATATAAGAATCTCTTTGGTAATAACGCCTATCTGCCAAGATAAATTATATGCATTTATCAAATGATCCTTCAATTTTCTGCGGAAAAATCCTTTAAGAATTATAAGTCTAGTCCTAATATTTACGTTCTCTTTCTTACTTTTACCTCACAAAAACCGACTTTTCATGGCCAATACGGTGTTACACCTCAAAGACGCTTCCATCTACCAAAGGGAGAGCCTCATACTTTCTGAAGTCAATATCGAGATCGAAAAAGGGGAATTCGTCTACCTGATCGGAAAAACAGGAACCGGAAAAAGTAGTTTTATGAAAACGCTTTACGGAGATCTTCCACTTTCAGAAGGTGAAGGCAGTATTGTAGATTATAACCTCAGGACCCTGAAAGAAAAAGATATTCCGTTCCTTCGAAGGAAACTGGGAGTTGTTTTCCAGGATTTCAAACTATTGAATGACCGCAACGTTAAAGATAATCTCTTATTTGTCCTGAAAGCGACCGGCTGGAAAGACAAGGCTGCCATGGACAAAAAGATCGAGGAAGTTCTCAACAAGGTAGGAATGGGCACTAAAGGATTTAAAAATCCATACCAGCTTTCTGGAGGGGAACAGCAAAGAATCGCCATCGCGAGGGCGCTTCTCAATGACCCTGAATTGATCCTGGCCGATGAGCCTACAGGTAACCTGGATCCCCAGACATCTGTTGAAGTTATGGAAGTACTCCAGGAGATCAGTAAAAATGGTAAGACCATTCTGATGGCTACCCATGACTATGCGCTACTTCTGAAATACCCTTCCAAAACCCTGAAATGTGACGGGCAAAAGGTATTTGAGGTAGTTCAAAAAACGGTGTAGAAATAAGTTTTCTGTGTCATTCTGAACTAAGCAACGCGAAGTGAAGAATCTCTTTTTTTCGGCACACTGTCCCGAAGTTTCGGGAGTTTCAGGGTCTACTCAATAAGATGCGGAAATAAATTCAGCATAACGTTTTTAAATAAAAAACCCTTTCAAAAAATACATTTTGAAAGGGTTTTTTTTGTTCTTCAGATAAAAACCTAAGCTTCTTTCGGAGCAGTGTTTTTCTTGCTGATAAACAGGTAATATAAGTTTACCAGAATGATCGCGGCATTGGTAATGATAATTGGCCAGGAATTCAATAGTATTCCGTAGACCACAAAGAACATACAGCCCAGGGTATTTACATATCTCAAGGTGGTAATGTTTCGCATAAGGAATGACATCAACACAAAAAGCGACGCCAGGTACCCAAACCATTCCACGTATGATATTCCAAGTATTTCCATAATTAAGGTCTAAAAATTAAAAGCTGTCAAATTTAGAACTTTCATTCTTTATCTGACAGCTTTTTAAAAATTCAAAAACTATATAGTCTTATTTCTTTTTCTGTCGTTTTCGGTAAGATAGATCTTTCTAAGACGAAGGTGGTTTGGAGTAACCTCAACATATTCGTCTTTCTGGATGTATTCCAAAGCCTCTTCCAACGAGAATTTAATAGCAGGAACGATCTTCGCCTTATCATCTGCTCCAGATGAACGTACGTTAGAAAGTTTCTTGGTCTTGGTAATGTTCACCACCATATCATCCTGACGGGAGTTCTCACCAATCACCTGTCCTTCGTAAATATCCTCTCCCGGATCAACAAAGAATTTACCTCTATCCTGAAGTTTATCGATAGAATAAGGAATTGCTTTTCCTTTTTCCATAGAAACCAAAGATCCGTTTTGGCGCTCTGGAATTCCACCTTTCAACGGCTGATATTCTTTATAACGGTGAGCCATGATTGCTTCACCTGCAGTCGCGGTCAATAACTGGTTACGTAAACCAATGATTCCACGAGAAGGGATCTGGAACTGAATGGTCATCCTGTCTCCTTTTCCTTCCATGCTTAACATTTCACCTTTACGCATAGTCACCATTTCAACCGCTTTTCCTGAAACATCTTCAGGAAGGTCAATGGTAAGCTCTTCAATAGGCTCACATTTAACTCCGTCAATTTCTTTAATGATAACCTGAGGCTGCCCAATCTGAAGTTCATAACCTTCACGGCGCATGGTCTCGATAAGTACAGATAAGTGAAGTACCCCACGCCCGAAGACCATGAATTTATCGGCACTATCGGTCTCCTCTACTCTAAGAGCAAGGTTCTTTTCAAGCTCCTTCATCAGGCGATCCTTGATGTGCCTGGAAGTAACGAATTTTCCGTCTTTTCCAAAGAAAGGGGAATCGTTGATCGTGAATAACATGCTCATTGTAGGCTCATCGATCGCGATGGTCTTCAATCCTTGCGGATTTTCAATATCTGCAACCGTGTCCCCGATCTCAAATCCTTCAAGTCCAACCAGGGCACAAATGTCTCCTGCCTGTACTTCTTCAACTTTTCTACGGCCTAAACCTTCAAAAGTATGAAGTTCTTTGATTTTTGTCTTTTTAATAGTACCGTCACGCTTCACAAGAGAAACCTGCATTCCCTCTTTCAATGTCCCACGTTGAAGACGCCCAATTGCGATCCTTCCGGTGAACGATGAAAAGTCAAGGGAAGTGATCAACATCTGTGGTGTACCTTCCTCGATCTTTGGAGAAGGAATGTGCTCGATCACCATGTCAAGTAACGGTTCAATATTTTCAGTTTGATTTCTCCAGTCGTCACTCATCCAGTTATTCTTAGCTGAACCGTAAACGGTTGGAAAATCCAACTGCCATTCTTCTGCACCCAGTTCGAACATAAGGTCGAACACTTTTTCATGAACCTCTTCTGGAGTACAGTTTTCTTTATCTACTTTGTTTACCACCACACAAGGCTTAAGACCTAAATCGATGGCTTTTTGCAATACAAAACGAGTTTGCGGCATTGGACCTTCAAAAGCATCAACAAGAAGCAATACTCCGTCGGCCATATTCAATACTCTTTCAACCTCACCACCAAAATCGGCGTGACCAGGAGTATCGATAATATTAATTTTCGTGTCTTTATAAACTACGGAAACGTTCTTAGAAGTAATTGTGATCCCTCTTTCTCTTTCAAGATCATTGTTATCAAGGATCAAGTCTCCGGTATTTTCGTTTTCCCTGAAAAGTTGACAATGGTACATAATCTTATCTACCAACGTGGTCTTTCCGTGGTCAACGTGCGCGATAATCGCGATGTTTTTAATAGCTGTCATATAAACGCCTGATTTTTAAGGCTGCAAAGGTACGTTTATTTTTTGCGAAAAAAACAACCCCGACAGTTTTATTATTCCCCACCCGCAAAAGACATTCAAAAAATTGATTATCAGCAAATTAAACAACACCAAACCACTTAATTATAAAGGAATCGCTGTTAGGTTTTAAAAAATTGTCAAATTCATATATCTGTCAGAAAATAAAGAATTTAAGATTTCTCAAATACCTTTTAATCCTAAGATTTCGTAAATTTAAAGGATTAGAAATCAGAATCATACAAACCATAACCCCTAAAACCCGATGGTATGAAAAATATTAATTACAATAAATACATTTACTTTTTACTGATAGTACTGATATCAGGTGCCAGTATGGGACTTTATGGTCAGAAACCAGAACCGGCAAGCCTTGATTACCCTAATGTTCAAAAAGACATTGAGACCGTAAAAGCCACTATTAAAGCTTATGAGAACGGGAACTGGGAGCAACTACGCAATAACCTTGCAGAAGATGCTATGGTGTATAACCTGGGAAGTTTTGACAGTCTAACAGTTGACCAGACCGTAAATTACTGGAAAAAAGGCCGAGATTCGGCTATTCCAATGATTTCTGAAGATGGAATCTGGCTGGGTGTTGCAGTTTCTGAAGGCCCACGCGAAGGAAACTGGATTCTTCATTGGGGTAATAACACCCTTACTTACCCAAACGGGGAAACCATTAGTTTCCCTTACCACCTTGCCACTCATATGAAAGAGGACCAGATCGACCGGATCTATTTTTATTACGATAACGGAAGGATCATCCGCAGTTTAGGATATTCCATTGACCCACCTGTCAAAGAAGATGATGACGACGGCCTGGAAGATTTTGAAGGCTACAGGGAGAACGATTAGAAATTTCAATTTTTAGAAGATTTGTTAGCCGGGTATAAAGATTCTCAAAAAGGGTATCTTTGTACCCAAATTTTATTTTATGAAACTGGAAAAAATCCCTCAAATAAAACACGCTAATTCAGGAAACTTCTTCTTACTGGCAGGACCTTGCGCCATTGAAGGAGAAGAAATGGCCCTTAGAATTGCCGAAACTATCCTGAAGATCACAGATAAACTGGAGATTCCATTAATTTTCAAAGGCTCCTTCAAAAAAGCGAACCGAAGCCGTATTGACAGCTTCACGGGTATCGGCGATGAAAAAGCTTTAAAGATCCTGAGAAAAGTTTCCGAAACTTTTGAGGTTCCAACCGTGACAGATATTCACGAACGATCTGATGCTGCCATGGCCGCGGAATATGTTGATGTATTACAAATTCCGGCTTTCCTGGTAAGACAAACAGACCTTGTTGTTGCCGCAGCCGAAACCGGAAAGGTGGTTAACCTTAAAAAAGGTCAGTTCATGAGCCCTGAAAGTATGAAACATGCGGTAACCAAAGTAACCGACTGCAACAACGAACAGGTAATGGTAACAGACCGTGGAACCATGTTCGGATACCAGGATATGATCGTTGACTTCAGAGGAATTCCAACCATGCGACAATTCGCGCCAACTGTGCTTGATGTAACCCATTCTTTACAACAGCCTAATCAAAGCAGCGGAGTGACTGGGGGAAGACCTGATATGATCGAAACAATTGCCAGAGCTGGTATCGCTACCGGAGCTGACGGTATTTTTATTGAAACCCATTTCGATCCGGCTAACGCGAAAAGTGACGGTGCCAACATGCTCGACATTCAGTACCTCGAAAGACTATTGACGAATCTTACCGCCATCAGGAAGACCATCAATACTTTCTAGATCACAAAAAAGGAAATAATAAAAAACCCACTTCTTTCGAGTGGGTTTTTTCATTTTTATTGAGGGACAAAAAGTATTATCCACATTTAGAGTAACCACAGCTCTTACAAACCAGGCAACCTTCAGAGAAAATGATTCCTTCCGGATCACCACATTCTCCACATTCCTTGTCTGCCGCCGGAGTTCCGTCAGGCACAAATTGTTTCAATGCACGAACCACCCCTGCTTTCCAGGTATTGATGTTCTCATCCATCAAATTCAGGTTGTTGATAAGATCTACCACGTAAGGAATAGGCATTCCGTGACGCAATACCCCAGAGATCAATTTGGCGTAGTTCCAATATTCCTCATTGAAGGATCTTGAAAGCCCTTCAATTGTCACTTTATAACCATGCTTATCACAGAACTGGAAATCATATCTTGATCTCTCTTCCTCATCTCGATTCTTGATCACATATCCTTTTTCCACCCAGTTCGGAAGGTTGAACACATCTTCCATTTTCCCTGTAAAGATCTCATAAGGACGATCATGCAATAATCCTACAACCGCAAGCCATTTTTCATTTTCATTATTGAAACGTACGATCTTAGCTTCCAGTTTCTTCGGACGTTTTGGAGCAAAAGTTTCAGCGAACACTGATTCGTTCTCCTTTTTGTCTTTTTTATCTTCGGAAGAAACAAGGATTCCGCTTCTTGATCCGTCTCGGTAAACTGTGATCCCTTTAAGCCCTTGCCTCCATGATTCAATATAGATATCACTAACCTTTTCAAGACTTACATCTGTAGCCAAGTTGATGGTAGAACTAATGGAGTGAGTAGTGTATTTTTGAACAAGCGCCTGCATTTCCACGCGCTTATGCCAGTCAATTTCTGAAGCCGTAGCGCCAGCATACGGACTTTCTTCAATATTATCTTTCCCGGTAGCGTCCATCCAGGTTTTAACTTTTGGATGGTATACCGTGAACTCTTCAAAGGCATCACCGGTAGCATCTACAAATGCAACTTTGGCGTTCTTTTCTGAAGGATTTACTTTTCTTCTTCTCTTATAGGAAAGCATGAATACAGGCTCAATTCCTGAAGAAGTTTGTGCCAGCATACTTAGACTTCCGGTTGGAGCAACTGTACTGATGGAAATGTTCCTTCTTCCGAATTGCATCATTCTGGAATAGATCTCCGGAAATTCATTTTTCATCATCTGTACAAAATCTGACTTCTCCTCGATAGCCGGATCAAACACCTTGAATGGCTCTCTGGTGATGGCCATATCAATACTACTGTCAAACTCCCCACGGAATTTAGTTTGCATGATCTTATCAACTACTTCCAGAGCTTCATCAGTGTCAAACTTCACACCCAACGCAGCGACAGCATCGGCAAGAGCCGTAAATCCAAGTCCAGTTCTACGACCGTTCTTTCCGTTTTCTGCTAACAGCTTCCAGGTATCGATCTCATTCTTTTTAATGAAGTCAGGCTCAGAATCCTGATCGATTTTTCCAAGAATTCTTTCGACAGCTTCCAATTCCAGATCTACAAGATCATCCATCAAACGTTGAGTTTCATAGATCACTTTATAGAACTTCTCATGGTTAAAACTTGCATTTTCAGTAAACGGCTGATCAACAAAATTGTATAGGTTCACGGCGATCAAACGACAGGAATCTCCTCCCTGCATAGCGATCTCAGAACATGGATTTGTCGAGCTGTTCTTGAAACCAGGATAATAAGACGAGGTAGAATACGTATGTTGCTTATCCCAGAAGATCAGTCCAGGTTCTGCAGTATTGTGAGCGCATTTAATGATAGTATCCCAAAGTTCTTTTGCGCGAACAGTTCTGGTGTATTTAGGATCTGGGCTGTCAATCGGGAAACGCAAAGTGAAATCTGCATCTTCGGTCACGGCTTTCATGAACTCATCTGAAAGTCGGACTGAAATATTGGCTCCGGTCACCTTTTGAAGGTCCTGCTTGATGGTAATGAAATCCTCCACATCAGGGTGAGCCACATCAATGGTCAACATTAATGCTCCCCTTCTGCCGTTTTGAGCAACCTCCCTTGTGGTATTCGAGAAACGATCCATAAAAGAAACCGCTCCTGTAGTGGTTCCGGCCGCATTTGAAACAAGTGCATCCTTAGGACGAAGTCCGGAAAGGTCTACCCCAACTCCACATCTTCTTTTGAATAACTGAACGAGCTGTTGGTCTGTATAAAGAATCCCTCCATAAGAATCGTATACCGGTGGGACAACCACACAGTTCGAAAGCGAAGCGATCATTTGGTCATTCCCAAGTGCTGCCATGACACTTCCTTGGGGAATGCTGTATTTAAAATCTTTGAAAAGTTGAAAAATTCGCTCTTCGGTAAGAGATTCCCTTACTTTTCCGTACTCAGAAAGGTTTTCGACATTTCCGGCCTTATCAGCATATTTCGCTTCTACCCTGGCAAATTCCTTTGCCATACGCTGATGCATATCATTAGGTGATAATTCAAGAAAATTTCCGCTTTTATCCTTTACCGCATATTTATTAATCCAGGTAGTGGCAGCAAGCTCATCATTCTTGAAATATTTCAATGATTCTTTTAAGACTTCATCGTACGTATAAGTCTGAGTAGTAAATAATTCTTCAACCATGGCAGTTTAAATTTGTTTTAATAGAAAGAGTGATAAAGTTATTTTAAAAATTGACTTTTTGATTGCGGCCTTACACATTCTTATCAACCATTCATTGTTGAAAAATTTTCAATTTTTTTCTCGCGAATTTCTCATTTTTCGCCAGCCCTTGCTACTACTGATTTCAATCAAATTTTTGACCAAAACTATACTCTTTAGAAAACCTTAACATTCTGAAAAAATCACATAAACTCTTGTTAACCAGCTGGGGCTTAAGAGCTTTTTGACTTAAATTAATGTTCTAACCTTCTAAAAATTATGAAAAATGGAAAATCAACTCGAAGAGATCGGTAATAGCATTGCCGATTTTTTACCAGATCTTTTAGGCGCCCTGATCGTTCTCTTGATAGGCTGGCTAATTGCCAAAGGCATTAAAACATTAGTCGTTAAAATGCTCCGTAAAACATCCTGGGACGAACGCGTTTTCGGAAGGGATAATATAGAGGACACAAACGTTTTTGTAGGCAACATCCTCTATTACCTTATTATGGTGATCGTCTTATTGATCGTCCTCGAGATATTAGGTATTAGCGAAGTCCTTACTCCGCTGGAAAATATGCTGAATGAATTCCTGTTGTTTATCCCTAACTTAATTGGAGCAGCCCTTATAGCTTTTATTGGCTATGTTCTCGCTAAGTTCGTAGCGAACCTCATTAGGATAAGTGGAGGAATCCTCGACAAATGGATTGATAAAACCGGATTTAAAGACACAGATAAATTAGCTGACATTCTTAGAAAAGTAGTTTTTATCATCATTTTCATACCGTTTCTTATTCAGGCTTTCAATACCCTGCAGCTGGATGCCATTTCAGATCCTGCAAATGAAATTCTATATGGTTTCACCGAAATGATTGGTGAAATTATCATCGCTGCAGTGATCCTTCTTGTATTTATATGGGGTGGAAAATTCCTGGCAGACTTTCTTGAAGATCTTTTTAAAAGTCTCGGTTTAGATCGGGCTGCTGAAAAGATACAAATACACAATATGATAGGTACCGGCCAGTCCTTATCTAAACTGGTTGCTAACCTTATTTATTTTTTCCTTGTCTTCTTCGGAATTATTACGGCTGTAGAGATATTAGGACTTTCACGATTATCAGAAATTCTAAATGACATACTGGATGTTACCGGACAAATAATTTTCGGATTGATCATCCTGGCGATCGGAAATTATATCTCCTTATTGATCTATAATACCATGACCAGGTCTAACAAGAATAATTTCATTGCCAGCATTATTAGATGGGCTTCATTGGCACTTTTCATTGCCATCGCCCTAAGGACTATGGGAATCGCCAATGAGATCGTGGAACTTGCGTTCGGATTGATCCTTGGCGCCATTGCAGTAGCCGTAGCTCTAAGTTACGGACTGGGAGGCCGTGAGGCGGCTGGAGAACATTTCCGGGATATCATTAAAAAGCTGAGAGAAGAATCGGCAGATTATAAGACTGAAAAGAAAAAACTACCTCCGGCTGATGACAGGGATGAAACGAGGGATCATCGAAACCCTCCAATGTAAAACAAAAAAACCAGCCTTGAGCTGGTTTTTTTTATTTCAGTTTTAACTGTACCAGTACCGGTAAGTGATCTGAAGGATATTTTAAATCATATGAATCTGATAACACTCCATACTTCAGGATCTCGAAATCACCTTGAGAGGTAAAGATATAATCAATTCGACGTGTAACAGGCTCTGTGAAATTGTATGTATTGAATGTACCTTCCGGACCAAAAACGAGTTTTGCAATGCGTTTCGAATCATCCATTTTCCCGGAAAGGAGTTTGATTTCAGAAGTTTCAGGTTCGAGATTAAAATCCCCCATCAGGATAAACGGAAGATTTTCTTTATTCAATTCGTCGATCTTTGAAATGATAAGTCTGGTACTCTCTTCCCTCGCCCGGTCTCCCACATGGTCAAAATGAGTATTGAACACGAAAAACTTATCACCGGTCACCAAATCCTTTAATAATATATAGGTGCAGATCCTTGGATATGCCGCATCCCAGCCTTTTGAAACAATTTCCGGGGTTTCTGAAAGCCAGAAAGTTCCCTCCTCTATTAGTTGATATTTTTTTTTATTATAAAATATAGCAGTGTATTCCCCTTTATTTTGACCATCACGACCAACGCCTGAGAAATCATAGTCGGGAAGACCTTGCAGCAAAAACTTCAATTGCACTAGCTGAGCTTCCTGCACCCCTAAAATATCTGGCTCATAAAATGCAACTTGATTACGCAAATGCTCCTTTCTAAAAGACCAGCTGTTTTCCCCGTCATTCTCATTGGCATATTTAATATTATAGGTCATTACTTTCATCTGTCCGTATCCTGATAAGGTTCCGCCCAAAAACAGCAGCGAAAAAAACAATTTAGATAGCCTCTTCATCCTCTATTCTTTAACGTAATCTTCCAAATATTTAAATCTCTCGGTAAGCTTTCCGTCTTTGGTCATTCTGGCTCTTTCCAGGATCCCGTCTTTATCATTATCAAAGAAAGCCGGTAATACGTTATCCAGGAACATTTGCCCGAATCCTTCGCTGGCATCTTTTGGCAGTTCGCAGGGCAGGTTATCTACAGCCATGACCGCGATCGCGTTCTTTTCCCGAAAATCAACTTCCCCACCGGTTTCCGGGCTGTAGCCGTAAAAAGGCTCGGCTATGGTAGAAGGACGAATCGTACTGGCAACAGGTCCTGCTATGTCACAGGAAATATCTGCTACATAGCGAATTTTGAAAGCCGCGGACTTGGTATCTTCAGCAGTAAAGAAAACCGGTGCTCCCTGGCCATAAAAATGACCGGCTATAAAAAAGTCACTGGCCCTGGCGAAACGTAAAAAATCGGATTCATAATTTTCTGGATGGTCATAAAAATCCTGAACCGAAGCTTCCTTTCCATCTTTTCTCTTATTGTAATCCATGACATCAATATGGCAAAAGACCGGCTCCTCAAAGCTCTCTCTGAGGTACTCTTCTACTCCAACTTGTTTTATTTGGAGATGATCCATGATCTCTTTGGCTCCATGCGCTACTTTCCCACTTCCGGTAAGCACTATCTTTATTGGAGGTACAGAAATCCTGTCCAGTTCTGCAAGCATGGTTTTTAGATCGGGGAGTTCCTCAGCTTTGGGTAACTCAAAAATACCTTTTTTAAGCCCCAGCATCCTGAAGCCGTTATAAGCTCCTACGAGTCCGGCATATCTTCCGAAACCAATCAGCCGGTGTCCCCGTTCATTAATGATCACCTCATGATCATACAGTTCAATATTATTTTTAAGGATCTCCCTTAACAGGTCTCTGTTATAAGGTTGTTTTTTTATAGTATGGGAAAAGAAAAAGTATTTTTTATTCGGAATAAGAGCAGGAATAGGAACTTCCTTCACCCCTAGCAACACATCGCAATCTGAAATTTCCCCGGAAACTTCAAAATCGGCATCAAGATATGCACTGTCGGGAAAGATTCGAATATCTGATGTTTCCACTTTAAAACTTGCCTCCGGAAACTTTTTCACGGCTTCTTTCAATTTTTGGGGAGAAAAAACTACTCTTCTGTCTGGTGGTGTTTTTCGCTCTTTAATGAGGGCAAATTTTATCATATTTTGGTATAGGTTTTGAGTATTTATTGATGAATTTCAAAGATAGGAATTTAAAACCTATCTTTGCACTTCCCTGAAGCAGGATGGCACTTCGTGCCTTTGTTTCGGTAAGTTCTTTTTTTATGGGGTCGACTTGGTTTTGACAGCGAGTCTAATTGAGTTGTAAGCACGTCGAGCGCTGGGAAATAGCTCGTAAATCTCATTTTTCACACTTTTTTAAACGGCGAGAATAACTACGCCTTGGCTGCATAATCCGAATCATAGTAGGATAGCTTAGTCCCTGCAAGGCAGGGAGCCAAGATGTCTCGTGGAAGCCTTGATTTACGGCGTCCGCACCAGAGGCACCGATAAAGTAAATATAGTAATCACAGGGCCTTGATGTGGTTGCGAAACTTAACCGAGGATACGTGTAAGATTGGTGGTTTTCGGCCGGTCTTGCATCGACAACCAAGCGAAAACTAAGCGTGAAGAAAGCATCTGAATTGCTTGTTTGGACGAGGGTTCGAACCCCTCCGACTCCACGATCAAGCGCAGCTAAGTTGCGGATTAGAACAGGAAAATCCTGCCAAACAGTTGTTTGCGCGGGATTCTTTCGTTTTAAGACGCCCAGCCCGCAGGGATGGTTAAGCTTAGCTGCATTTGCAGAAAGTTAGTTTCAGGGGGAAGGCGCAGCCAACCCCTCCGACTCCACAATATAACCCGGTAAGCCTTGTGTTTACCGGGTTTTTTGTTTTAAGATAACAATATGGATGACAAATAAAACCTGTCTTATTCCTCTTATTGAAACCTTAATTTCTTTAAAAACATTTTTCGTTTAAAAGCTGACTTCAATAATGACTTTATTTAATCTATCTCGAAATTTTCGTCATTTCGTTTAGAAAGATGAAAAGAACATTGGTTAAAATTATTATAGAAAATTCTTTAAGAATTTCCCCTTCTCTCTTCCCGGACCTCTTTCTTAAAGTCCTCAAAACCACCTTTCCTCTTTAAAGTACAAGCCTATCAGACTCTTGGGATTTTATAGATTAGGAGTGTAGGCAACATCTACTTTAAATCTGCGACTTAATTTTAGCGAACTCCTGTTCCAGAAACCGTAGTTTTTCTTCGAGTCCGTTTCCGGTTTCAGGGACACGATGATAGAATACATAACAAATATTCCAAAGTTCTTTAACCTCGTCCAGCCCTAAAGTAATATCTTCTATAAGTTTGTGGTCTGCCCTTAGCACAAGGCTTGATTTCAAGATATATCCTCTTCGTAATACCAGTTGGTCCTCGGTTATAACCAATAATAGTTTTCCATTGTCCAGGTTTTTATATTCCTTTTTCGGCACAAATTGTCCAACCACCACATCCTTAGGAAATAACCCTTTTTCATGTGAACTCATCTCCAGAGAGTCTACCACAAAGCCTCGAAAGGATAAATCTCTGCTAATTGGCAACCTGAGGCAGGGTAGTCTACTTATAAATTCCTGGTTACCATACTCGGAAAGGTAGCTATTCCTGTTTGTAGGGACTATACAGGGAACGGAGGCGAACTGCTCTTTTAAAAGCTCGTCCTGATTTTCTGCAAAGTCGCCCTTAAACCTAAGCAACCGGTTTACCGTAAGCTCTTTCGTCAGCAATTCGTCGATGGAAATGCTAAAATGCTTAGCAATTTTTATCACGGTATCGATCTTTGGCTCACTCCTCCCCTCCTCATAAGCACCTAAGGTCCCGCGCTTTAAATCAAACATTTCCGCAAAGGCTTGCTGACTTAAAGATTTCACAGTGCGGATCTTCTTAATGTTTTTTCCAAAAAAAGACATATTTTGCTAATTTTATTTGCGTTAATGAAATAAATTCGTACATTGGTCTAACAATATTAGCAAAAAAGTTTGGGATTAGCTAATATTATGAGGAGGACATTGACCCTTCCGATAATAAATTTCTCAGGACTGAATATTTTTTCGGGTAACATTTTAAAGAAATTCATACTAACCTATAACAAAACATTATGATACCATTAATTATTTGCTTTTTTACTCAAGTAGTTAAACTTTTGGCTACCATGCTTTAGAGTTTTTTCGTAATATTAACTTTTAGAAATTTTTAACAATCCCGCCAATAATGAAAAACCACTTCAATATCACTAAAGATTTTTTACTGGAGCTAAATTTCCACATTAGTCGAGAGGATACGGAGAATAATGTTCTTGTGGTCCAAAAAGAAAACCACGGGATTAGAAACCTCATATTAGGGATTGCTCCTCCAATTTTAATCATGGAGCAGTATATTTTCAAGGTGAGCAACCAATCTGAAAAGGTTTTTAAAAACTTACTCCAAAAAAACAGGGATGTCATTCATGGAGCTTTTGTTTTGGATGATTCCGGTGAAAAAGTAATTTTCAGGGATACCCTTCAAATTGAAAACCTTGATATCAATGAACTCGAAGGCAGTCTTAATTCTTTAAGTCTCTTAATGAGTGAATTCTCAGACCGTATAATTGAATTTTCTAAATACTAACCTTAACCTTTACATCATGAATATTTTTAAACGTTTATTTAAAATTGGGCAGGCAGAAACAAATTCTGCAATTGACAGCATGGAAGATCCTATCAAGATGACCGAACAGGGCATCAGGGATATGAAAGAAGATCTGGACCGAAGCCTCGAGGCACTTGCACAGGTAAAAGCATTGGCAATAAGAGCCAAAAATGACCAGGAAGAGTACCAGGAAAAGGCGGAAGAATACCAGAAAAAGGCCATTATTATTCTTAAAAAAGGTCATAGCAAAGAACTTGAACCTACCGAAGCAGATGAGCTTGCAAAAGAAGCACTTGTTCAAAAAGAAACTGCAGAGA
Source organism: Salinimicrobium gaetbulicola (assembly GCF_042676025.1). NCBI lineage: Bacteria > Pseudomonadati > Bacteroidota > Flavobacteriia > Flavobacteriales > Flavobacteriaceae > Salinimicrobium > Salinimicrobium gaetbulicola. The sequence goes on from NZ_JBHTJP010000032.1 coordinate 903,554, forward strand.
AACAGGCAGGTCGCAGTAAGGAGGAAGCCGCTAAGTTTGATGATAACGTGGCGCAATTGCAAAAAACAATCCAGTCTATCAAGAGCAATATCAGCAACTGGGAAAATGAACTTAAAACCCTGAAGGCACGTGTAAAAGTTTCTAAGGCTACTACGAACCTTAACAAACAAATGGCTGAACTCGACAGTACTGGAACTGTTTCAATGCTTGAGCGAATGAAAGAAAAAGTAGCCCAGGAAGAAGCTCTTGCTGAAGCCTATAGCGATATTGCGAATGCATCAAAGTCTGTTGACGAAAAGATCGACAAGGCTGCAGATACTTCCAAAGCTAAAGCAGATGACGATCTAGCTAGATTGAAAGAACAATTAGGTCTTAACGCTAACAAAGATTCATAATTTTGGGCAACCTTTATGACATTTTATTCTCTGAGGTCAACCTTATATTGACCGTTCTCCTCATTGTTCTCCTTCTTTACTGGATAGTTTCAATGATTGGCGGATTAGACTTCGACGTTGACTTTGATGTAGAGGTCGATCTTGATCCGGCGATTGACGCCGGCACCGCAATAGATGGAGGCAATATGGATTTCCAGGACCTCTCCAATGCGGAAGTGAACCAGGAAGATGTGGTGGGAAAAAGACGAAGACCACTTAAATGGTGGCAGGTTTTTTTAATCTACTTCAATTTTGTTGGACTTCCCTTCATGTTCACCTTTACCTGTTGGATTTTTATTTGGTGGTTTATGACCGCATTGACTACGGCAATGACCTTTTCCTATGACAATTATTTCGGCTTTGCGATTATGTTGATTGCCATGTTTCCGGCACTTATCGTCAACAAAATACTCACAACCCCTTTTAAAGGTTTCTTTAAAAATCTGAACAAAAACGGTGACACCCCTATAGATTATCTTGGCCGAAAAGGTCTTTTACTCTCTTCTATCTCAGGTGACAGGATGGGTAATGCCGAAGTAAAAGTCGACGGCAACACCATGTCTATTTATGTAAAATCCCTTTCCGGAGATCCCCTACCCTACGGAAGCAATATTTTAATTATTAAAAGGTCTCCGGACCAAAATTACTACCTAGTTGAAAATTATAACGAATAAATAAAAATTTAATGGAATCAATTCTACAAATTATCGGACTTGGAATAGGCGTGCTGCTGTTCCTTATAGTAGTCTATTTCGCGATCATTGCGATGTTCTACAAAAAAGTTCCGCAGGGGCAGGCATTAATCAGAACAGGGTTTGGAGGCACCCAGGTCGCAACAGACAAAGGACTATATGTTGTTCCTGTTTTTCACAAAGTGGAGATCATGGATGTTTCTGTCAAAAAAATTCAGATCGAGCGATTGGCTCACGAAGGGCTTATCTGTAAAGACAATATGAGAGCAGACATCAAAGTTGCTTTTTTTGTAAGAGTAAATAACGATGTGGAATATATTAAAAAAGTGGCCCAAACCATTGGAGTAGCCCGTGCATCTAGGATCGAAACCCTGGAAGATCTGTTTGAGGCAAAATTTTCCGAAGCTTTAAAAACAGTCGGTAAAAAATTTGAATTTATTGAACTATATGAAGCCCGCCGGGAATTTCGCGATGAAATCGTTGACATTATAGGGACTGATCTTAATGGATATACCCTCGAAGACTGCGCAATTGATTATTTGGAGCAAACTTCAATAAAAGAGCTAAAGCCGGACAATATCCTTGATGCAGAAGGTATCAAAAAGATCACTGAATTAACCGCGGTTCAAAGTGTTAAAGCAAATCTTATCAAAAGGGACGAAGAAAAAACCATCAGGAAGCAGGATGTAGAGGCAAGAGAAGCCATTCTTGAACTGGATAAGCAGTTAGCTGAAAAAGAAGAGCAGCAAAAACGTGAGATCGCAAATATCAAGTCTCGTGAAGAAGCTGAAACACTGAAAGTAGCTGAAGAGGAGCGGTTAAAATCTGAAACTGCTCGCATTATCACTCTGGAAAAAGTAAAGGTTGCCGAAGAAAACATGGAGCGCCAGGTTATTGTTGCCCTTAAAAACAAACAACGCACCGATGCTGTCGAAACAGAACGTGTGGAAAAAGATCGTTTACTCGAAGCTACCGAGCGGGAAAGAGTAGTGACCCTTGCACAGATCGAGAAAGAAAAAGTGGTGGAAGTTGAGAAGAAAAACATCCAAGATATTATCCGCGATAGGGTCGCCCTGGAAAAAGGCGTGGTCGAAGAGCAGGAAAACATGAAAGATATCCAGGCTTTTAAAACTGCAGACCGTGACAAACAGGTAAAAATCACTCTTGCTGAGGCCAATGCTGAGGAAGATCTTATTAAAACCATTAAAGCTGCTGAAGCACAAAAAGAAGCCGCAAAACAAAAAGCTGAAGAGATCAATATCGAGGCCCTTGCTCATAAAGAAGCTAGTGAGAAAGAAGCTGAGGCTCGCAAGATCCTTGCTGAAGCACAGGCCAAAGAAGAAGCTACTGTTGGAATGTCTGAAGCACAAGTAATGCATGCAAAAGCAGATGCAAATGAGCGTCAGGGACTGGTAGAAGCCAATATTATTGAGAAAAAAGCCAAAGCAGAAGCGGCCGGTATTGAGGCCAAAGCCGAGGCGAAGCGTAAAGACGGACTTGCAGAAGCTGCGGTAATAAAAGAAAAGGCATTATCTGATGCTGCCGGGATCGAAGAGAAAGCAAATGCTATGAAGAAACTGGATGGCGTAGGTAAAGACCATGAAGAATTTAAACTGCGCCTGGACAAGGACCTGAAGGTAGACCTTGCACACATCAATGTTCACAGGGATATTGCAGACGCCCAGGCAAAAGTACTTGGAGATGCATTAAAAGCTGCTAAAATCGATATTGTAGGTGGTGAAACAATGTTCTTTGAACAGATCGTTGGACAGATTGCCAGAGGAAAAGGAATTGACCGACTTGTAGAGAACAGCAGCAACATACGCGAAGTCAAAGAAGCTGTTCTGGGTGATGAACAGGCCAATGGAAACCTACTGGACAAGATCAAGACCTTTACAGAAAAATACGGTATATCTGCAGAAGACATCAAGAACCTCACTGTTGCCAACCTGTTACTCGATCTAAAGAGAAAATCTGATGATTCAGGAGAGCAGTCTACCCTCAGTAATTTGCTGAATATGGCTAATGAACTGGGCATCGCAAACAAACCAATCAACAAACTCTAGCAGAATTAAGCGCCCTGGTAATTCTTAACAGGGCGCTGTTTTTATCGACTTATAAAACTTCCACTTAAGGCAAACTTGCTATTTAGTTAGGATAAGTAGTTATACCAATGGGACGCATGAAAAATACAAGAGTAATAAGAACTCATTTTTAAAGCCACCCGTATGGACAACAGCAATAATATTTTCGCCTAAAAGGAAAAAGCAGAATTGGAAATGGCAGTACAGGAACAAAAAAATAAATCATCACAGACTCTGGACGGCGGTACTTATGAAGTGATCCAGGGCAGGTTACAGAAACAGAAAAAGGATTTACAGGATCGGCTGCAAAAACTCGATACAGATCGTAAAAAGGTTTTTGGTTCCCTGGAAACCAAATTGATTTCCAATGACAGGATCAATACAGAAAACCGCTGCATAGCCCGGGATATTGTGTCGTTCGGTGACACCTGTCTATTTGGGTACAATGTTCATTTTGGACTGCGTACAGAGATTAATATATCTGATGTTTTCAGTGTCTATGAGTTTAAAAATAATAAACTAGAACCCAAGACCCTAGAGATATTAGAGAACGAACTTTTTCAGTCAGATTTCACCAACCTTTATAAATATTACCGTCATACCATTTTTTCGAAGTTCGCCATCATTGGAAATTACCTGTATATGGTCTTTAGGTTGAGCGAAAGTGTAACCGATATTAAAACCTTTAAATGGCTTATTAAAGAAGAGTCTCTGGAGTACGTGGACAATCGCAGTGATCACGAGTATAAATTCCAGGCACAGCACGAATTTAAATGGCGGGAAGTAACAAGAGATATGCACCGCTACGGTGTTCATTCCCACGTCTCGATTCTCGATCGAGTATTTGTAGAAACCATCGGTGGGGACCTTACTATTAAAATAGAAGATAATACCGAAGACGGTAAAGGCATTCTCACTGAGCCTGTTGAACATCGTGATCAGACATTAGATGATGGAAATTATAGATTTGGCCAAATAGGAAATTTGATTCCGTTAGAGATAAAACCTTTTCAAGAACCGGCACGTTATTTTGTTTATAATCATAAGCTTCGTGAAGTAAAGAAGATCGAGAGCATAAAAGAAAGCTGCATTCTTCTTCCGGACGACCAGGGGATCATTTTTCCTAATGGTTATTACTTGCAAACCGGCGAATACAAAATTTTCACGAACAGCATTGATGATGTAAAATTCGAGCAGAAGATAGCGTCACCCAACGGTGAAGACTTTTTGTACGTCTTCTACTCTCCCCAGAAAGGTTTGTACAACCTAATGTCCTACAATATCATTAGCCGCGAAATTCAGACCCCAATCATCTGTAACGGATTCACCCTGCTCAAAAATGGAGAACTATGCTATTTCAGGAGTGAAGAGGAACAAACCCGGCACCATGTGATCCAGATTTGGCAAACGCCTTTTCTGAAGGGGGACTTTATGCCTTCACAACACGAGGACACTTTGCTCTATAAGATCGGAAATAAGGAAATTGTACAGGCAATGGCCGAAGCAAACAGCCTTATCAACCTGCTGAACAAGGAGGACAACTATGACGGACTCTACAATGACATTGCCCGGGTTTCCAAAGACATTCTCGATTCCTATTACTGGTTGCCCGAAGCAGAATCCCAACAGCTAAATGAGCCTCTTTCTGAAATTAACAAGGCAGCCAATGCTGCAATGGATGAATTCGAGAAAGTGGTGCAGCTTAAGAAGAATGCAACGAAGCAGACTAATGAAATACAGGAAAAAGCGGAAGCCCTTTTCACAAAGATCAAGAGCTCTTCCTTTAATTCAATTAATGACTTTGTCGCATTCCTAACTGAACTTCGAAAACTGCGCGGGGAAGCACTTTCCCTGAAGGAAGTGCGCTACGTCAATGAAGAGTTCATCAAAAAATTAGAGGAGGAAATAGCAACTCATACTACAAAACTTTCTGAGCGCTGTGTAAAATTCCTGCTCGATGAAAAGGCCTTACAGCCATATCATGACAAAGTTGGGGAAAAACAGGCGGCTTTAGAAAAGGTTACCAAGGTTGTGGATGTTCGTAAATTGGAAGAAGAGGTGAACCAGATCGCTGCAGACCTGGAATTGCTAATAGATATAATTACGAATCTGGATATTGAAGACACCTCCCACTCTACCACGATCATCGATAACATCTCGCTGATCTTTTCGACAATAAATCAGCTGAAAGCTGCGCTAAAGAACAAAAAGAATGCCTTGGGTAGTGCAGAGGCACGTGCCGATTTTGCCGCACAATTAAAACTAATTGATCAAAGTATCATCAATTACCTAGACATGGCAGGCACTCCCGAAAAATGTGATGAATTCCAGACGAAGATCTCCATTCAACTGGAAGAGTTGGAGGGAAAATTTACCGACTTCGAAGAGTTCATAGGGAGCATTATTGAAAAACGGGAAGAAGTCCACGCTGCTTTTGAGTCCAAAAAGAATGCGCTTGTCGAAAAACGGAACAAAAAAGCCCTTGCTCTTCACAATGCCTCTGAAAGGATCCTGAAGGGTGCCCGTTCAAAGGTGCAAAGTTTTCGTACCGCCGCAGAGATCCAGGGCTATTTCGCTTCAGATCTTATGATCAACAAAGTTCGGGACATCATTCAGCAACTAAAGGATCTCGATGATTCAGGAAAAGCTGAAGAGATCGAGACCAGCCTTAAGTCGGCACGTGAGAACGCACTCCGGCAATTAAAGGATAAGCTCGACCTATATGAAGATGGTGACAACATAATAAGATTGGGAAAACATAAATTCGGGGTAAACAAGCAGCCACTTGACCTCAGTATTGTTTTCAAAAGCGGAACCCCTTACTGTCATTTAACAGGAACCGATTTTTACCAGGAACTCAGCGATTCAACTCTTCTCAATTCCAAAGATCTCTGGGACCAGGAATTTGTTTCTGAAAATTCAAAAGTCTATCGTTCCTCATACCTTGCCTATAAGCTGTTCAAAAAACTGCCTCATGAGCAATTGCTCCATGCCGGAGAGGAAGAATTACTAAGGATCGTACAGCAGGAAAGTAGCAGCGATTATTCAGAAGGTTACCTTAAAGGAGTTCACGATGTAGATGCAAGTAAAATCCTAAAGGTGCTTGTGCATAAACATCACGCAATGGGTTTATTACGATTTCCTCCCAAAATACGTGCCTACGCCCAGTACTTCTGGAACAGCCTTCCTGAAAAAATAAAAGATGATCTTGACCGAGGATTAAAAGCTTCAGGCGAGGTACTGAGTATTTTTCCGGACACCCAAGAATATGACTTTGTCATTAGAGACCTGAGCGACCATGCTAGAAAATTTGCTACGGAAACAGCACTTTTTGATCCTGCTCTGAGTGAAGAAATAGCAGCTTATATTTTTGAAGAATTGCAGGGCGATGACGAATTTGAACGCAGCCATGTCGCCCTTACCATAAAAGGAGATTTCTGGAAAGCCTTGAAAAAGGAGCAGGTAGATCTAAGGTTTAAAAACAGCTTGGAATCGGTGACTAATTATGTAGACAGAATTCGCCTGGTAAAGCAATGGATCTCGGCTTTCGTGAACAGCAAAGCTAAAGCTGAAAAGACTTCTGAAACGATTGAAGCCACTAATTACATTGATGAAGTTGTTTGCCGAATTTTATCTGAGGATGAATCAGTTTCCAAAACCAAAACGGTGACCCCCGCGGAGACCATAGAAGGTCTTACCGGCGATCATCCTACTTTCAAAAAAGGCATCTTTCATTTTCAATATCATAACTTTATTTCTCAACTGGAGCAGTTTGTAAGAGAAGATATTCCCACGTATAACACCTACCGGAAAACCAAACATGCGCTCACAAAGCAACTGAAAGAGGAACTAAAACTGGAAGAATTCAAACCAAGAGTACTGACTTCTTTTGTCCGGAATAAATTGATAGACCAAGTTTACTTTCCGCTGTTTGGAGACAACCTGGCAAAACAGCTGGGAACCGTTGGAGATAAAACCAGGACAGACCGAAGCGGAATGCTTCTACTCGTATCCCCACCGGGATACGGTAAAACCACGTTAATGGAATACATTGCCGATCGTCTGGGGCTCGTTTTTATGCGCATCAACGGACCTGCAATCGGGCATGATATCACTTCAATAGATCCGGCTTCGGCTACCAATTCAGGTGCCAGGGAGGAGTTGAAGAAGCTAAATCTGGCGTTTGAAATGGGCAACAATGTGATGTTGTATCTGGATGATATACAGCATTGTAATCCAGAATTCCTCCAGAAATTCATTTCCCTTTCTGACGGAACCAGAAAAATTGAAGGGATATTTAACGGAAGATCCAAAACCTATGATTTGCGTGGAAAGAAATTCTGCGTGATCATGGCAGGGAACCCATACACCGAAACCGGGGATAAATTCAGAATACCTGATATGCTGGCGAACAGGGCAGATATCTACAACCTGGGAGACATCATTGGTGATACAGAGCACCTGTTCAAACTCAGTTTGATCGAAAACTCCCTCACTTCTAATCCTCTTTTGCAGCAGCTTAGCAGCTCCAACTTTGAGGATGTATATACGCTTTTGGATCGTGTGGAAAATAACAACCAGGAGACGCAACTAATAGGCAATCACAGCTCACAAGATGTTCAGGAATACACTTCAATACTAAAAAAGGTGGTTAGCCTTCGCGATACAGTACTAAAAGTAAATGCTGCTTATATCAAAAGTGCAGCTATGGAAGATGAATACAGAATAGAACCTGCATTTAAGTTGCAGGGCTCCTATAGAGATATGAACAAACTTGTGGCGAAAGTAGTGCCGATCATGGACGAGAAAGAGCTACAGCGATTGGTTCTTTCCCATTATGAAAGTGAATCACAAACCCTCACCTCCTCTGCCGAAGCAAACCTGCTAAAGTTCAAAGAACTGGTAAATGCATTGAATCCTGAAGAACAGGAACGTTGGACCAAGATTTGCGAAACATTTTTAAAAAACAATAAACTGAAAGCTTTTGGAGACAAAAATGAAATGGCACAGGTACTATCCCAGATGATGCTGTTCTCTGAAAACCTTGAAGGTATCAAGAAAGTTCTGGAGCGGGGAATTGAAAACGGACTTGAACGCCCCGAATTGCCGCAGTTATAAATTTAAAAATTCCTTTTCCTCCAACTCCACAATATAACCCGGTAAGCCTTTTTTTACTGGGTTTTTTTGTTTTTAGGTGACAAAAATATTTGACTATTTCCTGAGAACTAGCTTAGAGCTTTTGAACCTACAGAGCCACATTTCATTATAAACTATTCTGAGTGTTAATTTTTTAATTATAGATCACTGACAATCAATAACGAAGAAAATCCTCAGTAAAAAACAACTATTTTTCCTTTGATTATTATTTAGATTGATTCTACATTTGCCATTGTTTTTAATTAATCTAAATAAGAATCATTAATGAAATCCCTCCTATTTTCTACCTTAATGCTGTTTAGTGTTATTGCCAGCGCTCAAAATGCCTCCCTCTCAGGACGGCTTACTAATACACTGGGTGAGGTTATCCCTTTTGCAACGATAAGCTTTCAGAAAGCACCTTATACTTCGACTACTTCCGAAACCGGACAGTACATTATCCGGGATATTTCTTCTGGTAGCTATACCGTTATTTATTCTTCCCCAGGTTTCACTACCGTGGTTCGGGAAGTAAATTTAAAAGCGGGTGAAGAGCGAATACTTGATATCCAACTGGAAGAAGACATTAAGACACTGGATGAAATTATAATTACCTCAAATAGAAGAATAGAAACGCTTGACGAAGTGCCTTCTTCGGTATCAGTATTAAGCTCTGCACAAATTGAAAAACTATCTCTTACCAGTAACTCAGTTGCAGACATCATGAACGAGGTGCCGGGACTGGCTTTAAGTACAAGCCAGACCAGCAATACTGGGCAGACCCTGCGTGGAAGAAAAATGCTGATATTGATCGATGGGATTCCTCAGTCCACCCCATTAAGAAACGGAAGCAGAGATGTGAACACGATCGACCCTAACGTGATAGAGCGGATTGAGGTGATCAAAGGAGCAACGGCCATTTATGGAAATGGTGCTGATGGAGGGATCATCAATTACATTACAAAAAATCCAAAAGCCTCAGAAAAACTTGAAAGTACCACCGAACTTAGCAGCGGAATTTCACTGGTAGATACAGATCACTCTCTTAGCTCAAAGCTATCTCAGACTTTTTCAGGACAAGTTGGAAAATTAGGGTATGTTGCCAACGGAAGCTTCCAGCAAACTGGGGTTTTTCGGGATGCAAACGGAGAAATAATCTCTCCTTCTTATGGCCTGGGAGAAACGGACCAATATAACCTGTTTGGAAAGTTTAACTATCAAATTAATCAGGATCATTCCCTTGAGTTCATGTACAACTACTTCAGCAGCAATCAAGACACTGAATACATCAATCAACCCGGAGTATACGGGGTAAGACCAGCTATAGGTGTGATTGGGGAAGACCCGGGAGTAGCCCAGGGAAATCGCTACAATCATAACGGTCAATTTACATATAACGCTTTCAACTTGATTGGAAACACAGATTTCAATTTAAACCTATATTTTCAGAACTTCCAAACCATTTATGGCTTTTCACCTTTCTTCTCTAATGAAGAAACCGGATATGAAGGAGGCCAGTCTATGATTGAGTCAGATAAAAAAGGGGCACGCATCAATTTCAAGACACCCTATACTCTTGGAAGTAAATTTTCGGGTGATATTCTTTACGGGGTTGACATCCTGAACGATGTTACCTCGCAGTACCTGGTTGATGGCCGTTTATGGGTACCCGAAATCGACATGAGCAACCTTGCCCCTTATGCACAATTAAAGTCCCTTTACAAAGATTTCGTCTTTAAAGCCGGGATACGCTTGGAGAATATAAATATTGACATCCCAGATTACAGAACTATATACATCTATCCAAATGGGGGCACACCGCAAGGAAACGTAGCTGTTGAAGGAGGGGAATTAAAGTATGATGCCACGACCTTAAATGTAGGTTTACGATTTAACCGATGGTCACAATTCAAACCTTTTGCAAGTTTCTCCCAGAGTTTTTCTATTGCAGATTTAGGCCGTACCCTTAGAAGTGCCACAGAGAATACCGTGGGTAATATTTCTTCGGAAGCAGTAATCGCCAATAATTATGAGGTTGGTTTTAATAGTTACCTTGGAAGGACCAGTATTAGTGGAGCATACTTCTTGAGTACTTCAGAACTTGGAGCAACTTACCGAGAGGTTAACGGAATATTTCAGATCGCCCGTCAGCCTGAAAAGGTTTATGGTTTTGAATTAGCTGTAGATACTAAACTTACTGACCGAATCGACCTGGGAAGCTCACTTTCCTGGACAGAGGGAAAACTGGATTCTGAAGACAACGACAACTATGATACATGGATGAACGGGGATCGCATCCCTCCTTTGAAGACTGTGACATATTTAAGCTATAATGCTTTTGATAAATTGAACTTAAGATTATCACATGTTTATAGTGGAAGGCGTGACCGTTTCGAGCCGAAAGCAGATGGCAGCTACACTTATGGCCAGGGGCGGGTCGAGGACATCAACCTATTTAATCTTACCGCCAATTATAAAATGACAAACCAAACCTCCTTAGGACTAGGGGTCGAAAACCTCTTTAATGAAGATTATTATCTACCCATTTCCCAGTGGGATGCCAGACCGCAAAATTATATTAAAGGTAATGGAGCAAGGCTGAGTCTTTCTCTTAAAGTGAATTTATAAACACTAATACAGCAGCTATGGGTACGCCCGTAGCTGCTTTTCTTATGAAAAACAGGCAGATCTTAAAATACCATTCTATAGCCGGACTTGTGGTTGGAGCTTTTTTGTTCCTTATGGGCCTGTCCGGAGCAGTCCTTGTTTTTCAGCATGATATAGAGGATCTTCAATGGGAGAAATATAAATCTGTCTCCTCAGCTGAAGATTTAAATATTGATCTAGGAATTAATACCATACAGGAAAACTACCCTGGCTGGGATACCAGGCTTATTCATTTTAAAGCAAAGGAATCCCTGGTCTTCAATTTGCGGAAACCAACCGAACGATTATTTGTCTTTATCCATCCTTCCTCCGGGGAAATTATAAAAGAGGTTAATGAACTTACTACCTTTACCCGTTGGTTGCTGAAGTTCCACTATTCCTTCCAGGCAGGTCCTGCCGGAAGAATTTTGGTTTTTTTCGTAGGCTTACTGTTCCTGTTTTCAATTTTATCCGGATTATATCTATACCGAAAATCTTTTTTTAAAACCTTGTTCTTTAAAATGAGGATCGTCTCGAAGAATAAAAGAACCTTTTATTCTTCCCTGCATCGAATTGTGGGAGTGTGGAGCCTGATCTTGAACCTACTTCTGGTAGTTACAGGAGTGTTTCTTGCCTGGACGGTAGCGGCAGCAGGATTGAAGCCGCCGTCCACGCCAGAAACTCCAATTGTCACCACATCTGTTGAGGAGCTTTTGAATAAAATAAATATCCAAAACCAGGATTTTACGCCCACATATATACGCCTTCCATTATCACCCGGTGGCGATCTTAGAGTGTATGGGCTTTATGACGATGATGCTTTTTTCTTTTCGGAATTCTACAACAGTTTCTTGGCCAATTATGAGACTGGAGAGATCACCGGAAAAATAAGGGTTCAGGAAGCTGACTTAAAAACCCAATTATCCAGCACATTAATTCCATTGCATTTTGGGCAATATGGAGGGATATGGAGCAAGATATTGTATTGCCTTACGGGTCTTTCTGGTCCTTTCCTTTCAATTTCTGGGTTTATAATCTGGAAAAAGAGAAATGATAAGCGAAGGTATATTCACAAAGCTTAAGAAAGCAAACCCATTAATCATCAACCAAACTGATCTTGTATATCTTGCCTGTATTTCCTGTAGGCCCCAACTCGCTTGATACCGCAAGATAAATCTCTCCCTCGAGGTCTTGTCCGAAACCTTTTAGAAAATATCCAATATCTCCAGGGGTGCTTTTGAACTCCAATTCTTGAAAATCCCAAAGACCAGGACCGGAAGGATTGGCAAAAAATACTTCTCCTGTAGGCTCAAAGTCTCTGGAAAATGATCCAAATACATATTGCCCACTTAATTCAGGGATGGCACTACCCCTATAAACATATCCTCCAATGATAGTAACAGTTGAACCTCCAGCAGGGTTACTCGTATTGCTCATCTCTATTACGGGATCGATCAGCTCGTTGCCCAGGTTATCGATATCGGGACAAGAAGCCAGCACATTTAGATTATTGGAAGCATCAAAACAATGAGTTCCTTCTTTTACGTTCCAACCATAATTACCGCCATTTTCCACTACACTAATTTCCTCCCATAAGCGTTGGCCGGCATCTCCTACAAATAACCGGTGATCTCCTCCCATATCAAATGAAAATCTAAACGGGTTCCTGAAGCCATAAGCATAGATTTCATCCTTCCCTTCAGAATTTACGAATGGGTTATCACCAGGGATACCGTAAGAATCACCGCTATCAACATCTATTCTTAAAATATTTCCCAGAAGGTTAGCTTCAACGTCCTGGCCGTTCCCTCCTTCATTCACTTCATACCAATCCTCAACATGCCCCGGAGACACATCATCAGAGTCTCCTCCATCCCCAATAGAGATGTAGAGGTAACCGTCAGGTCCAAAAGCTATAGTTCCACCTTCATGATTACCTTGTGGTTGATTGATGTCCAAAATTATTTTTTCTGAGCCGGCCATTACCATAGTTGGATCGGTATCTGAGACAATGAACTCAGATATTCTACTAGTATTATCCCACATTTCTCCTTCCTCGGGTCCTCCGGCTTTTGGCGGGGCTGTATAATAAACAAATAGCCGTCCATTTGAGCTGTAGTCCGGATGAAAAGCAAGACCCAGTAAGCCTCTTTCATCATAATTTGGAGTCAAGGAAACCATCATTGAGCTCACATCCAGGAAAGGATCTTCCAGTAATGTACCCGAATCATCAATGACCCAAACTTTCCCGATCTGGTCTATTACGAATAAGTTTCCTGAGTTATCAGGTGAGGGGACAAGACCCACTGGAGATGCCATATTTTCAGCCACCAGGACAAGATCAATAGACTGGCTTTGCTCCACGGGAGGAGGTGTGTTGTCATCGTCATCTGAACATCCTATTGCGCCAAAAAGCAGGGAAATTAAGCATATATATATCGGTAAGAACAAATTTCTACCGAAATGTCCAAAATGTATAATTTTCGAATTTTTCATAGCAAGAATTATTTTAAAAGATTATACCAGTTAAGGGAGCCTTTTAAAATTACCAAGATCTATTATGAGTTGGAATATTTTGTAGATGTATCCTTACAATTTTAACAGCTTCAATAGGCGATTTACCATTATTTTATAATTGATATCGGTTTTTAAAAACAATAATTAATAACACTAAAATATTTTTACGTAAATAATATTAATAACTTCGTAAAAATGTTAAACTTAAAGTTGAATTTATAGATTTTTGTAATTTTGATGAATATTTAATTTTTAGAGTTTATAAGATTATAAACTTTACTTATTCATCGATAAATCCCCCTCACTTACCTGCCTCAATTTTATCTGACTTCACCCAGGCAATCATGAAGATACAAGGAGTATTAATTTAAATTATTGGATTATGGACAGGAAAACATTTATTCAGAAAACAACAATGGGGATACTTTTAAGCATTCCGGCAGTTAGCATGCTCGGTTGCTCAGGATCTGATGATAACGGAAATGGAGTTCCAGACCCCGATCCCGATCCAACACCCACTGCGAAAAATTGCGTGGAAAACGGAACCAGCGCTTCGGTAAGTTCGGCGCAGAATCATACTCACACTCTAACCGTTTCTAAAGAGGATGTTTCGGCTGCCACTACCAAGACTTATGATCTAAGCGAGTCAGCAAATCATATACACCAAGTTACACTTGAAGCAAATGATTTTCAAGCGCTGAAGGATAATCCAAACCAATCTATTACAAAGGTATCTACTACAAATAGCCAACACAGTCACAACGTAACAGTTTCCTGTGCCTGATCTTTGTAATGTTCTAATTTAAATCCCTTTTTGCATTCAGGTAAAAAGGGATTACTTTTCTACTGTATTTTCTGGATTATATCAGGATAAGGCACAGCCAACCCCTCCGACCCTAACAAAACTTATGTTTACAGGAGATTTCTCCCCACACTTTCCATACTTACGGAGCAATGCACAATCGGTTTCTCGGAATGACTGCAATATTACGGCCATTGCAAAAAGAATAAAACCGCAATCATTGCGGTTTTATTCTTTATATCCATCAAATAAGCACTAGAACGTACTATTTAATCGAACAGTAAATTCCTTAGGACCTGCCAATTCCTCCCCATCTACCTTGAATTTAGGATTATATTTTCCCGTAGGAAGATCTTGGAAGGTATAAGTGTTACATGCTTTGGCAACGTCAACATATTTAGTCGCAGCCGTATTAACGGCAGATAAAGCCAAATTAGCCACTAAACCTAACACCCCAGGAGCACCAGTATTGACGGAAGTATCATAGACAACCTCACCTTTTCTATTATACAAGGTCTCATTAGTCTTGGTCGATTTTATAATATATTCCACTTCGACCTTTACGTTTGATCCAATTGCTGACTTATCCCACTTGTTGATAATGGTAAAAACAGCAAGATCAGCACCAAAGATTTCTCCAAAAGTACTCAATGGTGAATCTAAAAACAATTCAGCATCATAGGCACTTTCCTTCTTTAAGATCTCCATTGAAAGGAACGGAGGAATTACATAATATCCGGCATTTGCCAGGGGAACATTTAATGTGGTGTGGAAATATTCCTTGGCTTCCACATTAGTAGTTCTGTTAATGGGGGGCATCAATAAGACAGTAAGAGGCTCTTGCTCATACATTTGTTGATAAGCAACCGATTTTGCAACTTTGGGTGTACTACAACTGGAAAGTGTAAATACAATTAAACTAAATACAAACAGTGCTCTTTTCATAACTCAGTTAGTTTTAAGATTCTTTCAATAAAAATTTTAGATTCAGGATATAGCTCTATTTCTTTTGCCAGCATATCTTTTCCCTGGGCTACTTCTCCTTTTTGCAGTAGAATAAAACCATAATCGGCGTAGATTCCCGGGGGCACGGCCTTCCTTGTTCCGGTTTGTTCTGAAATTATTTTTTTGTAATTCTCAAGAAGGGTCGTTAATGATTCTTCATCACTTTTTTTAATATAGTTGTAACTGGCGTCCTCGTATTTTTCCCAGGAATAAAGTTGTTTTGGGGCAGTGCAGGATACGGCCAGAATTGCTACAGTAAGTATTAAGATTATTTTTTTCATGGTAGTATTATTTTTTTAGTCTCTTGGGCAGATACAAAAATTCTTTTTTGATAGATGATCTCGTTATTATGAGCAACAGAGACCAGATGCTGGCCCGTTGAAATAGCATAAACTTTTCCCTTTGGTCTGTCAGCATGGTTTTTTTGCACCTCTGCAGAAAAAGAGGTTTTGCCATCAATGCTTACCTCTACACCCGAGTCGTAATTTTCGGGGTTTCCCAAAAAAACCAGAAATGCTTCATTTTCTAGACCTGAAGTGGTTGTTTTTACACCAGTGCATCCTACTGATAGGAGCACAATAAATAGAAGGATCAATTTTCTCATATCTTAATTTCTTTAATGTAATACATATCAAGATTACTACTATCAATCGTTCCCTCAACAAATGAAACCATTGAGAATTCAGATTGCGGATTATCACCTCCCATATGAGTTACTTTAACCTTTCCAACTGCTTTTCCCGGCAATTCCATCATCATCCCTGTTTGTGGATTTTTGACACTTTTACCTTTTTCAACGACCTCAAAAATGTCATTTACTTTAATTCCTTGACTGGCACCTCCCGATATCAAAATTCCGTCTTGGTCATAAGTCAGGAAATAAGATTTCCAGGGTCTGTCCATACAATTGTTGATAATATTTTCTACGAGTTTAGAAATGGCTACTGAAATTGCCTTGTCGCTTAAAGTGGCATCATAATCAGTACGTTCTCCCATTCCCATTACGGTTTTGTTGGTAGTTTCGGCCTCTCCCTTAGCCTCTTCAGAATAAATGATCTGGCCTGTGGAAACATCTACTAATCGTATGCTCACTCCAGCCTGTACGGTCTGTGTTTTACTTCGGGAGAAAACATTGACATCACCAACATTTTTACGACCAAATTCAGTGACCGACCCAATAATCAGATAATCAGCCCCTAACTTTTGCCCCTGATTTTCAGAAAGCTTGTATTCCTCCATTATTTTATCCATCTCCTGGCGTTCCAGAAGTATAAATTTATTTGTGGAAGCTAGTTTTGTTGTTAAAATGTCCAGTGCCTGATTGGTAATTGGATCATTTTCTTTTTCGTAGAAGATTCCTTTCGCATACTGGGTTTCATTTGAAAACCGGGCAATAGCTACTTTTCGCTTCAACCCCTGCGCCTCGGGTTGTTTTAATTCCTTGACCTGCGGTTCTACCTGGACAACATTTTGCTGCACAGTGCAGCTCATGAGGGTGCAACCAAGCGCAAGGCCCATTAGAGTTTTTCTCATTTTACCATAATTTTTAATAGGTTAAGTAAAACCGACATTCCCAGAAAATCTTCTGTGAATTCCTTTCTGGTAGGGCAGAATATCGACATAACAATAATAATAAAATTTTGTTAAAATTTTATTATATTTTAATTGTATTTTCGACGAACGACTCTCCTAAACACCTAAAATTCCATTTATTCTGACCAAATGAATCGTTCTAGTTTAACGGAGAATACTATTCCCGGAAAAGTTTTTATAGTACTCACTCATGGTGATCTCTAACCAGATTAAAATTATCTAGATTTTGTATTAAAATAAGACCAATTACCAATTTAGCTGTCTCCTTGGCAAAAAGTGTTTTTTCATGTAACTTCATGAAATCTTTCAACCCTTAAATGCAGTATGTTATGAAAAAAATCTTTCCAATGCTTCTATTGTTTCTAACCAGCCCTCTCTTTGCACAGGAAAATGTGCTTACCCCAGAGGATGTGGCAAAACTGGAGGTCATTACTGATGCCTTGATCTCTCCGAACGGACAGAAAATTGCCTATCAAAAAATGGTTCCCGCCGATCCTACAAAGGAAAACGCACCGGGAAGTATGCATCTATATCTCTTTGACCTGGCTTCAAATTCATCTACTTCCCTGGTCACGGATTACAGCGTCTCCAACATCAAATTCAGGCCTAAACAAAACAATATAACCTTTGCTGCCAAACAGGAAAAAGATTCGGCAACCTCGATCTATCAAATACCTGTAGCAGGTGGAGAACCCCAGAAGATCTTTGAATATGAATCGTCTATTTCAGGGTTTGAATGGAATCCTGAGGGATCAAAAATTGCCTTTGTCGCTAAAGAATCTAAAAAGGAAAAGGAATCCGCCTTACCTTACCAACCGGAGATCTACGAGGGAGACCTGCAAAATTCCGCAGCCTATATTGCACAATTAAACGATCCTTCCCCTGTAAAAATTGAAGTTCAGGGGCATGTAACTGGACTAAAATGGAGTCCGAACGGTAAATATCTCGCGGTAAGCGCTGCCCCCTCCTCTCTTGTTGATGATTTTTATACCGGACAAAAGCTTTATATAATAGACGCCGAAACTTCCAAAGTATCTGCGCAGGTTGATCACAAGGCTAAAATGGGTGCCTTCCATTGGAGTCCAAACGGGAAAAAAATTGCCTTCATTGCCGGAGAAGATGAAAATGATCCAACTGACGGCCGAATTTTTATCGCTGAAGCTACAGGAGGAAGTCCGCAGATCCTACAGCGCGATTTCAAAGGTAAGTTTGAAACAATAGCCTGGAAGGATGACAAAACGCTCACCTACCTTGCAAGTGAAGGGGTATACAGCAATCTGGGTACTTTAGGAATGGATGGAAAAACCAAAAAAGTATTCGAAGATAAAAATTTACATATTACAGGTTTCTCGCTGGCTAAAGACAACAGCATTGCTTTTACGGGGAATACCCCTAAACATCCTAACGAATTATTTTTTCTTAAAGCAGGATCTGATTCTGCACAAAAATTGACTACTTCCAATCCATGGCTGGAAGAGGAAAATTTAGGAAAACAAGAGGTATTTACCTTTAATGCAGACGATGGTATGGAAATACAGGGGATTTTGATCCACCCGGTCAATAACGCAGAAAGAGCTCCCCTTATTACTGTTGTTCATGGTGGGCCTGAAGCTCACTACAGCAACGGCTGGCTGACAGCCTACAGCATGCCAGGCCAAATGGGTGCAGGTGAAGGCTATTATGTCTTCTATCCCAATTACAGGGGAAGTACGGGCCGGGGAGTAGAATTCGCCAAATCCAGCCAGGGAGATCCGGGAGGAAAAGAATTTGATGATATCATCCACGGTATTGACCACCTTATTACCGATTACGGAATCGATAAAGATAAAGTAGGTGTAACCGGAGGTTCTTACGGAGGGTATGCCACAGCCTGGATGTCTACCCGCCATACTGAAAGATTTGCGGCAGGGGTCATGTTCGTAGGTATCAGCAATAATCTTTCAAAATGGGGAACCAGCGATATACCTGAAGAAATGTTCCTGGTACACAGCCGAAAAAGAATATGGGACGATTACCAGTTCTTCCTTGAGAGAAGCCCGATCTTTTATGCAGACCAGGCAAAAACTCCGTTACTTATAATGCACGGAAAAGAAGACACCCGTGTTGACCCGGGGCAATCCTATGAACTGTACCGACATATAAAAACCCGAACTGATACTCCGGTTAGATTAGTACTATATCCCGGTGAAGGACATGGTAACCGCAATTCAACGGCGAGATATGACTATAGCCTTCGTATGATGCGCTG
This sequence comes from Salinimicrobium gaetbulicola, assembly GCF_042676025.1. Lineage (NCBI taxonomy): Bacteria > Pseudomonadati > Bacteroidota > Flavobacteriia > Flavobacteriales > Flavobacteriaceae > Salinimicrobium > Salinimicrobium gaetbulicola. Next base: position 922,711 of record NZ_JBHTJP010000032.1, read on the forward strand.
GTTCAACACCTATTTAAAGAGTGAAAATGCTGAAATGCCAGAGTCTGTTTTAGACCTATCAGGACAGTAATCATAGCTTCCTAAAAACCAAAAGCCCGTAACTTTAATCAGTTACGGGCTTTTTTTAGTTTTCATTTCTATACCGTCACCTTTGATCTTCGGTATTTCCTATCACGGAAAAATGCCAGAATGGCGATTGCCGTAAGAATTGCTATTAGCACATAGATGAATGATGGAATGGGCAGCGGGTCACCGGCTGCATAGCTATGTAGGCCTGATAAATAATAGTTCACTCCAAAAGAGGTCATTATAATAGATCCGAAAGCGAAGACACTTACCGCGTTCAATACAAACCTGCCTCGCAGAGCCGGAATAAACCGAAGGTGCAGCACCACTGTATAGACAATAATACTTATGAGCGCCCAGGTTTCCTTGGGATCCCATGCCCAGTAACGCCCCCAGGATTCATTGGCCCAGATACCGCCAAGAAAAGTTCCTACCGCCAGTACGAATAAACCAATGGTCATTGCGATCTCATTGATATAAGTGATCTCTTTAATCTTCACATTGATCTTTTTCTGAGAACCGGGTGTTCTGAAAATTATTAGAAGTAAGGCCATTAGTCCCAAAATAGCAGAAAGCGCCAGAGGAGCATAACTGCTTACGATAGTAGCGACATGCACTTTCAGCCAGAAAGATGATTTTAGCACAGGCATCAAATTAGTGATCTCAGGGTTCAACCAGTCCAGGTAACTCACAAATAAAAGAGCCCCGGTAAATAAAGTAGCAAGAGGCAATGCGAAATCAGATTTTCTAAAGGTGAGCAAACCACATAGCAAGAGCGTCCATGCCACAAAGACCAGCATTTCATAACCATTGCTCCATGGGGCGTGTTGAGCTACGTACCAGCGCAATATGATATTTCCGGTGAAAGCCAGGAAGCTTATCAAAGTGATAAGGATCAAAGCGTTCCACACGATCTCAATACCTTTATTATTCGTAAAGATCTTGACAATAGCAAGCAGTAACAAGATCGCCCCAATAGTAAAGTACAACTGGAACAACCAAAAATTAAGATTCAGTTCATTGTACCAGATCTCGGCCTCAACTCTCTTACTGTCAGGAATTATCTCCTCTCCCAGAACATCCTGAAATTTCTTGATATACGTTAATTTTTCGCTGGCTGCTGCCCAGTCTTTATTTTTGACATCATTAAAATACCCCGGAATTATCCCCTTTGCAAAACGGGCATCTTCTGCCGGAAAATCATTAAAATCATGAGTGGGGCTGTACCATTTGTTAGTACTGTCATTACTGTTAGGGAATATTTTCAAATAATGCCCCGCAAAAACATTGTAGAGAATATTGAAGCGTTCGTCGACCTTGATCACTTCCTTATCTAATTCATTACGTTCTGCAGGCTTTTTCTGATTGGCATCTTCAATAGCTTTGACCAGCAAATAATTTCCTTTATCATCTAGAAGTTGCGCAAACGACACCAGGTCATCCTCACTAAGTTCAAGGGCAGAAAAAGCGCCTTTGGCCTTATCCCGGTCTATTTTTATCAACGGAATATATTGCCACACATTGGGAGAAGCATGCATCGCCAGAAAGGCCTGGTTGGCACTTAAGGTTGTTTTTTCGCCTTCCTTAGTGAATTTAAAATATGGCTTTCTGGTTAGCTTCCGAAGAAATTCTGAAGCCAGGGTGTTGACAGGTTTTATTCTTCCATCAAGATCCTGAACCATAAGCCTTCCGAACATCTCTGCATGCTGTTCGTTCACCGTTTGCTCTTCAATAATATCTATCGTGATCTCAGGATCAGGTTCCTGTGCATTCATTCCGGCAGAAAAGCCAAAAAGCAGAAGTAACAAACTTATCGTTTTCATTTTCTTGAGTTTCTTATTGATCTGTGTGAACCTCGAAGCTCTTCCGAAGAGCGTAAAGAACATTCCTATCATCATTAGAAAATAACCCGCGTAGGTAACATAAGTTCCCGGAGCATCATGATTCACAGCCAGCACTGTTCCCATCTCATCGGTGTCATAACTGGCTTGAAAGAATCTGTACCCTTCATAATCCAGGACATTGTTCATATAAATGCGATGGGGCATGGCCTTACCATTATCCATCACCTTAACTTCACTCGCATAAGAGGAAGGGCTTGTTGAACCGGGATAGCGCTCCAGCTGAAAATCATCAAGATGAATGGCAAAAGGTGTGGTTAAAGCCTTTGAACCGTAGGACAAAATCACTTTTGTGCCTGCCAACTCAACCTCATGTTGGGATGGCAAAAAGCCTTGCCTGTACAATAAGGTCACCTTTTCTTCCTGATCACCAACTTTGACGTTCACCACAAGGGCATCATCCTTGATCTCATCATTATCTTTTGGTTTTTCAGATTCGCTCACCAATTTAATGGACGCATTAGGATGGTAAGATAACGGAACAAAGGACGCATCTCCATCTCTATACAAAGTTCGAAGGGACATGGGATGTAAACTGTCCTTTAACAGTGTTCCGGCTTTTTCTGAAGCCATCACAAAAGTTCCCAGATTCCGCGGAGACCTTATCTTAAAGCTGCCGTCCTCCTCTGTAATATTGATCACCCCTTCCCCTTCAGCTTCAAAGCCTATTTTGTGATTATGAGTACCTATGTTCTCGATCTCTCCTTTCTCAAGAAAAACGGTCTGGCGTTGACTACCTGCCGAAACCACCATTTGAAGCATTGGCTTTCCTCCTTCGATGCCGTCAACAATTTCGGGAACCGCATCTGCCACAAACTCATTATAACTCACGGTTACCGGCTGACCGTTGAATTCGGTGTCAATGGTAAAATCATTATCCCCGATAGGAGAAAAATTCATTCTCTTTTCAAGGGTCTTTGAACCATTCTTATCACTCAATGTGAACTTTAAAAAATTGGCATCTGAAATTATCGTGTTAGAAGCTGCTCCTTCCCGTATGCGCATGATCCCACCATAAGAAGTGTACCGGGTAATTCCTGCGCCAATGAGGATCACGATAAAAGCCAGGTGAAATAAAAGGATCGCCCATTTCTCTTTTCTCCAGAGGTTGTATTTAAAAATATTGGCCGCAAAACTAATTCCCAGGCCTAGCATAATGAGTTCAAACCATAAGGAATCATAGATCAACTGCCAGGCAGTTGCTGTACCAAAATCATTTTCAACAAAGGTGGCGACCGCCATAGCTACCGCATACGCGAACAATAATAGTACTGCCAAAACAGGCGATGCGAAAACTTTATATAACTTTTTCATTGCAATTTATTTTCTCCATAAAATATAGAGACACCTAATTTTCACAAAAGGTGCCTCTATATAATATCAATATTTGATTATTCTTCTACCGAAGAAACCGCTTTTTTAGTATCCATTTTTGCTTCACGTTCCTTGGCTCTTTCCATCCATTTTGGAAGCAGGTTTTCTTTAAAACTTTCTTTCTCAGCCTCTAATTTTTCCATATCAAGGCCAATGAATTTCTGAGCTTTTTCTTTAGTATCAATGTCTGGCATTTCAATAGGTTTGTTATGACCAAGATCAGCCAACAAACGGCTTAACTTCAATCTTGCATCCTGTGCTTTCACAAGACCTCCGCCTATCACTCTGGCGATCTCCACAGGCGAGTGGAAAGACGCCCCATGAGCCGCAGCAGAGAAATCCCAACGCCATTGTGCATGACGAATATCTTGCAGGATATCTTTCATCTGCTCTTCGGTTGCACCTAGATCCCAGCATTTTTTTGCTTCCAGGTGAGCTCGCACTAACAGATCCTCCAGTTTCAATCTATTTTCAGTCGCTTTCTTCTGTCTTTCATAAACATTTGCGATCAACTTGGTAGATTCTTCCCTGTGGCATACCTGGCAGGCATTTGAGGTATTGTTCAAAGGAGATTGGATATGGTGGTCTGTGAACTTTTGACCGCCTTCACTTTTATAAGGCATATGACAATCCGCGCAGGAAACTCCCCTGTCTGCATGAACCCCTGTCACGAAAGTTTCATACCCCGGATGCTGTGCTTTTAGCATTGGCGCTTTACTTAACTTATGTGTCCAGTCTGAAAACTGAATATTATCATAATATCTCTCCATGTCTTCTACAGTGGTACCTTCTTCCCATGGAAATACCAGATAAGGCACACCTTCTTTACCCGGAAGGTTCTTATTAAAGTAATATTCCACGTGACATTGCGCACACACCAGCGAGCGCATTTCATTATGGGTAGCGTTATTTATATCTTTTCCCATAGCATCAAAGGCCTCTACTAGAGCAGGTCTGGTGATTCGAAGTTTCATACTTTTTGGGTCGTGACAATCTGCACAACCAATAGGATTCACCACCTCATGACCTTTATCTGCCCATTTTCCGCTGTAGAACTCGGCAACTCCAATTTCATTCATTAATCTTGGAACATCGGGACTTTTACAAGTCCAGCAGGTAGAAGGCATAGGCCCATCTCCTTCTCCTTTAGGGCCACCGGTTCTTAAAGTATTATGAATGTCCTCGATCGCGTAGGCATGTCCGCGACCCTGGTTATAATCTTTTGAAAAACCGTAACCTGCGAACAAAATAACAAGATTAGGGTCTTCTTCAAGAACGTCGATCATAGACGATCCTCCCTGGAAAGAGGAAAAGGAAGTATCCCTGGTTTGCATGAAAGACTGATATTCTTTAGGATAATTCTCGCCCCATACTTCATTTCTTGGTTCATTCTCTGCAATCTCAACTTTAGGGGTGAACTGATATTTTGCTTCAGACTTCCGGTTAATGATGCTGGAAGCCAATAGTCCTAAAAGGAATACGACTATAATGGTTACAATAAATAATACTTTATTTTTCATTCTTCGGGTTTTTATCTGTTTGTTCTGCCAACCAATCGGGAATAACCATTTCTTCCTGGTCGGTAGGAATAGGTGCCAAATTATATTTAATAGTAGTTAATCCGTGTACATCTCCATGAGGAACTTGTTGATGACAGCTCCAGCATTGTCTTCCAGTCCGTTTTTCGCGGTGATCATCCACCCAGCCGTCATATTTTACCTGAGTCACCTGCTGTACATGACAACGAATACAGTTTTGCTGAACCACTTCTTGAGAAGCCTCTTTCATCTTGATCACATCAGGTTCTGCTCTTGCCGTAAATACTGAAGCATGGTATAGACCATCTTTAGCTTTGAAATAATATTTATTCACCACATTATCATGTGGCACATGACAATCATTACAATTAGCCCATTCCCTATGTGAACTGTTCATCCAGCTGTTGTACACCGGGGTCATAACATGACAATTGACACATGCCTGCGGATCATCTGAAAGATATGAGGTTACCCTGGCCTCCTTCATCATGAACAATCCTAACCCAATGATAATTGCGATAAAAAATAATGCGACCTGACGCCAATTAGAGCCTTTTTGAGGTAATAGATTAAATGGTGATTTCATATTGGAAGGTCTGCTGGTTAGTTTACTCTAATGTCAATGTTATAGAATATGGGATTTTTATCAAATAGATTCTTCCAATTTTAAAAAGGGAACCTATTTGATTGGCTCTTAATCCGGCTATATCATTTTCATTACAAAAATATTCCGACCATTTTACCCGATTTATGACAATGATCAGTATTTGAAAAATAAAATTAAGAAAATTTTAATACTTCGGAAATTTAATAACTCAGTTATTCTTCTTTTTGGAAAGGACAAAAAAAAAGACCGGCTCTACCGGTCTTTTAACTAAATTATCGCTTAGTTATTTAAGATCAAAACGATCCAGCTCCATCACTTTTGCCCATGCTTTGACAAAATCCTTAACGAATTTCTCCTTAGCATCTGAAGAGGCATAAACTTCTGTAAGGGCACGCAATTCCGAATTTGACCCAAAAATTAGATCTACCCTGGTACCGGTCCATTTTACTTCCCCAGAAGCGCGATCTTTTCCTTCAAAAACATGTTTGTCATCTGAAGTTGCCTTCCAGGCAGTTCTCATGTCAAGTAGGTTGGTAAAGAAGTCATTTGTGAGCTTCCCCGGGTTATCGGTAAACACTCCGTGCTTCGAACCGTCAAAATTTGTTTCCAGCACGCGCATTCCTCCAACCAGAACGGTCATTTCTGGAGCGGTGAGTGTAAGCAACTGCGATCTGTCTACCAACATCTCTTCAGCCGAAGCCGTAACATCTTCACTCTGCCTTAAGAAATTTCGGAAACCGTCCGCACTCGGTTCTAAAGCATCAAAAGCCTCCACGTCGGTTTGCTCCTGGGAGGCATCGGTACGACCGGGATGAAACGGCACCTTAACTTCATATCCGGCATCTTTCGCGGCTTTCTCAACGGCAGCACAGCCTCCCAACACGATCATATCAGCCAGGGAAACTTTTTTGTTTCCAGATTGTGCTTCGTCAAAAGTAGATTTCAACTCTTCTAACTTCATGATCACTTTTTGTAATTCTGCCGGATTATTGACCTGCCAGTTCTTTTGAGGAGTTAAACGAATTCGAGCTCCATTAGCCCCTCCCCTTTTATCAGAACCCCTAAAAGTAGATGCAGAGGCCCAAGCTGTTGTAACTAGCTGCGAAACGGTCAAACCTGAATCCAGGATCTTTGATTTCAATTCGGAAATATCCTGCTCGTTGATCAAATCATGATCAACCGCTGGAACAGGATCCTGCCATATTAATTCCTCTTTTGGCACATCTGGCCCAAGATACCTGTTAATTGGACCCATATCCCTATGGGTCAATTTATACCAGGCTTTTGCAAAGGCATCTGCAAACTCATCGGGATTCTCATAAAAATGTCTGGATATCTTTTCATACTCCGGATCCATCCTTAAGGAAAGATCTGTGGTCAACATAAAGGGAGGATGTTTTTTTGAAAAGTCGTGAGCGTCAGGGATCAGGTCGGCATCAACACCATCTTTAGGTTGCCATTGATAAGCACCACCCGGTCCTTTCACGCATTCCCAGTCATATTTAAAAAGGTTTTCAAAGAAAAAATTACTCCATTTCGTAGGAGTCTGTGTCCATGCTCCCTCTATACCACTGGTTATGGTATCTCCGGCTTTCCCACTCTGGAAGCTGTTTTTCCAGCCTAATCCCATATCTTCAAGAGAAGCGCCTGCAGGCTCTACATCTACATATTTTTCAGGATCAGCAGCACCATGAGTTTTTCCGAAGGTGTGTCCCCCTGCGATTAAGGCAACTGTCTCATAATCGTTCATTGCCATTCTTCCGAAGGTCTCCCGAATATGATCGGCAGCGGCAATAGGATCGGGATTTCCGTTAGGGCCTTCAGGATTAACATAGATCAATCCCATATGGGTAGCTCCAAGAGGGTTTTCCAATTTCTCCTTCTGGAATCGTTCTTTATTTCCCAACCATTCCCCTTCAGATCCCCAATAAATATCCTCTTCAGGTTGCCAGATATCCTCACGTCCTCCACCGAATCCAAATGGTTTAAGTCCCATAGACTCCAAAGCGCAGTTACCAGCCAGTATCATTAAATCTGCCCAGGATATCTTTCTTCCATATTTCTGTTTAATCGGCCACAGCAAAAGACGGGCCTTGTCCAGGTTCGCATTATCAGGCCAGCTGTTAAGTGGGGCGAATCTCTGAGATCCTGAACCTGCACCACCACGTCCATCTCCAATACGATAAGTTCCCGCACTGTGCCAGGCCATTCTTATAAAGAAAGGGCCATAATGACCATAATCTGCCGGCCACCAGTCCTGTGAATTGGTCATTAGTTCAAAAAGATCTTTTTTGACCGCATTCAGATCGAGACTTTTAAATTCTTCGGCATAATTAAAATCCTCGTCCATAGGATCAGCTAAAGTAGAATGTTGACGAAGGATACTTAGATTAAGTTGATTAGGCCACCAATCCCGGTTCGAAGTTCCGGTCCCGGCGGTAAATTTCACGGCTCCCCCTGTAAAAGGGCATTTACTTGATTCGTTAACTTCCCAAACTTTGTGGCTATCGGGATTGCTGGAGTGCTCATGTTGTGACATCTTTTTGATTTTTGATTTAACAGATACCCTAAAATATAAGAATATAATTTCTTGTATTTTAACTTTTTATCGCAAAAATCAATGATAACCATGTATAAAATTTATATCACCTTCTAAAAAGCAAAATCCCGTCAAAACTTTTGACGGGACCTATCATTTTTTCCGAAGAAACCGGAACTACTATTTTCTCTTTTGAATGGCTTCCGCTTCTTTTTGAGAAATTCGTTTTCCATTGTAGAAATATACCACGAAGGCATCGTCAAATCCATTCCTACGAAGCTCTCGCTTTAATCGTGAAGCTTCATGACGTAGACGAGTCCTACCCCAAATATATTTGGTCAATCCGTTATGTTCATAGGAATAAACGTTTCCTAAATTCTTTAAACGTGCATCAGTTGATGAAAGTGGTTCTTTCGAAGTCAAAAATTGAACTTTGTAAACCAGACCGGACTGCCAGTCTAATAAATTAGCTGAAGTCATGTTAGAAACTTCTGAAATGGCTTTAATGGCCGATTCATCTGAAGTTTGTTTTGATTGAGCACCCGCATATGAAGTTATAAAGCCCAATAATACGGTTAAGATCAGAGTAATTTTTCTCAAGGCTGTTAGTTTTATGGTGTTAAAAAAAGGTTAATTAAGGCGAAAGTATAAAATTCAGAACGAAAAACTACATCCACTCGCCAAAGTGCGCGATTTACAGGTTATGTGACACAATCAACACTAATAAAGCGTGGAATAAAATACTTGAGAAGACATTAGGATCATCACAAATAAATTTTTGTCAGGCCTAACTAAACGAAAAAAAGAGGTAAATTTTTGCAGGCGGAATCCTGGGTTGGTGATATAAAATTCAGAAAGAATTGGAGAATATTATTTAAGCCTTAGGACCCTGAAGACAGTCTTTGCATTCTTCGCTGGTAAACCTCAGCTAGGATAGCATTGGTTTCCTTGTATTTAGGAGTTAACTTTTCGACACTGCCATTGGCAGTATCGGTCAATTCTTCACCACAACACTTACATCTATACTCATGAACGTGGGCGGTAATATTATTTGAGACCACATACTGATGTCCTAAAACTGCACAGATTAATTTTTTGAGGATCATATTGAAATGATTTTTTTCTTAAACATTCTTAAGCCAACTCCCTGACCGTTAACGCTAATTTAACAATAAAAATATGGAAATCTGCTTAAAAATATTATTTATTCGATGAAATACACAATTTAGTTTGTTTTCCTACTTAATTTTTGTAGGACACATGTTAAATATTTCCCTACAAAATAAGAGTCTGTTTAGAAATTTCCAAAAATAATTCTAGCTCCGGTTCCTTAAATTATTTATAAATCATTTGTAGTCATCGGCTTTTCCAGTATTTTAAGAGATCAACCAACTAAACAACCAGATGGACAAAAAAATCAAAAACACGGCGAGGACAGGATTTGTTGCAAAAGGAGTAGTATATGGTATCACCGGCGTACTAACTTTTATGGCAGCATTTAATATGGGCGGCCAAAAAACAGGACGCTTACAGGTCCTTGAATTTCTGGACAAACAGACCTTCGGAAATATTCTTCTAATCTTAATGGGAATAGGTCTTATCGCATATGCCATATGGAGGTTTATTCAGAGTATAAAGGATCCTGAAAATATAGGTACTGATACCAAAGGAAAGGCTAAGCGAGTCGCTTTTTTCATAAGTGGGATCATTTATCTCGGCCTGGCAGTGATGGCAATTTTAAGAGTCGTAGGCTCAGGAGGCGGTAGCGGTTCAGGATCACAGGCACAGAAATCATCTTTTCTGGCCAGCGAAACGGGTTTGATTTTGATAGGGATAGCCGGTGCAGGAATTGTGATCGCCGGGATCTACCAGTTCATTAAGGCTTATAGAAATGATTACACCAAAAAATTCGACCTATCCTCGCTAAGTGAAGAGAAAAAAAGAAGGAGCATTAAAAAAACAGCTGAATTCGGATTAAGTTCAAGAGGGGTCATTTTCCTGATCATAGGTTATTTTGCCCTAAAAGCCTCGTTTACATCAGACCCATCAAAAATTAAAACTACTACAGAAGCATTTTCATTTATACAGGATTCATCTTATGGCGCATGGCTCATGGGATTGGTAGCAGCAGGTCTGGTTGCTTACGCGATCTATATGTTCCTCATGGCAAAATACAGGAGATTCCAGGGGTAAATTAGAAGAACATTTTTGGGGGTTTTACCCCATAGCGTACGCATTACTTTCTAACTACATTTGAATATACCAATTAAGATTTAACACGTGTACGATTTTAAAAGGTAGTTTGTAAATTTTTAGTATTACAAAGAAGGAAGAGAGATTGGGGGATCTCTCTTCCTTTTATTTTATACCTTTTAATCAATAATCGGTTTCCAGAATAAAATCCACGGCTTTTTTAGCATGCAGATGGGTGGTGGCAATTAGAGGGATATCAAAATCCTTCTCATCTACCAGTAAAGGCAATTCTGTGCAACCAAGGATAATTCCCTCAGCTCCTTTTTCCTTTAACAATTGCATCTGGTCAATAAAGAAAGAACGGGCTGTTTGGGTGAATTTACCCTGGGTAAGTTCCGCAGAAACAAATTGGTGAGCTGTATCCAGATATTCCTCCTCAGGAATGATGGTGTCAATGTCATAATTAGCTTTTAACCTCTTCTGAATAAAGCCTCCCGTCATGGTGGGCTTATTCCCTAAAAGACCCAGGGTTTTCAATTCCCGTTTCGTTGCCTCTTCCCCAACCGAATCAGCAATATGAAGAATAGGAATAGAGATCTTTGGCTGAACATATTCATACACCATATGAGGCGTATTGGCACATATCACTAATGCTTTCGCTCCGGCTATTTCGAGTTTTCTGGCAATATGCAAGTATGCCAAATTGATCTTTTCCCAGTTCTGCTCCCTCATTAATTCAATATTAAGACTATAAATAATGAGAGGAGGATTGGCCTGTGGGCCTATTTTCTTCCCTGCCAATTCATTAATAAGACGATAATACACAATTGTGGAGTGCCAGGAAGTTCCTCCTATAAGACCTATGGTACGCATAACTTCGAAACTTTGTTTAAAGATATGTAAACCATCAGGTTGCTTTTGTGACCAAGGTCACATATAATAAAAAAAGCACCCATACGGGTGCTTTTAATTATTTCAAGTAAGATCTTTTCTTAATGAACAATGATAGCATCTGCGTTTCCGTCAGGATCACCGTTTACAGTTCCGTCTGTACTTGCATTTCCTAAAAGAAGTACACCGGCAGCATGTGGAGATGCCATAGAAGTACCGCTAATAGTATTATAACCACCATCTTTCCATGTAGACTTAATAGCCACACCAGGTGCACAATAATCTACTGGCGGGTTACTGAAGTTAGAGAAAGAAGCCCAGTTATCATTTTTATCCATGGCAGAAATTGTATAGATATTTGGACCATTTGCTCTGGCTGGAGAATGGTTATTCGCATCATCAGTCTCATTACCGGCTGCAAGTGCGAAAATAATTCCAGATGCAGCAGCATTTTTCACAGCTGTATCCAAAGCATCTGAAACAGGACCTCCAAGACTCATGTTTGCAACATCACCTGGATTTCCATTTTGAGCAACATGGTTAACACCCGCAATAACTCCTGAATAAGATCCGCTTCCACGGCTATCCAAAACCTTTACAGGGATTACAGTTGCTCCCGGAGCAACACCAATTACCCCTTCGCTGTTATCAAGAGCACCAATGGTCCCTGCAACGTGAGATCCGTGACCGTTACCATCGTCAAGAGATTTGGCATCTCTTCCTGAAGTAAAAGCGTTAAACCCTCTTGAAGCGTCTACATTAAGGTCAGGGTGATCAAGATCGATTCCTGAATCGATTATCCAGGCCACGCCAGATCCGGTATAAGCACCGCCTCCATTAACTCTGGTGATACCGAAAGGAACTTCCTGACCGCTTCCACCTCCTCCGGTTCCTGGATCTGAACAAGGGTTAGTTGGAGTTCCACAAGGAGGTGCCAAAGCAATAATTCTGTCTTGCTCCACAAAAGCCACGTCTGCACTGTTTCTTAGCTTAGCAGCCTGGTCTTTTGTCATCCTTACACTAACACCTGAAAGTGCAGCACTATAAACACTTAAGATCTCAGCATTACCGATCATATTGTCGGACATTATCTTCTGGGTCTTAGATTTGACCGCTTCCTTGTTCAGGTTATGATCTCCCTGTAATTTTCCGCCTTCGCGGTACACAACTATATACTGGTCAGGAATAGGTTGTGAAAAAGCTTGAGCAGCTTCCGGTGCATCTGGGGTTGAAACTTCTGTTCCGTCTTTGGAGCAGGAAACAAATGCTGTCGCAGCAAATGCTAAAGCCCAAAGAGTAGAGGTTTTTTTAAACTTCATAAAGTAAATTTTAATGGTTAATGTTAAAAGATTTGCCGAATCTATGTTTTATTAATTAAAATTAAAATTTTTTAACATTTAAAGAATCAGCAATAAACTCATTAAAAAGCATCATATTAGACACAAATCCCCCATAAAACCTACACCTATTGACGTAAAAAAGGGCAACTGTTAAAAATTTCACAGCCGCCCTTTTTCGGTTTTATAATAATCTGAAAGTTACTCAGCCTTCTCGCCTTCCCATTGTGAAAAACCTCCAATAAGATTATAGGTTTGCTTAAAGCCTTTTTGATCCATCAAATTACAGGCTTGAGCACTTCTTGCCCCCGACCTGCAATACACATAATAATTCTTTTCTTTATCCAGCTTATCAAGTTCCTGAAGAAACTCCTGGCCTTTATAAATATCTATATTTTTGGCTTCAGGAATATACCCTTCTTCCACCTCTAATTCGGTTCTCACATCAAGGATCACGGCATTGTCGTCATTACTGATCTGCTTTCTCCACTCTTCTTGTGATAATTCTTTCATAAACGCTATTTTTAATTTGTTATATACCTACAATAAATGTTCCGCTCGCAAATATAAGAATCCAAACTTCCCACCTTCGTTAGAGGATTCAAAAATCTACGATGTTATAATCTGTCATAAAAAGTTGGTAATAATACAAATCCCTTTTATATTTGTCCGCAATGAACCTAACTGTACAACATAACTGGTGGTGGAAATACTTACGTCAAACGTCGTGAGCAACACCTCCTGTAACTATATTACAAAGGCTTGTCATCGCGACAAGCCTTTTTTATTTTCAGCTATTTTGATCTTCTGCAGAAGCGGAATCATTTAAAAAGACAAACATGATTAAACTGAATACCACTTATAAAAAGTTACTTGCCGATACCTTTACCCCTGTAAGTATTTATTTAAAGATAAGAGACCGCTACCCGAACAGTCTCCTGCTTGAAAGTAGCGATTACCACGGCAGTGAGAACAGTTTTTCATATATATGCTGTAATCCGCTTGCGTCAATAAAGGTTCAAAATGAAAAGGTCACCGAAACTTTTCCTGACGGTAGTTTAAAAGAGACTAATATTACCGGCGAAACCAGTATTCCCGAAACCGTACAAAACTTTGCCCGTCAGTTTGAGACGACAGGCCCTCACTTTAATTTCATTAACCAGGGTCTCTTCGGATACATCGCCTATGATGCGGTAAAATATTTCGAAAACATCGAACTTCAGAAGAAAAAAGGAGACCTTCAAATCCCCGAAATTTATTACGCCGTCTATCAGAACATTATTGCGATCAACCACTTCAACAATGAGGCGTATATTTTTGATCATAGCGTCAATTCCGAAAATAACCTGGATGAGATCGAGCAGCTTTTAAAAGTGAAGAATTTTGCTTCCTTTCATTTTTCCGCGGAAGGTGAGCCGGTTTCAAATGAAACCGATGAAGGTTATATTGAAAAAGTGTTGGAGGCAAAAAAACATTGCCATCGCGGAGATGTTTTCCAAATGGTACTCTCCCGAAGATTCTCACAGGCCTTTAAAGGGGATGAATTCAATGTTTATAGAGCCCTGCGGAATGTGAATCCTTCCCCATATTTATTTTACTTCGATTACGGTGATTTTAAGATCTTCGGAAGTTCTCCCGAAGCTCAACTGGTAGTAAAAGATGATAAGGCTGAGATCCATCCCATCGCCGGAACTTTTAAGAGAACGGGAAACGATGAACACGATGCTCAAAGCGCTAAAGCACTGGCCGCCGACGAAAAAGAAAATGCAGAACACGTAATGCTCGTTGACCTTGCCCGTAATGACCTGAGTCGTCATGGTAGTGAGGTGAAAGTGGAAACTTATAAAGAGATCCAATTCTTTTCACATGTGATCCACCTGGTAAGTAAGGTTACTGGTAAAAAGAACGATGACACCAGCACTATGCAAATGGTGGCAGATACTTTTCCTGCCGGTACTTTGAGTGGCGCACCAAAACACAAGGCGATGCAACTCATTGAGAAATTAGAGAATGTGAACCGGGATTTCTATGGTGGAGCCATCGGGTTTATGGATTTCAAAGGAAATTTCAATCATGCGATCGTCATACGATCTTTTTTGAGTAAAAATCATCAGCTTCATTACCAGGCGGGAGCCGGAATTGTTTCCGAATCAAAAGAAGAGAATGAATTACAGGAAGTTTATAACAAATTAGGCGCCCTTACCCGGGCACTTGAAATAGCAGAAACCATCTAATCCCGGTAAAATGGGAATAACTATATAGAGATGAAAAAGAATACAAAACAAATTTCAGTACTGGTGATCGATAATTACGATTCCTTTGTTTACAACCTGGTTCATTACCTGGAAGAATTGGATTGCAAAGTCACCGTAAAACGAAATAATGAACTTGATCTCGAAGAAGTAGAGGACTACGACAAGATCCTGCTTTCTCCCGGACCCGGAATACCGGATGAAGCCGGCCTACTTAAAGCAATCATTTCCAAATACGCATCCAAAAAGAGCATTTTAGGAGTCTGTCTCGGGCAGCAAGCTATAGGGGAAGTTTTTGGCGGAAAGATCATCAACCTTAAGGATGTGTTCCATGGGGTGGCATCAAAAATAAGTGTTTCGGTAAGCGATGAGCTTTTATTCAAGGACCTTGAAAAGGAAATGGAAGTTGGCCGTTATCACTCATGGGTGGTGGACAAGGCCCTCCCAGATTGCCTGGAGGCTACATCTTTTGACGAGAACGGGCAGATCATGTCATTACGCCACAAAATATATGATGTTCGCGGGGTGCAGTTTCATCCGGAATCTGTTTTGACTCCACAGGGAAAACAGATGATCAGGAACTGGGTCGAGAATACTCCTTTAACTGAAAATGAACCGGAAAACAAACCAGAAGCAGAATGAAAGAATTATTGAACAGACTTATCAATCACGAAACCATTTCGAAAGCCGAAGCAAGATCAGTATTGGTAAATATTTCGAAGGGCGAATATAACGAAAGTCAGATCGCCGCTTTTCTCACGGTCTATATGATGAGGAGCATTACCATCGATGAACTGGAGGGTTTCAGGGACGCTTTACTGGAATTGTGTTTAAAGGTTGATCTCCAACAATATGATCCCATCGATCTCTGCGGAACGGGTGGCGACGGAAAAGACACTTTCAACATCTCTACCCTGGCTTCCTTTGTTACGGCAGGTGCAGGAGTGCCGGTGGCAAAACACGGAAATTACGGGGTGTCTTCAGGCTGCGGAAGTTCAAATGTTATGGAGTTTCTGGGAATACGATTCAGCAATGAGAAAGACTTTCTGAAAAAAAGCATGGATGAAGCAGGGATCTGTTTTTTACACGCCGCTCTTTTTCACCCGGCAATGAAAAAGGTGGCACCCATCAGAAAATCTCTGGCGGTTAAAACCTTCTTCAATATGCTTGGGCCAATGGTGAATCCGGCATTTCCGAAGAAACAGGTGGTGGGTGTTTTTAATCTGGAACTTGCCAGGATGTATGGATACCTGTATCAAAAAAGCGATAAAAGCTTCAGTATTTTGCATGCATTAGACGGTTATGACGAGATCTCCCTCACGGGAAACACCAAACTCATCTCAAATAATTCCGAGGGAATCCTGAAGCCTGAAGATTTCGGGGTGGAGAAAATATCCTCCGAAGCGATCTCAGGCGGAAACAGTATAGACTCAGCGGCTGCTATTTTCATGCACATCTTACATGGAAACGGAACGGAAGCTCAAAACAATGTCGTTTGTGCCAATGCGGGTGTAGCTATTCAAACTGCCAAAAATGTCAGTTTACAGGAAGGTTTTGATATGGCAAAAGAATCCCTCCTTTCAGGGCAGGCACTCATGACCTTTAAAAAATTGAAAAACCTAAGCCGGGCTTAAAAAAGAAATAACCATGAACATTTTAGATAAGATAGCAGCTCATAAACGTGAGGAAGTAGAATTGCGCAAGGAAGAAGTACCGGTAGAAATGCTCGCCTTATTACCGCATTTTGAAAGGAAATGTGTGTCTATGAGTGAGAATCTGAAAAAGTCATCCACAGGGATCATTGCCGAATTCAAGAGGCGCTCCCCTTCCCACCCGGAGATTAACCTGGATGCAGATGCGAAGGAAATCACTACCGGATATGAACAGGCCGGAGCTTCGGCCCTTTCAGTGCTTACCGATGAGGAATTCTTTGGCGGAAGCATGGATGATCTCATGCTTGCAAGAGAAGCAGTAAAACTGCCATTACTTCGGAAGGATTTCATCATTGACGAATACCAGATCTATGAAGCAAAGGCCATTGGTGCAGACGCTATTCTTCTTATCGCCGCGATACTTGATCGAAAGGAAATTGAAGATTTTTCCGGCACTGCTAAAAAACTTGGGCTGGAGGTACTTTTGGAAGTTCATAATGAGGAAGAGCTGGAACGTTCGATAATGCCGGGTATTGACATGATTGGTGTCAATAACCGAGACTTAAAAACCTTTGAAGTAGATCTTGAAAACAGCAAAAAACTGGCTGCGAATATCCCTGATGAATTCGTGAAGATCTCAGAAAGCGGGATCAATGATACAGCGGCAATTAAGGATCTTCAAAAATATGGTTTTCAGGGGTTCTTGATCGGCGGGAATTTTATGGCTACAAATGATCCGGGAAAGAGCGCGACAGATTTCATAAATGAGTTGAAAAGCAACTAAAATGAATTTGAAACTGAAAATATGCGGTATGAGGGAACCTGAGAATATTGACCAGGTTGCCGGCTTACATCCCGATTATTTAGGACTGATCTTTTTTGAACGGTCTCCCCGTTTTGTAAAAAATGATATTCAGGAACTGGATCCTGCTATCAGGAAAACCGGAGTTTTTGTAAATGCTTCGGAAGAAGATATTTTAGAAAGGACCTTGAAATATGATCTAAAAGCCATTCAGTTGCATGGTGATGAATCGATGGAATTTTGCCTGGATCTCAAAAAGAAACTTTCTGCAGCAGGCATGGATCCGGAGCTTATCAAAGTTTTCAGTATAAAAGATGTATTTGATTTCAGCATTTTAAAGGATTTTGAAAACACGGTAGATCTTTTCCTGTTTGACACCAAAGGCAGGAACAAAGGTGGTAACGGGATCACTTTTAATTGGGAAGTGTTGAAGGACTACCCTTCCTCTACCCCCTTTTTCCTAAGCGGGGGAATTGGTCTTGAGGAAATTCCTGAGATAAAAACCCTTTACACGTATTTTCAAAAAGAGAATAAACAAGACCTTTTTTACGGAATTGACATCAACAGCAGATTCGAAACTTCACCCGGATTAAAGGACACAGAGAAACTAAGAACTTTCAGAAAAGCACTTTTTTCTGAAGCTTAAAAAATAAAAAAATGAGTTACCAGGTAAACGAACAAGGATATTACGGCGATTTTGGAGGCGCTTTCATACCCGAGATGTTGTATCCCAATGTCGAGGAATTGAGAACCAATTACCTCAAGATCATGAAAGAGGAATCTTTTCAGAAAGAATTTCGGGATCTTTTAAAGGATTATGTGGGCCGACCTACCCCGTTGTATTTTGCTGAACGTTTAAGTAAAAAATACGGCACAAAGATCTACCTGAAAAGGGAGGATCTTTGTCATACAGGAGCTCACAAGGTGAACAATACCATTGGGCAGATCCTAATGGCCAAACGGCTGGGCAAGAACCGAATCATCGCGGAGACCGGTGCCGGGCAGCATGGAGTGGCCACTGCGACCGTTTGTGCCCTCATGGGGCTGGAATGTATAGTTTATATGGGAGAGATCGATATTGAGCGACAGGCTCCCAATGTTGCCCGCATGAAGATGTTGGGCGCGACCGTAGTTCCGGCTAAATCGGGTAGTAAGACCTTAAAGGACGCTACCAATGAAGCCATTCGGGACTGGATCAATAATCCGGTGGACACTCATTATATAATTGGTTCAGTTGTAGGACCACACCCCTATCCTGATATGGTAGCCCGTTTTCAAAGTGTCATTTCTGAAGAAATAAAACAGCAACTTCTTGAAAAAGAAGGCCGGGAAAATCCTGATTATGTTGTAGCCTGTGTAGGCGGCGGAAGTAATGCCGCAGGAATCTATTACCATTACCTGGACAATGAGGACGTGGGGATCATCGCTGTGGAAGCAGCAGGCGAAGGAGTTTCAAGCGGAAAAAGCGCGGCGACCTCAGCCCTTGGAAAAGAAGGGATCATTCATGGAAGCAAGACTTTATTGATGCAAACCGATGATGGGCAGATCACAGAGCCTTATTCAATTTCAGCGGGATTGGATTATCCCGGTGTAGGGCCTATGCACGCCAACCTCTATAAAACCGGGCGCGGGGAATTCATTTCCATCACTGATAAAGAAGCTATGGCTGCCGGACTAGTGTTGTCAAAACTGGAAGGAATTATCCCGGCTATAGAAACAGCACACGCTTTGGCCATTTTTGAGAACCGAAAATTCAAAAAAGATGATGTAGTGGTGATCAACCTTTCCGGTCGCGGAGATAAGGACCTCAACACTTACATTGACTATTTCAACTTATAATAAATCAAACCTAACAGGTTTTGGAAACCTGTTGGGTTTTAGCTCATACTTATGAACAGAATAAAACAAAAGCTTCAGGAGGACCCTCAAAAAAAGCTGCTTTCCCTGTATTTTACGGCCGGTTATCCGCAGCCGGAAGATACTGTATCCATTATCCAGGAACTGGAGAACAACGGGGTAGACATGATCGAGATAGGGTTACCATTTAGTGATCCTCTGGCAGACGGCCCTACCATCCAGGAAAGTTCACAGGTCGCCTTACAGAATGGAATGACTACAAACAAATTGTTTGACCAGTTAAAAGACGTCAGGAAAACTGTCTCCATTCCCTTATTGATCATGGGCTATTTCAACCCCATCCTTCAGTACGGAATTGAGGAATTCTGTCAAAAATGTCAGGAAACAGGCATTGACGGACTCATTATTCCTGACCTTCCGCTGGAAGAATATACTACTCACTATAAAAGTACCTTTCAGAAATATGATCTATTACCGGTATTCCTGATCACTCCGCAAACTTCCGAAGAAAGGATCAAAGCGATCGACGAAGCTTCGGAAGGATTTATCTATATGGTAAGCAGTGCGAGTGTTACCGGATCAACAGGAGGTTTCGGGCAGGCTCAAAAAGAGTATTTTAAGAGGGTGTCCAAAATGGGATTAAAATCCCCACTTATAGTTGGCTTCGGAATTAAAGATTCTGAGACATTTGAACAGGCTACAGAGCATACGAAAGGAGCTATTATCGGGAGTGCTTTCATCAAGCAACTTACCGAAAAGGGAAAGACAAAAATCACTGAATTCATTAAGTCAATCCGGTGAGTTTAACCTTCTTATAACAAGTCTTTAATAGAATCGGCAACGTGATTTTTGTATATTGAATAGAATCAAAAAACTAAAGATCATGGGAATTATTGAAGACGATAAAAAGAAGAAAGACAGGTCTCGCAGGAGACGAAGTGATAATGACCCATTAAGTGGCGAAATAGGAAACCGTGATATTGAAACCAATGATTTTGATATTGATGAACCAACTATTAGAGACCAAAAAAAGAAAAAGTAATGGGAAAAGGTGACAAAAAGACCAAAAGGGGAAAAATAGCCATTAACAGCTACGGTAAATTGCGGCCAAAAAGGAAGAAATTCAAGGTACGCCCGCAAAAAATAAAGAATCCGCAGGAAAAAGAACCCGTTTAGTTCTCTAAGAACTCGCGGTATTGCATGACCCTGAAGTCAATCGTATTGAATTCAGGGTCATGTTTTTTTAGATCCTTATACAGCTGCATGCTTCCAATCGCTCGATTCGCCGACCCTGAAGGTGCGGTGAGAGAAACAGTGTTTATAGGCCTGCCATCCAGAACAAACTGATGGATCCTGGGAACATGATTGGATACCACTTTTAACTTAAGTCCGTATTCTTTTAAATGTCTTCGGAAAAAATATTCCGGGCCGTTTTTACTGTTCCCTCCTGTAAATAATAAGGTGTCAACGGATTCATTTTCACGTAAGATCGAAATAAGGTCCCTGAGTTCGACCTCCTGCATCCCAAGATCTGAAGCATCGATCTTCTCCCTGCGACAGCTCTCTACCGTATCACAAATGCCAATACCATTTTGAGCCAGGAATTCTTTACGTTGTTTTACAGCCTCTTCAGTACTTTCAAACTTCAGGTCGAGTTCAAACACCCTATCGATCACCGTCCAGAGAAGTCCATCCCTACTTCCGTAGCAAAAATCTACATCCCCTTCCTTAAGCTGGCCTGTAGTGAACCGTGGCGGCGGCAAAGTCCCCACGATTAATTTAGTGGCATTTTCGGGAATAAACGGTTTAAAAGGGTGCGTATGATGAAACATAAAAAAGGAAAATCAATTTGGTTTTTTACCCGCAAAATTCAAACCAACATGGTTTATTTCATTACTACCACAAGATCATCGGCATAAACCATATCTCCTTCTTTTAAAACTATCTTATCAACTTCCCCCGGAGTATTGGCGGTAATAGTGGTTTCCATCTTCATGGCTTCTATCACAAACAACGGCTGATTCTTGTCAACCTTGTCGCCGGGTTTCACCTGGATATTAGATAAGGCACCCTGTAGGGGAGCACCTATTTGCTTCTTGTCTTCCTTGTCAACTTTTTGATGAACTACTTTTTCCACTTTTACAGACTTATCCTTGACCTCGACTGTACGGGTTTGACCATTGACCTTAAAAAAGATCTTTGCCATCCCGTCTTCATTCGGCTCGCTGGAAGAAATGAACTGAATTAGCAAGGTCTTGCCTTTATCAAGCTCCACGATGATCTCCTCTCCAGGATCCATTCCGTAGAAGAAATTTTTAGTAGGAATATTCACGACACTGCCAAATTCCACATGATGGTTGTAGGCGTCTGTAAATACCTTCGGATATAATTTATAGGAAAGAAAATCTGTCATGTCCAGTTCCCGTCCCATCCCTTCTCCAAAGGTCTTTTCAAACTCAGCATACTCTTCTTCAAAATCTATGGGTTTAAGATGGGCGTTGGGCCTGTCTGTATATGGCTTTTCATCTTTAAGAACTATCTTCTGGATCTTTTCAGGGAATCCTCCATAGGGCTGCCCGAGATCTCCACGGAAAAAACTCTTTACCGATTGAGGAAAGGAAAGCTCCTCCCCTTTTTCCAGCACATCCTCGATGGTGAGATTATTACTCACCAGGTACTGCGCCATATCACCCACTACTTTTGAACTTGGCGTCACCTTAATAATATCTCCAAACAGGTCGTTGACCTTTCCGTACATTTCGGTGATCTCGTGAAATCTGTCCGCCAATCCTAGCGACTCTGCCTGAGGCTTCAGATTGGAATATTGACCTCCGGGAATCTCATGTTTAAAGACTTCTCCGCTTCCGGCTTTCAATCCCGATTCAAAAGGATAGTAATAGCGTCTCACCGCTTCCCAATAATGAGAATATTCATTAAGCTTGTCGCTGTCTATTTCTCTTCCGCGGTCATGGAATCTCATCATTTCCACGATCGAATTGAAGTTAGGCTGGGAAGTAAGGCCTGAAAGGCCGCCCAGGGCAACATCTACCACATCTACTCCAGCTTCGATAGCTTTTAGATATGTAGCCGCCTGTATGGAAGAGGTGTCGTGAGTATGCAAGTGAATGGGTATATTGATCCTTGATTTTAAAGACGCTACCAGTTCATAAGCCGCATCGGGCTTTAGAATTCCCGCCATATCCTTGATCGCTAAAATATGGGCACCGGCATTTTCAATATCTTTCCCGAGTTGAATGTAGTATTCCAGGTTATATTTACTCTGCTTAGGGTTCATAATGTCCCCGGTATAACATATGGTACCTTCAGCCAGGCCTTCGGTTCGCTTTCGAACGTATTCAATACACGGGGCGATAGACTCCATCCAGTTAAGACTGTCAAAAATTCGGAAAACATCTATCCCGTTCTCCCAGGATTTTTCCACGAACTTTTCGATCAAATTATCGGGGTAAGCAGTGTAACCAACCCCGTTAGATCCGCGAAGCAGCATTTGCAATAAGATATTAGGCATTGCTTCCCGCAGTCTACGCAATCTCTCCCACGGATTTTCTTTTAAAAACCTGAGACATACATCAAAGGTAGCTCCACCCCAAACCTCTAAACTGAACACCTCGGGATGATTGCGAGCAAATCCTTCGGCGACCTTAAGCATATCTGTAGTTCGCATCCTGGTCGCCAGCAAGCTTTGATGCGCATCACGCATGGTGGTATCTGTATAATGGATCTTTCCTTCATGCCGTAACCAGCGGGAAAACTTATCAGGTCCATACTCTGTCAGCAGGTCTTTTGTACCCTTGGGATATTCTTCCCC
Source organism: Salinimicrobium gaetbulicola (assembly GCF_042676025.1). NCBI lineage: Bacteria > Pseudomonadati > Bacteroidota > Flavobacteriia > Flavobacteriales > Flavobacteriaceae > Salinimicrobium > Salinimicrobium gaetbulicola. The sequence goes on from NZ_JBHTJP010000032.1 coordinate 945,549, forward strand.
TTCGGGAAAAGATGGGATTACGGGTTTAATGAAATCGCTGCGTTTTTCGGCATTTTTAACATCCTCATTTCCGTTTACGATGATATCTCCCAGAAACTTCACCATTTTAGTGGCCCGGTTTCTGGCCTTTTTGATCTCGAAGAGTTGCGGATTATCTTTTATAAAATTAACCGTGACTTCCCCTTTTCTGAAGGTTTGATCTGACAATATATTATCCAGGAAACCTATGTTGGTCATAACCCCCCGAATCCTGAACTCGGCCAGGGCACGGCGCATCTTTCTGCAGGCCCCGTCAAGGGTTCTACTGCTCGCCGAAACTTTCACCAACATGGAATCAAAGAATGGCGACACGGTCACTCCCTGGTAGATACTTCCAGCATCGAGACGTATTCCAAATCCGGAGGCGCTTCTATATGTTGTGATCGTTCCGTAATCGGGTTTGAAGTCATTGGTAGGATCTTCGGTAGTGATCCGGCATTGCAGGGCATATCCATGTATACTAAGGCTCTCCTGGCTTTGGATCTTGATCTGTTCATCAGACAGTTTGTAGCCACCGGCTATAAATAGCTGGGTCTTTACAAGATCAATGTTAGTGATGATCTCTGTAACCGTATGCTCTACCTGGATACGCGGATTCACCTCAATAAAAAAGATCTCTCCACTGCGGTCCACTAAAAATTCAACGGTCCCAATGTTGTTATAACCCACAGCTTTACAAAGGTCTAAAGCGTATTTGTAAAGCCGCTGTTTAATATTCTCATCCAGCCCCATTGAAGGAGCGAATTCGATCACTTTTTGATAGCGCCTCTGCACAGAACAATCCCTTTCAAATAAGTGAACGATGTTTCCATGATTATCAGCTACTATTTGTATTTCAATATGCTTGGGGTCTTCCACGAATTTCTCAAGAAAAACGGTGTCATCCCCAAAAGCGTTCAAAGCTTCCCGCTTAGATTCATTGAAACCGCTTTTTAGTTCCTCTTCATTCCTGATGACCCTCATCCCGCGTCCGCCACCACCCGAAGCTGCTTTCAGCATAACAGGATACCCAATCTTCTCTGCCTCTTCTAAAGCTATTTCTACGGAAGTAAGTTCGCTTTCATTACTTTGAATGACCGGAATATGATTTTCGATCGCCACTTCCTTGGCTTTGACCTTATCTCCAAGAGATTTAAGGACGGATACTTTAGGCCCGACGAAAATAATTCCGTTCTCCTCACATTTCTGAGCGAATTCGGCATTTTCCGATAGAAAACCGTAACCCGGATGGATCGCGTCCACTCCGTTCTTTTTTGCCACCCTAATAATGGCGTCTATATTCAAATATGGTTTTAAAGGTTCATTATCAGCGCCAATCTGGTAAGCTTCATCGGCCTTATACCTGTGAAGGGAATATCGGTCTTCAAAAGTGTAAATTCCCACGGTACGCAAACCAATTTCGGTACAGGCTCTGAAGATTCGAATTGCTATTTCTCCCCTGTTCGCGACTAAAACCTTTTTAATGTTCATTCTGAAAATGCTTTTTTTGATTAGTTGGCAGAAAGCTGAAGAGTTCAGTCAATAAAATGGCTGAAAAGGACGGCAGCTTCACAAGCTCAGAAATTAAAAAGAAAAAAGCGGTGAGACACCGCTTTTTAAACTTTTTTAACAATAAGAAATTAACATTTACCGGGTGAACACCAATTCATTCTTTTTGGCGCTTTCCTCTTCACTGTAACGATAACCATCATAATCAAATCCTTTCAGATCTTCCAGGGTCTTTGCGTTGGTATCGATAATATATCGAACCATGGAACCACGCGCCTTTTTTGCGAAGAAACTTATGATCTTCAATTTCCCGTTTTTGAAATCCTTAAAAACCGGAGTAATTACCGGTGTCTTAAGTTTATCTGTATCTATAGCTTTGAAATATTCCTGGCTGGCCAGATTTACAAAGAGTTCATCTTCCTCCAATTCTTTGTTAAGCTTGCCAGTTACCTTTTCCTGCCAAAGCTCATACAGGTCTTTATTTCTACCTACTGAAAGGGAAGTTCCCATTTCAAGGCGGTATGGCTGCATAAGATCAAGAGGTTTCAATATTCCGTAGAATCCGGAAAGTATTCGTAATGTATCCTGAAGAAGATCTAATTTTTCGGTAGGGATCGTATAGGCATCTAATCCGGTATATACATCACCTGCAAAAGCGTAAACAGCGGGACGGGAATTACTCTTGTTGTGCTCTTCCTCAAATTCGTGGTAACGGGAATGATTGAGATCGGCGAGCTTGTCACTGATGCTCATCAACTCAGAGATCTCCTTCTTGGACATGCGAGCTAATTTCCGGTTTACGGTAGTCGCAGTTTCAAGAAATTCGGGTTGGGTTCCACGGGTTGTAGGAAGCTTGGTTTTGTAATCAAGGGTTTTAGCGGGGGAGATAACAATTTTCATAAAAAAGTTTTCCGAAGAAATGATTTTTTGGTTTTACACCACTAAAATACCAAATCCTCTTCTCCCCTGAAACCGCTTTGCCTTTTTGTTCCTGATATAACTATCAAAAAAGCTTATTTTAATCGATAAATTCCTTTTGATTCTTAGCGTAGTTGCGCCATTTTTCGATACACTGCTGCATATCATCGGGAATTGGGGTATCAAAACTCATCCACTCTCCACTTACCGGATGTTTAAAACCTAAGGTTTTTGCATGTAAAGCCTGCCTGGGAAGCACTTTGAAACAGTTCTCCACGAATTGCTTGTATTTAGAAAAGGTAGTCCCTTTCAGGATCCTTTCCCCACCGTAGCGTTCATCGTTGAACAAGGTGTGACCTATATGCTTCATATGCACACGGATCTGGTGAGTTCTACCTGTTTCCAGTTTACAGGAAACCAGTGTCACATACCCTAGCCGTTCGATCACCTTATAATGTGTAACCGCCGGTTTTCCTTTATCCTCATCATCACCCAGGTAAACCGTGTTCTGAAGTCGGTTTTTAGGATGGCGACCAATGTTACCTTCCACGGTACCTTCATCTTCTTCCACATTACCCCATACGATCGCGACATATTCGCGCTCACTGCTCTTATCAAAGAATTGCTTTGAAAGCTTGGTCATGGCCTGCTCTGTCTTAGCGACCACGAGCAATCCGCTGGTATCTTTATCAATACGGTGAACCAGTCCAGGTCTTTCGGAACTGTTTTGAGGCAGGTTATCAAAATGATAGACCAATGCGTTTATAAGCGTACCACTGTAATTTCCATGTCCCGGATGCACCACCATACCCGCAGGTTTATTTACCACAAGCAGGGCATCATCTTCATGAACTATGTCTAACGGAATATTCTCTGGTGTCAACAGGAATTCGTACGGTGGATGTTCAAACATCACCTGTACGACATCACCCGGTTTCACCTTATAATTTGACTTTACGGGAACTTCATTTACATGAATGTTCCCATCTTTAGCCGCATTCTGTATCTTATTTCGGGTAGCATTTTCAATGTAGTTCATTAAATACTTATCCACCCTAAGTGGTTGCTGGCCTTTATCGGCTACGAACCTGTGATGCTCATAAAGCTCATCATCATTTTCATCCAGTTCAGGATTGTAATTATCAGAAGTCATACTCTTCATTCTCCAAATCGTTCAAAATTTCCTCTTCATTCGTCGTCGTCTCTTCCTTTTCCATGTCATATCTTCCCGAGCCGTCACCCAGCACAAGATCAATTTTGGAGGTTTTCATGAGCTTCATTCCCGGTTCCAGCTTCTCACCTTTATGTCTTAATTCCAATACGGCATCTTTTGCCACATCTGGCTTATAAGTGATACTTCCGATCTCAAACCCGAGGGACCTTAAAGTTGGTTCTACCTGTCTTCTGGTTCTTCGGACAAGGTTCTCCGGAATTTCCACTTTTCTGTATCCCGAAGGATTCAGCGTGAGATAGATCTTACGGTTCTCTTTTACGAATTTTCCCGGAAGCGGCACCTGATCGATCACCGAAAACGGCGGATAATCGGGATTGTAATTAGCTGAATCAAGGATCTCTCTTCTAAGATCCAGCTCATTCAATTGCTCATCGACCTTATCAAGCGAAAGCCGTGCCAGATCTGGAACGGTAATCCGTTGGTCCTGATTGGTGGAATAATCAAGCCATTTTAGGATTATAAAAACGATCAATACCAGCGCGAAAACTGCCAAAACCAATTGCATCAAAAAGGTTTTGCTAAAGATAAATTTGAGGAAACTCATAGTTTAAATTAAAAAACAAAGATATAAAAACAGGTGGTTTTGTGGCCATTCATTTAATAGTCCTATTTTTGTTAACGTAATTAAATTGCCTTTATTTAAGTATGAAGAAAAATGTCGCCATCGCCATGGGCGGATATTCCAGTGAATATCGCATCTCCATCAACAGTGGAAACGTAGTCTACAAAAATCTTGATCGCAGTAAATACAACCCTTACCGCGTACATATTTTACAAAAGGAATGGTTCGTTATAGGTGAGAACGACATGCCTTATCCTATAAACCGAAGCAATTTCACGGTGACCATTGATGGTAAACTTATCACCTTTGACTGTGTGTTTAACACCATACACGGTACACCGGGTGAGAACGGACTTCTTCAGGCTTATTTGGAATTACTGGGTATTCCTCAGACTTCCTGCGATTTTTATCAATCGGCTTTGACCTTCAACAAAAGAGATTTGATCAGTGTTCTTAAACCCTACGGAATTAAGACTGCGGAAAATTACTTCCTGGACAAGGGAGACGAAGTAGAACCAGATGAGATCGTAAAAAAGGTTGGTTTACCCTGTTTCGTAAAAGCCAATAAGGCGGGAAGCAGTTTTGGGATCACCAAAGTGAAGAAAAAAGAGGATCTTATACGGGCTACCAAATTCGCTTTTAAAGAAGATAATGAAGTGATCATTGAATCCTTCCTTGACGGAGTAGAAGTTTCGGTAGGAGTGATCATGCATAACGGTGAAGTGACCGCACTTCCGGTTACCGAAATAGTTTCCGAAAATGAGTTTTTTGACTACGAAGCCAAGTACCTGGGGAAATCAGAGGAGATCACACCCGCGAGAATTTCCGAAGAACAAACTAAGAAAGTTCAGGAGATCGCCAAGCTTATTTACACAAAACTAAAAATGAAAGGATTCTCCCGTTCAGAATTTATTTTTCATAATGACGAACCACATTTCATTGAAATGAACACCAATCCGGGGTTAAGCGAGGCGAGTATCTTACCTCAACAGGCTGCAGCTGCAGGAATTTCACTGCCAGAGCTGTTCGGAAGCGCCATTGAAGCGGCCACCCGGTTTTAAGTTCAGGAGAATTGTTTACTTTAGAATAGCAGAAAAATTTACGGAATGAAAAAAGCAGTATTTCCGGGCTCTTTTGACCCGATCACTCTTGGACATGTAGACATAATCGAACGGGGATTACCTCTTTTTGACGAGATCATTCTGGCCATAGGCGTGAATGCCGATAAGAAGTACATGTTCTCGCTGGAGGACCGCGTAAAGTTCCTGGAAGAAACTTTTAAAGATCAACCTAAAATAAAGGTTATGACCTATGAAGGTATGACGGTGGATTTTTGCAAAAAACAAAATGCCGATTTTATCCTTCGCGGCCTGCGCAGTTCTACAGATTTTGACTTCGAAAAGGTTATTGGGCAGACCAATTTTAAAATGACGGGGATCGAGACCTTGTTCTTCATTACCTCTTCCGGAAAAAGCCACATTTCATCTACCGTGGTGCGGGATGTGATTCGTAACGGCGGAGATTATTCTTTTATGGTACCTAAGGCTGTAAAAAAATAAAACCCTCACTTAGAACAAATACTCTAAAGAAATTCCTCCAAAATAGTTCCTGGGATTGCCGGGATAATAATAGCGCGGGGCAGCACCTCCAAAACCAACCGCGTTGGGAACGATCGATGCCGCGTACTGTTCTTCAAAAACATTGTTTACACCTGCAAAAAATTCTGTTTTCCAGTTTGCAAATAAGCGCGGAGCATAAGTCGCTTTCAGGTTAACAAGCTCATAGCTTTTGGTAAAAGAAGAATTTTCATCATTCAGCGGCATGGCTCCCTCATGCTGAAATGAGGTAAACAGAGAGATCCCTGAATTAGAAGAAATATCAACTCCGGCATGAATGCTTTTATTCGGTACAGCCGGCAGTTTATTTCCTGAAAAATCATTTCCCTCATCGGTAAAATCATCAAACCTGAAGTGATTGAGGGAGCCGTTCAAAAATGTTCTTACTGTAAGTTTTGAGCTAAGTTCGAAGTTATGGTTCAGCAGAAATTCAACCCCATTATGATCGGTTTTTCCAAGGTTACGACCAATGTACTGATCTTCTGAAACCCTTTCGGCTACTAAAAGGTTATTGACCTGTATCGTGTAAAAAGCAACTTCAGCATACAACCGGTTATTCATGAAATTGCCTTTGAAACCCATTTCATAATTAATCCCTGTCTCCGGACGCAACCGAGTATTGATAAGACCTTCCGGCGTAAGCGTTTCTGCTACAGTGGGAGTGGAAAATCCGTGGCTGATGACGGCATATAGATTCTTTCTTTGGCCTACAGAACAGGCTATTCCCAGTCGCGGTGAAAACACGGTTTTGAATCGGTATTCGCCTGACTGATCAATTTGGTCCTCCTCAAAAAGGTCTTCCAGTTCATAACGCGTAGAATTTAAATTCAGTCCGGCTTCTAGTTCTGTTTTTTGGGACAAAGTCAAATTCCATTGAGCGAAAACATTCATATAGCTGCGGTCCTGCTTGTTTTGACTGAGTACATCTCCCTCCAGGCTACCCTGCCCGGAATTCTCCTCGTAAAGATTTTCGAAAATGGAATTTTCATACCATTCATTGTAAACCTCACCGCCAAAGCCAATATCTGAAGGAAGCTCAAAAATGTCATTTTTAAGACTGAATTTAGTTCGTGCACCCACTGCAACCCTGTCCTCTTCTAAAATATTAAATGGCCTGGGTTCGTATCCATTTCTGAACTTCAGATAAGCTGAAGTGGTATTGGAAAGGCTTTTCGAAAACTCATGAGCATACGAAAGTCCGAAGAGGCCTTTGTCATAAGACTCATAACCTTGCGCAGCTTCCCAGGCAAACGCCGCTGAAGAAGGCTGGTTTTCAAAATCTTCTTTACTCAGGGAACTGGGAATAAATGCTTTCAAACGTGTTACCTGCGCAAGAACAGAAAGCTCATTGGTTTCCCCGAGAGAGACGCCACCGGTAATTGTAATAGAATTTCGTTCGTATTTTCCATTATCCCGAAAACTGTCAGTTCTTAAATTATTATAGGTACCCGAAAAATGCCCTTTTTGAGTAGCATGTGAAATATTAACCGTATTCCTCAGCAGCTCAAAACTTCCGAAACTTGTCTCTGATCCCGCCTTTGTTCCAATCGCCATATTTTCCACCGGATATAGATTTATCACTCCGCCCAGGCCGGCACCGTAGATCCCTGAGGCCGGCCCCTTGACGATCTCCACCTGGCCAACCACGGCAGGATCAATATCATCTAGAGTCGTCTCCCCTTCGCCACTAGAAAGTGGAATTCCCATAAAATAGGCCTTCAAGCGGTTAGAACTGTATTGAGCCCTTGCTCCTACCCCTCGAATATTGATCTTGTTGGTATTTAAAGCACCTTGCTGCACATATACCCCGGCAACCGAGTTCAATGCCCCTACGATGGATGTCTCATCTGTACGCTCCAGGTCTTCGACACTAATTATACTTACTGAAGCAGGTGTGGATTGTACATCCCTCGGAATAATAGTACTTCGCAACACTACTTCAGACAGGGTTTCTGATTCAGGAAAAAGATAGATCAGATGCTCTTTCTGAGACTCGCGAAGCGTTAACCCGAGGGTTTCAAAACCTGTCGCTGAAAACTTCAGAATCACAGGAAATTCGTGCACTGCAAGGGTAAATGACCCGTCACTCGCTGTAGTAGTTTTCAAAGAATCGGCTACTAATATGCTCACCTCAGGAATAGGTTGACCTGTATAAGAATTCATTACCTTTCCCCGAATGTTTTGAGCAGAAATACTTCCGAAGAAAAAGAAAAAAAAGACAATAGAAATGAGCTTTTTCACAGGTTAATCAGGTTGAAGGTGAACAAATAATCTTGTGGCATTTGAACTTTTAAACTTAGGCGCGTCTGCTGCGCTAAATTATGTTTTATTTTTATGGAGGTAAAATCTAATAGATCTCAAGATCAAAGGCGTGAATTGGCGGATTTTGAGTTTTTAAGTATGTTTACAGTCCCTAATAGTTTTTAGATGAAAAAGACCCTGTTTCTGGCGATCATTTTTTTAGGCCTGGTCTCCTGTGATTTTTCCGATTATATACTCGAACAAAATTACGATTTCACCACCGTGTTTGAAAAATCAGGTGGTACCGAAACCGCTACTTACCAGCAGGTGATAGATTTCTATGAGGACCTGGCTGCGGTCTATCCCCAGGTGAATATTCGAAAAATTGGAGAAACTGACAGTGGAAAGCCACTTACCCTCGCCATTTACAGTAAATCTAACAGTTTTGATCTCGATGAACTGAGAAAGGAAAATACGATCATATTGATCAACAACGGAATTCATCCGGGAGAAAGCGACGGAATTGACGCGACAATGATGCTATTCAGGGATCTAGCACAGGATTCTATAGACCTTCCGAAGAACACCGTGATCGCCACCATTCCCATTTATAACATTGGCGGCGCACTTAACAGGAATTCCAATTCCCGAACCAATCAAAATGGCCCGAAATCATACGGTTTTAGAGGAAATGCCCGCAACTTTGACCTGAACCGCGATTTCATAAAGGCCGACACTAAGAACACTCGGGCCTTTTACGAGATCTTCCACATGGTAGACCCTGATATTTTTGTCGACACCCATGTAAGCAACGGCGCAGACTACCAATATACGCTCACACATCTTTTCACCCAGCACGATCAAATGGGCGGCGAATTGGGAAAATATATCAATATTGACTGGAAACCTGCTCTTGAAAAAGCGCTCCGGAAAAAGGACTGGGAAATGACCCCTTATGTGAATGTCTTTAACGATATTCCCGAAAACGGCTTTTCACAGTTCTTGGACACTCCTCGTTATTCTACCGGATATACCAGTTTATGGAACACTTTGGGATTAATGATCGAAACTCATATGCTGAAACCTTACGACAAAAGGGTGCGTGGGACCTATGAAGTGTTGAGATCTGTCATTGATATTGCAGATGAGGATTCCAAAATGATAAAGAAGCTACGGGCCCAGGCTACGGGTAATTTTCCGAAGCAGGAGAATTATCGATATGACTTCACAATAGACAGCAGTGAAGTCTCTTCTTTAACCTTTAAAGGTTTTGAGGCCGAAACTATTAAAAGTGAGGTCACCGGTATGAACCGACTCAAATATGACACCACCAAACCCTTTACAAAGGAGATCGATTATTACGAAAGCTTTAAACCAACCCGGCAAGTTGCCATTCCTAAGGGATATGTAATTCCGCAAGGCTGGTGGCCGGTCATAGATCTTTTAAAGCTGAACAAGGTTAAAATGACCGAATTTGAGAAGGATACTGCGATTTCGGCCGAGGTTTACCTGATAAAGGACTTCAAGACCAGGGAAAGATCATACGAAGGACATTATCCTCATTACGACACTAAAATCACTTCAAGCAACAGAAAAGTAGTGGTTAGAGAGGGAGATGTTTTTGTTCCTATAAATCAGAAAGCTGCGAAATATATAATGGCTACTTTAGAACCAACCGCTCCCGATTCTTTCTTTAACTGGAATTTTTTCGATAGCGTATTGCAACAAAAAGAAGGTTTTTCCCCCTATGTTTTTGAAGATGTAGCCCGTGAACTTTTAGACGATTACCCAAAACTGGAAGAAGAATTCCTGGAGAAGAAAGAGAACGACCGCGAATTTGCGGCCGACTGGTATGCACAACTGGACTGGATCCATAAAAGGTCCAGTCATTACGAAAAATCACATTTAAGATATCCCATTTTTAGAGTAAACAGGTAAAAGTTCTTCCGGGAACAAAAGTTTAATATTCGCATAAGATTTTTTGAGGGCTTTCTGGGCTTTCTCCTTATCCTTCCATTTCACTTTCATAATGCCTTCGCTTTCTTCAGGCACCAGTTCCCCGGTATAATCTGTCTTCATTTCATACCAGTAGGTCACCTTCAGTTTATATTTTCCTTTCCGCTGAAAGACATGATAGGTTTTTTGAAGAAATTTAGTGACTTCCAGGTTCTTCACTCCCGTTTCCTCTTCTACTTCCCGTATCGCCCCCTCTTCAAGGCCTTCTTCTTTTTCTATTTTTCCTTTCGGAAGATCCCACCTCCCATTTCTATAAATGAATAGAACTTCATCATTTTGATTCAGGACCATTCCTCCACCGGCAGTAACCACTGGAAGTTTCTTAAAAAGATGCTTCAGGAGTTTCTTTTCTTTCGAATGAAACAGGTTCACATATAAAAGCCTGCCTTTATTAATATCTTTGATAATCCTCTTAAATTTTACTTCTTTAATCGGGATGGAAGTATATTTATCCCCCATATCCTTGATGGTAGAGAGAATTATCGGAATATCATTTACAAAAACTTTATACATTTGCAGTATGGTATTAGACAAAGAAACAGCTCGTAAAACGGCTGAGTTATTATTGCAAATTAAGGCAATAAAATTAGATGCACAACAAGGTTTTCAATGGGCCAGCGGATGGACCTCACCAATTTACTGCGATAACCGGGTGGTCCTTTCCTATCCTCCAATCAGGAATTTCATTCGCGAAAACATGGCCAAACAAATAGAAGAACTCTATGGGCGTGCCGATGTTATTGCTGGAGTCGCGACCGGCGCCATTGGTATTGGGATGCTGGTTGCCGAATATCTTGGGCTGCCATTTGTGTATGTTCGTCCAGAGCCAAAGAGTCATGGAAGAAAGAACCAGATAGAAGGAAAACTCGATGAAGGCCAGAAAGTGGTGGTGGTTGAGGACCTTATTAGCACCGGAAAAAGCAGTCTTAACGCGGTAAATGCTCTCAAAGAAGCTAATGTCCAGGTCAAAGGAATGCTGGCGATATTTTCTTACGGATTCGAGGAAGCCAACAAAAATTTTAAAAATGCAGGTGTGGAATTGCATACTTTGAGCAACTATGATTTTCTTATTGAAGTTGCGCAAAAGACCAATTATATTAATGAAGCCGAGGCGGAGCTGTTACAAGGCTGGCGAAAAGACCCGTCAAACTGGAAAAAATAAAACTATGGAATTAGAAAGTCAGAAGGTCACTGTTCAAAAAAGCCAGGAAGAGCTTTTTCAATTTTTGACCAATGTTGAGAACTACGAAAAGATAATGCCCGACAGTAAGGAGAAGTTCGAAGTGAAGTCACAAGACACCTTCGCGTTTGCGCTTAAAGGAATGCCGGAAATCGAGCTTCAGATCAAGGAAACCAGAGAACCTGAGTTCATTGTCCTAGGGTCAACTTCAGATAAATTCAACTTCTCATTAGATGTGGTGGTTGAACCTGCCGGTGAAAACCAGAGTCATGCGCAGCTTTTCTTCCACGGAAAGTTCAACGCCATGATGGCTATGATGGTAAAAGGCCCGTTGAAGAAATTCATTTCGGCCCTGGCAGACAATACCGCCAACCTGAGTTAATAACACAATTTGATCTCCTTAAGGTCATATTCTTTAAGGAGATCATCTTCAGTCTTCACCAGCAGCTTCCCACCTGGTAAAACATCCACGATCATCCCGCTGAAATACGCTCCTTCGGGCAGTTGAAAGGTTGAAGGAACCTGCTTCCTGAAAAGGTGTTTTTTATACTCTTTTAAAATTTCTTCGGAATTCTTTTCTGAAAGCTCATCCAGGTTTTTCTCAAGATCCTTCAGAAGCAGATCCAACACTTTCTGGGTGTCAAATTCCTTACCTGAAGCAGTACTCATTGAACCCGCCAGTGGCAATCCGGTAAAATCGGTTTGATTCACATTCAAACCTATTCCTATTACACTTGCGACAACTTTGCCTTCAGTAATGACATTTTCAATAAGAATTCCCGCTATTTTGGAATTTGCTGACATTATGTCGTTAGGCCATTTGACCGCTAATTTAGGGAGTTCGAAAAAAGATAGTGAGTTCACGAGGGAAGTCGCCACGGTCGCACTAAGCAGGAATTGTTGACCGGGAGAAATTTGCGGCTTTGGATAAACGATACTGAAAGTGAGGTTTTGACCGGGTTTAGATTCCCAAACTGTACCTCTTTGTCCCCTGCCCTGCAATTGTTTTTCGGCAACAATACAGGTGGCCCGCATACCCGGATTGGTCCTAAACATTTCACGTCCAAAAGAATTCGTGGAGTTGATGGCATTAACTTTGATAAGGTGCATATAAAGGATAGATTAATGCAGGCGTTAAATGTTGTGAAAACCAAGACTCAAAAAGAGTAAAAAGTAATAACTTTGCGCAAAGAAATAAATTTAATGACAAATAAAGAAACGAGCAACGACATACTTATTGCACATATTATAAAAGGAATTGAAGAAGTAAAAGGAAATGATATCGACATCCTGGATTTACGAGAAATAGAAAATACCGTTTGTGATTACTTCATTATCTGCAACGGAACTTCGAACACGCAGGTAAATGCAATAGTCAATTCCATTCAAAAAACCGTAAGCAAATCATTAAAGGATAAGCCCTGGCATATTGAAGGTTCAGATAATGCCGAGTGGGTGTTGATGGATTATGTAAATGTGGTAGTACATGTTTTCCAGAAACATATCAGGGAATTTTACGATATTGAAAGCCTGTGGGGAGATGCCAAGGTAACTTCTATCGAAACAAATTATTAAGAATTAAGAATTAGAGCATGGCCAAAGAGCAACCAAATAAAAATACACCTAAGAAACCTAAATTTAGTGCCTACTGGATCTACGCGGCTATAATTTTAGTTTTCCTGGCGATCAATTTCTTTAGCGGAAGCGGGTTCAATGAACCTGCTAAGACCAATCCTGCCGAGTTCGTAAACTGGCTTGAACAGGGTGATGTAGAGAAAGTAGTGATCGTAAACCGTAATCAGGCAAGAGTTTTTCTTACCGAGGAGGCGAAACAAAAAGATATTCACAAACAGGCAGTTCAGGATGAGCTATTTCCTACAGGAGACACCCCGGCCTATGTTTTTGAATTTGGAGACCTTCAAAACCTGGAGGATGACATTAGAGAAGCTAAAGCCGAAAACAACCTGGATACCCCGGTAGTTTTCGAGTCCCAACACAATGTATGGGGAGATATCTTTTTAACGTTATTACCATTCATCCTAATTATTGGGATCTGGATCTTCATCATGCGACGTATGAGTGGGGGCGCAGGTGGTGGAGCCGGTGGACAAATTTTCAACATCGGGAAATCCAAGGCCAAATTGTTTGATCAAAATACAGACGTAAAAGTTTCCTTTAAGGATGTTGCCGGTCTGGAAGGGGCAAAAGAAGAAGTTCAGGAGATCGTGGACTTTCTAAAACAGCCTGAAAAATATACCTCCCTGGGAGGTAAGATCCCGAAAGGGGCATTATTGGTAGGACCTCCGGGAACCGGTAAAACCTTGCTTGCAAAGGCTGTGGCCGGAGAAGCGAAAGTACCTTTCTTCTCGCTGTCAGGTTCAGATTTCGTAGAAATGTTCGTAGGGGTTGGTGCTTCAAGAGTAAGAGACCTTTTCAAACAAGCGAAAGAAAAATCTCCATCCATCATCTTTATTGATGAGATCGATGCGATTGGTCGTGCCCGTGGAAAAAGTAATTTCTCAGGGTCGAATGATGAAAGAGAAAATACACTTAACCAGTTATTGACAGAAATGGATGGTTTTGGGACCAATACCAATGTCATAGTGATCGCGGCTACAAACCGTGCAGATGTACTGGATAAAGCCTTGATGCGTGCCGGTCGATTTGACCGTCAGATATATGTAGACCTTCCGGATGTTAGGGAGCGTAAAGAGATCTTTGACGTACACCTTCGTCCGCTTAAAAAAGTAGCCGATGAGTTGGATACTGACTTCATGGCGAAGCAAACACCGGGATTCTCGGGAGCAGATATTGCCAACGTTTGTAATGAAGCTGCCCTTATTGCTGCCCGTAAAGGCAAACAAGCGGTAGGAAAGCAGGATTTCCTGGATGCCGTAGATCGTATAGTAGGAGGTCTTGAGAAAAAGAACAAGATCATCACTCCGGAGGAGAAACAAGCGATCGCTTTTCACGAGGCAGGACACGCAACCGTGAGCTGGATGTTGGAGCACGCTGCTCCGCTGGTCAAAGTAACCATTGTACCGCGTGGTCAATCCTTAGGAGCTGCATGGTACCTTCCAGAAGAAAGATTGATCGTTAGACCTGAGCAGATGCTCGATGAGATGTGTGCAGCTCTTGGTGGTCGCGCAGCAGAAAAGGTTATTTTCAACAACATTTCTACCGGAGCTCTTAGCGATCTTGAGAAAGTGACCAAACAGGCTCGTGCCATGGTAACCATCTATGGTCTGAACGACAAGATCGGAAACCTGACTTATCATGATTCTTCAGGGCAAAGTGAATACAATTTCACTAAGCCTTATAGCGAGAAAACTTCAGAATTAATAGACAGTGAGATCTCAAATCTAATTGAAGAACAATACCAGAGGGCTATAAAATTACTGGAAGAGAATAAGGATAAGCTTACTCAGTTAGCCGAGATCCTACTCGACAAAGAGGTCATTTTCAAGGACAACCTGGAAGAGATCTTCGGAAAAAGGCCTTACAAGAGCCGCGATGAGATCATGGACAACGAAGCCTTGAAGAAAAATGTTCCGGTTCGTGAAGAAACAGTAACCGAAAAAGAAATTCCTTCTGAAACTCAAACCGAGGAAACCCCGGCAAGTGAGACTACAGAAGAAAAATAAAGCCACAACAGTAAAAAATCTTAACTTTAATTAATCTATAAGTTAAGATTTTTTACCTTTGGTTAAAATGCTACTTAGTGTAATATTCAAAAACCTATATGAGTCTATTTAGAAATTTTTTGAATCCTAAATCTAAATCAGACAAAGGTCAGGAATCGCCAGAAAATTCTGACCGTAGCAAGTATATGCCAGATGTTAAGCTTCCAACCGATGAGCGCTTCATGCTTAACTTCAAAAATAACGGTGGAAAATTCCTTTATTGTGAAAGCAACGAAGAGTTACTTGAAGCCTTTGACAACATCATGTTGGAGAATGATTGGTATGAAAAGAAAGCTTGTTGTTTTGATTCAAATTTAAGGGACAAATTCTCAGCTTACAATCTTGAGTTCACTAATTCTGGGGAATCTACATTTTTTCTTAGCACCTGTGAATATCTAATTGCCAACGATGGCTCAATTTTAATTTCCTCTAACCAGATCAAAGAAAAGAAACTAAGGGAATTGCCTTATAACTTTGTGATCATCGCTTCAACCAGTAAGCTGGTAGACGCCATTGGAGAAGGCTTGAGGGGTATAAAGTTCAAGAACAAAGAACGTATCCCATCTAATATTACCACCATTAAAAACTTCGAAAATAATAAGGAAGGAGACTTCATGAGTTATGGAAGTAGCACAAAAAACCTATATTTGCTGCTTCTGGAAGATTTATAACATGAAGGAAAATATTATTCGTGGTTTATCAGGTGTGATGTATGTCTCTATACTTGTAGTATCCATTTTTTCATCTGAATTCGCTTTTACCACCCTTTTCCTATTGTTTGGGGTAATTTGCCTGCGTGAGCTGCAAAGACTGCTTCATTTAAAAAGTTACCTTGGATATATTCTTTTATTCGCACTATTCTACTTTTTCAGCTACGCACGCTGGAGTCCATATGCGACCCTTGTATTATTATTGATAACCCTCTTTGTGAATATGTTCCTTGTCAAGGATCTGATGCTGGTAAACAAGATCCCTCTTTTTGAAAAGAAGAAGTATATCATCATTATATTCTACCTCATTGCCTCTTTGATATTTTTAACCCTGATTCCAAGCTACACCGGAGATTTCACTCCTGAACTGGTAATTGGCATTTTCACTCTTATCTGGATCAACGACACATTTGCCTATTTGGTCGGGAAGAACTTCGGAAGGAAAAAGCTTTTTGAACGCATTTCTCCGAAGAAAACTATTGAAGGATTTCTTGGCGGGCTAATTTTTTCAGCTGTTGCCGCATATTTAGTATATTTTTTTACCGGCCTATTAGAACTGCACACGTGGGTAGGAATGGCGATAATACTCAGTATTTTCGGGACTTTAGGAGATCTTATCCAATCAAAATTTAAAAGACAGGCTGGCGTAAAAGACAGCGGAAGATTGATGCCTGGCCATGGAGGCTTGTTTGACAGGCTAGATAGTATTATTTTTGCAAGCCCGTTTGTATACGCTTACTTACAATTACTAAATTATGTTTCATAAAGAAGGATATAAAATTATGGCCATTGCAATGATCTTATTGATCGTTGTCAACTTAGCTGCCCAAACATTCATTTTTACTGACTGGATCAAACAGGTGATCCTGGTGGGTACTGTAATCCTTTTCCTTCTTATTGTTCAGTTTTTCAGAAACCCTAAGAGAGACACCCAGCACAATGATTCTCATATTGTAGCTCCTGTAGATGGAAAAGTGGTTGTGATCGAGGAGGTCTATGAAAAAGAATATTTCAAGGACCAGCGTTTAATGGTTTCGGTTTTCATGTCCCCTATCAATGTACATGTTACACGCCACCCTGTTAGCGGAGTGGTTAAATACAGTAAATACCATCCTGGAAAATACCTCGTGGCCTGGCATCCCAAAGCCAGTGAGGAAAACGAACGCACAACAGTAGTTGTCGAAAATAAAGTTGCCGGCGAAATCCTATACAGACAAATAGCCGGAGCCCTTGCAAAACGGATTGTAAATTACGCTGAAGTTGGCACTGATGTTATTCAGGGAAGCGACAGCGGCTTTATCAAGTTCGGTTCAAGGGTAGACGTATTTCTTCCCGTAGGCACCCCCTTGGAAGTGAAACTTAACCAAAAAGTTAAAGGTGGCTTAAGTGTGATCGCCAAGATCTCCTAATTTTTTTTTATTTTTTATTGCTATGACTTCGGAAGAAATTGACAAACAATTTTTGGCTGCCTATGAAAAGGCCAGCACCACCAGCCAGAAGTTTCCGCCTGATATTATGCTGAAATTTTATGCTTATTATAAACACGCAACCGAAAATGAAGGGATCTACACCCCTTCTGGAGATGATGAGGTAAGAAACGCCTTCAAACTGAACGCCCTGCTTCAAATCAAAGGCATCAGCACTACAGAGGCCAAGAAAAAATACATTGAACTGGTCAACCAGCACATCACCGAATAAAGATATTTAACCCTATAATAAAAAAGGTCCGGCTTTCGCCAGACCTTTTTTATTTATACAGTTTTGAAGATTTAGGCTCCTAAAGCCTTCAAACTTGATTCTATCGCTTCGATCTTCGCTTCAGCATCCTGTTTCTTCTGCTGCTCGATCTCAACCACCTGTGCAGGAGCATTGTTCACAAAGCGCTCATTTGAAAGTTTCTTTTCCACAGATTTCAGGAAACCTCGGGTATAATTAAGCTCTTCTTCCAGTTTTGCTTTTTCGGCCTCTATATCCACCGCCCCGGCAATGGGGATAAAGTAATCATTAGATTTCACCCTGAAGGAAAGCGCGCCCTGTACTTGCTGATCTACATAAGACAGCTCAGAGATATTACCCATCTTTTTGATCACAGGATCATAAGTTGACGGGGTTTTCTCATTATTAAGAACCTGCAATTCGATCTGCTCTTTATGAGGGATATTTTTTTCCTTACGAATGCCTCGTATTCCTGAAATTACTTCAGAAGCAACCATAAATTCATCGATCTTAGAACGGTCAAAAGAAGTGATCTCAGGCCATTCTGCAATGATCAAAGCTTCCTGTGGAGACCTTTCTTTTAATGCCTGCCAGATCTCTTCAGAAACAAATGGCACAAAAGGATGAAGGATCTTTAAATTATCCTCCAGAATTTCAATTATGGAATTATAGGTAACCGCATCCATAGCTTCCCCAAACGGAGGCTTCACCATTTCAAGCAGCCACGAGCAATAGTCATCCCACACTAGTTTATAAGTAGCCATTAAGGCGTCACTCATTCTGTATTTCTTGTAATGATCTTCGATCTCCAGCAAAGCTTGCTGGAAACGCGCTTTATACCATTCGATGGCTATTTTTGAAGATTCTGCCTGAACTTTTTCTTCGGAAACTTCCCAGGACTTAACCAGTTTGAAAGAGTTCCATATCTTGTTCACAAAAGCACTACCCTGCTTACAAAGATCTTCTTCAAACATCAAGTCATTTCCTGCAGGGGAACTCAAAAGCATCCCTACACGTACTCCGTCAGCTCCATATTTCCCGATCAACTCAAGAGGATCAGGTGAGTTTCCAAGGGACTTTGACATTTTGCGACGCTGCTTGTCGCGAACGATACCGGTAAGGTATACATTATTGAAAGGCTTCTCCCCTCTGTATTCATAACCCGCAATGATCATACGCGCCACCCAGAAGAATAATATCTCAGGAGCTGTTACCAGGTCATTGGTTGGGTAATAGTAATTTATTTCTTTATTATCAGGCTCAAGGATTCCGTTAAAAACACTAATTGGCCATAACCAGGAAGAGAACCATGTATCTAACGCGTCTTTATCCTGGGTAAGATCTTCAGCTTTTAAATCTGAATTCCCTGTTTTTTCAATAGCTTTTTCCAAAGCTATTTCTTTGGATTCGGCCACTACAAAATCCTCTTTTCCATCCCCGTAATAAAAAGCCGGAATCTGGTGTCCCCAGATCAACTGTCTTGAAATGTTCCAGTCACGAACATTTTCCATCCAGTGACGGTAGGTATTTATAAACTTATCCGGAACCAGGTTTACGTCTTTATTTAGAACAGCATCCAATGCCGGTTGCGCCAGTTCTTTCATCTTCAGGAACCATTGGTCACTCAACTTAGGTTCAATGACTGCTCCTGTTCTTTCACTTGTCCCTACTTTATTAACGTGATCTTCGGTCTTAACCAGAATTCCCTTTTCCTCAAGTTCTTTTACGATCTTTTTTCTCGCTTCAAAACGATCCATTCCTTCGTAATGCATTCCGTAGGAATTAAGGGTAGCGTCATCGTTGAAAATATCCACAACTTCAAGCTTGTGTTTATCACCAAGCATCTTGTCATTCTCATCATGTGCGGGTGTCACTTTTAAACACCCTGTTCCAAATTCCACATCTACATACTCATCCTCAATGATAGGCACAACCCGCTCACATAAAGGAACGATGGCTTTTTTCCCTTTTAAATGGAAGTAACGTTCATCATTTGGATTGATACAAATGGCGGTATCTCCTAAAATAGTTTCAGGACGGGTGGTCGCGATGGTCAACACTTCATCACTGCCTTCAATCTTATACTGAAGGTGATATAAGTGCCCCTGACGCTCCTGATAGATCACCTCTTCGTCTGAAAGCGTAGTTTTCGCTTCAGGATCCCAATTCACCATTCTATAACCACGATAAATATGGCCTTTATTAAAAAGGTCTACGAATACCTTGGTTACCGATGCAGACATATCATCATCCATGGTAAACTTTGTACGCTCCCAGTCACAGGAGGCACCCAGTTTTTTGAGCTGCTCTAAAATTATCCCACCATGTTTGTGGGTCCATTCCCAGGCGTGTTCAAGAAATTCCTCCCTAGAAAGTTCATTTTTGTCTATTCCTTCAGCTTTTAACTTGGCCACAACCTTTGCTTCGGTCGCGATAGAAGCATGATCTGTTCCCGGCACCCAGCAGGCATTCAAGCCTTTAAGCCTCGCCCTACGGATCAATACATCCTGGATGGTATTGTTCAGCATGTGCCCCATATGCAGCACCCCGGTCACGTTTGGCGGCGGAATAACTATCGTATAAGGCTCCCTTTCATCAACTTCAGAATGGAAATAGTTATTCTCCATCCAGTATTTATACCATTTATCTTCTACTTCTTGAGCTATGTATTTTGATGCTACAGACATACTTTGGTGCGGTTTTTGGAATATCAGGCAAAAGTAATTATAACTTCAGGATTATAAAAGGCAATGAATTGGAAAACATTTTATTTGCCCATTATTGTGTAGAAACAGTATATTTACAATTCTGTAAAACCAAAAACTATGAAAAAATTAGTAGCCTTCGCTATAGTTCTTTTCGTTGGATTTGCTGTGCAGGCACAGGAAACAGCGAAAATAGAATTTAAGTCTGAAGTAATAGACTACGGCGAAATAGCAAAAGGAAGTGACGGAGTTCGCGTTTTTGAGTTCACGAATACAGGCAAAGTGCCATTAGTGATCACTGACGTAACTTCCAGCTGCGGATGTACCATCCCTGAGAAGCCATCTGATCCCATTCAACCGGGAAAAACAGGTGAGATCAAGGTGAAATATGATACAAACCGCGTAGGGCCTATTCGAAAAACCATTACAGTATATTCAAATGCTGAAGAACCGGCCAAATCGATCAAGATCAAAGGTAAAGTTCTGGACCCTGAGTCACAGGGATAAGATCTGAAAATATTACCAAAAGCCCCTCCCAATAAAGGAGGGGCTTTTTTTATCACAACACCTTTTCAAGTCTGAATTCAAATTTCAAACTTGCAAGTCCCCTGTTGACCACTAATTTGATCAATTTTCCTTCTTCGGAAGCAAGCAAAGAGATGATCTCATCAAGATCATATCTGAAGATGTCACGCCCGTTTATTTTCACCAGCTCATCTCCCACCTGCAGACCAGCCCTGTGGGCCGGCGAATCTTTCCTTACACCTACTATCTTAAAAGCCCGTTTTAATTCAAATGTCTTGCGGTTTTGCAAGCCGGTTTCCAATACTATTTCTTTCCCCTCTGTTCTTCTATAACCGTTTGATTCGTAAACGGCAACAGTAGATTCTACAATTACAAATCCGCTATGCTCTATAATAAGACCGCTCATATCATAATTAAAAGGATCATCAAAGAATCTATTTTTTCGCAGAAAAAGACGCTCTGCCCGGTAATCGAAAACCATATTGAACCTTCGAAGTATCTCTCCTCCAAGACTTCCGTTTCTCATTTCAAATAATTTCAAGCCTTGCAATGAAAGACTATCAGGAAAAGCTGCCGAAACTTCCTTTAATTCATAGTTACCAAGCTCCAGGGAATTGATCCGGCTGCGCTTCCCTGTCACATCCCCAAGCAGTCCTAAGCCTAACAGATCATCAAATGATTTCTCCGGAACCTGGATACCAGCATCTTCACTAAAAAGCCAGACCGCATCCCCAAGTCCGCTGTCCAGCAACAGGGTCACATCCGTTTTCCTATCCATAATTTGTACGGTGCTGTTTATATATGGTTTGTTTTGGAAAAACCTCAACGGCAACTCCTTATACCCGGACAAACCCTTTCTAAATTGGTTTGGATCATGAGCTCTAATAAACCTTCGGGCATAATTGACCTCCACAATAAAATCCTTGAAAAAATCATAACCAATGATCCCGTTCACAGGTACTCCCAGGCGTGGGGAAAAATTCACCTCCTTGGTGAAAATGAGGAAAACATCCATATTCTTAGACGTCACCTTTCCTATTTTCAGTTCATTTCCATGGGTTTTATAAGCCTCGATCAGTTCTTCACCGCCCAGACCCCGCAGGTTTATTTTTTGAGCATTTTTCAACATTACAGAATCCACCTCTTCCAGGTTGAGAAGCACTGTGGTACTAACCCCGGTATCCAGTAAAAAAGACAATTCCTGACCGTTCAGCTCTACCGGAATGATCATTAAATTATTAACCAGGTCAAATTTAATTTTAGCAGAACGCCTTCCTTTCTCAATAAAAAAACCTTCCTGGCAATATGTTGAAAGGGTGAATAAAAAAAATATCAGGACAAGGGGGCTCGTTTTAAGCATGTTTGAGGTTTAATGAAAAAGAAAATTTACAAAAAATTACCATGTAAAATGTAATATTTTCGCAACTTTGTAAGCCAAAAATTAGCATTATGCCAAGTATTTCAAATAAAGGGCAGGCGATGCCCGAATCACCTATAAGAAAATTAGTTCCCTACGCTGAAGCAGCTGTAAAAAAGGGCCGGAAAATTTACCAGCTTAATATTGGGCAACCCGATATTAAAACTCCTGAAAAGGCGCTGGACGCGGTAAAGCACAATAACATTGAAGTGCTGTCCTACAGCCACTCCGCGGGATTTGAAAGTTACCGCAACAAACTTTCAAAGTATTATCAAAACCATAATATCGATGTTTCTCCAGATGAGCTTATCATTACCACAGGAGGATCAGAAGCCCTTCTTTTCACAATGGGTAGTATTTGCGATGCCGGAGATGAAGTCATCATACCAGAACCATTTTATGCTAATTACAATGGGTTCGCAACTTCCTCGGGAGTGAAAGTGGTGCCTGTAAAATCTAAGATCGAAGACGGGTTTGCCCTTCCTCCTATTTCAGAATTCGAAAAACTTATTACTTCCAAAACCAAGGCGATCCTAATTTGTAACCCTGGAAATCCTACCGGATACCTTTATACAAAAGAAGAGATCGACCAACTGGCAGAAATTGTAAAGAGACATGACCTGTTCATTGTTGCCGATGAAGTATACAGGGAATTCGCTTATGACGGAGCAAAACACTATTCTATCATGAGCGTGCCGGGAATTGAGCAGAACGCGATCATGATCGACTCGGTTTCTAAGCGTTATTCCATGTGCGGTGCACGAATTGGATGTTTAGCTTCCAAGAACAAAGAGGTAATGGCTACTGCCATGAAATTCGCTCAGGCCAGACTTAGCCCTCCAACTTTCGCTCAAATTGCCAGTGAGGCTGCCCTTGAGACTACCCAGGAATATTTTGACGAGGTGATCGAAGAGTACACTTCAAGAAGGAATCTTTTAGTCGAAGGTCTTGAAAAGATCGACGGGGTAAAAGTTGCCAAACCGAAAGGGGCTTTTTATTGTATCGCCGAGCTTCCGGTAAAAGATGCCGAAGATTTCGCCAAATGGCTGCTGGAAAGTTTTGAACTGGATAACGAAACGGTAATGGTTGCTCCTGCCGCCGGTTTCTATTCCACCCCAAATACCGGGCTAAACCAGGTGAGGATCGCATATGTATTGAAAAAGGAAAATCTTTTACGCGCTATCGAAATTCTAAAGGCAGCATTGAAAGAATATAAAGGATAATGCAGACTTTCACCAACAAGTCCCTGAAAGAATACAATACTTTTGGAATTGACGTCAAGGCCCGAAAGTTCATTTCTGTGGAAACGGTCGAGGAGCTAAAGGAACTTCTGAAAAATTCCTATGCCTCAGAACTTTTTGTCCTGGGAGGCGGCAGCAATATGTTGCTTACCGGCGATATAGAGAAAACCGTGGTTCACATTAACCTGGAAGGTATCCGAATCAAGGAGGATCTTGAAGATGAAGTCCTGGTCGAAGCCATGGCCGGAGAGAACTGGCATCAATTCGTGCTTTTTTGCCTGGACCACGGGTTTGGCGGACTTGAAAATCTCTCCCTTATCCCTGGCAATGTAGGTACTGCTCCTATTCAGAATATTGGCGCTTACGGAGTGGAGATCAAAGACACCTTTGAAGAATGTACGGCCCTGGATGTGCAGACGCTGGAGCTGAAAAAATTCAGCCTGGAAGATTGCCGATTTGGGTACAGGGATTCTATTTTCAAGAACAGTGAAAAGGGAAGATACATTATTACACAGGTCACTTTCAGATTAACCAAGAATCGTCACCTCCTTCATACAGATTATGGCTCTATAGGCGAATATTTAGCTGAAGAAGGCATCGAAAATCCCGGAATAAGGGATGTTTCCAATGCCGTTATCAGCATTCGCAGATCAAAACTCCCCGATCCTAAGAAAATCGGGAACAGTGGAAGTTTTTTCAAAAATCCGGTGATCTCCAATCAACAGATCACGGAATTACAGGAGATCTATCCTGAAATGCCATTTTACAAGGTTGACGAGGAGCATGTAAAGGTGCCTGCAGGCTGGCTTATTGACAGGGCAGGTTTAAAAGGTTACCGCGAAGGCGATGCCGGGGTGCACACCAAACAAGCCCTGGTACTGGTGAATTACGGAAATGCGACAGGTCAGGAAATACTTCGGCTTTCAGAAAAAGTACAGGAAAGGGTGTATGATCTTTTCAAGGTAAAATTGCAGCCCGAAGTGAATATATTTTAAAAATAGGTTGTAAAATTCTTAAAAAGGTTGTTAAAAATGACATTTTTGGCAACCTTTTTTCATTTAGTTTACCACACAGTCAATACATAATTTTTTCTTCGCTCCTTTCATTTCCTGCGGTTTAATTGTTATTTTTGCCTAAAATTTTCAGCATGAAACTTTTATTGATAACCGTAGTACTTCTGGCACTTGCAGTAGCAGGGATAGCAATCAAGATTTGGGGAAAGAAAGAGGGTAAGTTCAGTGGAACTTGCGCCAGTCAAAGCCCATTTTTGAACAAGGAAGGTGAAGCCTGTAGTTTCTGCGGAAAATTGCCTGATGAGGCAAAAGATTGCGACAATACCCAATCGGTTAAATAATCCTTCTTCCTAGATGCTCGCCATTTTTATAGCCTTTGCTGCCATAGGCCTGGTAAACCTGTGTTATTACCTCGGATTTTTCAAATTCGCACTTACCACTTCAGATTCTGAAGCTACCCCACAAAACCTACCGGTTTCAGTAATTATTTGCGCAAAAAATGAGGCGGACAATCTTCGGGATTTCCTGCCGCAGATCCTGGCTCAGGACCACCCTGATTTTGAAGTTGTGGTCATTAATGATGCATCAGGCGATGAAACCCTGGATATTCTGGAAGAATTCCAACAGGCAGACAGCCGACTCAAAATCGTAGACGTTCAGAATAATGAGGCTTTTTGGGCCAACAAGAAATACGCCCTGACCTTAGGGATCAAAAAAGCTAAAAATCCGTATTTATTATTTACAGATGCAGACTGCAAGCCAGAATCTGAACACTGGCTTTCGGAAATGAGCTCGAGATTCACGGCTCAAAAAAGTATCATTTTAGGGTACGGTGGTTATTTCATCAACAGCCGCTCCCTTCTCAACAAGCTTATCAGGTTTGAAACCCTTTTTACAGCCGTCCAGTATTTCTCTTATGCCAACTGGGGACTGCCGTATATGGGGGTTGGCCGTAATCTGGCATATACTTCGGAAGAATTTTATAGGCAAAATGGATTCGCCACACACCTACACTTAAGGTCTGGTGACGATGATCTTTTTGTGAACCAGGCAGCGAATAAATTTAATACAGCATTGTGTTTTTCACCCTCCGGAATTACCCGCAGTGTCCCGAAAGAAGACTTGAAATCCTGGATTCGTCAGAAACGCAGGCATGTGTCGGTTGCAAAACACTACAAAGGAGCTCACAGATTCTTACTCGGAGTTTTCTACGCTTCTCAACTCTTGTTCTGGCTGCTATTCCTGGCAACGCTTTTCACACCTTACTGGCATTTCGCATTGGCATTCTTAGCCATACGCTTTATTGTACAGGGTACGGTATTTTATAATTCTGGAAAAAAGTTTGGCGAAACAGACCTTTTCTGGCTATTTCCCTTCCTGGAACTGTTTTTAATTTGGGCCCAATTAGGTATATTTATAGCTAATTTAATTTCAAAACCTACTCATTGGAAATAATCCCGGATCCGCTTCAGCAACAGATCGAAAAAGCCAAAAAGGGCAAACAGTCGGCTTTTAATTATTTACTGGACAGATTCTGGAACGATTTGTATGGATTTCAGTTAAAGCGCACTCAAAATGAATATGACGCTGAGGATATCACCATCCAAAGCTTTTCCCGCGCCTTTGACAAGATCGATACTTTTGATCCTAATTACTCTTTTAAGACCTGGCTTTTTACTATTTCCAGGAACATCCATGTAGATCTTATTCGGAAGAAAAAAGCATCCATCAGGGCTCAGACTACAGATGAGGAAGACGATCGCGTTCACAGGATCGCTGATGATGCGCCAACGATTGAAGATACGCTCATCACCGAACAAAACCTGGCTCAACTATTAAGAGACATCAAAAAACTAAAGCCTCATTATCAGGAAGTGATCAACTTGCGCTATTTCCAGGAAATGAGCTACAAAGAGATCTCTGAAACCCTCCAGGAACCTATGAACAACGTCAAGGTAAAACTCCTAAGAGCCAAAAAACTGCTTTCCCAGGTCATCGAAAACAGAAAACGCTGATCTTTTTCTAAAAAAACCTTCTATTTACTTCATTTTCCAGGACCATCCACTCTCGTGAAGAGGCCCTTGGAACTTTATGCGATTCGGCTAATTATTGTATCTTTGCGGGCAAGAAAATTTTCTATGGAAACACAAGAAATCACCACCCAAAGAACCCCTAAACCCAAGTGGTTAAGGGTAAAGCTCCCTACCGGTAAAAAATATACCGAACTGCGCGGAGTGGTAGATAAATATAATCTTCATACCATCTGTACCTCGGGTAGCTGCCCGAATATGGGAGAATGTTGGGGAGAAGGTACCGCAACCTTTATGATCCTTGGTAATATTTGTACCAGGTCATGCGGATTTTGCGGCGTGAAAACAGGAAGGCCGGAAACCATAGACTGGGATGAACCTGAAAAGGTGGCCCGTTCCATCAAATTAATGAAGATCAAGCACGCGGTGATCACCAGTGTTGACCGTGATGACATCAAAGATATGGGTTCTATAATCTGGGCTGAAACAGTGAAAGCCATCCGTAGAATGAGCCCGGAAACCACTCTTGAAACCCTTATCCCTGACTTCCAGGGAGTGGAAAGAAACTTAAACCGAATTATCGAGGTAAATCCTGAGATCGTTTCCCACAACATGGAAACCGTCAAAAGGTTGACTCGCGAGGTTCGTATCCAGGCCAAGTATGAGAGAAGTCTTGAAGTTTTAAGATACCTGAAACAGCAAGGCATCAAAAGAACCAAATCAGGGATCATGCTGGGACTTGGAGAAACTGAAGAGGAAGTGATCCAAACCTTAAAAGACCTTCGGGAAGTAGATCTTGATATTGTAACTATCGGGCAGTACCTGCAACCTAGCAAGCAACATCTTCCTGTAAAGGAATTCATCACCCCCGAACAATTCAAGAAGTACGAGACCATCGGATTGGAAATGGGCTTCAGGCATGTTGAAAGCGGGGCTCTGGTAAGATCCTCATATAAAGCTCAAAAACACCTTACCTAATGCAGAAGGCCTCATCTTCCGCAGAAGAAATGGAAAAAAAAGTCCGCATCGGGATCAATGGATTTGGCCGGATAGGTCGTAATCTTTTTAGATTATTGCTCAATAATCCTTCTATTGAGGTAGCGGTAATCAATGATCTTGCACCTGCCACCACCCTTGGCCACCTGTTAAAGTACGACAGTATTCACGGGGTGCTCAAAAATAGCGTTTCAGCAGAAGATGGATTCATTAAGGTAGATGATAAGAAAATACCGGTTTTGAACCAAAGCAGTCCCGGAAATATTCCCTGGAATGAGCATGGCGTTGAGATCGTTGTAGAAAGCACAGGTAAGTTCAAATCGCGCGAGGAACTTGAACCACATTTGAAGGCGGGAGTTGAAAAAGTGATCCTTTCAGTACCACCCGAAGATGACTCTATAAAAATGGTGGTTTTAGGAGTAAATGAGGAAATCCTGGACGGCGATGAGGATATCATCTCCAATGCCTCATGCACTACCAATAACGCCGCGCCAATGTTGAAGGTTATTCACGAACTTTGCAAAGTAAGCTCGGCATATATCACAACGGTTCATTCTTACACTACAGATCAAAGCCTGCACGACCAGCCACATAAGGACCTGAGACGTGCCAGAGCTGCCTCCCAGTCCATAGTACCTACTACTACGGGCGCGGCAAAAGCCCTTACCAGGATCTTTCCAGACTTGAGTGAGGTGATAGGAGGCTGCGGAATTAGAGTACCTGTCCCAAACGGTTCGCTTACAGATATGACCCTTCATGTGGAAAGACCTACAACCATTGAAGAGATCAATACTGCATTTAAAAAAGCTTCAGAAGGAAAACTCAGCAGATTTCTTGAATATACCGAAGATCCCATTGTTTCCATAGACATTAACGGGAATACACATTCCTGTATTTTTGATTCTCAGATGACTTCGGTCGTTGGCGGAAATCTTGTAAAGATCATTGGATGGTATGATAATGAAATAGGATATTCCAGCAGACTTATTGATTTAATTTCTCATGTTTCCAAGAAATAATTATATTTAGCCTCAGTTATCTACGTCCCCAATGAATAAATTCATAATTTATGTAGTAGCATTTTTATTTTTTTCTTTTTCCTATGCCAATCAGGAAAAGAGCCTACAGGAAAAAGAAGATATCACAGCTACTATAGAACAGTTATTATCAGATGCTGAAGAGTCCATCAATAGTGCTGATTTCGAAACAGCCTTAGGACAACTCAACACTGCTCTGGAACTTTCCCGCTCCATCAATCACCAACGCCTTACCGCCCTCTCCAGCAATATTATGGCTCAACTATATTATGTGAGACATGAATATGACAAGGCAGCTACCGAATTACAACGTGCCATTTCAATACAACGTAGTATCCAGGATAAAGAGGGTCTCGCGTACAGCTATGTGAACTACGGAAAGATCTTCACTCAAAAGGAAGTTCACGATCGCGCATCAGAATATTTTACTATAGCACAAGACCTTTATTTGCATTTGGACGACACCGAAGGTTTAGGTATTGTTGACCTGAACCGGGGGGTGCTTGAATTACATGTTTCTCAAAAGCCTGAAACAGCCTTATCGTCATTTAATGCAGCTGCAATAAAATTGGAAGGCACTGATAATCCTTACGAATTTACCCGCCTACATTATTTCATGGCCAGGGCTCACCAATCAATGGAAAATTATGGACTGGCATTAAAAGAAGCCGGAAAATCCCTGGAATTGGCCGAGGATCATGACTTCAAAAGCATGATTCTATATTCTCATGGACTAGTCAGTAATATCCTTGAGCAAACCGGAAACTACCAGGAAGCTTTAGCCCATGTTAGGCTAAGCAATAAACTTCGCGATTCGCTTTACGATCTTAGTGTAAAAGCCATTGTGACCGATGCGAATGCCCGCGCAGGAGTAGACGCCTTGAAGAGTACAATGGATGAATATATCATCAAAAACAAGGAGCAGGAACGCACTTTAAAAGTGAATAAATTGACCACTATTCTAAGCGTGGCTTTGATAACAATTCTTTCCCTTCTTACTTTATCACTTTACAAAAACAATAATTTAAGGGCTCGTGCCAATGATCTTTTGCAGAAAAAGAATTCTGAATTGATCAAGGCCAAAGAAAATGCAGAAAAGGCTTCCTTAGCCAAGGCCCAGTTCCTTTCCACCATTACTCATGAATTAAGGACTCCATTGTACGCTGTGACTGGTCTTACCCACCTCCTGCTAGAAGAAAGTCCTACAGAAAATCAAAAAGAACACCTGAATTCGCTTAAATTCTCTGGAGAATACCTGCTTTCTCTTATCAATAACATCCTTGACCTCAACAAGCTGGAAGCGAAGAAAGTTGAAATGCTTGAAAGCTCCTTTAACCTTCAGAAGAGAATTTCTGATGTTTTGGTAGCCTTAAAAAATTCTGCGGAAGACAAGCTTACCAAAATGCACCTGGAATTTGACAATGACATTCCACAAAAGCTGAAAGGTGATCCGTTAAAGATCTCACAGATACTTATCAACCTGATCGGTAACTCAATCAAGTTCACCGAAAATGGGGATATTTGGGTTCGCGTTAAGAAACTCAACCAAACAGGATCAAGAGTAATGCTTCGCTTTGAGATCGAAGATACTGGAGAAGGGATCAGTAAAGAGAAGCAAAAAGCTATTTTTGAGAACTTTACCCAGGGCTCACTTCAGATCAATAGAAAGTTTGGAGGCACCGGACTTGGACTTTCAATTGTCAAAAATCTGCTAACCTTAATGGGCAGTGAGATCCACCTGGAAAGCGATCTTGGAGAAGGATCCCTATTCTACTTTGATCTAAAATTTGAAGCTCTTGAAGCTGCTCGTGAGGGAAGTCAGAGTACAAACCAGGAAATCCCTGAACCCCTCAGTAATGAGATCATGCACAACAAGAGAATTCTTGTAGTGGAAGATAATAAGATCAACCAGATGATCACTCGCAAGATCCTTGAAAAGAACAAAGTGATCTGTGAAGTCGCCGATAATGGTACCAGTGCAGTGGAAAAAGCTGCTAACGAAGAATTTGATCTTATACTCATGGACATCCACATGCCGGGAATCAGCGGGATCGAAGCAACCAAACAGATCAGGAATTTCAATGAAAATATCCCGATCATCGCCCTTACCGCAGTAACCCTGGATGAAAATTTAGACGAATTTTACCTGAACGGATTTACCGATATCATTCCGAAACCCTATAAAACAGAAGAGTTCTTTCAAAAGATCAATAAATATCTAAGCCAGGAAAAAACACCGGCATAAAAGATGGCATGCAGTTTGATAAAAGGTTAATATCAGATTATTGAAAAAGAAGATAGTTTGAATTAGCCGATAAAAAAATGAGACCCTCCACGGTCTCATTTTTTATTTAAACTCTTTTATAAGTTGACCAAAGACGTCCTTTCTTTCCAGGAACTCGGTAGCGATGGGGAGATAGAATAAACGCTCCTTGGAAATATCATTTTTGAGCCGCATATAATCCTTCTCGGTAGTAAGGATCATTTCTCTTGATCGAAGTTCCTTTAGTTCTGAAACGGAAAAATTATGATGATCGGGGAATTTCAAGTGCTCAAAATTCAAGCCTTTATTTTGTAAATACGCAATTAGCGGTTTTGGATTGGCAATGCCGGTAACCAAAGTAAATTTTCTGTTTTTGAGATCCTCTACCGAAAATGATTCCGAACCACCATATACCTTTTCACTGTACGCGATCCTGCTAAAGAACAACTCCTGATCCTCTTCCAGCTTAAGATCATTCTCAATTCTTTCTCTTTCGGAAGAACTAAGTCGCTCCGGGCATTTGGTTACAATAATAACATCTGCCCGCTTAGCTCCCCATTTAGGTTCGCGAAGGTTTCCGGCCGGAAGCACAAGATCGTCACTGTACAAATTTTCGAAAGGAGTCAATAAAATATAGAATCCGGCTTTCACTTTTCGATGTTGAAAAGCGTCGTCCAGGATAATTACTTCCGGTTTCGGGTTTTGCTTAAGAAGTTCTCGTATCCCGTGGCTTCGGTCTTCATCAACCGCCACCAATACCTCGGGAAACTTCATTTTGAACTGCAAAGGCTCATCTCCCACCTCAGCAGCAGCTTCTTTTCCGGTGAGCAAATGAAATCCGCTCGTACTGCGTTTATATCCCCTGCTCAAAGTGGCAACCTGTTTCTTATTTTTCAGAAGAGTGACCAGATATTCCACCATGGGGGATTTTCCGGTGCCACCCACACTGAGATTCCCAACGGCGATCACCGGCAGGTCAAAAGTATTGGAACTGAATATTCCCCGGTCATATAACTCATTCCGAAGGGCGGTAACACCTCCGTAAAGCAAAGAGAAAGGGTATAATAATTTTCGGGCTGCAGACATAGCAGCGAAATTAGTATATTTTTGGTTAGACCGGAAATAAGAAACATTTCTCGACAAAAATCAGGGTGGGGAAAATCTATAAGAACTCTTATCTTTGAAACAAATGAATTTTACATGCCATTAATTAAAGATATCACCTCCTCTCTGGAGCGCCTGGCGCCCCTTCACTACGCCGAGGATTTTGACAACGTGGGATTACTTACCGGGGACAGCAATCGCGAATGCACCGGAGTTCTTGTTACGCTTGATGCCCTTGAAGAAGTTGTGAATGAGGCAATCCAGAAGAACTGTAATTTGATCGTAAGCTTCCACCCTATCATCTTTTCAGGCCTGAAACGTCTTACCGGATCGAATTATGTTGAAAGAGCGGTCTTAAAGGCCATTAAGAACGACATTGCGATCTACGCTATACACACAGCTCTTGACAACCATTTTAAAGGAGTTAACGACCGAATTTGCGAAGAACTGAACCTCATCAACAGGAAGGTGCTTGTTCCGCAGAAAAGTACCATTAAAAAGCTTTTAACCTTCGTTCCTAATTCTGAAGCTGATACAGTGCGCGAAGCGCTTTTCGCTGCCGGCGCCGGAACTATAGGGAATTATGATAATTGCAGCTTCAATGTCACCGGAAGAGGTTCTTTTAAAGGAAATGAAGACTCGAATCCGGTAGTGGGCAAAAAAGGGGAAACGCACCTGGAAGAGGAAACCCAGATCGGGGTGACATTTCCGAAGCATTTGGAAGGGGCTATTCTAAAAGCCCTTTTTGACAGTCATCCTTACGAAGAGGTAGCTTATGAGGTGACCAGCCTTGAAAATATAAATCAGCATATTGGAATAGGAATGGTTGGAGAACTGGAAAAACCAATGGCCGAAGTTGAGTTTTTGGAATTGGTAAAAGACAGGTTTGGTCCCGGCTGCATCAGACATTCGGCTTTATTAGGAAAACCAATAAATAAAGTAGCTGTTTTGGGCGGGAGCGGCAGCTTTGCTATCGAAAAAGCCATGAAAGCAGGAGCAGATATTTTCCTTACCGCCGACCTGAAATACCACGACTTCTATAAAGCCGAGGAAAAACTGGTGCTGGCAGACATTGGACACTACGAAAGTGAACAGTTTACAAAAAACCTTATGTGTTCTTATCTTAAGAAAAATTTTGCTAATTTTGCAATCGTTTTATCAAACACAGATACCAATCCTATCAAGTATTTTTAACTATGGCAAAAAAAACCGATGTTACTGTAGAAGAGAAGTTAAGAGCGTTGTACGATCTTCAACTTATAGATTCCCGCGTGGATGAGATAAGAAATGTACGAGGTGAACTTCCGCTGGAGGTAGAAGATTTAGAAGATGAAGTAGCCGGCTTGAATACCCGTTTAGAAAAACTGGATGCAGATCTAGAGGTGATCGACCAGGATATCAACACGAAGAAAAATCTTATTGAAGATGCAAAAGCATCTATCAAGAAATATACAGAGCAGCAAAAAAATGTTCGTAACAACCGTGAGTTCAACGCCCTTTCTAAGGAAGTTGAGTTCCAGGAACTGGAAATAGAACTCGCTGAAAAGCAGATCAAGGAGTACAAGGTACAGATCGAGCAGAAGAAAGAAGTGATCGATCAAACCAAAGAACGTCTTGAAGAAAGAGAGAAGCATTTAAAGCACAAAAAAGGTGAATTAAATGAGATCCTTGCTGAAACTGAAAAAGAGGAAAAAGCTCTTTTAGAAAAGTCTCAGGAATTTGAGAAGCAGATCGAAGAGCGTCTTGTAAATGCTTACAAGAGAATTCGCACCAGCGTTAAGAACGGTCTTGCAGTTGTGCCAATCGAAAGAGGTGCTTCAGGTGGATCTTTCTTCACTATTCCTCCACAAATTCAGATGGAGATCGCAGGTCGCAGAAAGATCATTACAGATGAGCACAGTGGTCGTATCCTTGTAGATGAGGAACTGGCACAGGAAGAAAGAGAAAAAATGCAACAGTTGTTTGCAAGCTTCTAAGCTTTCTCACTTTATAAAATCAAAGAAACCCTTCACATTTGTGAGGGGTTTTTTTATGGCCGATGGTTTTTCATAAGGACCTCTCGACTCCGCTCAAGGGGACAAGCGGGAAGAACCGGATGACCAAAGACACTTCGGCTTATCTTCCCTTCGGTCAGGCTCAGTGTGACAAACCGGAAAGATCTGAAAACCGATATTCAAAAAGTTCCCTAGTCACCTTGCACCTTTGTCGGGATAACAACAGAAACCGGAGACCGGGAACAGAGAACCGACAACCGAAGACACTTCGACCCTTCGACAAGCTCTGGACAGGCCCTTCTTCCCTGCGGGCAGGCTCGGTGGGACAATCAGGAAAAAACTTAGAACAGACAACTGTCAACTGACAACTGGAAACTGGTAACTGGCAACCGTTAACACCTCTTTCACATAAAACAAGTAACGAAACGCTAACTTTATATGATCAAAACTCAAATCATGAAAACATACCTGATCTTATTGTTTGCATTAATTTTTGCTTCGTGTCAAAACGAAAAGAAGAATACTGCCGAAAAAGTCGAACTGAATGAAAAAACCACTGAAACCATTCCGGAGAAAGTCGAAGAAGAAAGAGATGGCGTGAAGATAGAGAAAGAAGACCCGAAAGTAACAACCACGTTTAACGGCAAATACCGAAAAATGGTGAAGGACGAACCGGCAGCCGATTGCAACTGCAACTGCGTGGAGATCTCTTTTGAAAAGGACACCGAATGGTGCATCGTAAAAGACAAGATCTACATTACCGCGAGGAGCCAGAAAACCGGAGAAAATTCCGCAGACCTCTATTTAGTAGGAGTCTCACGGGAAGAAAATACAGACAGACCACTCCCCTGGAAAGATTTCGACACCCAGTCGCCCATCGCAAAGATCGCCTTTCAACCAGATGGCAGTGCCGATATTAACTGGATAGGTTTTTCCACCAACGGACAGGTAATAACCGATTATGCCATTTACGGAAAGAAAACTCTTGAAGGCAAATACAAAAGAGAATAGTATGAAATTAGCTCTCACCCTTTCGATAATACTCAGTCTTAGTACGGGCTGCAAAAATAATTCTGAAGCTGATACAAAACAGGCGGAACTAGCCAACGTCGACCCTGTAGAAGTTCCCGCGCAAGAAGGCCTGGAAAGAGCTTATTTTGCCAGCGGATGTTTCTGGTGTGTAGAAGCCGTATACGAAAGTGTGAAAGGTGTGAACGAAGCGGTTTCAGGCTATTCCGGAGGGCATACTAAAAATCCAACGTACGAGGAAAGCAATACCGGTAAGACAGGACATGCTGAGGCCGTAGAGGTAATTTATGACCCCAAAACAGTAAGTTTCCAAACTTTGGTAGATGTATATTTCGGCTCTATGGATCCCACTCAAAAGAATGGCCAGGGACCTGATATGGGCTCACAGTATCGATCGATCATATTTTATCAGAATGAAGAGCAAAAGCAGATCATTCAGAAAAAAATCGAAGAGCTCAGCGAAAACTACAAAAAACCGATAGCGGTGGAAGTAAGGCCTTTTCAAATGTTCTGGAAAGCAGAAGATTACCACCAGGATTACGAGAAAAGCCACCCGAACGATCCATACATTCGAAACGTTTCTATTCCCAGGATCAACAAGTTCAAAAGGAAATTCCCACAACTCTTAAAAGAAGAGGCCCACTAAAAGCAGATAAAGTTTTACCTTTCCGATCAGTAAGAATAAGGGGTTTCCGATTATGAACATAACTACAGAAAACATTTTACTGATAGGATCACTGCTACTGCTCATCAGCATTCTGGCAGGAAAGACGTCGTATAAATTCGGCGTCCCTACGCTTATTTTGTTCCTTTCCGTAGGAATGCTTGCCGGCTCTGAAGGCCTGGGCGGCATCCATTTTGACGATCCGCGACTGGCGCAATTCGTAGGGATCGTTTCCCTGAATTTCATCCTGTTTTCGGGAGGACTGGATACCAACTGGAAGAGTATAAAACCGGTCTTATGGCACGGAATTTCACTTTCCACCCTTGGAGTCCTGCTTACCGCCTTAAGTGTTGGGACCTTCGTTTGGGCGATCACAGATTTTACCATTTATGAAGGCTTGCTCTTAGGGTCTATCGTTTCATCTACAGATGCTGCCGCCGTATTCTCCATTTTAAGATCGAAGAACATGGCTTTAAAAGCCAATTTACGACCTACATTAGAGCTGGAAAGTGGTAGTAATGACCCGATGGCCTATTTCCTCACCATCGCGTTCCTGGGACTGGTGGTGAATCAGGATCAAAGTTTACTTAGCATAATCCCGTTATTTCTTCAACAGATCCTCATTGGAGCTTTACTCGGGTTCACCTTCGGAAAGCTCAGTAAAATGGCGATCAACAGGATCACTTTAGACTTCGAGGGACTATACCCAGTTTTAGGTATCGCCCTTATGTTCGTGACCTTTTCAGCAACCGACTTTTTAGGCGGAAATGGCTTTTTAGCGGTTTATTTAAGCGCGGTATACTTAGGAAACCAGGATTTGATCCACAAAAGGACCATCATGCGCTTTTTTGACGGTCTTGCCTGGCTCATGCAAATAGTACTTTTCCTTACCTTAGGTTTATTGGTGTTCCCAAGCGATATCGTCCCGATCCTTGGACTGGGGATCTTAGTATCCGTATTCCAGATCTTCATAGCGCGACCGCTGGCGGTATTCTTAAGTCTCAGCCCTTTTAAAATGAAGACCCGTCGCAGGTGGTATATCTCCTGGGTAGGTTTAAGAGGCGCGGTCCCTATCGTGTTTGCCACCTATCCGCTCCTGGCCGGGATCGAAAAGGCACACATGATCTTCAATATCGTATTTTTTGTTTCCCTTACCTCTGTTTTGGTACAGGGAACCACCCTTTCAAAAGTCGCGAAGTTTCTGCACGTGGCCCTTCCTAAAAAGGTGAAAAAAATCTCTCCCGTGGATGCCTTTTTAGCGGAAGGAACCAAGTCCCTTATAAGAGAGATCACTATTCCTTCAGATAATTTCTCCGTCGGAAAAAGGATCGTAGATCTGCATTTTCCCCGGAAGGCGATCATCGCTATGATCTCCCGAAATGGAAAATTCCTAACCCCCAATGGCGCCACTCAGATCGAAGAAGACGACACCCTGATTGTATTGACGGAGGACAGAAAAAGTATTGAAGCAGTTTATGACAGCCTGCAACTAAATATGGAGCAGGATTTCGATGATGAGTAGATGTCAATTGGCGGTTCTCAGTTGTTAGTTGTCGGTTCTCTGTCCTCTACCCACTACCCACTTCTAAATGTCACACTGAGCCTGTCCGCAGGTAGTCAAAGTGCTTTGCGGTTATATTTATATAATTGAAATTTTTAAGAAGACCCTGAAATAAGTTCAGGTTGACGGTGACAGGTCGCGAATTGTGGGTTGGCGTCTCTCCGCTTTTCCCCGGCCCTAAAGGGTGGCGGAGAGGATAGGTTTTTATTCAAGTTATAGGTATCTCAGTTGTGAGAAGAATGTCACACTGAGCCGCCA
Source organism: Salinimicrobium gaetbulicola (assembly GCF_042676025.1). Taxonomy (NCBI): domain Bacteria; kingdom Pseudomonadati; phylum Bacteroidota; class Flavobacteriia; order Flavobacteriales; family Flavobacteriaceae; genus Salinimicrobium; species Salinimicrobium gaetbulicola. Next base: position 982,789 of record NZ_JBHTJP010000032.1, read on the forward strand.
AAGGCGATCAGTCGAAGTGGCTTGAGTTACCTGTTCCAGGTGACGGTGACAGATCGCGAATTGTGGGTTGGCATCTCTCCGCTTTTCCCCGGCCTAAAGGGTGGCGGATAGGATAGGTTTTTATTTAAATTATAGGGATCTCAGTTGTGAGAAGAATGTCACACTGAGCCGCCAAAGGCGATCAGTCGAAGTGGCTTGAGTTACCTGTTCCAGGTGACGGTGACAGATCGCGAATTGTGGGTTGGCGTCTCTCCGCTTTTCCCCGGCCCTAAAGGGTGGCGGAGAGGGTAGGTTTTTATTCAAGTTATAAGGATCTCAGTTGTAAGAAGAA
>NZ_JBHTJP010000032.1:983231-1072096 GCF_042676025.1 Salinimicrobium gaetbulicola
TCTGTTCCAGGTTCCAGGTGACGGTGACCTGTCGCGAATTGTGGGTTGGCGTCTCTCCGCTTTTCCCCGGCCCTAAAGGGTGGCGGAGAGGGTAGGTTTTTATTCAAGTTATAAGGATCTCAGTTGTAAGAAGAATGTCACACTGAGCCGCCAAAGGCGATCAGTCGAAGTGGCTTGAGTTACCTGTTCCAGGTTGCGGTGACAGGTCGCGAATTGCGGGGTGGCATCTCTCCGCTTTTCCCCGGCCCTAACGGGTGGCGGAGAGGGTAGGTTTTTTCCATTCAAAAAGACCCTGAAACAAGTTCAGGGTGACGGTATTGACTTTAAAGCCGCTTTAGAACCACTAACTTATTACCTTGAAACCTATTCTAACATTGCAAGGATCTTCTGCTCCACTTCTTCAGAATCCCATTTTTCAGAAATATCCGGGAGTTTCATAATGACATCCATGATAGCAGCCTGCTGGTCTCCTATTTGCAGTGCTTCGGAATAAGGTTTTTCAGAAAAAGTCACCCGGGAATAAACAGGCTTCCATTTTTCCGGATGCTTAGAAGCAAAATGCTTTTCGATCTTTTTCCGCAGCAGAAAATCCGGGTCGGCAGTTTTGCTGCTCATCTCAAGAAAATTGCGATAACTCAATTCTGCAATGGCATCGGCATTCGGTTTTCTCAGATTCTGATATTCCCTGAAAATGGATTCCCAGTCATCTCCATATTCAGATTCCAACCGGCTCAATTCAGAAATATCTTCAAAACCGGCATTCATCCCCTGCCCGTAAAAAGGAACGATCGCGTGGGCGGCATCCCCCACCAGGGCGATCTTGTCATTGTAGGTCCAGGGAAAACATTTCACCGTCACCAGCGCGCTGGTAGGATTGCGAAAGAAGTCACGGGTGAGATTGGAGATCTCATCCTTTATATCAGGAAAATAACGGCTGAAGAAATTTTCAGCTTCCTTTTCGGTAGTCAGGTTTTCAAAGGAATGCTCCCCTTCAAAAGGCAAAAACAACGTACATGTGAAGCTACCATCCAGGTTAGGCATGGCGATCAACATGAACTTTCCGCGAGGCCAAATGTGAAACGAATTCTTATCTAGTTTATGTGACCCATCCGCATTTGCGGGAATTCTCAGCTCCTTATAGCCAACATCAATAAAATCCTGCGAGTAATTGAATCGGCTCTGGCGTTGCATCTTATGTCGCACCCTTGAAAAAGCGCCGTCGGCACCAAAGATAAGGTCAAAATCATATTCCTGCCACTCCCCTTTTTCACTCTCGCCTGTGAAAAGTTTTGCTTCGGAAAGATCTACATCCCATACTTTTTCCTCAAATCTGAATTCCACGCCGGCAGTTTCTGCCAGGTCGATCATTTTTCTGTTCAGCACTCCGCGGGAGATAGAATAGATCGCTTCTCCCTCTTTTCCGTATTTCTGAAAATAAACCGGACTGCTGTTTACGTGCATCGCTCGTTGGTAAAGAGGAATGGCCAGTTTCCTGATCTCCTCCTCGATCCCCGCTTCCCTAAGAGCCTTCCATCCTCGATTGGACATGGCAAGGTTAATGGAACGACCCGAGAATTCCACTGTTCGCACATCAGGACGGCGGTCAAAAACGGTTACCCGATGTCCGGCCTTTGTAAAGTGTAGTGCTAACAAGGATCCCACAAGACCCGATCCCACCACGGCAATATTTTTAGAATGCTGCATTCAGATTTAAGTATGGGGCGAAAATACGAATATTATTGTGACCGGGTGATGTTGTGATCTTGTGACCCTGTCTAAATAACTTCACCGCGTCACTTCATCACTCCTTTACTTCATAACTACTCCCGAAGGGTTAAACCTCCGTTAAAGAAGAATCTAGACAAAAAAGCTTTTGTACATTTAAGTAAAGCATTGAAAACCATATATAAAAACCAATAGTAATATCTAACCAGCAGCTATAAAGGCTGCATAAAAAATCAACCTATGAGAGATTTAGTTTGGCTTATCATCGTTTTACTGATCATTGGATGGCTAATAGGCTATTTCGCTTTTCCTGACCTGGGAAGCCTTATCCACATTTTAATCGTGATCGCTGTTATCCTTGTCATTTATAAGCTATTAACGGGAAGAAGCCTGTAATCATAAAAAATAGAATAAGCATGGGTCACCTGTCGGAGGTGCTGATGAAAATTGAAGACCTTCCTTATTTTTGGAAGGGTTAGTGATTTTCGTTTGTCGGCATCCGGAGGTGACCTTATTTGTTATTTTCTAAATAAAAATAAGCGAGCATGTGGAATTTAAAAGGACAAACGGCCGTCATAACCGGCGGCACTAAAGGAATAGGAAAGGCTACCGTACTGGAATTTCTGGAACTGGGCGCGGAAGTACTTTTCACCGCCCGTAGCGGGGAAGACATCATAAAACTGGAAGATGAACTGCTGGCCAAAGGTTATAAGGTCAAAGGAATGGTCGCCGATGTTACCATTCCTGAGGACAGACAGAAAATACTTTCATACGTCGAGAACAACTGGAAAGCCCTTACTATCCTGGTTAATAATGCAGGTACCAACATCCGTAAAAAAGCGGTCGAGTACTCTGAGGAGGAATACCGAAAAGTACTGGAAATAAATATGTTCTCCCCCTTCGCTTTAAGCAGACACCTGTATCCGCAGTTAAAAAAGGCACACCGGGCGAAGGTGATCAATATTGCTTCCTCAGCGGCGACCCAGGATGTGAGTTCAGGCACCCCCTATGCGATGTCAAAAGCCGCTTTATTGCAACAAACCCGAAGCCTCGCTGTGGAATGGGCCGAAGAGAACATTCGCGTCAACGCGGTATCTCCCTGGTATACCCATACACCGTTAACAGATAGTGTACTGAGTCAGAAGGACCGTATGCGCAACATTCTGGACAGGACTCCCCTGAACAGGGTTGCCCAGCCGGAAGAAATGGCCGCGGTGATCGCTTTTCTGGCGATGGATAAATCGTCCTACATCACCGGGCAGAACATCGTTGTGGACGGCGGGATGAGCGTGAAGGCGTTGTAACGGAGTGATGCTGTGACCGGGCTATGTTATTAGCTGTTTATAAAAGAATGTCACACTGAGCCCGACCGAAAGGAGGATCAGTCGAAGTGCTTTTAACGGTTTGCGGTTCTCAGTTCTCAGTTTTGGGTTCTTTTCGAAGTTTTGATCATTCTTTTAGATTATTTTTTTTTTGCTAAACAGCTTTCACTTATTGAGAGAATCAAAATTGGATTTCTCTATCCACTGACCACTGTGCACTATTCACCGGAGCGGAATGTCACACTGAGCCCGACCGAAGGGAGGATCAGTCGAAGTGCTTTGGTTTTTAACTCAATTGTCATCCCTAAAGCACATATAATGCGAGAAGGATCTTGAATATGCACACCAGGGGTCATCTCTTTTTTCGTTTCATCCCTGCCCTAAAGGGAGCCGAAAAAAGTTAAGTATTCACCAAAACCGAGAACGGAAAACCGTGAACTGAGAACTGTTCCAAAGAGATTTCTCAGTCGTTCCTCCTTCAAAATGACAAAAACCCGCAATTCGTAATCTGCAACCCATATCCCACAACCCGCAACATCGGCAACCGGAAAGAAATTACTATTTTAGTCTCCTAAACTTCCAACCAAATGAAAAACCTATACATCTTTCTGGCTGCTGTTATAATTGTCGCTTGTACCAGCTGCAAAAACGAAACAAATAATGATCCGGCAACAGCAGATCCTGAAAAAACGATCGTTGAGAAGATCGCTGCAGCCAACGGACTGGAGAACTTCGATAACGTCCAGGAATTGAAATACACTTTCAACGTTAAAGTGAATGACAGTCTGCGCACCAGCCGGGCGTGGACATGGGAACCAAAGACAAATAGGGTGACCCTCACTACGAAAGATTCTACTGTTGCTTATGACCACAAAACTGAAGCAGCGAATCACGAATGGGTGGATCAGCGATTTATAAATGACCAGTACTGGCTTTTGTTTCCTTTTCACCTGGTGTGGGATAAAATGGAATGGAAACATGAGGAAAAAGCGATAGCACCAATCAGCGGAGAGGAGATGCAAAGCATGACTATAACTTACCCTTCTGACATAGGCTACACACCGGGAGACGTTTACGAAGTATTCTTTGACGACAACTTCATGATACAGGAATGGATCTACAGATCGGGAGGCAATCCCGAAAATGCCTTCCCCGCCACCTGGGAAGATTATAAAGATTTTGGAGGCATCAAGATCGCTACCAGGCACACGAGTAAGGACGGGAGTTTTGTATTATTCTTTGACGGGATCGAGGTTGTGAGGGAGTGATGTTGTGAAGGTGTGACGCAGTAAAACTGTTAAGAAGTATCTTTTAATCAAGGTAAGGAAAAACTGATTCTCACCCTTTAGGGCGGGGAAAAAGAATTAGTTTTTCCGTTAAAATCACTTCTTTTCATTCATCATTTCCCCTACCCTCAAGAGCTACCTGAAATACAGGTGAATTGAAGAAGTTACAGAGAAAAATCATTTCCCTTTTCCGGTTTGCCCCTACCCTAAAGGGAGCCGGAAAAAGTTTATAGTACTAAAGAGAAGAGAGTACTAATCTTAAGCGATTCCGTAGTCGTTCGTCACTTCTTGAAATCAAACCACAAACCGGAAAAAAACGAAAAATTAAAAATTCCTTAGTAAGGACTTCGACTATTCGGCTCTGCCTGCCTATTGGCAAGCAGACCGGCTCAGTCTGACAGTCGTTAATTAAAACTTGACCACAGGAAACCGGAACCCAGAAAACTAAAACAATACGCTAACAATATTATAATCTCAAATGTCACACTGAGCCCGACCGCAGGGAGGAAAAGTCGAAGTGCTTATAGAGGCTGTACTCTTTTTCCGGTTTGCCCCTCACCCTAAAGGGAGCCGGAAAAAGTTTATACTCCTAAAAAAAGAATGGCTCTCAAGAGATTTCTCAGTCGTTCCTCCTTCGAAATGACACCCCAACACTATCCAACCTGAATAAGATCCAATTACAATTATCATCTCAAATGTCACACTGAGCCCGACCGCAGGGAGGAAAAGTCGAAGTGCTTATAGAGGCTGTACTCTTTTTCCGTTTTACCCCTACCCTAAAGGGAGCCGGAAAAAGTTTATACTCCTAAAAAAAAGAATGGCTCTCAAGAGATTTCTCAGTCGTTCCTCCTTCGAAATGACACCCCAACACTATCCAACCTGAATAAGATCCAATTACAATTATCATCTCAACTGTCACACTGAGCCCGACCGCAGGGAGGAAAAGTCGAAGTGCTTATGGAACCCTTAGAGATACATAACTAAAACAGGGACCTCAACCTACAACCGGAAACCGACAACTGACAACCGATCTCCCCAATTAACCTCACTTCGGTTATCCATTTTTCATCGCAATTCCTTATTTTTGCAAGGGAAAGGAATCCCCTTCTTTCTTCCCCAGCCTACTGTTTAAAGGAGATTATGCAAAACGGAAAAGAACTTTCTAAGAATTGGTATGCGATCTACACCAAGCCTCGCTGGGAAAAGAAGGTCGCTAAGCAGCTGGAAGAGATCGGGATAGAAACTTATTGTCCTACCGTGACAGAAGTACGGCAGTGGAGCGACCGCAAGAAGAAGGTCACTACTCCCCTTTTCAAATCCTACGTTTTTGTGCATTTAACCGAAAAGGAACGCGCCCTTGTTTTTGACGTGCCCGGAGTCGTACAATACATTTTCTGGCTGGGAAAACCGGCAATTATCAGAGATCGGGAAATCGAGACCATCAAGCTGTGGCTGGAGGACGGCCGTGCAGAGCATGTGGAAATTGGGCACCTTACTCCCGGTGACAAGATCACCATAGCCGGTGGAAGCTTTAAAGGACAGGACGCTATCATTGAAAAAGTGGGCAAAAAACGCCTCCGACTCGTACTTAAAAGCCTGGATTGCGTAGTGAATGTAAAGGTGGCTGAAGCATTAGAATAGACGAAAGTCTTTAGTCGGGAGGCGGGAGTTCAGAGTTCAGAGTTTAAGATTCAAGGTTGTTGAGTTGTTAATTGATAATTGTTTACTGTTCATTGTCCCTCGTCTTTGCGAGCGACGAAACGTCTCGCTCTAAAAAAACAAAACCCACTTCAAGCGAAGCAATCTTATGTTTGGGCGAAAGTCTTTAGTCGGGAGGCTTTTTAGACGAAAGTCTTTAGTCGGGAGGCGAAAGTTCAATGTACTGAGTTGGGAGTGCAGAGTGCAGAGTTAAGGTTCATTGATAATTGTTTACTGTTCATTGTTCCAACCATTCCCGTCAGTTCGAGTGTCCCGATAGCTATCGGGATGTATCGAGAACAACCACTCCCCAATCAACCATTCTCCAATTAACCATTCCCAATTAACCAACACTTCCTTTAACATTTCATTATTAAAATATACTTCAAAAATTAGTCTGTTTTACGGAAAACCGTAATTGAATCACCTCCATTTCATATTATATTTGCACTCCCAATTTATTTTGTTAAAATCTTTAACAAATAAGCTTGCCTAAAAACCTATCAGACAATATATTTGCGCGGTTTCCCGGCAGATTTTTTTGGTCAGTTTTTGATCTATATAACCCCTTCCGGGGGACTTAGAACGGCGAAGCCGTATCAAAATCGTAGCAGTCAAACACGCTTCGGAATAACACCACCAAAAAAATCATTATTCAAGAATGGCACAACACTACCCTACCTCTGTGCAGGAAGACGAGATGAACCTTCAGGAAGAACTTCAGAAACACCTCCGCTACTGGCCCTGGTTCCTGGCTTGCATACTTACGGCTCTGGCAATTTGCTTTGTCCTGCTTAAGTTCATGACCCCGGTTTATCCTACAACAGCCACCATCCTGATAAAAGAAGGTGAAAAGAATCCGGCAAGCGGCATCGAAGCCTTTACAGAACTCGGATTATTGGGCGGAATGAACACCAACAGTATTGAGAACGAGATCGGGATCCTGAGATCGTACCGACTTATGGAAAGTGTAATCAAAGAACTCAACCTGCACGTGCGCTATTTTGAAAGCGGACTCTTCCAAAACAGGGAATTATACAGCAACAGCCCTGTTACCGCACAGGTTCTGAACATTAATAAGAGCAAGTTTTCACAGCTGGAAGAAGCTTCAGAAAGTAGCTTCAGAATAGAATTTAAAGATGACCGTTCGCTAGAAGTCTTCAGACTTTCAGACGAGAAGAGATACAAGACAGGATTCAATGAACCTGTAGATCTCGGTTTTGCGATGGTAAGCTTCCGCAGGAATGAAACAGTTTTTGAAGTACAGGAACTTGAGGGACCCTTAATGGTCAGCATTAACCTGCCCGAAAAAGTAGCTGACATTTATCAGGAGAAACTCAGCATACAATTAATCGAAAAGAATGCGAGTCTTATCGAGCTGCAGCTTCAAGATCCGGTACGGGAAAAGGCAAGGGATATTTTGGATCAACTGGTGCGCGCATACAACCGGGAAGCCATTGAGGACAAGAATATTCTGGCGCTGAACACGGCCGATTTCATCAATGAAAGATTAAGCATCATCAATGAGGAGCTGGCCAGTGTGGAAACAGGCAAGGTGGAGTTTAAAGAAAACAACGGACTCACCGACCTGCAGGCTGAATCCCAGTTGTTCATGACCAGCGCTACCGAGAACAAAAAACGTCAGCAGGAACTGGCTACCCAGATAGAACTGGCAGATGCCATTCTCGAGTTCATGCAGACAGGCTCCTCCTCGGGGCTGCTTCCCGCCAACCTGGGGATCGATGAAAATATGGTCAATGAGGAGATCAACGGGTATAATGAATTGATCCTGGAGCGAAACCGCATCCTGAAAGGTTCTACCGAAAAGAACCCGGTGATCATCACCCTGAACGAACAGATCGATGAGCTGAAGGCGAATATCTTTCACAGCCTTACCCGCCTGCGCTCCAACCTGAAAATAGCACAGGATAACCTCAACCGGGAGACTGCTGTAATAGGATCGAAGATAGCCGCGGTTCCTGTCAAGGAGATGGAATATCGAAATATTGAGCGACAACAACAGATCAAGGAGAGCCTATACCTGTTCTTGCTTCAGAAGCGAGAAGAAAACTCACTTTCGCTGGCCGCCACTGCCCCGAAGGCAAAGATCGTAGATCATGCCCGCAGTTCGGACATTCCGGTTTCCCCAAAACCGAAGATCATGTTCCTGGCAGCCCTTATCCTGGGAATGCTCGTTCCCTTTTTGGTGATCTACCTAAAGAACTTGCTCAATAATAAAGTGCGTTCCCGTCACGACCTGGAAGCACATCTGAAAAACTTCCCGATCATCGGGGAACTCCCAAAAATAAACAAAGGCAACCCTGAGCTCATACAACAGAATGACCGTTCTATGCTGGCGGAAGCCTTCAGGATCTTACAGCATAATTTACAATACCTGCTGGTAAAGACCACCAGCAAGAATAATGGCAGCTGTATAATGGTTACTTCCAGCATTAAAGGAGAAGGTAAGACCTTCACCTCCTTTAACCTGGGAATTACACTGGCCCATTCCGGAAAAAAAGTGATCCTGTTGGGAGCCGACCTTAGAAATCCGCAATTGCAACGTTTCATTCCTGAGAGTGCAGGACACAGAGGGATCAGTGATTTCCTGGTAGATCCTGATCTGGATCTCGAAGAACTGATCAGGCCGTCAGGACAGCACGAAAGATTTGACGTCATGGCTTCGGGGAGCATTCCCCCGAACCCTACCGAATTACTAAGTCGGCCGGCTTTGAAAACCCTCATAGAAAAACTTGAAGACCTGTATGATTACGTGATCATCGATTCGGCACCTACCATGCCGGTAGTGGATTCCTTCCTGATCACCGGGCATGTGGACCTGAATCTATATGTGGTACGTACCAATTACACTGACAGGAAACTACTGGATTTCGTAGCCCACGCTAAAGAAGAAGGTAAAATAGAGAACATCGGGATCATCCTGAACGACCTGGATTCCTCAGAATTCGGGTACGGAAATAAATACGGATACACCTATGGGGAGGAAACAGTTCCACTTTGGAAGAGAATAACGAGGAGAGCAGCCTTTTGGAGTCTGTGATGAAGTGACCTTGTGATGGAGTGATGATGTAACCATTCCCAGATCACCAGATCACCAGTTCTCCAAAGTTAATTGCCCACATCACAGCTTTACAGCATCACAACTTTACAGCTTGACCACATCACTCAACATTGTTAATAACTTCAACGCCTTTTTAACGCTTGTAATTTGTGTTAAAGAATTGTGAAACAATATATTTGCATTTCCTTTCAAAAAAAGCATCTGTTCATCGGGTTTTTTGAACCTTTTGCCGACCGATTTCCAGAAATGGGACTTGGAACGGCGAAGCCGTACCTGCCGCAGGCAGGTAGAGATTAGAAAACGGAGAATTGGGATCAGATAAATCTAACTACCAAAGGATTAACGTTCGAGATTGGTTTGTTTTCATGTGATCCAATCACCAATCCCTAATTAACCAGTCAAGAGTCATCAGGCACCATTAAATAACAAATTCACCCTCTCCGGAATCTCCCTACACTACCGGAAAAGGGATTGGAAACCCAATTACCAATCCCCAATTGACAAATCACTACATAATGAACGACATTAAGATCGCGGTAATCGGCCTCGGATACGTGGGATTACCCTTAGCCCGGCTTTTTGCTACCAAATATCCGGTAATAGGATTTGACATCAACGCCGCTCGCGTACAAGAACTTCAGAACGGACACGACAGTACTCTTGAGGTGGAAGATGAAATTCTTCAAAGTGTACTGCTTAAGAAATATCCCCTTGCAATAAAAGTGCCGAAAGCGGCAAAAGAAATGGCTGTTGCAGGTTACTGGGGAGAGAGCAAGCATGAGAATCAACCGGAAGAGTTCGGAGAGACCTCTAATGGTCTTTATATATCACGAGATCTGGGAGACATACAGGATTGCAATTATTATATTGTGACCGTTCCAACCCCTATTGATAAAAACAACCGCCCTGATCTCACTCCGCTATACAAGTCCAGCGAAAGTGTCGCCAAGGTCTTGAAAAAAGGAGATATAGTCATCTACGAATCTACGGTTTATCCCGGAGTAACAGAAGATGAATGTGTTCCGGTACTGGAAAAAGTGAGCGGACTCAAATTCAACGAGGATTTCTTCGTGGGCTATTCGCCTGAAAGGATCAACCCGGGTGATAAGGAGCACACAGTAGAGAAAATATTGAAGGTTACCGCAGGTTCCACCCCGGAGATCGGAAAAAAAGTGGATGATCTATACAAAAGTGTTATCACCGCGGGCACCCACCTCGCTCCAACTATTAAGGTAGCAGAAGCTGCCAAGGTGATCGAAAACTCTCAACGGGATATCAATATCGCATTTGTAAATGAACTGGCGAAGATCTTTAACAAGATGGACATCGACACCAACGATGTTCTGGAGGCTGCCGGTACCAAATGGAACTTTTTACCATTCAGACCGGGGCTGGTTGGTGGTCACTGTATAGGCGTGGATCCTTATTACCTGGCGCAAAAAGCACAGGAACTGGGTTACCATCCAGAGATCATTCTTGCCGGGAGACGCATGAACGACTCCATGGGGCAATACGTAGCTTCTGAGGTTATTAAACTGATGCTTCAAAACGATATTAAGGTAAAAGGTGCCAATGTTCTGGTACTGGGTATAACCTTTAAAGAAAATTGTCCCGATGTTCGAAATACGAAGGTAGTTGATGTCGTGAGAGAATTGCAACAGTACGAGACTAAAGTCACTATCTATGATCCTCTAGCCAATCCCGAGGAGGTGAAACATGAATATGGATTAAGCACAACTTCTTCCTTACCTGATCAAAAATTCGATGCGGTAGTTTTGACCGTTGCACACAAAGAGTTCCTGAGTATAGACCTAAGTACTTTCAAGAATGCAAATGCCGTGGTATATGATGTAAAAGGTATTTTAGAAGTAGTAAACGGAAAGTTATAATGCAAGAACAATTCAAGAAATTAGGAGGTAAAAAAATACTGGTAACCGGCGGCGCCGGGTTTATTGGATCTAATCTCTGCGAGGCTTTACTCGACCTAAATGCTGAGGTTATCTGTCTGGATAATTTCGCTACGGGAAAAAGAGAAAATATAGAGGAGTTTCTTAATAACTCGAACTTCACTCTAATCGAGGGAGACATCAGGGATTTGGAAACCTGCCATAAAGCCAGTGAAGGCGTTGATTTCATCCTGCATGAGGCAGCACTTGGCTCTGTACCCCGTTCCATTAATGATCCCATTACTAGTAATGAGGTGAATGTTTCCGGGTTTTTGAACATGCTAGTCGCCGCAAGAGATGCGGGAGTAAAACGTTTAGTGTATGCAGCCAGTTCCTCCACTTACGGTGATTCAGAAAAACTGCCCAAAGTTGAAGATGAGATAGGCAAACCTCTTTCTCCTTATGCCATAACAAAATATGTCAATGAGCTATATGCAGATATTTTCCATAAATCTTACGGTTTAGACACTATTGGCTTACGTTATTTTAATGTTTTCGGAAGAAAACAAGATCCTAATGGTGCATATGCCGCGGTGATCCCAAAATTCGCAATTCAGTTAATGAATCATGAAAGCCCTATAATCAATGGTGATGGCACCTTTTCCAGAGACTTTACTTATATAGATAATGTGGTGCAGATGAATTTGCTAGCCATTACCACCGAAAATGCAAATGCCCTCAATCAAGTCTATAACACCGCTGTAGGTAGTAGGACTAATTTACTTGAATTAGCTCAGTTGCTTAAGATGTATTTGTCAGTTTTTGACCAGAGAGTAGCTCAAGTAGAGATAAAGCACGGACCAAATCGAGCAGGAGATATACCACATTCTTTAGCATCAGTTGATAAAGCAAAGTCCTTTCTTGGATATTTTCCTCAAGTTGATTTAAAAAAAGGCTTAAAAGAGACATCGGACTGGTATAATAAAAATTTGACTCCCAAAAAAATATAATTCCGATTTCATTTTTAATTAATGAAAGATTTAAATCTACTTTTAAATAAAGAATTTAAAACCAGTTCCCTTTCAAAAATTTCATTGAAAGGAGGAGCCATTAATATTCTTGCTCAAATACTTAACTTTTTAATCCAGTTAGGAACATTAAGTATTATGGCCAGGATTATTCCTCCATCAGGTTTTGGAATTGTGGCAATGGCGGGAAGTATTACAGGCTTTATAATGATTTTTAAAGATCTAGGTCTATCTATGGCTACTGTACAAAAGGAGGAAATTAACGAACAACAAATTTCAAACTTATTCTGGATAAATATTTTAATAGGAATAGGCTTAGCATGCCTAGTAGTTGTTATATCTCCATTGGTTGCTGATTTTTTTATGGAGCCAGAAATTAAGCGCATACTTATTTTTTCATCAATTGGATTATTTATTGGAGCACTCACTATCCAACATCAAGCCCTTCTTAGACGCAAAATGGATTTTTTTTCATTAGCTATTATAGATGTCTCTGCAAAATTGATAGGATCGGTAATTTCAATTATGATAGCATATAAATTGAAAAATTATTGGCCTTTAGTACTCTTACCGATTATCATAAGCTTCTTTTATTTAATTGGAGTACTTATTGTCCTGCCATGGAAACCTAAATTTTATAAAAAAAAATCTAACACAGGAGACTTATTAAATTTCGGCAAAAATATGACCGTTTATGGAGTCATTAATTACTTTGCAAGAACTGGAGATAATATTATTATTGGAAAACTCGTAGGTGCAGCTAGTCTGGGTTTTTATAGTAGAGCCTACTCCTTAATGATGTTACCAATTGGACAATTAATTGCTCCATTAACTAGCGTAATGGTTCCAACATTAAGTAGGCTCCAAAAGAATCCGAATGATTTTCGAAAACATTATTCAAATTCATTAATGCTTATTGCCTATTTAACATTACCTCTAATAACCACATTAGGAATATTAGGAAGGGATGTAGTTTTAATTGTTTTGGGTGAAAAATGGGTTCCCGCTATTGAACTATATCAAATCCTTTGCTTCGCAGCATTTTGGCAGCCCATGTTAAGCACAACTGGCTGGATTCTCACCTCCCTGAACCAAACCGAAAGAATAGTTAAATGGGGATGGATTAATTCCATCTTACTCATATTAACATTTTTACTAGGAATAAACTGGGGGGTAAAAGGATTAACTATCGCTTACGCCATCTATATGTGGGTTATAGTATTACCCAATTTCTTGTTTGTTATTAAGTATACACCTGTAAAAATAAGTGACTTTTTCAAGGCTATAAAAAAACCTATCATTAATACTTTGATTTTAGGAACGATATTTCTTGCTTTTTTAAGGTTGGAAATTGACGATATAATTTTAAGAGTTATTATATCAATCCTAATTTTTATAACATTTTGGACTGTTTTATTTTTTATTGATCAAAAATTAAAAGTTCAATTAAAATCTTTAGTTAAAAAATTATTTTAAATGAAAGTTTTTCTGATACCTTCTTGGCACCCTACCCCAGATAAACCAAATTGGTGTAATTGGATAAAACCACATATCCAACTTGCTAAATCTGTTGCTGAAGAAGTTATAATACTACAGGTAGACCAAGAAACAAACAAAAGCAGCGATGAAATAATTGAATTATCTAAAAATCATTATTACATAACTTCTGGAGAACCCAAGAATAGATTCCACCGTAATTTCTTTACATATAAGAAAAGCTTGAAGAAGTATAATGCTAAAATAGAAAAGCTTTACCAATTTGCAGTAAGAGTTCATGGAAAACCAGATCTAATCCATGCTCATGTCTCTATGCCGGCAGGATATGGCGCTGCTTCTTTAGGAAGTCAACATTCAATTCCTGTAATTGTTACAGAACATTTTTCAGGTTTCTTTTGGGATCACAAATTTCCTTGGAGAATTGGTTCCTACTATTTTGAAATGCGATCAAAGATTAATGGGTTCTATACCGTTAGCCCAGGATTTAAAACTGAAGTAGAAAATAAAACCAAAATTAAAGTTGATGATGTGTTTCCTAATCCAATTAACACAGAATTATTCTCTCCCGAACCATATAAAAACGAAGAGAATATAATTAAATTTGCAACAACCGGGAATTTTGGACTAAGGAAAGGTACTGATGTTTTATTGAAAGCCTTTCAATCTTTACCTAAGAGCATAAATTGGCAATTAACCATTGTAGGAAAAAGGGATTCGCAAAATGCTTTTTGGAACGATCTTTTAAATCTTTTACCTCAAGAGAGATTAAAACTTGTGGAAGCCGTTCCTCAGACAGGTTTAAGAGAAATTTATTCTCAAAATGACATATTCATCGTATCAAGTCGTATTGAAACAGCAAATGTATCGATGCTGGAAGCTATGGCCTGTGGATGCTATGTCATTACAAGTACTATTAATGCTCCTGAGACGCTTCTTACACCCGAGGTAGCAACTAATTATGATAATACTGCTGAGGGATTAAGAAAAGCTATCTTAAGTATAAGCCAGACAAAAAACCTACCTGCGAGAAAAGATTTACGCCAATTTGTTTTAGAAAATTACTCTCGGGAACAATTGAAACCAAAATTGTCGGGAATTTACCAGTCATTTGTAAATACTGGGGGTATATCTAAAATTAAGAACTAAACCTAGTAGAGTGATCATTAGAGAAAAAAATATAAAAAATTTATGGTATCTTTTTTTTATTACTAGCGTTTTAATTTCATTTCCACCCTTTCATCACCTGTCTACAGTTATAGTAATATTGTTATTTGTTGTAGCGATGTTCAAAAAGAAAACAACAAGGACGACATTTACTACGAAATTTTTTCTACTAATATTTTTAGTCTCTTTGATCAACCAGCTTATTTTTATGGACAAATTTGGCTGGGATGGTGATTCTTTTACATTATTCGGCGTCCTAATGGTAATTATGGCCGCCGAAAGATTATATATACCTGGTAAGGTATTGGATTTTTTAATTGCTAATGCCTATCCTCTTATTATCCTCTTTATTTTAGGAGGAGTTCATTTTACCGAAGGACGATTGTTTACAGAATATTTAAATCCAAATATTAGAGGAATTTTTTACTTAGGAGGATTCAGTGCATCTTTGTACTACATGTTAAAATATAAAAAGATTAAACTGAATTACGTTCTAGTATTTCTAACCACTACTTCTTTCTTAATATTATCAGGATCAAGAAGAAACATTATATTACTTCTAATAGCCTTAATTATAAACTTCACCTCTTTAAAAGGAAAAATTCAGTCTCTAAAAAATCCTCTTTTAAAATTTTTTATCATATTCAATTTCATAGTTGTTGGCATCTACATCTTTAATATTAGTTATACAACTATTAAAAATCGTTTTAACAACTCAAATCTTATAGATCAAGTTAAGGGAAGTGACGATTCAGGAAAAGAACGCTATAGCTTTATAGAAACTAGTCTGGATATTGTGAAAGAATATCCCACTGGTATTGGGTATGGCAATATAAAAGAGGGTATTCGAGATTACGGTAATAATTTATATGCAGTAACGCAAAACGCACATGCTTTTATTGCCGAAATAGTAGCTTCTACAGGATACTTCGGTTTATTATTCTTAATACCTTTCTTGCTATTCATAATTAAAATTTCAAGGAAGGATTTTGAAAAATGGTTCTTTATTCCCTTGTACCTAATAGTTAGTTTATTAACTATAACCATTTTAAATGATAAATTATTTTGGGTAACACTTGTTTTCTTTGAAAAAGACCTGATGTTTCACAAACAAAACACAATTCCTGTAGTTGAAAAAGCTTCCAAAATTTAATTTCTCTGTATTTACTGTTTTCTAGTCACTAATTTTAATCCTAAAGTAACTTCCCTACAGCAAAAAGAACAGAATGAAAAAAGTACTTTTAATTAACGATCATATCCATTTTAGTGGTGGCGGGGATGCCGCCTTAAAATTTGAACAACAACTTTTAATAGAATCGGGATTTGATGTCTATACCTTAAGCTTTGGAAAGGAAGAATCTTATTATGGTAAAGATTTCGTTATCCAAATACCCACAAATAGAGTTGAAGAAAAGGTTGACAAGTTTTTAATGGGCTATAAGATAAAAAAAGAGGTCACTTCCATAATTAATAAAATTGCCCCAGATTTAATTCACATTCACCTCATATCAAAATTTCCTGTCGCAGTGTACAACTCAACTGCGTTAGAAAATGTACCGGTAATTCAGACTCTTCATGGCCCTACGCTTTTTTGTTCTACTGGTTGGGGGGGATTAAAAAATTCTGGACCATGTGAATTGGGTATTGACACAAAATGCAGCAAACGAGGATGTATGGATATTGCCTCCAACCTACTTTACATTAATATGAAAAATCGGTATTGGGAAGCGTTAAAAAAAAATGTTGATGCTTTTCATTGCCCATCTTTAAATATTCTAAATAGTGCCAAAAGATTAGGACTACCCAATTCTACCTATATTCCTTTAGGAATAGATCAACAATTTTTGGAAGAACCTATAAAAGTAAAAAATGAACGCCCTACCTTAGTTTTTTTAGGAGCAATTGCAGATGTGAAAGGTGTACAGTTTTTATTACCTGCTTTAAAAAAAATAAAAGAAGAAATTCCAAATGTTCTTTTAAAAATTGGAGGCAAAGGAAAACTACTAGTTAAATTAAAGGAACAGGCAGAATTGCTGGATTTAACTAATAATGTTGATTTTGCAGGTTTTATTAGCCGTAATAAGGTTAGAGAATTCTATTTAACGAGTGATGTTTTTTTAATGCCAAGTATTTGGCAAGAACAATTTGGTCTTGTAGGTCCAGAAGCCATGGCATGTAAATTACCCTGTATCGGAAGCAATGTTGGGGGAATTCCAGAATGGCTAAAACATAATCAAACTGGATTTTTAACACCTCCACAAGACATACAATCTTTAGTTAAATATTCAATCCTTCTTTTGAAAGACCCAGCATTACGAGAAAAAATGGGTGATACTGGTAGAAAATTAGCATTGAAAGAATATGGTAGTGATTTATATAAAGAAAATCTTTTAAACTTAATATCTCAGTTCATAAATTAATGAAAGATCAAATCTTATATGTTGTTGGAGGAAGAAGTTTTTCTTCAAAAAACCCTGGACGCAAAATTGGAGAAGTAATCTCAGTGTGGCAAAAAATAGGAGTTGAAGTTCATACTCAATTTGGACGAGACATTATAGAAAAAAATGATAGCGAAGTTATAAAATATGGGAGCCAACACCATTACGATGCAAAATACCGTAATATAAAATGGCTCTCACTCCTAGTAAATTCATACTCTGAATTAAGAGATATTACCCACAACTTTAAATTATATAAAAAATTAAAAAAAGAATATAAACAAAAAGATCTTAATCTAATTTGGGAAAGATCTGCCAGGCTTCATTTCTCAGGTCTAAAATTAGCTCAAAAAAAGAATGTTCCATTTGTTCTTGAATGGAAAGATAATTTACTCAACTACAAATATTCTTTTTTCAAATTTCTGGCCTCATACTATGAGAAGAAAAAATTAAATGAAGCTGATTTTATTGTTGTAGAGTCAAGTGTTTTAAAAAATCAATTAATCTCTCAGGGAATTGAAAGCGCAAAGATAAAAGTAGCTCTCAATGCTGTAAACCCTAATGAATTTAAAAAGGAGGAAGATAAAGGTTTAATGGTTAGAAAAGAATTAAATATCCCGCAAAGCGAAATAGTTGTGGGTTATTTGGGAAGTTATGCCTTTTACCATAATACTTCCTTATTGGTTAAAGCAGCCAAATTAACTTTAGAAAAATCAAACAATATAACTTTTGTGCTTGTCGGTAACGGAAAAGAATATAAAGAGTGTAAAGCTCTTGCAAAGGAATTTAATTTGCCAAAAGAAAAGTTTATGATGCTTGATGGAATTGATAAAGAATTAGTTCCTCATTATCTATCTATGATGGATATTACAATTTTACCAGGTTCTACTGATATTATCTGCCCAATTAAAATAATGGAATACATGGCAGCAGAAACTGTAGTTCTTGCTCCCGATTATGAATGTAATAGAGAAGTCATCAAAGATGAAGTTAACGGTATTCTCTTTGAATCAAATAACGAGTTAGATCTTTCAGAAAAAATAGCAAGCATAGAGAATGATCAATCAATGCAGGAAAAATTAAAAAATAATGCTCGACAATATGTCGTCGATAATTTGACTTGGGAACAAACTTGGGGAGATGTGTTATTAAAAACCCTGCAAAATGAGGCTGATTAGAAACATTATAAGAATTAAAAGAGGGTTACACCGTAGAATTTCTCGGTTCATAATTATGAGTCAGATAAAATCCACTGGAGAAAATTTTATATGTGACTCTGGTGTTTCGGTTTATGGAGGTGAAAACATCAACATCGGGAAAGGTGTTGTGATTAATAAAGGTGTAATTCTCCAGTCATGTGAAGGTGCAAAAATATGCATAAAAGATAATGTGACTATTTCCTACAATGCTATGATAATTACCGGTAATCTTAATTTTAGGAAAAATGAAAAGGAACGACATTTTACAGAAAACATAGAAATTGGTAACCAAGTTTGGATTGGCGCAAATGTTATTGTTTTACCAGGTGTAAAAGTTCCTGATAATGTAGTTTTAGCAGCAGGAAGTATTGTTGCAAATTCCTTACCTGAATCGAATTGCATTTACGGTGGAGTACCTGCGAAGAAATTAAAAAAAATTTAAAAGCAACTTCGTGAAATTAATCATTAATACCGCCAACCTATTGCCTGGTGGAGCTTTTCAAAGGGCTATTTCCTTCCTGAATGAGTTAAAAGTATTTGGCCAAGACTCGTATCTTATAATTCTTAATCACCATGTTAAAAATGAACTAGATATTACTAGCTTCCCAGAAAATTATCAATTCAAACTTTTAAATCATAGCCCCGCTGAACTTAAATATTTAATCCAAACAAGAAAGATTTTAAAAAATATTGAGAGTGAATTTCAACCAGATCTTGTATTTTCTTTTGTAGGCCCTTCTTATTGGCGTCCCAAAAGCCCACATTTAGTTGGTTTCGCTTTAGGACACTTAGTTTACAATGATTTTTCCTACGTAAAAAATTATTCCTACAAAACCAAATTGGAAATGGTTTACAAAAAATTTTGGACCATTAAAGAAGCAGATTATTATGTAGTTCAAACCTCCGATATTAAGGAAAGATTATGGTCAAATTTATCTGTGCCAAAAAATAAAACCTTTATTGTAACTAATGGCGCAGGATATCAATACCATCTCGCGACTCCTGAAAACAGGAATTCCAACACAACAAAGAGATTGTTAATGTTGAGCACCTATAGGCCAAATAAAAATTTTGAGATAATTAGAAAAGTTATTCCGTATTTAGAAAATTACGCCTTCAAATATGAGTTTCATGTCACATTAAAAGATGGGGAATACCAATACCTCTTTAATGGTTTAGAAGCATCTGTAATTAATCATGGGTATGTGCCGGCTGAGAAAGCTCCTGAGCTATATAATCATTGTGACGCGATGTTTTTACCTACTCATCTAGAATGTTTTTCAGCATCTTATGCAGAAGCCATGAAAATGGAAAAGCCTATTTTAACTTCTAATTTATCTTTTGCAACCTCAGTATGTGGGGAAGCAGCTATATATTTTGATAATTTGGATCCTAAAGATATTGCAGAAAAAATTAACAAATTATTCAACGATAATTCTCTTTATCAATCTTTAGTCAACTTAGGAAAGAAGCAACTTCAAACTTTTGACAGCTCTCGAACCCAGGCTGAAAAATATATCAAAATCTGCAAATCAATTTTGTCGTAGAAAAAATATGAAAAAACTAATTCAGAGTTATAGTCTGTTAGGCTTGATTAATTTAGTCTTGTTTTTTATAGGTACAAAAATCCTTTTTCCCAAAGCAAGATTAATTAGATTTCCTTTTAGGCTAAGGGGTAAGAAATATATAAAGTTTGATTCTGGTTTTACTACAGGTTATAATTGTAGAATAGATGCATTTCCACTAAACCAAAATAGCTTACCAATCATTGAAATTGGTAAGAATGTGCAACTTAACGATTACGTCCACATTGGAGCTATCAATAGCATCATTATTGAAGATAATGTTTTAATTGCCAGCAAAGTATTTATTACGGATCATAATCATGGTTCTTATTCAGGAAAGAATTGTGATGCCCCTAACACTCCTCCAGCATCAAGAAAATTATTTTCAAAAAAAGTTCATATTGAAAAAAATGTATGGATAGGAGAATTTGTTTCTATTTTACCAGGTGTAAGAATCGGTGAAGGCTCTATAATTGGCACTATGTCTGTCGTCACTAAAAGCATTCCTCCGCATTCCATTGCGATAGGCTCACCTGCCAGGGTTATAAAAGAGTTTGACACATCTTCAAAGCAGTGGGTGAAAGTGTAAAAACAGTTTCTGCTTATTACAAAATATAATTAAATGAAAGGAATAATTTTAGCCGGCGGATCAGGCACCCGTCTTTACCCTATTACCAAAGGAGTTTCTAAGCAACTTCTAAGTATATATGATAAGCCCATGATTTATTATCCACTATCCGTTCTGATGCTGGCAGGAATAAGAGAGGTGCTTATCATATCCACTCCGGAAGATCTTCCAAATTTCGAAAAATTACTTGGAGACGGGAAAGAACTGGGAATGAAGTTTCAATATAAAGTCCAGCCAAGTCCCGACGGACTGGCACAGGCATTTATTATTGGAGAGGAGTTCATTGGCTCAGATGATGTATGTCTTGTTCTGGGGGATAATATATTTTATGGACATGGATTTAGCGGATTGTTAAAACAATCAGTAGAAAATGTCGAGAAAGAAGGGAAAGCCACAGTATTTGGTTATTACGTAAATGACCCTGAGCGATATGGAGTCGCTGAATTTGATGAAAAAGGAAACGTAACCAGTATTGTGGAGAAACCTGAACACCCTAAAAGTAATTATGCAGTTGTGGGATTGTATTTCTACCCTAATTCAGTAGTGGAAGTCGCAAAAAATGTAAAGCCAAGTGATCGTGGAGAACTGGAGATCACCTCTATTAACGAAGCCTATTTAAATAACGGAAATCTTAAAGTAGAATTGATGGGAAGAGGTTATGCGTGGTTAGATACCGGCACCCATGAATCGATGCTGGAAGCTTCTAATTTCATTCACACCATTGAGAAAAGACAAGGGTTAAAAGTAGCCTGTATTGAAGAGATAGCCTACGAAAAAGGATACATCAGTAAGGAAGAACTTATAGAACTTGCCAATCCCCTTAAGAAGAATGGTTACGGTCAGTATTTACTAAAAAGAGCAGAGAAAAAGTAAATCTATGAATTTCACCAGAACACAAATTCCAGATGTGGTTATTTGCAATCCAAAGATCTATGGAGATCATCGCGGTTATTTTTGTGAAACCTTTAGAAAAGATTCTCTTGAAGAATTCTTAGGATTCAAAGTTGATTTTTGCCAGGATAATGAATCGAAATCCTCCTTTGGTGTATTAAGAGGTATGCATTATCAACTACCTCCATTCACACAATCAAAATTGGTCAGAGTCCTTGAAGGCAGCGTTCTTGATGTGGCGGTAGATATCAGAAAAGGCTCGCCATATTACGGAAAAAGCGTAGCTGTAGAACTCAGTTCGGAAAATAAAAAGCAATTGTTCGTTCCCCGGGGATTTGCTCATGGCTTCGTTGTTCTATCTAAAACGGCCACTTTCGCATACAAATGTGACAACTTCTATGCTCCGTCTTACGACAGAGGATTTTTATTTAGTGACAAAAAAGTGAACATAGACTGGAAGCTATCCTATGGTAAATTGGTTCTTTCTGAAAAAGATCTAAACCAACCCTTATTCGAGGATGCCGAAACCTTTGACTATTTTCAAAATTTATATGAAGAAGAATATTCTGGTCACAGGATCTAAGGGACAACTTGGTTCTGAATTAAAAGAGCTTGCCTCGGATTATCCGGATCATGAATTCTTTTTCACTTCAAGGGAGGATCTGGACATCTGCAATAAAAAAGCTCTGAAGGAGTTTGTGACTTCAAATCAAATAGAGACTATTGTTAATTGCGCGGCCTATACAGCGGTAGATAAAGCAGAATCAGAACCCAAGCTTGCAGATGAGATCAATCACCTGGCTGTAAAATCCCTGGCCGAAATTTCAGTCGAAAAAAATCTTCGCTTAATACACATTTCCACGGATTATGTCTTTAACGGAAAAGGATTTCGCCCCTACCCTACAGATCATCCTACTGATCCGCTTAACGTTTACGGAAACACAAAATTAGCAGGTGAAAAAGCTTTGATAACCGTTAATCCAAAAAATTCGATGATCATCCGCACTTCGTGGGTATACTCTTCCTTTGGTAACAATTTTGTGAAAACGATGCTTCGGTTGGGTAAGGAGAGAAAAGAATTAAATGTAATATGTGACCAGGTAGGGGCGCCAACCTATGCGAGAGACCTGGCCAGGTTTATTTTATCCAGGGGTTTGAAAGTGAAAACTAACCAGGTGGCTGTATATCACTTCTCCAACGAAGGGGTTTGCTCGTGGTATGATTTTGCAAGAGAGATCATGGCAGATGCAGGGTTGGAATGTGAGGTAAATCCTATACAAACTACAGCTTATCCAACTCTTGCAAAAAGACCTTATTACTCCCTGATGGATAAAAGCCGGATCACCACAGAATTAAATTACAATATTCCTAACTGGAAGGATAGTTTAAAAATCTGTATTCAAAAACTAAAAGAAACGTCAGTTCGATTGAATTCATAACTGCGGCAGCAGGAATTAATTTGTATCGAGAACTAATTGTAAGAAAATAAACATGTCAAAAAAAACAATACTCATCACCGGCGGAGCCGGCTTTATAGGTTCCAATTTCATTCCTTATTTCCTGGATTCAAATCCTGGATGTAAATTGGTTAACCTTGATCTTCTTACCTATGCAGGAGACCTAAGGAACCTTGAAGAGGTTGCGGAAAATGACAGGTATACTTTTATCCAGGGTGATATTTGTGACCGGGAACTGGTAGAGAAGATCTTCGCAGACCATAATATTGCCGGAGTAATACATTTTGCCGCCGAATCTCATGTGGATAATTCAATAAAAAATCCGGGGATTTTTGTAGAAACCAATGTCAGAGGAACTTTCACTTTGGTTGACGTTGCCTATAAGTACTGGATGGAAAAACCCTTTCATTATAAAGAAGAATATAAAGGCAGTCGTTTTTTACATGTTTCAACAGATGAAGTATACGGCACGCTAGGAGAAACCGGTCTCTTTACCGAAGAATCTCCCTATGCCCCAAACTCACCATATAGTGCCAGCAAAGCAGGATCTGACATGATCGTTCGCAGTTACCATCATACTTATGGAATGAACTCCATAATCACCAATTGTTCGAATAATTATGGTCCCAAACAACACGATGAAAAGCTGATCCCTACGGTAATAAGAAAAGCTATAAACGGAGAAAATATCCCTATCTATGGAGACGGAAAAAATATACGGGATTGGCTGTATGTACGGGATCATGCAAAAGGCATTGACCTTGCTTTTAATAAAGGGCAGTCAGGTGAAGTCTATAATATAGGGGGGCGTAACGAACGGAACAATAATTATATAGCGAAAACCATTTGTGAAATACTGGATAACTTACAACCTAAGGCTACCGGCAGCTATTTAGAACAAATAACTTATGTAGAAGATCGTGCCGGTCATGACCGTCGTTATGCCATAGATGCTACAAAGATAGAAACTAACCTGGGCTGGAAAGCAGATGAGAATTTTGAAAGTGGGATAAAAAAAACAATTGAATGGTATTTATTAAAGAATATAGAATTTATATCTAATAGACACACTACTGCAATTTAAGAATTGCAGCAACTTATAATCACGCTAAAAACAATCCCATATTTTAATATGTTGAAAATTTCAATAATTGCTGGAGCGCGACCGAATTTTATGAAAATCGCACCTATAATTCATGCAATCCAAAATTCAGGAAACTATATCAAATTTCGATTAATACATACAGGTCAACATTACGATAAAAAAATGTCAGGCTCATTTTTCGAGCAATTGGAAATTCCGGAACCTGATGTTAATTTGGAAGCGGGAGGCGGAAGCCAGGCTGAGCAGACCGCCAATATAATGGTGCGATTTGAAAAGGAACTCCATGAAAATCCTACAGACCTGGTATTGGTAGTAGGTGACGTCACCTCCACTATGGCATGTGCAGTAGTGGCACAAAAACTTCACACCAAAGTTGCACATGTGGAAGCAGGTATACGATCCGGTGACTGGAGCATGCCCGAAGAAATAAACAGATTAGTAACAGATAGTATCACCAACTATTTCTTTACTACTTCTGAGATCGCTAATAATAATCTAAGATCTTCAGGGATCGAAGAAGAGAGGATCTTCTATGTCGGAAATACGATGATCGACACGCTTCTAAAGCAAAGACCGAGATTTCAGCAACCTGAGATATGGAAAAAGTTAAACTTAAAGGATAAGGAATATTTGGTAATGACCCTGCATCGCCCTGCTAACGTAGACCAAGAAGAAAAATTAAAGGAACTCATGGATGAGATCATAGCCCATTCAGGAAATTTACCCTTGGTTTTTCCGGTACACCCACGTACGGCTAAGATCCTTCAGGGATTAGGCGTTTCTCATCCCCGACTGCATATGGTTGAACCATTGGGTTATCTTGAATTCAATTATTTAGTAGAACGAGCAAAAGCAGTAGTTACTGATTCGGGAGGAATTACTGAAGAAACTACTGTAATGGGGGTGCCCTGCATGACTCTCCGAGATAACACAGAAAGACCGGAAACTATGACCTTTGGAACAAATGAATTACTTGGAACGAATCCGAAAGCCATAAAACCGGCAATGGAAAAACTTTTTGCAGGGGAATGGAAACAAGGTAAGAAAATACCTCTCTGGGATGGAAAAACTGCGAAACGTATTGTAAAATATCTTTTGGAAATCAGTAATAATAAAGAGTTTTAAGATTATATATAACTTTTTAAAAAAATAATATGAAAGTTAGTCTTTCAATCGTCACATATAATACATTAATTGCAGATTTAGACAAAGTCCTAAATTCTATAAAACAAACATCGCAAGAATGGACTTTATATATTATTGATAATTCCCCTAATAAAGAATTGGAAAAATTCTTTCAAGATGATAAAAGAATTATTTACCATTTTAATAATTCTAATATTGGTTTTGGGGCAGGTCATAATATGGCAATAGAACTAAGCCTTCAAGCGGGATTTGATTTTCATTTTGTGGTAAACCCTGACATTTATTTCAATGAAGATATAATTACACCAATGATAAATTATATTAATAAGAATAAAGATGTCGGGATGATGATGCCGGAAGTGCTATTTGCTTCAGGAGAAATACAATATCTCCCAAAATTACTTCCAAGTCCTTTTTCTATATTACGTCGAAAATTAAAATGGCCTAAAGCTTCTTTCGAAAAATTCATTTGTAAGTATGAATTGAGAAATGTTTCTCGAAATGAGATTATAGAAGTACCTATTCTTTCAGGTTGTTTTTCACTTCTCAACTTAAAAATAATAGAGGAAATTGGAGGCTACGACGAAAAATTCTTTATGTATTTCGAAGATTTTGATCTATCTCGTAGGGTACATGAAAAATATAAAACCCTTTACTTCCCTAAAGTTTCTGTATATCATGGTTATGAAAGTGGAGCAAATAAAAACTTAAAATTATTTAAAATTTTCTTTTCTTCGGCAATTACTTATTTTAACAAATGGGGATGGTTTTTTGATCATGAAAGAGATAAAATTAACACTACAATTACAAAAGCTCTCTCATTAAAGTCAAGCACATGTTAATATATTTCCACCTAACAAGATCCAATTGAAATTCCTCTTCTGGCTTTTTTTAACGGTTAAATTTCTTGATGCTTAACAAAATTTTATAGATTTGTTCTTCTTTATTAAGAATTCATTAATAGGAAATTATAACCAAATCTAACTGTATGAATCCAATGAACATGGTCGACGACTTTTCCCAAACAGAATTAGATCTCCTAGAAGTAACGGAGTCAACAAATCCGGAAAAAAGACTAAAGTTAATAGAAAATATTACCCGGTATGAATTCAATGCATGGTATGGTAGCAAATATAACAACAGGTGGTACACGGCTTCAGATGGAGCCTTTCTCTTCATGATAGTTGAGATTGACGATTGGAATAATCCCTCTTTTAATTTAACCGTTAGAGAATTCATAGTTAAAAAAGGAGAAACTCTTCATATTCCTCCCGGCTTTGCTGTAGGTTTTAAGTCTCTGGATAATAAAGCTTTCCTGAAGTGCTTGATAGAAGGAAAATATCCTGAGAATTTAGACACCTATGTCTACGACAAAAGTAGATGGTACTTCGAGACTTTTATGTAGTTCATTAAATTTCTCTTTTTGAAAAAAATTATTATTTCGGGGATTACAGGTTTTGTAGGTTCCAATCTCAGTCCTTATTTAAAGAGTAATTTCGACATCACCGGACTTTCCAGGAATGAGAATTTAGAAAAGAATATCCTTTCCTTTTCATCTTTAACGGGCAAAAAACTGGATGAATTTTTCACATTTATTCATTTAGCCGGAAAAGCTCATGACATAAAAAAAGTGAGTTCAGAAGAAGATTATTTTAAGGTCAATTTTGAATTAACGAAAACCTTATTTGAGAAATTCATAGAAAGTAAATGTGAGGTCTTCATTTTTTTAAGTTCTGTTAAAGCAGTAGCTGATGCCTTCCAGGGTATTCTTGATGAAGACGTCTTACCAAACCCGATTACTCCGTATGGAAAGTCGAAACTGGCCGCTGAACAATTTTTATTAAGTCAGGATCTACCAGAAAACAAGAAGCTATATATTCTCAGGCCCGGTATGATACATGGCCCTAATAACAAAGGTAATCTTAATCTACTGTACAATATGGTTTCCAAAGGAATTCCATATCCTTTAGGAAACTATTCAAATAAGCGTTCCTTTTTGACAGTAAACAATTTATGCTATATAATTGAGAAATTAATCATAAACAAACCGGAATCCGGTATTTATAATGTTGTTGATGACAATCCTTTATCGACCGAAGAACTGGTTGAGATAATTGGTGAAGTAACCGGAAAAAGAGTCCGCATCTTTTCAATTCCTAAAGGAATTATTCAAGGGTTAGCCCTGGCAGGAGACTTTCTAAAGCTTCCTTTTAATAATGAAAGACTGGAAAAACTAACCGAAAATTATGTTATTTCCAACAAGAAATGCGTGCAGGCATTAGGTACTAAATTGCCGTACGAAACCAGAACAGGTATGAAACACACAATTCAATCCTTTAATTCTTGAAATTATGTTAACCTATTTTCTTTCCATTATTCTTTTCATTATTCTGGCACTTTCTTACTCAAAAGTAGCCAAATTGTGCAATATCCTGGATTTTCCTAATGAGAGAAGCAGCCATAATTTTCCCATAATTAGAGGCGGAGGAATCTTATTCTTCTTTGCGGCAATTTTATTTTATATACTTTCCGATTTCCAGCATACTTATTTTATTCTCGGTCTAAGTATAATTTCCATATTGAGTTTTATTGATGACTTAATTTCTCTTAAGGCGATCCAAAGATTACCTTTTCAGTTCTTAGGAATATATTTAATGTTCTATTCTTTTAGTTTAGACTCCATCCCCCTTTACATGTTGTTCGTTTTGGCTATTGTTGCAGTAGGTTTTATTAATATTTATAACTTCATGGATGGCATCAATGGAATTACCGGCATGTATAGCCTTGCTGTTCTTCAGGGTTTCTGGATTCTTAATGAAAAATTAGTGCAGGTAATTGACAAAGATTTAATTATCCTTACCGGCATCTCCCTTATAATTTTTGGCTATTTTAATTTTCGGACTAAAGCAAAGTTTTTTGCCGGAGATATAGGAAGTATCAGCCTTGCCGGTATTATTCTTTTCATTGGGATAAAATTTCTGGTGGTTACCAACTCCCCTCTTATTCTTCTTTTGACCGCTGTTTACGGTATCGATGCTGGATTGACAATTTTAAGAAGGGCATTAAAAACAGATAATATTTTTGAGGCACATCGGCAGCATCTGTATCAACATCTTGTCGATAAAGCAAGAATCAGTCATTTGAAAGTCGCCGGAGGATATGCCATGGTTCAGTTGATTATTAATCTAATCGTTTTATTTTCATCATCTGCCAGTCTGAAAAACCAATACCTGATCTTTTTCCTATTACTGGGAACATTAACCCTGATCTATTTTGCACTTTTGTTTTGGAGCAGAAAACAAGAACAACCGCAGTTCTCTTACGAGAAAAAATAATTTTAAAGTCCCCCTACTTTATTCAAATATCTCATAATTCTCCCCTGCAGCTTTAATTTAATTCACAACTCATGAAATCCATTTTAAACCCAACCTATCTTTCAGTTAGGATGCAGGAGCAGCTTAAAAAGGTTAATCTTTCTGAAATTGGTTATTTACCCCGGTACCTGGTTTTCATTATAGATATATTCCTTCTTTGCCTGGCTTTGGTAATTAGTTTGTTCGTACTACAGGCAGTAAATGTAAATTTTGATTCAGGGGTCACCCAACATAAGATATTTCTCCTTCTTTCGACCAACATACTTTTCTTTTACTTATTCAAAACTTATTCCGGCCTTATCCGGCACTCCTCCTTTACGGATATTTACAAGCTAACCCTGGCCTCTCTAAGTACCTTTGCTCTGGTCAATATCATTGACTACGGTATTTATTTCATCACGGGAACCAAAGTCTTTATAATGGCAGGGCTGCTTTTATATACTGTTCTGTCCTTTTCTTTCCTTTTAATTTTTCGGGTCTTCATTAAACAATTATATGTGACATATAAAGATTTGATCGGGAAAAAAAGTAAAAAAAAGGTAGCCATAATTGGGGTGGAGGATGCTTCCATATCCTTAGGAAAAGCCTTAGCCACAGAAACCGGGCAGAATTATGAACTTATCGCCTTTTTGTCTCAAAAGAAATTTAAAAATATCCGTATTGCTGGAAAACCGGTAATAGCAGTCACTTCCTCATTACAGGAGACTTTGAAAAATTTACGGATAGACGGAGTCCTGATAATTGGAAAAACCTTATCTGTAAAGGAAAAAAATCAAATAGTGAATGACTGCTTCGCCTGTAATCTCCAGGTTTTTAACGCACCTCATGTTGAAGAATGGAGTTCAGCGAGCCAGGTTACTCAACAAATAAAAGCCATAGAGATCGAGGATCTTTTGGACCGGGAACCTATTAATCTTGACAATAATTCTATTCGTAGGGATCTTAGCGGAAAAACAATTTTGATCACCGGTGCTGCCGGATCAATCGGAAGTGAACTGGTAAGGCAGATAGCCCCGTATAATCCAAAGAAACTGATCCTGGTGGACCAGGCAGAATCTCCCTTATATGACCTGGAACTGGAACTAAAAGAAAAATTTCCGAAACTGAATTTCAAACCGGTACTCGCCACCATCAGTAATAAATACAGAATGGAGGCTCTGTTCAAAAAATATAATTTTTCGGTGGTTTTTAATGCTGCCGCCTATAAACACGTGCCGGTTATTGAAAGGAACCCTCGCGAAGCCATCATGGTCAATATCCTGGGCACGGTGATCCTGGCCAAATTGTCCAGTCAATTTGGAGTGAGAAAATTCGTCATGGTTTCCACCGATAAAGCTGTGAACCCTACCAACGTAATGGGTGCTTCCAAAAGGGCTGCGGAAATGTTCGTGCAATCCTTTCAAAATGAAAAGGAAAACAAAACCCAATTTATAACCACCCGTTTCGGGAATGTTCTAGGGTCTAACGGGTCTGTGATACCTCATTTTAAAAGGCAGATCGCCCAGGGCGGACCTATAACTGTCACCCATGAAAAAATAATCAGGTACTTTATGACCATTCCGGAAGCATGCCAATTGGTTCTGCAGGCCGGGACAATGGGGCAGGGAGGAGAGATCTTTGTATTTGACATGGGCAAACCTGTTAAAATTCTGGATCTTGCCAAAAGGATGATCAGGCTTTCCGGATTTAAACCATATACGGATATCGATATTCAGATAACCGGCCTAAGACCGGGAGAAAAATTATTTGAAGAATTACTGGGAGACACCTCTACTACCCTACCTACTCATAACGAAAAGATCATGATCGCTAAAGACTCTCCGCTTCCTTTTTCGGAAGTGGAAGCAAAGACTAAAAAGCTGATCAAGGCATCTGTCAGGATGAATGATAAAAACCAAATGGTGATGTTGCTCAAGGAATTAGTGCCTGAGTTTGTAAGCAGGAATTCCAGTTTTGAAAATCTGGATAAGCTAAAACGGTTAGATAAAATAGATTTTTCCGAAATCGCATCCAATACCATGAATTCTGTTTAATTAAATTCACCAATTTAATAACTTAAAGAACTCCTTGTAACAAATCTGTTACTTTAGCAACAAATCTTTCCCTACCAGTTGCTATCAAATTCATAAATACTATTTTTGCACCCCCATTAAAAAATACCATGAAGAAAAACCATTTTTCACCACTCCTATTGGGAATTTTATCCATTTTACTTACCACCTCCTGTGTTTCCAGAAAAAAGATCGCTTACTTCCAGAACATGGAAGAATTAGAGATGCACGCAGATGCTGCTGAAGCCGATCTTAAAATAAAGACCAATGACCTGCTTACCATTACAGTTTCGGCGGCAAATATGGAGGCAGTACAACCCTTTAACCTGCCGATTACTGCAGCGCCGAGAATAGGTGATCCCGGGAGCGTTTCGGGGAATATGCAACTGCAGAGTTACCTGGTGGATAGTGACGGGAACATAGAATTCCCGGTCCTGGGAACCGTGCATGTAGCCGGCCTTACCCGGCAGGGACTGGTTGAAAAGCTGAAAAAAGAGATCTCTGTTTACGTCCAGGATCCTATCGTAAATATCAAACTCATTAATTTCCAGGTTACCATCCTGGGAGAGGTAAACCGCCCCGGTACCTATACCGTTCCCGATGAACGCCTGAGCCTTACAAAGGCTCTTGGCTTGGCAGGTGACCTTACCATCTACGGACGCAGGGACAATGTGATGATCCTGCGCGAAACCGGAGACACCAAAGAATACAAGACCGTGGATCTCACCACAAGTGATTTCCTGAACTCCCCCTACTACTATTTACAACAGAATGACGTGGTGTATGTGGAACCTAACTCAGCCCAGATGCAAGGCGCCAGTTACAACCGGAACGCTTCGGTCTACATCTCCATCGCTTCTGTACTTATCTCACTGATCATCGTAATAATCCGCTAACTTATGGCACACCCAAATCAACATCAGGAAGAAGAAATAGACCTTAGGGAAGAACTACAGAATTACCTGCGCAGATGGCCTCTTTTTGTAGCCGGGGTACTGGTATGTCTTGCCGGCGCGTTTCTGTACCTGCGCTACGCAACCCCTACATACAATACCCTTACCACCATCATCATCAAGGAGGAAGAAAAAGGAGGACTCTCCTCTGAACTTTCTGCTTTTGCCGATATGGGCATGCTGGGCGGAATGGGCAGCGGTTCCATCGAAAATGAACTGGGCATCCTCAAGTCCAAACGCCTAATGACCAACGTGGTAAAAGAGCTGCAGCTGAACGTGAGATACTTCCAGGAAGGCATGGTTCGCACGACCGAACTTTATGATGAGCGACCCTTCAACATCCAGGTCCTGGCTTTCGACCGGGAAAGATTTGAAAAGATCGAAGAGCCGGAGGCATTATATTTCGACATCATTTCAGATTCCACTTTTGTGGTAAGCATGAAGGATTCAGATTTCCGGAAAAAAATGAATTTCGGAGAGGCTTTCAGCCTGCCTTATGCGGAAATTTCCGTGACTCCTAATTTCAATAGTCTAAGTGAAATTTCCGAATCCCGGGAAAAAGGAAAGATCAGCGTGCAGTTCAATAGCATTGATGCCGTCGCGGCCGGATACCGCCAAAAGTTACAGGTAAACCTGACCGACAAGAATTCAAGCCTCATCGAACTTAGCCTGGAGGACCCGGTAAAGGATAAGGCGCAACACCTGCTGGATCAGCTGGTAAGGCAGTATAACAGCGAGGCCATTGAGGACAAGAACCTGGTATCCATGAACACCGCTAACTTCATAGAGGACCGGCTGGAGATCATTACCCGTGAACTGGATTCGGTGGAGACCGGAAAGGAAGCCTTCAAGAAAGAGAACAAGCTTACCGATATTGAAGCGGAATCTGAACTGTTCATTGAAAATGCCAGTGACTTCAGGAATCGTCAACTGGAAGTAGAAACCCAGCTGGAACTGGCGAATACCATGATCGACTACCTGAAGTCTGATGAAGGGAACGGGCTGCTACCTTCCAACCTGGGTTTTAAGGAAGAAGGGGTGGTAAGTATCATCCAGTCCTATAACCAACTGGTGCTGGAAAGGGATCGTATCCTGGCCGGTTCCACCGAGCGGAATCCTGTGATCGTCAACCTGAACAACCAGATCAACCAGATACGCGCGAACGTACTTCAAAGTTTAAATAACCTCCGGACTTCCCTGCGCATTGCCCAGAAGGATCTGGATGCCCAGGAAGCGAAAATAGACGCGCAGATCGCGAAGGTGCCTTCCAAAGAGAAACAGTTCCGAAACATTGAGCGGCAGCAGAACATCAAGGAAGCGCTATATCTTTACTTGCTACAGAAACGAGAAGAGACCTCCTTATCACTTGCGGTGACGGCTCCCAAAGCCAAGATCGTGGACGCGGCATACAGTTCCAACACTCCTGTATCTCCAAAACCACAAATAATTTTATTGGCAGCCTTTATTCTTGGATTACTCATCCCTTTCCTGTTCATTTACCTGAAACAGCTTCTAAATAATAAGCTCCAGGAGCGAGGGGATATTGAAGATATTACCAGGGAAATACCTATAGTGGGAGAGATCCCGAGTATTGGAAAGAACGACAGCGAGATGGTGTTGCAAAATGACCGCTCTGTGCTGGGAGAATCTTTCCGCATCCTGCACACCAACCTGCAATACCTCCTGGCTAATTACACCGAAAAACCTAGCGGAAATTCTATTTGTGTTACATCTTCAGTTAAAGGAGAAGGAAAGACCTTTGTGTCTTATAATTTCGCGTTAACCCTTGCAAATACCGGAAAAAAAGTAGTAATTGTAGGTGCTGACCTAAGGAATCCCCAGTTACAACGTTACGAAACTGACGCTAGACAATACCGCGGGGTTAGTGATTATCTTGTAAATAACGACCTGAAACTTGAAGAGCTGATCACAGGTTCTGAGTTCCACCCCAACCTGGATATCCTTGCATCAGGTACCATTCCTCCTAACCCGTCGGAGCTATGGAGAAGCAAAAAAACACCCCAGTTGTTCGCCGAACTGGAAAGCTTGTATGACTACGTGATCGTGGATACGGCCCCATCCTTGCTGGTGACCGATACCTTCCTGATCAATCATTACGCGGATCTTACCCTGTACGTTTCCCGTGCGGGCTATACCGAAAAGAAACTTATCAATTTCGCGGTCGATTCCCGCAACGAAGGCAAACTTAAGAATCTTAGCTTCGTCCTAAACGATGTAAAGGCCGCCAACTTCGGTTACGGGAACAAATACGGCTACGCCTACGGAGAAGAAACCACCGGTTTCTGGGATAAGGTGAAGAATAAGGTTGCTTTTTGGTAGACGTTAGTCAATAGTTGAGAGTCGTTAGTTCAGAGTTCGGAGAAGTTTCTGTTCACATCTGACTGTCACACTGAGCCGCCTATTTGGCCATTAGCTATTCGCTGTTGGCCTTTAGTTTTAAAAACATTTGTCACACTGAGCCGCCGAAGGCGATTAGTCGAAAATCGTTAGTCGGGAGTGCGGAGAATTTCTTATTTATCCCCCGCCAGTCACACCGAGCCTGCCTACCGGTTGGTAGACCCAACCGCTGTAAGGATTAGTTGAAGTGTCTTTTTTGAAACTCTTTGTCACACTGAGCCCGACCGAAGGCGATTAGTCGAAGTGTGCACACGTATCATTTCTTATAATGTCACCTCGAACGCCTGCCTGTCCGGTAGGCAGGGAGTCGAGAGGTCTCTAACAAAGAAGATGCTGAAATAAATTCAGCATGACGTGCTTATTGTGATTTGAGAGGACGAAAAAACAGGGAAAAGGGATCTCTTTTTTTTGAGATTCCCACGAAAAATTGCCCTGTCTGCCGACAGGCAGGCGCGCTCGATCAGAATTCTCTATACCTGATTATTTCGATTCTCACTCGCAATGACAACTCACAACAGACAACTCATAACAGATAACTGATAACCGTGAAACACTTAATCCTCCCCCTACTACTTCTACTGACCTTCCAATCCGCTATCGCCCAATTCTCCTGGAACGCCGAACTGAGCCTGCAGGGAATGGCTTCAACAGAAGAGGAAGAACTGCCCTTCTGGATGTACCACAACCAACGAGGGAGAATAGAAAAAGAAACCAATTTGGTGACCTGGATCTCCGGGAAAGCATTTTATGATTTGGGTAAAGCTGGATTGCTGGAAGCCGGCGTCGGAATCCTGGCGAGGGATGCTGATTCAGACAGGGTTTTTACCGATGAACTTTATCTGACGTATAAAAAAGCCTGGTTTGAACTAACTGTAGGAAGGAAACAGCGTAAAGAAGTATACAACGGTTTAAGCGCCTCCAATGAGAGTATCTTGCGCTCCTTAAATACCCGACCACTACCCGGAATTCAACTCAAATCCACCCGCCCGGTTTTCATATTGAAGAATTTTGGATTTGAAGCAAGTTGGGAGGAATATTTGATGGATGATGATCGCTATGTAAATAATGCACGTTTGCACCACAAGAGCTTTCAACTGGTCTACAGTACGGCTGACAGAAATTTTCAGGTCAAAGCCGGGATCCAGCATTTCGCACAATGGGGTGGAGACTCTCCTTCCCGTGGAAGTCAGGAAAGTTTTGAGGATTACCTGAGAATTTTTACCGGAAGAGGCGGAGGACAAGGTGCATATATTGGTGATCAGCAAAATGCCCTCGGAAATCACATAGGAGGCTATGAATTGTACCTTAGCAAAACTTTTACGAATTATAAGGTGGATCTAATTTACAACCACTTGTTCGAAGATGGTTCCGGAAGTAGGCTGGGTAATACGCCCGATGGTAGATATGGTATATTTGTTTCCTCTAATAATTCTAGCAAATTAGTGAATTCCTTGATGTATGAATTCTACACCACCCACCACCAAAGTCATACCACGACCGGCATCCACAAGAATGATGATTACTTTAACAATACAGGATACCGTTCGGGATGGACATATCACCGGAAAGTATTAGGAGCACCGTTCTTTACCGTAAACCCGGATGGAATGGGAATTGTCAACAACAAATTCACAGCTCATCATTTTGGCATAGGTGGTAATCTTACTTCCACCTTAGGAAATCACCCGTATCGCTTACTTCTGAGTTACGCCCAGAATGACGGTACCAGGCCTGTAAGATTTAAGCCCAAACAGGATGTTTTCTACTCCATGTTAGATGTTAAACTGCTGCAAAAAGACATAGAACTAAATCTTCAGTTAGCTGCCGAGTATGACTCTTATGAAGCTCCTGTTTATGGGGCGGGAGTGAGTTTGAAGTACAGGATCGAGTAAGCTTTTGCTGGCTATTGGCGGTTGGCAGTAATCAGTTCTTAGTTCTCAGTTCTCAGTTCTCAGTTCTCAGTTGATGGTTTTTCAGTTGTCGGCTTTGTCTTTAAGGCTGT
The DNA here is from genome assembly GCF_042676025.1 of Salinimicrobium gaetbulicola. Taxonomy (NCBI): domain Bacteria; kingdom Pseudomonadati; phylum Bacteroidota; class Flavobacteriia; order Flavobacteriales; family Flavobacteriaceae; genus Salinimicrobium; species Salinimicrobium gaetbulicola. The sequence continues at coordinate 1,019,147 of NZ_JBHTJP010000032.1, forward strand.
TAGCCGTTAGCTTTTAATATTAGATCTTGAAATTCTTTTTCCGTTTTACCCCTTACCCTAAAGGGAGCCGGAAAAAGTCTCCTAGGCTAAAGATCTTCACTTCTTCACAACATCACAGCTTCACAGCTTTACTACCTCACAACATCACCTCTTCCCAAAATACCTTTTCAGAACCTGCCCGAATTCATACATATCTTCAAAAGAACAGTAAAAAGGTGCCGGGGCTAAACGTATTACATTCGGTTCCCGCCAGTCAGTGATCACCCCGTTTTTCAAAAGGTAATTAAAAAAACAGTTCTTTAGCCTATACGTGTAGGAAGATTGAAAAGACTGCCCTATCCTTCTTTTTGTTTAAATACTTATATTTTAGCCAGCGGCCTACGAAAAGTTGACGAAAAATTTGAAGTAAAAGCAGCGTGAAATTTTAGGCTGTTTGAGCCAAAACGAATTTTGACAGGTTAGGAAAAAAAATCAATGGCGAGTTCCTGAAATTTAGCTGCTGAACAAAAAATTTAGGCAACTTTTCGTAAGCCTAGATTTTTTTGCTTACTCATGCATTCTATTTGAAAATCGGAATTCGTGAATCTCCTTACGTCGATTTCTTTTTTCATCAATGGAAAAAAGAAGGTATTAAAAATAATTTCGGAGTATTTCCCCAAATCGCCACATGTCCTCAAAAGAACAATAGAACGGTGCCGGAGCTAAACGAATTACATTCGGTTCCCGCCAGTCGGTGATCACGCCGCTTTTCATTAAATACTGGAACAGTTCTTTTCCTTGGCCATGCAGGAAGACCGAAAGTTGTGTCCCTCGTTCCTTAGGTGTGATGATCTCGAAGTCCCCTCCTACTTCTTTAGCCACTTCCTGCAGGATAAATTCCAGGTATGCCACGATCTTATCTCGCTTTTCGATCAAGGCAGGCATCCCCACTTCCTCAAAAAGCTCCACAGATGCCAGGTATGGTGCAAGGGCCAGGATAGGCGCGTTGCTTATTTGCCAGGCATGTGCCGTGGGCTCTGGCTGGAATTCAGGTTCCATCAAGAACCTTCTCTCCTTATTATGTCCCCACCAGCCCTCAAGCCTTGGGATATCTTTTCTATTGTGGTATTGCTCGTGAATAAAGCAGCCGGAAGCATTCCCCGGACCTGAGTTCATATATTTATAACTGCACCAGGCCGCGAAATCCACACCCCACTCGTGTAACTTCAACTCCACATTTCCTGCGGCGTGCGCCAGGTCCCAACCCACAAAAGCGCCGGTTTCTTTCCCTGCTTTAGTGATGGTCTCCATATCGAGCACCTCACCCGATGGCTATCGGACTAAATGGAGAGCCAAAAAAAGGTATTACAGGTTGAAAGTTCTAATTCCTTCACAAACTCTTCACTTCACAAAGTGACTTCTTAGCAAGGTCACAACTTCATTTCTTAACACCTTCACCACATCGCTACTTCACCAATCAAATTACCCCGACCCTAATATATTGGGCTACCAGTTCATTAATATTTTTACAGTGAGATTTCTTTAAGATATTCTTACGGTGCGTGCGGAGCGTGTGTACCGAAATATGAAGCTGGGCCGCTATTTCATTGGTGCTGAACCCTTCAGCGATCTTCTGAATGACTTCCATTTCCCTTTCAGTCAGGGTCTCAAAAGGATCTAATTCTACCTCAGGTTCTGTTTTAGGATCAAAATACCCTTCTTCGTACGACAGATCGTAATAACATTTTCCCTGTTTTAAGTTTATAAAATGAAGACTGTCTTTTAGTTGGGGCTGTAAATGAGTCACATCTGTGTGGACCACTAAAACATGTTTTGGCTTTAGTTGTTCGGAAGTAAGGGATAATGGCACCGCCTGGTGAAGAATTCTATGGGGTTGATCATAGACATCCCTGATTGAACAATAATAGACACTTTTGTAATTAGTAACTTCAGATGCCGGCAGGAAATTAAAAAAGAAATCTACCACCACTTCTTCTTTTAAAAGCATTTTTTCTCTGTGCTCCGGCACCAATCTCTCGATGAGAAATTCTATGGTTACTTCTCCAGGATCAACTCCCAATATTTGAGCTGTCCCCCCACTAACATATTCCAGCTTTTGAGTTGGCATGTCAATGATATAATAATAATGAGGGCCGGGAGCGAACAAACCTGCGACTTTCTTAATCTGCTCAAGTTGCGGGTACTTTTGAAGATACTTTTTGTCATTCGAGAATGGCTCTTGCCACAGACTTAAAACCTTAGATACATGTTCCCCCATACAAGTAAATTTTTATGATTGATTTATTCATAGGGGGCTACAAATATGGAATTAACAAAGTTTTAAACAAAATGGTTTTCCTCATTTTATGACTTGTAGGAATTTAAAATCAATATAAATCGGACCATAACCTCTTGTTTTACAATAATTTAAAAAGGATGAAAAAAAATTAAAATAAGATCAAAAAATTCCAAATATGGCAAAATTTTAAGATTTCTTACAAAAAATACCTAAAATGAGGTATTGTCTCTCCAACTTAAAACTGCCAATTTTGGCCCCATAAACTAAATCCTTTAAAAAACTGATCATGAAAAAATTCACAAGAATGATGGCCTTAGTCCTTTTAGGCGGGTCAACCCTTGTTACTTCCTGTGTGTCTGAGGACATCTCTCCGGAAGTAGAAAATCTTAGACAAGCTCAGGTTAATTACCTGAACTCAAAAGCAGCCATGGAGCAGGCCAAAGCAGACAATCAGGCAGCAATGACGGCTAAGATCCAGGCTGAAACCGCTTTGATTCAGGTGCAGGTCGAGTTGCAACAAGCCATTATGCAGGCTGAAGCAGACGCCACTATTGCCGCTATGGAAGCAGAGGTAGCAGCCGCAGAAGCTCGAGTAGCCGAAGCTCAGGCGCGTGCCGCTGAAGCTGAGGCCGCCTTACAGCAAGCCATGGACAACTTAGCCGCTCAGGTAAATGAGACTGCACAAGAATACCTTGCTAAGTATCAAAGTACAATGGCTCAGGCTAACAACAAAATGGAAGAAATAATTAACTTAGAGCAGGATCTTGTTAGATTCAACGCTTATGTTGATGACTTCGGAAATGTAGTTGATTTTGAGGGTGCGGCAGCGGAAATTGAGGGACAGATCGCCGAAGATGAGGCAACAATCGCTGCTCTAGAAGCAACTCTTGTTAGATATGAATCTCTGAATACCGATGCCGCTTCTGTTGAAGCTGAAGTCATACAATTACGTGAAGATTTAGATGAAGCTTACAGTAACCGTGCAACGGCTCAATTGGAAGAGGATAAAGCCCTTATTGAATGGACACCTATTAATGAGGCTTACACCATAGCTGATAATTCTTTGGTGGCCATTTCTAATTTTGAAGAAGCGATTGCAAATATTGAAGCATACATATCTGAACTAGAGGAAGATATCACTGCCTTAGAGGCTCAATTAGCTCCTTTTGAGGCTGAATTAGCCCTGGTAGATGAGCCATATTTCACTGCAGAAGCAGAGGCAATTGCTTTGCTTGAAACATGGATCCAGGCTCAGGCTGAATTCGATGCGACTGATATTAACAATGGACCTGGTGATCAGGTTTATGATGACGCTTTGGTAGCCCGTGATGCGGCCCAGACTGCATTTGAAGACTTCGCTGGAACAAACTACCCGGGAACTGCAAAAGAAATTAAAAGTGATTTTGAAGAGGGTTATCTTTATACAACAGGGTCAGGTGTGGTTGTTGAATATGGGATTTTCTTCCAAAATAGGTTTGCTGATCCTGCGACTGAATTTGGAGAAGCAGTACGTGCTTACACTAATGTAGTTTTTGATTATGATTTCTATATTAATAAAGACGAGCTTAACAATTTAGAATTTTCATTAGAAAATGCGCAGGCATCTTTAGAAAATTACCAAACTAACCTGGCTACAGCTGAAGCTAACGTCGCCGACGCCCTTGCAGAAATGGAAGTAGCTGATATCGCAGCATTAGAAACTCTATATGCAGAGGCTACAGCAGACTATCTAGCGAAACAAGAAGTTCGCATGGAATATAGTGCTGAAATTTCATCGTTGTGGACAATGATCAATACGCTTGAAACTTACTTGAGCGGTGATCCAACCTTTATCGAGAATCAAATTGCCTGGACCGAAGACCAAATTGAATCATTACAAAATAATATCGAAGACGCTCAAGCAACTCTTGTAAACAACGAGATCAGTGCCGAGGAGTGGGCGGCTACTATTGTTAGAACCGAAGAAAAGATCGATCGCCTAACAACAGAGTACAATGCACTTGTAGCATTGGCAAATGACTTCCTTGAGCAGTTCAATGAGGTAGTGGAAAACTAATTCCTAAAGGATTTAATAGGAGCTCCGTCAAGCGGAGCTCCTTCTTAAACTGAAACAGTAATCAAATTTCTTAGGACATTAGTATGAAAAAAATAATAGCATTAACGTTCATTTTTCTGGGCAGTCTGACCTCTTTTGGTCAAACCACAACAGAAGATGATGTTACAGATAAATATACACCTCAGCAAGGAGACTTTTCATTTGCGGTGTTGTTCGGGCGTGGAAATTTCTTTTCGTCTAATCTGGTAGCGCCTCCTTCTCCTGCAGGAGAATGGACCATACCGGGTAACGCACCATACGCCGATTTTGTAAGCGCAAATGATAACAGCGCCTCAAACATGGTTGGAGTTGAAGGGCGGTATTTCTTAACGGAAAAAATCGCATTGAAACTTAGTGGTGGTGCTATCCTTAGGGACACTCCAAGCAGAATTAATATAGAAAGTGGCACTGATTTTTCTGAGGAAGATAATCAGGTATGGATCCCTAATTATGCGTCAGTGAATTCTGATGAGCAGGTGGATATTAACATCAACCTGGGTGGAGAATATCATTTTGATTCAAGATTTGATAGAATATCCCCATATGCAGGATTAACAATACCATTTTATTATGCAAGAAGATCTATGTATGATCCTTCCATAACCACTTCTCCCAACGGGGAACCGGTTATTGCCGATATTGGCAACCGCCACCTGGAAGTTGTAGGTACGGGTGCCCAATTGGTTGCAGGTTTAGACTTTCATCTCTTGGAAGGCTTTTATATTGGAGCGGAAACAAAGCCAGTTTCTTATATCTACTCTTATAGTCAGAAGAGTCCGGGACCAGGTTTAGAGCATTTAGAAGCAGATTCACACACGTTTTCATTTTTAGCTCAAAATTTTCTGAAATTAGGATTCAAATTTTAAAACCGTAGCTAGCCTCCCTACATAGTAAGACTGCCTTCCCTGAAGGCAGTCTTCTTTTTTATGACAAATCAATTTTTCTTAGGAAATAATCAGTCACCTATATGGCAATCTCAAGGCCACTTCTACAACAACCCACCACATTACATCTTCAAAACCTCACAACATCAACTCTTCCCAAAATAGCCTTTCAGCACCTGCCCGAATTCATACATATCTTCAAAAGAGCAGTAGAAAGGAGCCGGGGCTAATCGTATTACATTCGGTTCGCGCCAGTCGGGGATCACCCCGTTTTTCAAAAGGCAATTAAAAAAACAGTTCTTTAGCCTATACGTGTAGGAAGATTGAAAAAAACTGCCCTATCCTTGTTTTTGTTTAAATACTTATATTTTGGCCAGCGGCCTACGAAAAGTTGACGAAAAATTTGAAGTAAAAGCAGCGTAAAATTTTAGGCTGTTTGAGCCAAAACGAATTTTGACAGGTTAGGAAAAAAATCAATGGCGAGTTCCTAAAATTTAGCTGCTGAACAAAAAATTTAGGCAACTTTTAGTAAGCCTAGATTTTTTTGCTTACTCATGCATTCTATTTGAAAATCGGAATTCGTGAATCTCCTTACGTCGATTTCTTTTTTCATCAATGGAAAAAAGAAGGGATTAAAAATAATTTCGGAGTATTTCTCCAAATCGCCACATGTCCTCAAAAGAACAATAGAACGGTGCCGGGGCTAAACGAATGACATTAGGTTCCCGCCAGTCGGTGATCACCCCGTTTTTCATTAAGTAATTGAACAGTTCTTTTCCCTGCCCATGCAGGAAAACAGAGAGCTGCGTACCTCTTTCTTTTGGCGTGATGATCTCGAAGTCCCCTCCTACTTCTTTAGCCACTTCCTGCAGGATAAATTCCAGGTACGCTACGATCTTATCTCTCTTTTCGATCAAAGCAGGCATTCCCACCTTCTCAAAAAGCTCCAAAGAGGCCAGGTACGGTGCCAAAGCCAGGATAGGCGCGTTGCTTATCTGCCACGCATGGGCTGTGGGCTCGGGCTGGAACTCCGGTTCCATTAAGAACCTTCTTTTCTTATTATGTCCCCACCAGCCTTCCAGCCTTGGTATATCTTTTCTGTTGAGGTATTGTTCGTGAATAAAACAGCCGGAGGCATTCCCGGGTCCTGAGTTCATATATTTATAACTGCACCAGGCCGCGAAATCGGCGCCCCAGTCGTGTAACTTCAGCTCTACATTTCCCGCCGCGTGCGCCAGGTCCCAACCGACAAATGCTCCGGTTTTCTTCCCTACTTTGGTGATGGTCTCCATATCGAGCACCTGGCCGTTGTAGTAGTTCACGCCACCCATTAATACAAGGGCGCACTCCTCTCCCACTTCCTTAATGGTTTGCAGAATATCCTCCGTCCTGAAATGATTTTCCCCTTCCCTTTTCTTCACTTCCACGATCGCCTCCTTAGGATCAAAACCGTGAAACCGCACCTGACTCGCGATCATATACTGGTCACTGGGAAAGGCTTTTTCTTCCATGATGATCTTGAAACGCTTCGAGGTGGGGCGGTAGAACGATACCATCAGCAGATGGAGGTTCACAGTCAGGGTGTTCATCACGGTGATCTCTTCCGGTTTGGCGCCAACTATTGGGGCCAGTTTTGTCGAGAACCGCTCATGGTAATCCCACCAGGCCTTTTCAGCCTGAAAATGCCCTTCCACCGCCAACTCCGCCCAATCGCTCATCACCTCATCTACATACTCCTTCGCTTTTTTCGGCTGTAAACCTAAAGAGTTACCCGTGAAATAGATCACGTCTTTGCCGTTCACTTTCGGGAATGAAAATTCCTTTCGATATGATCTTAAAGGGTCCTGTTTATCTAATTCCTGGGCGTATTCGAGGGTGTTCTGGAAGTTCATTCTTTGAAGTTTGGACCAAAAATAAGAAAGTCTGTGAAATAGGTGTTGGCATTTGGCAATTAGCTGTTGGCTTTATTTTAAGTTGTGGGTTACGAGTTGGGGGTTATCGGTTTTGAAAACCATTGTCAGACTGAGCCCGACCGAAGGGAGGAAAAGTCGAAGTCGCTTCTTAGACATAGGATATAGTATGGTGTTGGAAAGTGAGAACTTTCGATAGGCCCTATTTATCCTTGCAATAACTTTTTCCGGCTCCCTTTAGGGTTGGGGCAAACCGGAAAAAGAAAAACTAATTCTTTTGCCCCTCCCTAAAGGGTGAGAATTAGTTTTTCTTAAATTCACAGTAGTGAAAAAAGACAATCCATATCATGATAATAGCATGTGGAAAGGCGCTCCTGCTGAGATCTTTAGACGTGCAGAACATCTTCGCAATAATCCTACAGAGGCAGAAAAACTGCTTTGGGCAGAGTTACAACTAGATCCATTTAAAAAATACCATTTCAGAAGACAACATCCCATTCATCAATTCATTGCTGACTTCTATTCCCATAAACTAAATTTGATCATAGAAGTAGATGGTGATTATCACAATAAACCTGAACAGCAATTAAAGGACAAATTACGAACTGATCTTATCCAATTTCAAAAAATAGAAATAATTCGATTTACGAATCAGCAGATTAAACATGAGATGGAAAACGTCCTAAAAAGTCTATTAGAAAAAATATTAACATAGGACTTTTTCCGGCTCCCTTTAGGGCAGGGGCAAAACGGAAAAAGTGCAATTATTCTAACAGGCAGGTTGCTTCAGTCGCCAGGGCTTCTTCGCAAAGACGGTTCATACCTTAGATAAGTTTTTTAACTGGTTTCTGAAAAAAGAGAAAAACAACTTTCTCCAGGCAACATTTTAAGAATTTAGTTCATCAGCACACTTCGCCTAATCGCCTTCGGCGGCTCAGTGTGACAAAGTGCTTCAAAAAATAAATGACAAATTACCCCACTTCGACTCTTCCTCCTGCTGTCGCAGTCGGGCTCAGTGTGACATCCCGAAATGGGATAAAGAAAATATCTAAGGACGTCATGCTGAATTTATTTCAGCATCTTTAGGTTCTTAGTCAATAGACCCTGAAACAAGTTCAGGGTGACTGGGAAAAGGCCAACGGCTAAAGTCTACTTCCGCCTGCTGATGGTCAGTCCATCCCGTATGGGCAGCATCACTGTTTCCAGTCGGTTATCTTCTGCGAGGAGTCGGTTGTACTCCAGTAAGGCTATCGTAGACTCATCATCTTTCTTTACGTCTTCTACCACCTTCCCGCTCCACAGGACATTATCGGAAAGGATGATCCCGCCGGGATTCAGTTTTTCCATTATTAGTTGGAAGTAAGCCGGGTAATTGGGTTTATCGGCGTCTATAAAGACCAGGTCGAAATTTTCCTTTAAAGTCGGGATGATGTCCGTAGCATCTCCCAGGTGCTGTTTGATATTGTCCTTATATTCCGAAGCATCAAAATACTTTTTCTGAAGGTCGAACAATTCCTCGTTGATGTCGATGGTATGAAGAACCCCTTCTTTTTTCATCCCTTCTGCCAGACACAAAGCCGAATATCCTGTATAGGTTCCTATCTCCAGAATATTCTTCGGATTCACCAGTTTGGAGATCATACTCAATACCCTTCCCTGGTAATGACCGCTCAGCATACGTGGTTGCAGGACTTTCTGGTTGGTCTCGCGATTTAGTTGCTGAAGTAGTTCCGGTTCTTTGGCAGAATGAGCAACGACATAGTCGTCGATCTTTTGAGGAAGGAAATGCATGGGTTCGAAGTTAAATTTTAGAATGCGAAATTACGAAATTTATCGGCTGTTGACGGTTGGCCATTGGCTGTTGGCTGTCTGTCAACTTTTTTTAGTGGACAGAGGACAGAAGATTGTGGAATAGATAATCGGGGAATGGTGATTGGGGATTGGAATATCTTCTCAGATATAGTTGTGATGCTGAAATTTCCCTATGAAAACATGGAACCTGATTTCCCAAATTACTTTTTCGGCTCCCTTTAGGGGCGGGGCAAAACGAAAAAGAGTAAAGACTTAACATCCGAATTTTATTCGGCATCCCTTGTTTACCTCTCGACTCCGCTCGAGGAGACATTACCCACAACTGACAACCCGGAACCGGCAACAGCTAACAGCTAAAATCGTCGTTTCACAGATCCCGTGATCTCCTCAATATCTTCCTTTACCTGGTCGATCTCTTTCTTCACGCTATCGGTCATGCCCTGAGCATCGATTCCCTGCTTATCGGCACTTTTCATTACCTCAGATTTGATGTCGTTGGTTGCGTTTTTGATACTGCGCATACCCTGTCCAAGGCCCTTCGCGATCTCAGGGATCTTGTCGGCGCCAAAGACCATTACCAGTATAAAAACTATAAAGGCGACCTCGGCTCCACTGATAAAAAGAGGTAGTGTTTGCATAGGCTGCAAATATACTCACAAATTAAATCATTAAAAAAGCCGACTTGTTAAAAAACCTCCCCGCCCTACGGGCACCCCTCCTTCCTGGAGGGGATCAAATTAAATGACTTCAGAAGCATTTTTCAAAACCGCCTTTAGCTGATTTCACCGGATAAAAGTTGTCATAGCACCCATAAAAAAAACCCTCCGCACGGAGGGTTCCCTTAAATATATTTTTCCCTAAGCTCCCCTCCTTTTTAAAGGAGGGGAATGTCCGCCCATGGCGGACAGGGGTGGTCAGGGGTAGTTACCCCTGGTTCTTTTCTTTAAATTCCTGGAACTTATCCTTCTCAGGTGTTTGTGGCCATGAGTTGTTATCTGTGTTCACATCAGCAGTTTCAAGATCTGGATCTACCGTGATCTTTACGATCTCCTTATCTGTAGCCATAGCTCTGCTCACGCGGTCATCGTTCTTTCTCCAGATCTGTGCCGGATAGGTCACTTTTTCAGAAGTACCATCAGCATAGGTATATTCCACGATCAAAGGCATTACCAAACCTCCCGGCTTGTTGAAGCTTACCTCGTAGAAATACTTAGGCATTTTCATCTTTTGGCGCTGCTCCGGAGTGAAGTTATCCATTAGATACTCATTAAGAGTTGGAGCGTTCTCTACCGGAGTCTTACCTTTCATTTCAGGATTCATTTCCTCTCCGTCTTCAGCAACCACATATAAAAGATCCATAGAAGAAGGATCCTGAACGCCGTAACGCTTCAGAAGCTCTGTACCTTCTTTGGTAGGCTTATCGGTCACGTAATATTTCTTTACACCTTCAATTCCTATATCAACATAATCTGTAGTATAGAACCAACCTCTCCAGAACCAGTCAAGGTCTACAGCCGAAGCGTCTTCCATCGTTCTGAAGAAATCTTCAGGAGTCGGGTGTTTGAACATCCATCTTTGGGCGTAGGTTTTAAAAGCATAGTCAAAAAGCTCTTTCCCCATCACTGTTTCACGCAGAATGTTCAGCGCGGTCGCCGGTTTTCCGTAGGCATTATTCCCCAGCTGATACACATGCTCAGGGTTAGACATGATAGGCGCGATATACTTTTGATCACCCTTCATATAGTTTACGATCTTAGAAGGCTGGCCTCTTCTGGAAGGGTATGCTGTGTTAGGAGCGATATCTTCAGGATATCTTTCCCCATATTCCTGCTCAGCGATATACTGCATGAAAGTATCAAGACCTTCGTCCATCCATCCCCACTGGCGCTCATCAGAATTTACGATCATTGGGAAGAAGTTGTGTCCCACCTCGTGGATGATCACACTCATCATTCCGTATTTCACACGATCGCTGTAATTCCCGTTCTCATCTGGACGCCCGTAGTTCCAGCAGATCATTGGATACTCCATTCCCTGGTTCTTCGCGTGAACCGAAATGGCCTTGTGATATGGATATTCAAAAGTATGATCTGAAAATGACTGAAGCGTGTGAGCCACTACCTTAGTAGAATAATCTTCCCAAAGTGGATTTCCTTCTTTAGGATACATGGACACCGCCATTACATCTTTACTTCCAACCTTCACGGCCATCATATCCCAGATGAATTTTCTTGAAGTAGCGAAAGCGAAATCACGCACCATTTCAGCTTTCAGCTTCCAGGTCTTCTTTTTGTCTGAAAATCCTTTTTCGGCAGCTTCAGCTTCCGCCTGGGTAACGATCATTACAGGCTTGTCATATGTATTTTTAGCCTTTTCGTAGCGGTTCATCATTTCCTTGGTGAACACTTCCTTTCTATTCTGAAGTTCTCCCGTTCCGTCAAGCACATGGTCTGCAGGCACGGTGATGTTCACTTCATAATCTCCGAAAGGCAAGGCGAACTCTCCGCTTCCCCAGAACTGGTAATTCTGCCATCCTTCCACGTCATTGTAAACAGCCATTCTTGGAAAGAACTGGGCGATCACATACGCGTTGTTCCCGTCTTCCGGGAAATGCTCGTATCCGGAACGGGCGCGGTTGGTCACGTGGTTGTTCACATTGTACCACCAGGCGATATCAAAAGTATAGCTCTCCCCTGCCTTTAATGGCTTCGGAAGATCAACCCTCATCATAGTCTGATTAATTACAGTTTTAAGAGGCTTTCCATTCGCGCTTACTTCTGTAATATTGAATCCGCCGTCAAAGGCCTCTTCCATATATTCAGAAACAAACGTTCCGGGCTGGGCAACAGGAGCGATCCCGTTTCCATCCTTCAGTTTCGCAACCGATTCTTTAGAACGGATATTCTGATCTAACTGAACCCAAAGATATTCCAGGTCGTTAGGAGAATTATTGTGATAAGTGATGGTCTCGCGACCGGTAAGCTTTTGAGTGCGGTCATCTAATTCGATGTCCATTTTATAATCGGCCTCGTTCTGGTAATATTCGGGACCGGGCGCACCACTACCGGTGCGATATTGATTAGGGGTAGAAAACTCCTGATACAGTTGCCTGAATTTGTTTTGATTAAGATGACCGCCTTCTTTTACTTCCTGCTGAAGTTCAGCAGGCGCCTCTGTCTCCTGGGCCATGACACCCGCAGAGAAGAAAATGAAAAAAGCAGCTAGTGCCGTTTTGAATGATCTCATATTTAAAATTTAAGTTTAGGTTGCTAAAAATAATTTTTTTCTAAAATCCCGCAATTTAATTGCTGAACTTTAAGATTCCATCTACTTCTGACCTTGTTAAAAGCAGACTTTTAATGGTTCCTTTGTACTCTACCTTGATCACATTTTTTTGCTCCGGAAAAATGTCGGTTAAAACCGCGTTTTTGACAAAAATATTCTGGATGGGTTCCACGTCGGTAACCTCAATGTAGATAAGCAATTCATCCTTGTCATATTCCTTCCCAAGATAATTGAGCTCGACTTCCTTCCCGTTGACTCGTATTTTGAACTTATCGTTGAAATAGCGTTCAATGAATTCGTCGGATTTGGGGTGTTCTCCTTTCTTCAGCAGAAAAAGGTCCGGGTGGTATCTTTCTTTCAAAAGTTTTTCAAGATCATCAATAAACACGTGGGAAATGATCTGAAGCGACCTGTTCTTTTCATTGTACTCAATGTCAGTCGCGCTCACGTAAAACTTATGCGCTGCGGTAAAAGAAAGCAACGGTAATAGGGCAATAAAAAGCAATAAAGTTTTTCTCATGTACCTGATTTTTTGAAGTCCCTGAAACGGAAACTTCACGCTTCCCTGTTTTTCCTCCGGAAGCAACCCCTATAATTAATCAAATATTATTCCACTAAAATATTCGCTTCATTGAGGCAATTAAAGTCTTAGACGATGAAAAGGGAAAAAAGTTTAATGAAAAGGTATTTTTTATAAGTGAAGTGGATATAACCTTATAAAAGTGAGTGAATTTCGTAGTCAGTTATTTATTGTTTTCCGGGGAATCCTTATTGAATTCAGCACTTTTCACCATCAAGAATTGCATGAGGTCCATTTCCTTTTCTTTCTTAAACATTTCGTCAGATAATCCTTTTTCATGTATGAATTCAAGAAAATCGGCAATCTCTTTAGATGAAATATGAAGCACCTCCTCAAAAAAGGAATTATCGTATCGGGTTCTTAAAAGACGTTCCATTTCAACTGGTCCATAGGAATACTGCGGAAGAATGGGAGCAGGTTTGGTTTTCTTCGGAAAAATGAGTTGCCCGATCTTGTCCGCAATTGCCAGAATATTTATAGCAGTTGACGGGCCGCTCTTTTCTCCCAAGGCCGCATTGGCTACAGCCGATTGACGGTCGGGAGAGACAGGGTTGAAAAGTTTATTAACTTCAGCCGCAGAAAAATCCGGGAGATCTACTTTTTCGACCTTGATGTTCTTCACATCATTTCCTACCAGGCCGGTAAGGTCATGTGATCTCAAAACCACTTCGGGTAATTCGTTCAAGCCTTCCGCGATCTCTACGTTCAGAATCTTTTTTTCAATGATATCATCATTGATCACAATTAATAATTCCCGGTATTGAACCGCTGAAAAATAAAGACTATCTCCCGCTTTGACCTGAAGGCTAAAGTCACCCGTAGAAGATGACACCGTACCCTGAGAAGAGTTTTTATTAAATATGGTAATTCCTTCCACCTCAGCCCCGGCAGGAACTTTGATATTACCCTCAACCTCTATTCGGTCATTGGTTTGAGCAAAAGAAATTCCTGAGAAAAGGATCAAAAAAGAAAAGAAAAGTTTCTTCATTTGAGATAAAGAAACGAAAAATATTGAAATACGCAGGTTGAGTGGCCATTCGTGCCTGTCACTTCGAGTGGTTTTCAAAACTGATAAGTTTTGGAAATTGTATCGAGAAATCAGGAATCGGCCAAATTAACCTAAACGGACGGAAAGACCTTGGAACCCAATAATGCTTGTAAACTTCATTTTAACGTAGTGTCAGTTTAGCCGGCTTGGAGATTCCTCCTTCCGTCGGAATGACAACTTTCGACATCCGATTCTTGACTCTTGTCTCTTGACTACCGCCTATCGACTCACGTCTCCCGACTATTAATTACTCCCCGCTTTGATCTCTTTATACCGCTGACTCTGCACCACTAAAAATTCAATTAACTTCATTTCATTCTTTGGTTTGAGCATGGCTTTGGTCAGTCCGTTATCTTCTGCGAAATAGATAAATTCCTTGATGTTCTCTTTTTTTATGTTCAGGTTTTCATTGAAGAAATCGTCATCATATAAAAGAAGGATCTCGTCTTCCAGTTCTTCAGACTCCTCAATGTTTATAACCTCCCGGCTTTTCAAAATATTCCGGAAGATATTGGCGAAATTCGCTCCATTTACCATCATACTGGTACGCATGGCAGCGTTTGGGGGCGAGACCAGCGAATCGGGTGGAAATTCCCATTCATAAGGATCGATCTCAGCAGCCGATTTATTGGGCAGGTCGAGATCTGAAGTCGGAATGATCTGTACGTCCACCCGCACATTTCCGGAGAGGTCGTAAGGCGTCACCACCACTTCAGGCAATTCTGTAACGGCTTCAGAAACGAATACGTTCAATTCACGGGTAGTGATCACCCCTTCATCTATGATCACCGAAAAATCCTGGAATTGCAGGGAGGAAAAACTAAGGGTGTCTCCTTCCGCGGCACGAATCTGAAAAAGTCCTGCCTCATTGGAGATCGTGGCTCTCATAGCTGTGGAATTTACAATGGAAATTCCCTGTGGGTCTTCCCCTGCCGGAACCTTGATCGTTCCGTTGATCAACACTCGTTGAGAAAATCCGGTAAGGGAGATGAGAAAAATTAAAAAAGTTAGAAAGGTTTTCATAGGTCGGATTTTCTTAAAGTAACAAAATCAATTGTTTACAAAAATCTAAACCCCGACTAAACTTTAGTTAAATCTCGAAATGTTTAAGGTTTAAGGTTTATGGTTTGTTGAGTGGGGAGTCCTAAATAGGGTTGACCGTTTTTTGAAGTTGATTATTTTATCTAAAGTTACTAATTCTTATTTCATCTCTATTTTTTCGCCACGAATACACGAATTAATTCTTTCTGTCCTCTACCCTCTGTCCACTGTCCTCTCTTTAACTTGTTGATTGTTTCTATCACTCTTCAAAGAGTCACAACTTCCCAACTTCACAAGATCACAGCTTCACCCGGTCACAACTTCACAACTTCACTCCCTCACCTCTTCACTACCTCCCAACAATTAAGTATTTTTACAAAAAACCCGATCATATGAAAAATCTCATCCTGGCAAGTACCTCTACCTTACACGGACAGGATTACTTAGAATATCTTATTCCTGAACTAAAAAAGCATTTTTCAGGATGCTCAGAAATAGTATTTATCCCATTTGCCCGCCCCGGCGGAATATCGCATGATGAATATACCTCCCTTGCTCAAAAGGCCTTTGAAAAAGCCGGACTTCGAGTGAAAGGGCTTCATGAATTTAAAAATGCCGCGACAGCAGTATCTCAAGCAGAAGGGATCTTCACCGGCGGTGGGAACACGTTCTTGCTCGTGAAACAGCTTTATGACCATGAATTGATCGTTCCTCTGAAAAACGCGATCTCCAACGGCACTCCTTACCTGGGAACCAGCGCAGGCACTAATATTGGCGGTCTTACCATGAAAACCACCAATGATATGCCCATCGTTTACCCGCCAAGTTTCAATACCCTGGGATTTGTTCCTTTCAATATCAATCCGCATTATCTGGATCCGGACCCAAACTCTACGCATAAGGGTGAAACCCGCGAAACCCGTATCAAGGAATTCCATCAATTCAATACCCCTCCAGTGGTGGGACTGCGTGAAGGAAGCTGGCTCGAAGTAAAAGGAGAGAATATCACTTTAAAAGGAAAGCTTACCGCAAGGATCTTTGAAGCAGGACAGGAACCATATGAAGTTGAACCCGAAACAAGCCTGAATGACCTCAGCTAAGATAGAATACGATAAAATACTGGCACAGATCCAGCAGGAATTCTCAGATACTCAACCCTCTGGAAAGGTCGCATCGTACATTCCGGAACTGGCCAAAGTACCGGCCAGTAAGTTCGGGATGCATCTCTATGACCTCAACGGGGAAAACTACCAATTTGGAGACAGTGCGGAACGCTTTTCAATACAATCCATATCAAAAGTATTCACTTTAAGTCTGGCCATGAAGGTGATGGGAGATGATCTCTGGAACCGCGTGGGCGTGGAACCATCGGGCGATCCGTTTAATTCCCTTTCACAGCTGGAGAATGATTCAGGGATACCAAGAAATCCCTACATCAACGCAGGGGCTCTAGTGGTAGCCGATGTGCTGGTCTCTTCTTTTACCAATCCTAAGGCGGCCTTGCTCACATTCCTGCACGAGTTAACAGGTGACACCAGTATTGATTTTGATTACACCGTAGCAGCTTCAGAACAATCTGAAGGTTACCGTAATTACGCGATGGTAAACTACCTCAAGTCTTTCGGGAATATTGAGAACAATGTGGAAGATGTGCTGGACTTTTATTTTCATCAATGCGCCATTGCAATGTCCTGCCGGGAACTGGCCCAGGCTTTTATCATTTTTGCCAACCAGGGCACCACGCTTGATTCAGACCGGGAATTCCTTACCGGAAGGCAGGTGAAAAGGATCAATGCCCTCATGCAGACCTGCGGATTTTATGATGAAGCCGGAGAATTCAGTTTTGAGGTAGGCCTTCCCGGAAAAAGTGGCGTGGGAGGAGGAATTGTCGCTGTGAATCCGTATCACTATGCCGTCGCCGTATGGAGCCCGCCTTTGAACCACAAAGGAAATTCCGCTTTGGGAATGGCAGCACTGGAAAGATTGACCACGCTGACCGGTTACTCTATTTTTTAATTTTTTGAATATTCCTAAAGGTCAGGTTGATCCTTGGTTCTGTTACTTTTTTTGTCTTCGGAAGGCTGTGCACCCAGTACTTTTGAGTTTCTCCCTGCATGAGCAGAAGGCTTCCGGGAGGTAGCTCCAGCTCTATTTTTTCTTTGGAAGTTTTATGTTTCAACACGAATTTTCGTGTTGTACCCAGGCTTAAGGAAGCGATCGCCGGGTTTTTTCCCAATTCAGCTTCAGCATCAGAGTGCCACGACATACCTTCTTCCCCGCTGTGATAGAGGTTCAGCAGGCAGGAATTGAATTTTAAACCGGTCTTCTCCTCAATAAGGTCTTTCAATTCTTTCAATTCCGGGGTCCATATCTTCGCTTTCCGGGTGATCCTGGAATAGGTATATTCGAATTCTTCGGCGCCATACCATCCTGTCTTACGCTTTGTGATGATCCTTTTTCCGAAGATGATCACCTCATCCTGCCGCCAGTCGATATCTTCCATCAGTCGGTTAAAGTAGTGATCAGCTTTTTTGGAAGGCAGGATCTTTCCGAAGAAATAAACTTCTCCGTCATAAGGCAACAAATTATTTAAAGATTCCGGCAGTATTTCCATATAACTAATTCAAATGCATTTCCATCTCGTATTGATTAACGGTATTTTCAAAACCGAGTGATCTCAAATCATTCAGAAGCTGCTTCCGGTGCTCAGGGACATTCCCAAAACGAAGAGCGGGAGTCACTTTGCCTATTGCCTTTAAGACTTCGGAAATATCCTTCTCTTCAGAAGCTTCTATTTGCACTACCTGCCCGTTCGGACCTAACACAAAATATCCCAGGGATCTCCCTTCTTCCGAAGTGACAAAAAAGCTGTTTTTATTCACCTCTGAAATTTCAACAGGTTTGGCCAGGTTATCCCATGAATAATTGGAAGCCTTATAATACCCGGACTCTAAAATCTCCCCAAAAGTAACATTCTGAAGTTGAGAATCGGTAATAGAATTTGGGAGTTCACCTTTATAGGAAAACAGCTTTCGCCGGGATTTAAAACCTATACGCTGATATACCTTCAGCGCCCGCTCGTTCTCACAAATGACCTCCAAAAGGCATTTTTCGATACCTGATTTTTGAAATTCAGAAAGAGCATGATCGTAAAGTTGGTCCACAATTGCCCTTCCACGATATTCTGGCAACACACCTGTTCCGGAATTATAGGCCGTTTTTTTTCCCTCATGGACATCGATCCCGTTAATAATAAACCCAACCAGCTTATCGCCGTCAAACATTCCGAAGGATAGGTTCCAGTCAATTTGTGCAGCGCGGTAGCGGGCTTTCCAATAATTGACATCATCGGGCAGCACAACGAAGTAGTTTGAAAATGCTGTAAGCAGACAGGTTATAACCTCTTCCTGGGTTATAACGTCCAATTTTTTGATCTCCATAAATCCTCTTTTGAGAGGTGGAAAATTACAAATTTATAGTTTAGAGTTAGTTGGATTTTTCACCACGCCAGATGCGCCGATAAGAAGAATAACCAGGAAGACAGGATACAGAATGGAAAATGAAAAATAAATACTTTCTTCAGGAACCAGGGCATTTAAAATGATATTAGATATCGAGGTCAATAACATGCCCAGGGTACCTACTAAAAACAAAGGGTTTGCATTCTTCATATCCTGTATTTTTTAAAATTACTTACAAGGAAGTTACAAACTTTATTAATTCACTGTAGGAAAATACTAAAATTTAAAGAAAATATTAACAATCCCACAAATAAATTCAGCCTGGATTATCATAAATACAAAACAGGTTTCAATGTAGATTATTAAGGAAGAAAGCAAAAAAAAGTCCCATCTTTCGATCAGCGGGAGACCGGGTTCCCTTCGACTGCACTCGGGATAAACTTCTCACCCGGCCTTCCGCAAAAAAAAAGCCCCATCTTTCGATGGGGCTTTGAGCGGGAGACCGGGTTCGAACCGGCGACATTCAGCTTGGAAGGCTGACGCTCTACCAACTGAGCTACTCCCGCATTAGCCCTGCAAATATAAATCGAAACTTTTTATCTCTCCAAAAAAAATTAAAGCTTTTTTAAAAAATGATAACCCTTGATCACGTAGCCTTCATTGAGGTAAAACTTATGACTTCGGTAATTGCTTACGTAACTATTTAGCTCTGAGGTCTCACAGCCTTTTTTCCCGGCATAATCATATATGAATTCAAACAACTTTTTCCCTATTCCCAAATTTCTATAGGACTCATCAATATAAATATGGTCGGGCTCACAAGATCTTCCTGCATAATGTCTGGTCATGAACCACATCCCGAAGACCCCGATAAGCTTTTCATCAAGATAAATTCCGAAGCATTCATAATTCTGGGTGAACATTTCGGTGAAACGTTCCAACAGGATCTCATCAGAAAACTGGTTTTCCATTAACCGCTGGATGAGGGGTAGAATCTGCGGAATATCTTCCTTTAAAATCTTGTTAAATGCTAGGTTCATTCGTGACTTTTCCGCAAAAATAGTCATATTTTTAACTGAATTCTATAACCAATCATTAAAATGGATAACAAAAAAAATTCAGGCAAAATACAGGATATTATTGACCGCTCTCTCCTAAGTGACAGAAAGATCTTTCTTTGGGGACAAATAGATGATAAGGCTTCAAAATATCTTATTGAAAGAATGCTGTATCTTGATTCTATAGGAAACGAGGAGATCCATTTTTATATCAGTAGTCCGGGAGGTTATGTCACAGCCGGGTTTGCTATTTATGACACCATGTTATCCCTGAATAGCCCCGTATCGACCATATGTACCGGAATTGCAGCCTCCATGGCGTCCATACTGCTTTCCGCAGGAACTAAAGGAAAAAGATTTATCCAGCCGCACGCAAAAGTGATGATTCACCAGCCGAGCGGTGGCGCACAGGGACAGGCTTCTAACATAGAAATTCAAGCCACTGAAATTTTAAAGATAAAAGACCTGAGCGCAAAGATCCTTGCCGAAAATTGTAACCAGGACTACGAACGCGTAATAAAAGATTTTAACCGCGATTACTGGATGGATGCTACCGAATCAATGGAATATGGTATCGTGGATGACGTACTCAAAAAAAATATTTAATGGAAAACAAGATAAAACAAAAAGAGACAGAAGGAAAAGGTATGTTCTACATTGAAAAGGACGGAGATATCGTCGCTGAATTAACCTATACCATGAATGATAATAATGTGATGACCCTGGACCATTCGGAAACTGAACCTGAATACACCGGTCAGGGATTTGCCAGCGGACTGGTGAAACACAGTGTAGAATATGCTAAGGAAAACAATCTTAAAATAGACCCCCTTTGTGAGTATGCGGCTAAACAATTTGAAAGACACCAGGAGTACCAGGAAGTTCAAGTAACTGAAGAATAGCCTTGACTGTACATTTAAAAAACAGCCCCGCACTTGTCAGGCAAATTTCTGCTGCAGAAACTTACCCTATTCGAAGCAGGGTGCTTAGACCGGGAAAACCTCTCCAGGAATGCATTTTTGAAGGGGATGAATCCACCTCAACCCTTCATTTTGGAGCCTATATTGACGATAAACTGGTAGGAGTTGCCAGTTATATGGAAAATTCAAATCCTATGTTTGACGCCACTAGTCAGTATCAACTCCGGGGAATGGCAGTGCTCCCTGAATTTCAAAAAAAGAAACTGGGCGAATTGCTTTTACTTGAAGGTGAAAAAAATCTTCGAGAAAAGCGGTCTTCAATCCTGCTGTGGTTCAACGCCCGGGAAACCGCGACAGATTTTTACAAGCGTTACGACTACTCTACCAAAGGCGAAGCCTTTATGATCCCCAATGTGTGTATGCACGTGGTGATGTTCAAAGAACTATAAAGCCCCCGGCTTTAAACCCCTCATCTATGAAAAAGCACGTTCAAAATATATTAATTCTTTCCCTTTTTTCCTTCGGAATATTTTCATGTGACGAGGGATTCCGAAATTCTGAAGAAGCTGATGAGGCTCCAGTAGAATCGGTTGAAAATATATCTGAAATTTCATCTGAAGCAGAACTGGATTACGAAACAGATCCTCAAATTATTGAAAGTCAGCTGCAGGAAATTAGCCCTGATCTGTCCGCTGAAACTGAAACTTTCTATAAAAACAGGGACTTTAAAACTGCCTGGCAAAAAGAGGGAAACAGAAAGACATTTTTGGAACTTTTGGAAAAGGTGGAAGAGGAAGGTCTTACTCCGGGAGATTACCAGGAAGACAAGCTCCTGGAAATCCTGAGTTCAACCGAAGCCGCTTCTGAAAAGATCGCCCAAATGGATATCTATTTGACCGACGCCTTTTTTAAGTATGCTCATGATCTTTACTTCGGAAAATTAGAGCCCAGAGAACTTTATAAGAACTGGGGCGTTTCGAGAAAACCAATTGACCTCCCCGGATTGCTGGAAAAAGGATTGGGGAATAATGATATTTCAGCCACCTTTAACCAGCTAAGACCCTCCCATCCTATCTATTCCCAACTAAAATCAGCTTTAGAAGAATACAAACTTCTGAAAGAGAAAGAACAGGCTTTTCAAAAAGTGGAAAAAGGAGGGTTTATCAAGCCCGGAGAAAAAGACAGTCGTGTTAGAAGCATCTCCAAAAGACTTCAGGAGTTACAATTATTACCCGACAGCATTAATGTTTCGGATAGTATTTATTCCGAAGCACTTCAGGAAAGCATCAAAAAATTTCAGAAGAACAAAGGTCTTCAGGTAGACGGGATCATTGGAAATTCGACGATCGCGGAACTCAACATGACTCCCACAGAACGATACAATCAGATCCTGGCTAATCTGGAAAGATGGCGTTGGTACCCGCGTGACCTGGGAGAGCATTATATCCTTATCAACATCCCTGATTTCAGGCTTGCGGTAGTAAAGGACGGAGATACCGTTCGAACCCACAATGTGATCGCGGGAAGCAGGGCACGACAAACCCCGGTCTTCACCGATACGCTTGAATATATTGTTATCAACCCCCAGTGGAACATCCCTCCTACCATTAAGAAAGAGGACGTGATTCCCAGGGCCGCCAAGGACCCTTCCTACATTAGCAGTCACAACATGAAAGTCATAGGCAGGGATGGAAAGACCCTTGACCCGGCTACGATCGACTGGTCGAGTTCGCAGGTTTATTCTTATAATTATGTGCAAAGAGCAGGACCTTCAAATCCTTTGGGACAAGTAAAGATCATTTATCCCAATAAGTATCTTATTTATTTGCATGATACCCCGGCGCAGAATCTTTTTAGTCAGAATCAGCGTGCAGAAAGCTCAGGATGCGTTAGGGTGGAAAATGCGGTAGATCTTTCAGGTTATATTCTAAACGACCAACCTGACTGGCAGGAAGAAAAGATCAGGGAGGCTATTGCCAGCGGCGTTACCAAGCAGGTAAAAATAAACCGGCCCATCCAGGTCCATCATTTTTATTGGACTGCCTGGCGGGCCGGTAATAAAACTGTTTTTACAGAGGATGTATATAACCTGGATAAGGAAATCTATTCCAGGTTACTGCAGGTTAATTAGACTGCAACTTCATTCAGATACTCTGAATTCTGTAAATATTTTTGGTTTGGGTGATAGATAAATAATGCTGACTTACCTTTTATAAGCTCAATGATCTCTTTGGAGATTTCCTGAGGCACGGCAGGACATCCATAACTTCTTCCCAGTCTCCCGTTTCTGTTAATAAAAGATTCAGTAGCGTAATCTGCACCGTGGATAACTACATAACGCTCACGCGCTTTGGTATTGAACCCTTTTTCCATTCCGTCGATGAACAGGGAAAGGCCGTTCTTGCCATAATATGTCTCAGCGGTCACATAGAACCCTAATGAGCTCTGAAATGAATTGGGAGTATTTGAAAATTTAACTGCTTTATTCCCCCCGGTATTTCTACCGTGAGCAACATAGGTGTTAAAAAGCACTTTTTGAGTGGTCATATCAAGGATCCACATTCTCTTTTCAGTAGAAGCTTTTCCGAAGTCAACAATAGTAAGGATCTCATTCTGGATCTTACCCTCTTCATTCAATTTCTGATATCCTTTGATGCCATTGGCAAAAACATCTCTTGCCGGCATAGAAGCATTAAGCGACAAAAAAGATTCATATAGGCGGTCGATCTTCTCCTCTTCAGAAAGAGAGGCAGGATCTTCAACAGTAATTTTTTCTGAGGTGGTTTTTTCTGACGCAGAGGCAACAGAAGTATTTTCTAATTCATTGGTAGTAAAAGCATAAGAAGCTGTTAAAAAGGTCGCAAGGATCAGAAATTTGTTTATCATATTGTTGTGTTAATTTTAGTTAAGGACTTTAAATTATTCAAAGGTCGTACCAAACTCAGAATAACTCCACTTAATACTGTTAAAATCAATTATTTAAAGAGGGCGTAACATAATCAATAACCCCGGAAAACTAAAATTATTGTGTTATAAATTTTTAGGTTTATGTTAAAGTTTTTAGCGAGGTATTTTATGTTAAAATACGCAATCGTTATCCTTAATATTCCCTTCCTCTCACAGGGCTTGGAAACTAAGATTTCATATCTTTACGGAAATAATTTTTACAATGAACAAGAAAGTGATCCTAATGATCCTGGACGGTTGGGGAATAAGTCAGGATCCGTCTGTCTCTGCAATCGCACAGGCAAATACCCCCTTTATAGATTCTTTATTTGATAAATACCCACATAGCACACTTCGCACTGATGGAATGAACGTTGGTTTACCTGAAGGGCAAATGGGAAACAGCGAAGTCGGCCATATGAACCTTGGTGCCGGTAGAATCGTCTATCAAGACTTAGCGAAAATCAATATCGCGGTAGATAATAACTCTTTAGGGAACGAGCCCGTTTTGGAACAGGCTTTTGACTATGCAATAAAAAATGATAAGCCAATCCATTTTATGGGTCTGCTTAGTGACGGTGGAGTGCATTCCCACATAAAACATTTAAAAGGACTGCTCACGGCGGCAGACGAGGCCGGTGTGAAAAACAAGTATGTTCATGCTTTTACAGACGGAAGGGATGTTGATCCATTTTCCGGAAAAGGCTTTATGGAAGACCTGCAAGGACATTTGGATAGCACCAATACCAAACTCGCTTCCATAATAGGTCGCTATTATGCGATGGATCGTGATAAACGATGGGAACGTACCAAACTGGCCTATGACCTTATCGTAAACGGAAAGGGTGAAAAATATACCGATCCTCTAAAGGCGATCCAGGACAGCTATGACAATGAAGTGACCGATGAATTTATCAAGCCTATCGTACTGACCGATGATTCCGGCAACCCCGTGGCCACCCTTCATAAAGAAGAGGTAGTGATCTTCTTCAATTTCAGAACAGATCGTGGCCGACAACTAACCATGGCTTTGTCACAGGAAGACTTTCCTGACTACGACATGAAGAAGCTTCCGCTTTACTATGTGACCATGACCCGCTATGATGAGACCTTTAAAAATATCAATGTTGTCTACAGCAAGGAAGATATTAAAGCCACATTAGGTGAGGTATTGGAACGTTCGGGCAAAAAACAAATTCGTATCGCGGAAACCGAAAAGTATCCTCACGTGACATTTTTCTTTTCCGGCGGAAGGGAAAAACCTTTCAAAGGAGAACAGAGGATCATGATCAACTCCCCAAAGGTCGCGACTTATGACCTGCAGCCAGAGATGAGCGCCTATGAACTTAGGGATGCCATTATTCCAGAAATAAAATCAAAGTCAGCCGATTTCATTTGCCTGAATTTCGCCAATCCCGACATGGTTGGACACACCGGAGTTTTTGAAGCGGCCGTAAAAGCCTGTGAAACTGTTGACAAATGTGCTAAAGATGTGATCGAGGCTGCAGTTGAGAACGATTACTCGGTCCTGGTGATCGCTGACCACGGTAACAGTGAGACCATGATCAATCCCGATGGAAGCGCCAATACCGCGCATACCACTAATCCCGTACCGTTCATCCTGGTAGATAAAGATGTAAAATCCTTGCAAGCCGGAAATCTTGGGGATATAGCACCTACCATCCTTAAATTAATGGGTATCGAAAAACCGGAATTAATGACTCAAAAATCCTTAGTTTAATGAAATTTTTAATGTATTTCCTTATGATCGCTTCTGCCATGAACTGCGGAAGCGCTCAGCAAGACGAAAGTACCGAAACAAAAAAAAGCACCCCTGAACCTGTTGAACAACAGGATCCCGAAGTAGAGATCGGAAAACTTACAAAAGAAAATTTTCTTCAGGAACCGCATGCGGCCTGGTTCAATCCTATGTATGAATCCTACAAACCTGAAGAAGTTGCTCTTGAAGAGATCAAGAATAATATCAATGATTACGAGATCAAGATCTTTATGGGTACCTGGTGCTCAGACAGCCAGAGGGAAGTTCCGAAGTTTTTACGACTGCTTGAACTAAGTGATTATGATATGGACAGGCTGGAGATCAACGGGGTGACCCGCAATAAAACGTTGCCTAATGAGTATGAAAAATCATATGATATCATCTATGTCCCTACCATCATCTTTTTGAAAGACGGAGAGGAATTGAACAGGTTTGTGGAATATCCTCAGCAAAACTTTGAGCAGGATATTGCAGACATTGTTACAGGTAGAGATTACAAGAACTCCTATGAATAGAATAATTCCCGATCGCTTTGGCGATCGGGAAACAGGAGGTTTTCAAAAAATGGTTTAATTCTGCTATTCTTTTTACTTTTGCAACATGCCAAAATTATTAACCATAGCAGTAGATTTCGACGGTACCCTGGTGGAAAACCGGTATCCTGAAATTGGAAAACCTATATTATTCGCTTTTGAAACCCTTCGGAAGCTGCAACAGGAAGGTCATCAATTGATCTTATGGACCTACAGAAGCGGTGTAAAATTAGAAGAAGCCGTAGAATTCTGCGCTGACCAGGGCATTGAATTCTATGCGGTCAATAAAAGCTACCCCGAAGAAGAATATGAAGATTGCATCAGCCGAAAGATCCTTGCCGATCTATTCATTGATGACAGGAATATTAACGGACTTCCGCAATGGGGTGAAATTTATCATCAATTGACCACCACCAAAGAAACAGCCCCCTTTCAGAAGAAAAAGAACGGGTTATTTACAATTTTTAAAAGAATCTAATGATCATACCAAAGTCAAGAGAAGAGATAGAATTAATGAGAGAAAGTGCCCTTATCGTTTCAAAAACGTTGGGGATGTTGGCTTCTGAAGTTAAACCGGGAGTGACCACACTGCAGCTGGATAAGATGGCAGAGGAATTCATTAGGGACCACGGGGCCGAACCAGGATTTTTAGGCATGTATGATTTCCCGAACTCCTTATGCATGAGTCCTAATGCACAGGTGGTACATGGAATACCCAACGACCAGCCACTGGTTGAAGGGGACATTATCTCGATTGACTGCGGGGCGCTGAAAAACGGATTTTACGGAGATCATGCTTACACTTTTGCAGTGGGTGAGATCGATGCCGAAACCGAAAAATTACTAAAGGTCACCAAAGAGTCCCTATACATTGGCATCAGGGAATTCAAACTGGGTAATCGTGTTGGAGACGTAGGTTTTGCGATCCAGCAACATGCCGAAAAGAACGGTTTTGGAGTAGTGAGAGAACTTGTTGGGCACGGACTCGGGAAAAAGATGCATGAAGATCCTGAAATGCCTAACTACGGAAAAAGAGGGCGCGGAAAGAAATTCATTGAAGGTATGGTCGTGGCGATCGAACCTATGATCAATGCCGGCACGCATCGCATCAAGCAACTCAAGGATGGCTGGACCATTTTAACAGCAGATAATAAGCCAAGTGCTCATTTTGAACATGATATCGCATTAATCGACGGCAAGCCTGAACTATTATCAACTTTTCATTATATTTATGAGGCTTTGGGAATAACCAGTAATGAAGAGGACGAATTCCGGGCGAAAACCATCAACTTTTAATGATCAGAAATTTTCGACAGGAAAGGTGGAAACCTTACCACAAAGAAACCTGGCAGGATCGCTTTCGGTATCAGATCTCAAACTACGGAAGGGTATTGAGCTTTGTAAAGAACCCAAAAGGTGAACTTCTGAAAGGTGGAAAATCACAGGGCTTCCTAACATTTGTCGCTAATTTGAAGAACGGAAAGAAACAGGCCTGCTACATTCACAGGGTTGTTGCCGAACTTTTCCTTCCAAAAAAGGAAAATGATAAATTCGTTATTCACCTCAATTACGTCAAGACCGAAAATCGCGCAGATAACCTGACTTGGGCCACCAAGGAAGAATGGGTCGCTCACCAGCAGGAAAATCCACAGGTGAAAGAAAATAAAGTAAAGCGCAAGAAAGGCACTATAAAATGCTATTCTAAGTTAACCTATGCCCAGGCAACCATTTTAAAGAAGAAACTGTTGGATCCCGAACGCAAAACGCGCATTCGTGTACTTGCGAAACAATTTGGAGTTTCTGAAATGCAACTTTACCGCATTAAGTCGGGAGAAAACTGGGCTGATATAAAAGTATGATCAAGAAAGCCTTTAAATTTTTCCTCAATCGCATTCCCCGCCCCATTCTAATTAGACTCAGCTACCTGGCTAAACCATTTTTATTGCTGAGCCTAAAAGGAGATCGCTATACCGATCCTATCGACGGAAAAAGCTTTTCGAAGTTCCTACCTTATGGTTACGAGCACCAACGGGAAAATGTACTTTCCCCTTCTACCCTCTCCCTGGAAAGACATCGACTTTTATGGCTTTACCTAAAGGAACACACCAATTTCTTTACTGAACCTCACAAGGTGCTTCATTTTGCACCCGAACAAGCCTTTTACAAACGTTTCAGAAAATTAAAAAACTTAGATTACACCACAACCGACCTTCACTCTCCCCTGGCCGATGTAAAAGCTGATATCTGTGATCTGCCTTTTGAAGACAATTCCTTCGATTTTATTCTCTGCAATCATGTCCTGGAGCATATCCCTGATGATGATAAGGCGATGAGCGAACTCTATAGGGTATTATCTCCGGGAGGAACTGCTATTTTACAGATCCCGCAGGACCTGAAAAGGGAAAAGACCTTTGAGGATGATAGCATCACAGATCCTAAAGAGCGGGCGAAGATCTTCGGGCAATACGATCATGTGCGTGTTTACGGAAGAGATTATTTTGACAAACTTAGATCCATAGGATTTCATGTTGAAGAAGTCGATCTCACTTCACACCTTGAACCGGAAATTGTGGATAGATACCGCCTTGCAAAAGGGGAAATTATTCCTGTCGCGCGGAAATAGAACTTACAGCTCGATCAAAACCTCCAGAAATCCCGGCGTGGTAAATTCTTCAATGCTTCCATTTTCACCTGCGTAGATCAAATACACATCCACACCTTCAGTCTTAGAAAGCATTTCTTTTGAACGTTCTAATCCCATGGCCATAAAGGCTGTTGCGTATGCATCTGCCAGAGCACAATTTTCCGCAAGCACAGAAGCGCTTAAAACATCACTTTTTTCTGCATATCCCGTTAACGGATTAACGGTATGAACGTACATTTTTCCGGTTTTAGGATCCAGCCTGTTCTTTCTGTAGTTACCTGAGGTAGCCATCGCACGATCTTTTAATTGTACGGCCGCGGTAAGTGTTCTTTCTTCGGTTTGAGAAGGATCATCGACTCCCACCGTCCAGACAGCTTGCTTTTCAAGATTCTCCCCTCTTGCTAAAAGTTCACCACCTAATTCAACCAGGTAATTATTTACCTTTTTTGAATCCAGATAATGTCCGATGAGATCTATTGTATATCCTTTCGCGATGGCATTGAAATCAATATAGATCCCGGGAATATCTTTTTTTACCTCTCCTTCGGAAGTGATCCTGATCTTATCCAGGCCTACATATTGCCTCAAGGAATCTATCCTGACAGAATCAATGGTGACCTCTTCTTTCTCAGGCCCAAATCCGTAGAAATTAACGAGCTTACCAACCGTAGGGTCAAAATACCCCTCACTCTCCTGATAAACCTTCTCTGACAGCTTAAAAACGTTTTGAAAAAGCGAATCAACCCGCACTAAAGAATCGTTTCGGTTCAATCTGGAAATATCAGATCCTTCCCGATAGGTACTCATGGATTGGTTCACCCTTTCAAAAATGGAATCTAGAGCTTTCTCTAAGGGAATATCCTCTTCAGAATAATATTTTATACTGTAAGTTGTACCCAGGGCCTCCCCCTGCAGAACATTAGCCGTAGGTTCTTTCTCACAGGATTGAAACATACCGGCAAAAATCAGTAAAACAAAGAGTTTTAAAAAGGGGAATTTCATAGTGTTATATTTCTTGAAGGCCGGCATAATTGACCACATAATCATCTGAACTGTCTACTGGGAGTTCATAATCTCTGGAGTTGGCCAACCCTACCCCGGCATAAAAAGTACGGGCGTTGAATTTTTTCGCGTGTTCCTTGATGGTTTCCAAAAAGATATATGGAATTTCTTTGGGATCATGCGGGTACTCGATAGCGCGCACAATTACAAAATGCAGTTTTTTGTTCTTAAGAGCGACAAACTGCGGATCTTTTTTGAATTCACTACTGACGCCAAGGAATTCGAATCCGTCTTCCTCGAGTTGTTTCCCCACGATGTTCATCGCGAGATTGTGCAGTTCCTGATCTGTTAGTTTTGGCATGACGCAAATTTACGGATTAATAATAATGAATCGAAACGGGGGTAAAAGAAAACAGCCGTCAAAAGACGGCTGTTTTAATTATATTTTCTGAAGGATCATATTATCCTCCGAAATCATCGAATCTTACATTCTCTGGCGGAACACCAAAGTCCTCGGCCATTTTCTCAACAGCTTTGTTCATCAATGGAGGTCCACAGAAATAGAATTCAATTTCTTCGGGCTCATCGTGAAGGTTTAAGTAGTTATCAATCACTACCTGGTGAATGAATCCTACGAATCCGTCACCTTCTCCGTCAATTCCATCTTTAACCTTCCAGTTATCTTCTTCTAAAGGCTCAGATAAAGCGATGTAAAACTTAAAGTTAGGGAAATCTCTTTCCAAAGCTCTAAAGTGCTCTGTGTAGAACAATTCACGCTTAGAACGACCACCATACCAGTAAGTAACTTTCCTATCAGTTTTCAATGTTCTGAAAAGGTGATATAAGTGAGAACGCATTGGAGCCATCCCGGCACCACCACCTACGTACATCATTTCTGCATCTGAATGGTTGATAAAGAACTCACCAAACGGTCCTGAAATGGTCACTTTATCTCCTTTTTTACAATTAAAGATATAAGAAGAAGCTATCCCAGGGTTAACGCTCATCCAGTCGTTCTTAGCTCTATCCCATGGTGGAGTGGCAACACGAACGTTCAGCATAACCCTTCTTCCTTCAGCAGGATAAGAGGCCATAGAGTAGGCGCGCTCTACTGTTTCAGGGTTCTTCATTACAAGTGGCCAAAGGTTGAACTTATCCCACTCCATTTTAAATTTATCAGGTTCTCCAGGGTGCTCCTCAGGGTGAGCAGTGATGTCCATATCCTGGTACTTCACTTCACACTTAGGGATCTCGATCTGGATATATCCACCTGCTTTATAGTCCATATCTTCAGGAATCTCAACAACGAATTCCTTAATGAAAGAGGCCACGTTGTAGTTACTCACTACGGTAGCTTGCCATTTCTTGATACCGAATATCTCTTCAGGGATCTGGATCTTCATATCCTGCTTTACTTTCACCTGACATCCAAGACGCCATCCATCGGCGATCTCCTTACGGGTGAAGTGAGGCTCTTCTGTAGGAAGGATAGTTCCACCACCTTCAGAAACGATACACTTACACTGGATACAGGTTCCACCACCACCGCAGGCAGAAGGCAAAAACAGTTTGTTCTCTCCCAGGGTTGAAAGCAGTGTTCCACCGGAACCAACTTCTAAATCTTTTTCTCCGTTAATATTGATACTTACCGGTCCTGAAGGGATCAACTTGGCCTTTGCTGTCAAAAGAATGACGACCAATAGTAAGATCAATACTAAAAATACTACTACACTTGCTATAATTACTTCCATGTCTTTCTCTCTATAGTTTGATTCCCATAAAACTCATGAACCCAAGGGCCATTAATCCGGTAATGATAAATGTAATACCGAGTCCTTTTAAAGGAGCAGGCACATTGGAGTAAGCGATCTTTTCACGGATAGCGGCAATTCCAAGAATTGCAAGGAACCAACCGATTCCACTTCCCAGTCCATATGTTACAGATTCTCCAATTCCCGCAAAATCCTTTTGCTGCATGAACAAGGATCCTCCAAGGATCGCACAGTTTACCGCGATCAAAGGAAGGAAAATCCCCAGCGCTCCATAAAGAGCCGGCGCGAATTTTTCTACGATCATTTCCACAAGTTGTACCATGGCCGCGATCACCGCGATGAACATGATGAAACTAAGGAAACTCAGGTCAATTGACGCATAATCTTCACCCAACCAGGATAAAGCTCCGGGTCTTAAAAGATAGTTGTCAAGTAAAAAGTTGATTGGTACTGTGATGGTTAATACGAAGATTACCGCAGCTCCTAATCCGACTGCTGTCTTAACAGTTTTTGATACTGCCAGGTAAGAGCACATCCCAAGGAAATAGGCAAACACCATATTCTCAATGAAGATACTCCTAACGAATAAATTTATATAATCCATAGTTGAATTTTTTGCTGTTCTAGATTAGGCTTCAATTAATTTACGGTTTCTTGAACGCTGTACCCAAATGATAAGTCCTACCACGATAAGAGCCATTGGAGACAGTAACATTAATCCGTTATTTTCATATCCAAGAGCGTACAATCCGGTAGACTCAGCAAGGGTAACCCCTTTATGCCCAAGTACCTCGTAACCGAATAATTTTCCGGCACCAAGTAGCTCTCTAAAGAATGCTACAATGATAAGGATCAAACCATATCCGGCAGCGTTTCCAATTCCGTCAAGGAAAGACTTATAAACTCCGTTACCCAAAGCGAATGCTTCCAAACGCCCCATTACAATACAGTTGGTAATGATCAAACCGATGAAAACAGATAACTGCTTACTTACATCATAGGCATAAGCTCTCAAGACCTGGTCAACCAAAGCCACAAGAGAAGCAACAACCACTAATTGTACGATAATACGAATACGGTTAGGGATCATATTTCTAAGTGCAGAGATGATCATGTTACTGAAGGCCATTACCGCCATTACAGCAATTGCCATAACGATAGCAGGCTCCAGCTGAACGGTGATCGCCAATGCCGAACAAATACCAAGTACCTGAACGGTAATTGGGTTATCATCATCTAACGGATCTGAAAGAAGCTTTCTATTTGCTTTAGAAAGGAAATGCTCTTTTTCTTCAGAATCTGAAAGAAAAAGTATCATTGCTTTCTTCTTTTCTTCTTTTGATACCTCAGCAGATTGCTCAGGTGTATTTTTTATTTCCTGTGCCATAAATCCTAATTATTTGCAACTTTAATATCTGTTTTACTCTTGAAATAAGGCAGATAATGATTGAGCCTTTCAGAGATCATGTCAGAAACACCGTCTCCTGTAATTGTGGCTCCAGAAATCGCATCTACTTTATTATCATCTTTGGAAGCACTGGCATTACCTTTCACTACAGACACACCAACCAATTCTCCATTATCATCAAAGATCTTCTCGTCATCAAAACGGTGACGGAACCATTCCTGGGTGATCTCTGCACCAAGACCGGGAGTTTCTCCCACGTGATCAAACACAGCTCCTTTTACAGTATTTACATCATCCTTAAGAGCGATATATCCAAAAATAGCATTCCAAAGTCCGGCTCCTCTTAATGGAACAATGTAATAAGCCTTCCCTTCTACATCTGCAATGTATAATGGAAAGTTTTGCTCATTTGCCGGCTTCTTAAGTTCTTTAGCAAGATCTACATCAAAGGCGTCAACACCTTCTTTAACTTTACCTTCATTATTAAGAACGACCTGCTCAGTAATATACTGGTCAAAAAGTTCCTGGGCACCGTCACGATCTGTTTCAACTCCTACAGTGGCAAGGATATTCTGCATTTTTTCCTTTCGCATGTTCTCATACTGCCTTGGCTGTAAAGACGTAGCGGCAAATGCCAATACCACCCCAACTATCACCACCATAACGATGGAGAAAATAAATGTGTAAGAGTTGGAATTCGTTTTATTTACTGTTTTCTCTTCCATAACTATACTACAGTTTCAACTTGTTGGTTAATACCTGCTTTTTTTCTTTTCAATCTGCGCTTGATGTTGCCCTGGATCACATAGTGATCAATAGTTGGAGCGAACACGTTCATAAGAAGAATGGCTAGCATTACTCCTTCCGGATAAGCAGGGTTGAAAACACGGATCATAACAGAGAAGAAACCGATAAGGAATCCATAGATCCATTTTCCCTTATATGTTTGTGCAGCCGATACAGGATCTGTAGCCATGTAAACAATACCAAAGGCCAATCCTCCTACTATTAAATGCTCGTACCAAGGGAAGTTTGTCAACTCATTTCCTGCAACTCCCATTGAAGGAAGCGCATTAAAGATCAATCCCATTACAGCAGCACCAATTACCGCGCTCACCATAATTCTCCAGCTTCCAACCTTTGTAAAGATCAGGAATAAAGCTCCTAAAAGGATCAAGGCTGTAGAGGTTTCTGAAACAGATCCAGGAATGAAGCCCATGAACATATCCATTGTGCTGTATTCCACGTTTTGACCGGCAGCCAAAGTTCCTAAAATAGTCTCTCCTGAAACTCCGTCTACTTCCGCAGCATTCATAACCCAAACGCTGTTACCAGACATATAAGTTGGATACGCGAAGAATGCGAAAGCTCTGGCAGTTAAAGCCGGATTCAAAATGTTCATCCCGGTTCCACCAAAAGCTTCTTTCCCGATAAGTACTGCAAAAACAACAGAGATCGCGAGCATCCATAACGGAAGTCCAACAGGCATGATCATTGGGATCAAAAGCCCTGTTACCAGGTACCCTTCGTTCACCTCATGTCCTCTGAAAATTGCAAATGCGAATTCAATTCCTAGTCCTACTGCGTAAGACACAATGATCATTGGCAAGATCTTAAGGGCGCCATCTAAGAAAGCTTCCCATACTCCTACTTCTGACTGCACCTGACTTAAATACTGGTACCCAGTATTCCACATACTAAAAAGTAATACGGGAACAAGTGCCAATACCACAGTTATCATCACCCTTTTCAAATCTACGGCATCCCTAACGTGGGCACCTTTCTGCGTAGTATGATTTGGGGTAAACATGAAAGTGTCCAGGGCATTATATGCCGGAGCGAACTTTTCAAGTTTCTTCCCTTTCGCGAAGGGCTCTTTAAATTTATCTAATTTTTGTCTAATCCATTCCATAGTAAACAGTTTATCCTACTTCGGTGATCATTAAATCTAACCCTAGTCTTATTATTTCTTGTGCTTCAATTTTTGAAGTGTTCACATAGTCCACCAATGCAAAATCTTCAGGAGCTACTTCATAGATCCCCAGGTTTTCCATTTTTTCGATATCACCGGCCATACAAGCTTTTAACAACTGCATTGGGAAAATATCCATTGGCATCACTTCTTCCATTTCACCTGTAACCACAAGAGCTCTCTCCTCCCCGTGCAGGTTGGTATTGACCTCGTATTTTTTCTTCGGAAACAACCAGGTTAAAGAAGTACGGGAGTTAGAAGGAATGTTATTGTAAGTGAATGGCAACCATCCAAACATTCTGTATTTATTACCTTCAGGGATCAACGTGATCTCATTCGGAAGGAATCCGATGTATCCGTTGTTGCTCACTTTTTGACCGGTAAGCACATCACCTGAAATGATACGAACATTATCTTCATCTACAGTTCCTACAAGATCTGCAACGTTCGCTCCAATTTTGGTTTTGAAGTATTTACGATCTTTAGCTTCGGTTCCAACTACAGCAAGAGTTCTTTCTGCATTAAATTTTCCAGTAAGGAAAAGCTCCCCGATTATAGCAACATCTTCAGGGTTCACCGTCCATACACGCTCTCCAATATTAATAGGATCGATATTATGGATCTGCACACCAACATTTGAAGCAGGGTGCGGTCCTGAAACCATGTGTGTTTCTACATTTTGAAGCCCTTTGAAAGCGCTGCTTCCATTTGCATAAGAAACATGCACTTTTCCGGCAGTAAGTTTAGACAAGGCGTTCAAACCTGCCTGGAAAGCATCCATTTTATCTTTCAGCAAGAATTCAACGTCTGCAGATAGCGGAGCCGTGTTCATTGCCGAAACAAAGATTGCTTTTGGAGTATCTTTCGGGTCTGCTACGATGTCGTATGGTCTCTGGCTCACAAAAGCCCAGCATCCGCTTTCCAGGATCCTGTTCTTCACAGCTTCTGCATCGGCAGTAAGCGGATCCATAGTTCCAAATTCCTTATAGGAATCTGTTGCATCAGCCTCAAGGATAATTTCCATGATGCGGCGTTTATCGCCACGCTTGATCTCTTTTAGAGTACCACTAACTGGTGAGGTAAAGCGAACTTCAGGGGTATATTTGGAGAAGAAAAGTTCATCTCCTGCCTGAACGGCAGCCCCTTCCTTCACAACCATCTTCGGAACAACTGCATGAAAGTCCGGCGGTTTTATCGCGAAAGTCTTTGAGCGGGGTGCATCAACTATTGTTTTGTCCGCCTCCCCTTTTAATCGTAGGGTAAGCCCTCTTTTAATTCTAATGTCGTTTGACATAGGATGGAGTGTTAAAATTCATTTAAAATTGGTGCAAATTTATGCATTTTACCCCCACACTTCCCAATTTAAAATCAATTAATTTGGGCTGTTTTGCTGTTAAAATGACCAAATACTGATCCTAATCAGTTTTTCAGTATCTTTAAATTTTAATTCAAGGAATGAAGACATTTATCACCCTGATTCTCGCTTTTTTCGCACTTCCTTTATCCGTCTGGTCCCAGGGAATAATAGAAAAAGTTCCACCAAATTATATTCGCACGGTTATTTTCAACAGCGGCAATTCCTATAGCGGGGTTCCCGTTATCGAACTGGGCTCCGGACTCAATCTTGAATTTGATGACATTATTGGGGATGAAGCCAACTATTATTACACCATAGAGCATTACAATTACGATTGGACACCTTCTCAACTTGTCAAATCTGAATACATGGAAGGTTTTGACAATGTAAGGATCGTGAATTACCAAAACTCCTATAACACTCTTCAGCTTTATTCCCATTACCGGTTAAACATTCCGAATGAAGATACTCAGAGATTAAAGGTTTCCGGAAATTACATGCTCAAGGTATTTAATGAAGCTAGGGAATTGATCTTTTCCAGAAAATTCATCATTTATCAACCTCTTACTTCGGTTGCGGTAGAGATCAAAAAATCAAGGGACGTACGATTCATCCATACCAAGCAAGTGGTGAATTTCTCTGTCAACTCCCCTGATTTCATTATCCGAAATCCTGAAGAATCGGTTAGAGCAGTGATCCTTCAGAATAATAATCTCAAAACTGGGATCTACAACATCAAACCTCAATATAATATAGGTAATGAACTGATCTATAAATATGATCAACCCACTGCCTTTTGGGCCGGCAATGAATTCCTGAACTTTGACAGCAAGGATCTAAGAGCAGCCACTGTAAAAATTCGCTCCATAGAAGTTAAAGATCTTTACCATCATTACCTATTCAGGGACCAGATAAGGGCTTTTGAACCCTATACGTATAATCCGGATATAAACGGAAAGTTTGTGGTGAGAACCATGCAGGGCAGAGATAACTCAATCGAGGCCGGGTATGTATGGACTCATTTTGCCTTACAGACCACTGAAAAATTTAATGAAGTGGAAGTACACCTTTATGGTGGATTCAATAATTTTATTCTGGACGACAGCACCAGGCTGGAGTATAATCCCCTGACAGGCACCTATGAAACCGCCAGGCTCTTCAAACAGGGATACTACGATTATAAATATGTATTACTTCGGAAAGACGGTACGCTGGATGAAGGCTTTTTCAGCGGAAATTTCACATCTACAGAAAATGATTATACAGTGATCATATATTACCACCCCCCAGGAGCCAGATTTTCAAGAGTAATTGGAGTTGGAAATCAAAACTCGGTTACTATTTCGAATTAACATATATTTGGGATTGTAATTATAACGCATGGACCCGGACAAAAAATTACTACCAGAAGGCAAGTTCACCATTTTGCCTAAAATGAAAAAAGAAAGGCACCAGTTAAAATACCGTAGCACGGTTTGCCTTAACTGTAAACATCCTTTAGATATAAGCGATGAATACTGTTCTAACTGCGGGCAATTGAACAGTACAAAGAAACTGGCCTTCAATGACTTTTTCAATGAGTTCTTTGCAGGAATCATGGCATATGACTCCAGGTTTTACAGGACCCTGGGCGTTCTTCTGTTTAAACCCGGTAAGATCTCGAAAGATTATATTGAGGGAAAACGTGTAAGGTACGCGAACCCGTACAGATTCTACTTAAGCGCTTCGATCATCTTCTTTCTTCTGTGGACTTTTCCACAGGATCTAGAATCCATAGAAACTCCCGACGTAGTTATACCCAGTGAAGAGGAAAGCGCCAGAATAGATTCCTTGCTAACCATAGAAAGAGAGAACAACCCTGCCCTGGATTCAATCCTCACTAAAAATAAAACTGCCAAAGCTTTAATCGAAAAAGGGGTAAATAAGAAAAAAGAAGAACCTAAAGAAAAAGAAGACGTTTACCTTCCAGAGGTACAGCTGGACACCATGAGCTTCTTCAACCGAATGACAAGAAAGGTTACTATCTTTAATAGCCATTATGAAGAGACTGAAGATAAAAATGCAGATGCAGCCCTGGAAAGTTTAAAATACTCCAACACCACTTTAAATCACTGGTTGTATAAAAAAACGGTGGATGCCCACGAGTTCATTAAAAATCCCGGACTTTTTCTCAGCTATTTTGTCAGTAAACTACCCTTCATAATCTTCTTCTACCTTCCCGTTTTCGCGCTTTTCATTTGGTTATTATACCTGCGCAGGCCGTTCACCTACATGGAACATCTCATTTTTACATTTCATAATCAAACCACCTGGTTCGTAATGTTTGGGTTGGTCCTTATCCTGGAATGGATCTTCCAGGTTGGATGGATCACAGGTTTTGCGGTGCTAATATTTTTGTTTTACCTCTACAAAGCATTCAGAAGGTTTTATGGACAAGGGAGAGTTAAAACCATTTTAAAGTTTATTATAATCAATATAATATTCTTTACTTTAGCCATAGTTGCAACAATATTCTCAGTTCTTGCATCTTTTGCAATTTATTAAGATATGATCCAACAAGTCACCAGAGGTATTAAGATATCTATAGAGACCAATTTTGAAGGGACCTTTCATAAGAATTACAGGGTCCATTTCGCCTTTGGGTACAGAATTACGATCGAAAATCAAAGCAAGGATTCAGTCCAGCTTACGTCCCGCTTCTGGCGTATCAAGGACGCGCTGAACAATACTGAGGTAATTGAGGGCGAGGGAGTGATCGGGAAAAAACCGGTTCTAAAGCCGGGTGAATCCCATACCTATAAAAGCGGATGCCTGCTTGCTTCCCCATTTGGTTCTATGAGCGGATTTTACAGCATGATCAATTTTACTTCAACCCGTAAGTTCATGGTAGCCATCCCATCCTTTAAATTAAGTGCACCTTTCGCGCTTAACTAGAACGAAGATCTTCAGAAATTTCAATTTTTGTTATCTCATCTGAAAGCAGGTTCCTGTAATAAAATTTCAGTTTCCCTTCGGAAAGCGCTACCTGGGAGATACTTTGGGTTTTGATGAATCCACGGTCCATGATCACATCTACATTTTTATCCCCGGTACCTGCGGAAGTATGGAAATCCAACAGGTCTTCAGCTGTTAAGGAACGCTCTTTTCTAAATTCCCTAAACCAGCTTTCCCGAAGCAGTTTCATTTCCGAAGTATACAACGGCGAAGACGACCAGATATGGGGTTCAGATTCCAGGGCTTTCAAATGTTTTCTGCGACCGTCCCATACCAACTCCAAAAGTTTGAGTTCTGAAGACCAATCCACTCCAATCACAGTAAAGGGCTCTACATTTTCCAGGTCATAATCTTTAATGGCCGTTGTCAAGACAGGAGCGTCCAAAAGGTCCTTTACCACTACTCCCCTGCTCAACCGGTATGGTGGCTTTCTTTCGTGGCGTTCAAATTCTCCATTCAAAAGACAGATCGTTCGTTTGCGCTCACTTACACCTATCCAGGTACCACCGCCAACCTCATCTTTGGGATAGAGTTTTAAAATGTCATTTTCAGAATATATTTTGGGCGGAAGAGTTTTACGACCATTGGCCTCATCACGATTGGAGGTAAGTATGAATCCCTCGGAAGGGCTTTTAAAGGGAATTAACGTTACAGTACACATATTATGAAAATACTAAGAAATGACGATTAAATCCCGAAATTTTGTTTAAAATTCAGCTTTTGTTAGGGGATCCAAAATACTTTTAATTTATTTACCTTTACAGACCATTAAGTACAAATCAAAAAAACATATAAATATTATGGGAAAAGGTGTATTCCAGGTTCCACAAGCAGTAAATGAACCTGTAAAATCATATGCTCCCGGAACCCCTGAAAGAGAGGCTGTTCTTAAAGCATATAAAGATCTATATAATTCAAAAGTAGAAGTTCCTTTATATATTGGAGGTGAAGAGATCAAAACAGGAGATACTGCTCCTATGAATCCTCCACACGACCACCAGCATCATCTTGGAGACTACCACAAGGCTTCAAAAGAACATGTGGAAAAAGCGATCGAATCTGCTTTAGAGGCTCGTGAAAAATGGGCAAACCTGGAATGGGAACAAAGAGCAGCGGTTTTTCTTAAGGCAGCCGAATTGATTGCCGGGCCATACCGTTACAAGATCAATGCTGCTACAATGTTGGGGCAGTCAAAAAACATATTCCAGGCAGAGATCGATGCTGCATGTGAGCTAATCGATTTCCTGCGTTTCAACGTGGAATATATGACTCGTATTTATGAAGAACAGCCTGAATCCAGTTCTGAAGCATGGAACAGGCTTGAATACCGTCCTTTAGAAGGATTCGTATACGCGGTGACTCCATTTAACTTTACAGCAATCGCCGGTAACCTGCCATCAGCTCCTGCTATGATGGGGAATGTGGCAGTTTGGAAACCGAGTGATTCCCAGGTTTATTCAGCCCAGGTGATCATGGAAGTATTTAAGGAAGCCGGTCTACCTGACGGAGTCATCAATATGGTAATGGGAGATCCAAAAATGATCTCAGATGTTGTTCTTTCTCATAAGGATTTCGCTGGCTTACACTTTACAGGAAGTACAACCGTATTCAAGAACCTTTGGAAACAAATTGGTGATAACATTCACAATTACAGATCTTATCCAAGAATCGTAGGTGAGACAGGAGGAAAAGATTTCATTCTTGCCCACCCAAGTGCTAAGCCAAAACAGGTAGCAACAGCTATTTCAAGAGGAGCATTTGAATTCCAGGGTCAAAAATGTAGTGCCGCTTCGAGAGTTTACATTCCAAAAAGTATGTGGGATGAAGTGAAGAATTACGTGATCGAAGACGTGAAATCCTTTAAAATGGGATCTCCGGAAGATATGAGCAATTTTATCACAGCCGTGATCCACGAAGGTTCTTTTGACAAACTTGCCGGATATATAGATAACGCGAAAAAAGATGATGACGCCGAGATCATTGTTGGAGGTAACTATGACAAATCAAAAGGATATTTCATAGAGCCTACAGTTATCCTTACTTCAAACCCTAAATACAGCACTATGTGTACTGAGTTGTTCGGACCTGTAGTTACTGTATATGTTTATGAGGACGAGAAATGGAATGAAACATTGAAATTGGTAGATGAGTCGGAATACGCACTTACAGGCGCCATTCTTTCTCAGGATCGTTATGCTGCTGCCGAAGCGACCAAAGCGTTACAAAACGCTGCCGGAAACTTCTACATCAATGATAAACCGACCGGTGCAGTAGTAGGACAGCAACCATTTGGTGGAGCTCGTGGTAGTGGAACCAATGATAAAGCAGGTTCTATTTTAAACTTATATCGTTGGATATCTCCAAGAACAATTAAGGAAACCTTTGTAACTCCAACAGATTACAGATATCCTTTCTTAGGAGAGTAATATTTCGAAAAATCACCGAAATAATAGAGGCCGATCAAATTAATTTGATCGGCCTTTTTGTTATGGCAAAATCCCTAATAAAAACCTAACAATCAGTTTTTTTCATAATTTTTTTAATCGGTTTTTTCCGACATATAAAAGGTTAATTGATCATAATACCGAGAATCTCTATTCTTCAACGTTTTTTCAATCCCCTTTACCGATTAGACTATATATTCTTAACAAGAAGCTGTAAATTAGGTTATTAAACTCTCTTCAGAGAGTGTACTCCCCCCATTGTACTCCCCCCAATTATTTTCAAAATTGTTTGCTATGGCGAAAAAATTACTCTCGTTTACCGTATTATTTTTGGGGTTGGGTTTAGGATTGACTTTTGGACAATGCCCTTCTTCCGTTGGATTATCATCAAATGTAGGGAGCACCATTTGTGAAGGGACTCCGGTAACCTTCAGTGCATCTATTAAAGACAACACCAAATACGACTACGAATGGCTGGTGAATGGCACAGTCATTTCCGGAGAAAATGATTTCACTTATGGTCCTGTCGCTACTCTTAGTAATGGAGACAAAATCCAGGTTAGGATCAATGAGGCTGACGGTGTTTCCTGTAACGTCACCAGTACGGAATATACTATAACAGTAAATCCCAAAAGAACCCCAACGGTTTCTTTAAGTTCAGGTAAAACAGCTATTTGTCCTTCCGGTTCTATAACCATAAAAGCTTCTAATACCAATGGAGGATCCCCTCCACAGTACACCTGGTCCATAAATGGACTGGACACTGGAAAATCGGGCGCAAATGTAACTTTTAGCGGGACCGAACTTTCACCTGGTTCCAATATTATCAAGGTGGTCCTAACGAGCAGTCTTGATTGTGTGACATCTTCAACAGCAGAGGATACATTTGAAGTAACCTTAAACCCGGATGCAACTATCGATGACCCCGGAAATAAAGATCAAACTCTTTGTATAAACACATCAATAAACCCGATTATTTTTAGTATTTCCGGAGGCGGCACCGGTGCAACTGTTTCC
The DNA here is from genome assembly GCF_042676025.1 of Salinimicrobium gaetbulicola. Classification (NCBI taxonomy): domain Bacteria; kingdom Pseudomonadati; phylum Bacteroidota; class Flavobacteriia; order Flavobacteriales; family Flavobacteriaceae; genus Salinimicrobium; species Salinimicrobium gaetbulicola. The sequence continues at coordinate 1,061,388 of NZ_JBHTJP010000032.1, forward strand.
GGACTTCCTGCAGGATTATCGGGATCATTCAATAGCGGCCAGTTTACCATCAGTGGAAGTCCAAGTACTTCCGGAACATTCAATTATACTGTGACTACTACAGGTAGCTGTGCGCAAACCAGTAATTCGGGTACCATCACTGTAAACCCAGATGCCACAATAAGTCTTGCCTCAGGAAACAATAATCAAACGCTTTGCCAGGGAGAAGAAATTACTTCGATCGTCTATGATATTGGAGAAACCGGAACTGGTGCCCAGTTTTCGGGTTTACCTTCAGGCTTTACAGGTAGCTACTCAGGTGGACAATACACTATTTCAGGATCTTCCAGTTCCATAGGAACTCATAATTACACCATCTATGCAACTGGATCCTGCGGAAATTCAACATCTTTAAGCGGATCCGTAACCATCAATGAAAATCTTACTCCAGGGGTAAGCATCGTATCTAATGATGCCGATAATACAATTTGCGAGGGCACGGAAGTCACTTTTACCGCCACACCGGTCAATGGGGGTTCTAACCCCTCTTTCCAATGGCTGGTTAATGGAAGTAGTGCAGGATCAAATAGCCCGATATTTAAGACCTCTAACCTTTTAGATGGTCAAAGCGTAGAAGTAGTTATTACGTCTAGCGAAACCTGTGTTACAACTGCAACCGCAACTAGTAATTCCATAGTAACCACGGTCAATCCAAATTTAACTCCATCGGTTACGGTGAGTGCCAGTGACAGCGATGTTTGCCAGGGTGATTCGGTTACATTTACAGCCACTCCGGTTAATGGTGGATCTTCGCCTTCTTATCAATGGAAAATCGATGGAAGCAATGTCGGTAACGATAGTCCAACTTTTGCAACTACAGGTTTAAACGCCGGACAAAGCGTTACCGTTGTCATGACCTCGAACGAAACTTGTTTAGCCACTGCTTCAGCTACAAGTGAACCGGTAAGCGTTACAGTCAATCCAAATCTTACTCCAGAAGTTACTATTACTTCAAATGATGATGACAACCTCACCTGTGCCGGGAATCAAGTTACCTTTACTGCAATCCCAGTAAATGGCGGAAGTTCTCCAACCTATCAATGGCAGGTTAATGGTTCTGATGTAACCGGATCAGGAGACTCCTATACTACCACGAATCTAAGTAACAATGATGTGGTAAGAGTAATTTTGACCTCCAATGAAGAATGCCTATTCGTTTCAACGGCAACCAGTAACGAGATTGTTACCAGAGTCGATTCACAAATTAGCAGTGTCACTCCTTCAGCCATTTCAGGTCCGTCTGCAATTTGTCCCGTAGTTACAGGAATAACCTATTCTATCGATGTTATTCCGGGGGCTACCTCGTACCTGTGGTCCTTCCCTAATGGTTGGCAGATTACCTCAGGCGAGGATACCAATTCCGTTACCGTTACAGCAAATACAAATGCCGCTTCCGGTACAATAACCGTTAAGGGGAAAAATGAATGCGGTGAAACTCTCACTTCTAGCCTGGATGTTTCCACCGGAACCGTAGTATATGTTTCCGCTGGTCCTGATCAAACGGTGTGTACGGGAACAACTTCTGTACAATTGGCGGGAGAAATAGGAGGTGTTATCAATAAAAATAGCGAATGGGACTGGAGCGCGAGTGTTTCAGGTGGAGAATTTTCCAATCTAGCCAAACTTGACGCCGTATTTACGCTACCGTCAAATATCAGGGATAATGGCGGAACGATCGTCATTAAGATTAATTCCATTGACCCTCCGGGCGATTGCCCCGCCCAGGAAGATGAAATGGTTATCACAGTTTTAAAAGACGCCACTATCAGTGATCCGACTAATAAAAACCAGGATATCTGTATCAACACATCAATTTCAAACATTGCATTTAACATCGGAGAAGCTGGAACAGGCGCGACAGCCACAGGGTTACCAGCCGGGATTTCCGGTACTTATGAAAACGGTGTTTTCACGCTAACAGGAACTCCAACAGAAGACGGAACATTTAATTACACCATAAATACTACTGGAAATTGTGGATCCCAGCAAACTTCACAAACAGGGACAATTATCGTATTACCCGACCAAACGATCAGCGACCCCACCAATAAAAGCCAGGACCTGTGTATCAACACCACTTTAGACCCAATAACTTTCGATGTTAATTCTTCAGTAAATAACGTAACTGTTTCAGGTTTACCTGCCGGCCTTTCAGGAGTCTTTAATAATGGAAGCTTTACTATTTCTGGTACTCCCACCGTTTCAGGTTCTTTCGATTATACGGTCACCACAGCTGGAGACTGCCAGGATGCTACCGAAACGGGGAACATAAATGTACTGCCTGACCCAACCATTGATAGTCCTTCGAATAAGGATCAGGAATTATGTATTAATACGGCCATTGCCAATATCCAATTCAATATCAGTTCCCCAGCGACGAATGCTTCGGTTACCGGACTACCAGCCGGCATTTCGGGAAGTTTTAATAATGGGGTTTTCACTATTTCAGGGTCTCCTTCCGTAGCCGGAACATTTGATTATACCGTTACTTCCATAAGTAACTGTGCTGAAGTTTCAGAAAGCGGACAGATAATTGTAAAACCCGATCCCACCGCTGAAATATCATATACCGGTGATTTCTGTACCTCACAAAATACAACTTTCGATGTAGCATTGACAGGAACCGGAGCTTATGAAGGAGGAAACTTTTACTCTTCCCCTTCGGGATTAACCCTTAATGCATCAACAGGTGAAATTAGTCCGGGTGCCAGCGATGCCGGAACTTATACAGTGAGCTATGATACTCCGGTAGGATGCGAAACTTATACCGCTACTACAACAGTTGTGATCAATGAATTACCTTCAGTAGAAATTAACTACGATACTCCTTTCTGTACTTCCGATAGCAGCACCCGGCCTGTTAGTTTTACAAATGGAATAGGTGCTTACGAAAATGGAACATTTAGCTCTACCCCTAACGGGTTAAGTATTGATGTCAACTCCGGAGGTATAAGTCCTGCAACCAGCAGTCCAAACACCTATACGGTAACTTATAAAATTCCGGCATCCGGAGGTTGTGATGAAGTATTGGTCACTACACAAGTTACAATTACCCAATTACCACAGGCCAGTATTAGTTATGAGACACCCCTCTGTACTTCTGAAAATATCAATTATCCGGTTACTTTCAGTAGTACTGCCGGAGATTACACCGGTGGAACGTTTAGCGGAACATCCGGTCTCTCTATAGATTCGAACGGAAACATTAATCCTCAAAACAGTTCTCCCGGAGTCCATACCGTCACCTATACCAAAGAGAATCCAGAAGACGGGTGTGCCTCACTGGTGATCACTGCAGATGTTGAAATATTTGAAGAGGTAAAAATTACAACAGAGCCTACAAATGTGGGGATCTGTTCCACACAACCTGCCAGTTTTGAAGTGGTGGCAAGTGGAGATAATCTTACTTATGAATGGAAAAGAACGGACGGATCGAGTATTACGAATGCAAGCGGAATGTTCACCTCGAAATTAAGTTTCAGCAATGCAACCCAGGTCAACGCAGGAGAGTATTATGTTGTGGTGAGCGGCGAATCACCTTGCCAGGATGTTACTTCTCAAACCGTTAGTCTGAATGTGGATGAGAACATAATAATTACTAAACCGACCGAAGATCAAACCATATGCGATAAGGATTTGAATGAGATCACCTTTGAGTTTGTAGCCCATGCCAACGGTGCAGAATTATTTTTTACATGGATCAAAGACGGGAATGAATTAGGGTCAAATTCCGGAAAATATGTCTATGACGTTTCCCCTCCTACAGGAACTTTAGGAGAATATTCCGGAACCCTGAAAATCTTAAATGTTAATCCTAATGATTCGGGTGTATATGCCGTTAGGATCGCAGGACCGGATTATTTTACCTGCCCGGACGCTACTTCCAAAACTTTTACATTCAGAGTAAACCCACTTCCACCTGCTCCAGCAACAACAGATATTTTCTATTGTAAAGGAGACAGCGCTGTTCTTTTAACCGCTGATGGTGAATCAGGAAATGAAATTAGATGGCACCTTGAGGATCAAACTACCGGAGAATTGTCATTTGTTGGGCATGACGTAAAGCCTGATACTTCAACTCCCGGCACAACTTCCTATTGGGTGACCCAAACAAGGCCAAATGGATGTGAAAGCGCTCCTGAAGAACTGGTGGTTACGGTATATGACAAACCCGATCCAGTTTCTGCGGAAAGCATCACCTTTAATTATTGCTATAATGAAGCTGTGAGCGGCCCAATTGATATAACGGGGTTTGAAAATGCAAACTTAAACTGGTATGACAATGCCACGGCTACTACTCCATTATCCGGAGCTCCTACCCCACAAACCAGTACGGTACAAATTACTTCTTATTGGGTAAGTCAAATTTCGGATAACGGATGTGAAAGCGACCGCGTGAAAGTCGATGTGAAGGTAAACCAGTTACCTCAAATTAATATTTCGATAGCAGACGGATTTGCTTCTGAAATTTGTTTGGGAAGCGAAACGAGATTGGTAGCTGCAGGTGCCTCCAGTTATGTCTGGATACACGAGGGTGCTGAAGTTGGAAATACCAGTGAACTTACCGTTCAACCGACCGCTGCCGGTAGTTATGTATATGAGGTGACGGGAACAGACGATAACGGCTGTGTCAATTCTACCGAAATAACCATTGATGTGGAAGAACCCACTCAAGGCGGAGTGGCTTCAGGCCCGGCTTCAGTTTGTGTCACAGCAAACCAGGGCACTGTGATCCTCGAAAATCACCTTGGAGAGATCCTGAATTGGCAATACTCCCAAGATGGAACTTCATGGAATAATCTTGAGAATACAGGGGGACTTACTGAGGTCAACTTTGAGAACCTTAAAGTCAATACTAGTTATAGAGCTGTAGTTAAAAATGGAGTTTGTGAAGAGGTCTTCTCTACCGAACATCAAGTCATCGTCGATCCCGAACCTTTAGCCGGCGGAATTTTATTCAAGGGCACCGATCGTGTATTCATGATGTGTGAACTTCCAACCAATGATTATTTAGTACCACTTCAATTAAGTGGAAATTATGTTGGAGAAATCGTGGCCTGGCAATATCACAGAAATTCAGGCACTGAATGGGTAACAATTATGGAAGGCAGCGAACCTTTTACAGGCACGTCTCTTTCCGGTCAGCAGGTTATTGATGCGAGTAACAACGAATCCACCATCTTTAGGGTAGAAGTTCAAAGTGGCGCTTGCTCCCCTAACGTTTTTTCTGAAACTGCCACCTTAAGCATTATTCCATCAGATATAGCACCAAATCCGGTAACAGCCTCTCCGGGAGAAATTTGTCTCGGGGATTATGTAACGCTCAGCGCCGGTACCGGATATGGCGGAAACGGAACTTTCGAAGGAGGTGCATTTGATAATTCTTCAATCGCCAACCATGGCTGGAGAGTAATGCGTTATCCCGGAAATACAGAATATACATTTGAATCCGCTGCAGATAATATAAGACCTGACAGATGGATGAGAACAAATCCTCATGAATATCTCATGGCTAATCCAAACGGAAGTGGTCAGGAAATTTATCAACTATTTGATTCCAGTTTGGGAGACGAAGGAAATAAAGGATTTGCCATAGTTTCCGGAGACAACCCATCTACTCTGGAAACCCCGGTTTTCAATCTCTATGCTACTGATGATCCTGTTTTAACTTTTGATCAGGCATATAATCTCACCTATGGGGATACTATTCGTGTGGAAATTTCCCTCGATGGCGGACAGAATTATATAGAAGTACCTTTAATGGAAATTGGCGGACCAGAGAGCCCAGATGATGCTCCGGTCACGAGTGGAAATTACCACAAGTTCGGAGATGAGGGTCTAGGCGAACCCAATAACATGTCGGTCGATCTAAGCGCCTATGCAGGAATGGGCAATCTTAGGATAAGATGGGTTTATGACGGATCCAGCGGAGGCATTTATACCATTGACGATATAGGTATTCCACAAGATCCTGATAATGTTCAGCTTATCTGGTATTATGATGACGATCTCAATGATCCTAATAATGAGCTGGACCAAATTGGAGAGGTGAACGAATATACAGTTAACTATACTCCTGAAAAGATAGGCTGGAACTATTTTGAAGTACAAACCGCCCTGGTATTTGACACCAATGGTGATCCTTGTCAGAGCGCAGAGAACATGGCAACGATCCAAGTATATGTATTTGATACTTATGCTACAAGTGCATCTGCCATAGTAGGAAGTTGTGGTTATAGTGAAATACAGTTAAAAGGTACTATAACCGGTGGGGCTCAAGGTGAGATCACAGAATTCCCGGTTGATGACAGCTCGACAGTGGCTTGGGCAGTAATTGAATCACCTGATGGTTACACTTTTGATCCAGCTCATTTTTTACCATCACCTGATGATCCCAATGCCACGTTTGACCCGCCCGTTGCGGGAGATTACACTTTAAGATGGGAAATCACGCCTGATGAGGACAATCCATGCGAGGTCACCTATGAAGATGTGTCCTTCTATTCTGACAATTGTACCACCCTTGACTTTGACGGGATTGATGATCACGTTATCATTAATGAAAGCTATACCGGAGCACAGACTATAGAGGCATGGGTAAGACCGGAGTCTGAGAATGGCCCCGGGTCAGGAAAAGTGGCTACCATTTTCTCAACAGAAAATTATGAATTGTTCCTAAACGCGAGTGCCAAACCGGTATTGAAGTATTACGGTAAAACTCTTACCTCTAACAAACCACTTGCTCTTGATGGAAGGTGGTATCACCTGGCTGTTGTTTTCGATAGTAGTGGCGCTACGATCTTTATAGATGGAATCGAGATTACAGACCGTACAACAGGAACCGGAAATACGACCGGCACAGGAAATAATTTTTTAATTGGAGCACGCTACAATGGGGATAGCGTAGCGCCGGATAATTATTTCTCGGGCTGGATAGAAGAATTCCGAATTTGGAATACAAAGCTTAATGCAGAGCAGATAAGATTTATGATGAACCAGCATTTGCAGAATGCCGGTAATATGGGTGTCGAAATTCCTATGCCGGTGCCCGGAGGATTAGCTTATAATAATTTATTAGGCTATTATAGACTTATTTCCTCTCAGCCCGATCCTCTTGGAGCGGCCAGTCCAATTACATATGATCCTGCCTTGATGCCTCAAAATGGAGAGACTCCCGATCTGGCTGTTAACTCTATTCCGGGAACCTTACGAAACATGACCACCCACCAGCAAAATACAGCTCCGCTCCCATACCTGTCTGTACAGGATGGTCCGTGGATAGATATCAATACCTGGCTGAGACCAACAGTATGGGATATTCCTAACGCAACTGGCGTTACCGGGGATCCTATCGACTGGAACATCGTTAGAACTTTCCATAATATCACTTCCGAAGCAAAAGATATCACTGTTTTAGGTCTGAAATCTGAAACCGTTGACAAATTGATCACGATGGCCAACCCAGCTTCCTCTATGGATGAGACCAATAACGGGCAGATGATGCGGGTTACCCATTACCTCTTATTGCACGGAAATATGGACCTGGTGGGAGAATCTCAATTACTCCAGGATGAGGGAAGTATTCTTGCCGAAGAAAGTGCGGGATGGCTCGAACGTGATCAACAGGGAAAACGCTTAAGTTTTAATTACAACTACTGGGCAAGTCCTGTAAGTGTACAGGGGCAACAAAATAATTCCTCGTATTCCGTGGCTGATGTACTCTGGGATGGTACTACTTCTTCAAATCCCCAGGCTATTAATTTCAATAACCAGTATCATGCTGCAGACGGTAGTAGGACCAATCCAATTACCATCAGTAATTACTGGATCTGGAAATTCCTTGGTACAGCAGATATTTATGAGGAATGGTTCCATATAGGCTCCACTGGTAATCTTAATACCGGGGAAGGGTACACCATGAAAGGTACTGATGGAACCGTTAATCACAGCGCTGAGCAGAACTATGTATTCAAAGGGAAACCTCATAACGGGGATTTTACAGTTTCTATGAATGCTGATCAAAATTACCTGGTGGGAAACCCATATCCTTCAGCAATTGATGCCGAAGAATTTATTTTGGACAATACTAAGGATGTACCTGGAGGAACAGGTAGAAATTCATCAAATGTATTCAACGGTGCGCTATACTTCTGGGATCATTTTGGTGGCTGGACCCATTACCTGGAAAGGTATATAGGAGGTTATGCAACCTGGACATTAGCAGGTAGCACTGAAGCTATTTCTAATGATCAAAGGATCAATGCCAACGATGCTACTGGTTCTAAAAAACCTGGTCAATATATACCGGTAGCTCAGGGATTCTTTGTGAATTCAAAATTGGATCCGATAATTGCTCAAATATCAGGTATTACGGTGACCGGAGGTGCTATTAATTTCAAAAATAGACAACGTGTCTATGAAAGAGAAACCACCGGCGGAAACACCTCTGTCTTCCATACTCAGGAAAAAACAGATGTAAAAGGTCTAACAGTGGGTAATGCAACCTCTACCGAAAATACTACAGCCACTTCGAATGAAGATACCAGACAGAAGATCTGGTTAAAATTCAAATCTCCATTAGGTTATCACCGACAATTATTGGTAACTGCTGACCCAGTCACCTCAAGCGGTTTTGATCTTGGATATGACGCACCTATGATAGAAGACAATGAAGAGGATATGTACTGGTTCTTCAGTAACTATGAATTTGTAATACAAGCCGTAGAAGATTTTAACGTAGAAAGAGAACTTGACCTGGGTATGAAGATCCATGAAGAAGGTCAGATCAAGATCAGTATTGATGAACTACAAAACATCCCTGACGACATGAATATTTTCCTTAAGGATAGTTTATTACAAGTAACTCATGATCTTAGGAAAACTCAATACATCGCGACCTCTGATACCGGCACTTATCACAACCGGTTCAAGATAATTTTCAAAGATCCGAACGCGATTGACATTGAGGACGAAATTATAGATGAGGAAGACACCGGAGAATTTGAGATCCTTTACGTCAACGGATCCAGGGAAATACTTGTTAGAAATCCTCAATTAATAGGGATAGAGCGAATTTACCTGAATAATGTTCTCGGACAACAAATACACGTGTACTATGATGTTCCTAATGAGAAGGAGTTGAGATTACCGGTTAACAGGTTCAGTTCAGGAGTTTATATTTTAAAAGTCCATTCAGAAAATGGAATAAGGACTAAAAAGGTGATCTTAGAATAAGTTTTAAAATCAATTATAATTAAACCGCGATAGTGAGAAATTCATTATCGCGGTTTTTATTTTAATCCTCAAATTGAAAATTTTTCGTAAAATTTAAATTTATTCCTACAAGCAGTCTCCACTCATCTACTTTATGCTGTCTTTCAGCGATTTATACTATTAATTTCTAGTTAAAGATTAAATTATGAAGTTAAAACTGGTTAAATTCCTGACAAACATTCGCTTATGGGAAAAATTACTCTTGTGGTGTTCCGGACTCTTTTAACCGGAATCACATTTTTTTCTTTTTTATTGTTGACTGCCTCAAACCCTACCGGTCTTACCAATTTAAAATTTTCAGAAAAAGCTACTTTGGCAAATACCAAGGATGAATTTCATAAAAACGAAATAACGTTCGTACACGACATCATGCCTTTTTACAAAATTCAGCTATGTACTATCACGGCCCCCTCAGATGTTTCAGTTGGGACCAGTAATGACGATAACGGAAATTGTACCACTACTGTTTCCCTCGGATCTCCTACGGTGTCAAATTGCGCCGGTTTTCCTGCAAAAGCTTTTGTGAATAATACTGAAATTGATCCGGTTACATATCTGTTTTCAACGGGCACAACGACGGTCACATGGCAAATTTCAGATGGCTTAAATATCTTAGCCAGTGATGACCAAATCGTCGAAGTTGTGGACAATGAGGATCCGAATATTACCTGTCTGACGGAAAAAACCAGAAACACGAATACCGATACATGTACTTACGTTGTCACAGGAACAGAATTTGATCCGGCAGGGTATTCAGATAACTGCCCGGGAGCGACTATCACCAATAACTTCAATAATAGCACTTCATTGGCAGGGACCGTATTTCCTAAAGGAACCACTACTGTCAGGTGGACCATAACAGACGCCACCGGTATAAATAGTGTTTCCTGCAGTTTTGATGTGGTTGTTACCGATAATGAAATCCCCGAAATATCCTGTATAAATGAACAAAACAGAGTTACAGATGCCGGGGAATGTACCTATACAGCCGTGGGAACAGAATTTGATCCTGCGACATTTGGCGACAACTGCCCAGGAGCGACCATAACAAACGATTTCAATAACAGCAATTCATTGGCAGGAGCGGTGTTTCCAGAAGGAACCACCACCGTCACCTGGACTGTGATCGATGCTACCGGGAATAATTCTCAAGACTGCAGTTTTAATGTAATAGTGACAGATAACGAAGACCCCGGCATTACAGCACCTTCAGATGTCTCAGTAAACACAGATTCAGGGGAATGTTTTGCCTCCAGTGTAAACCTGGGAACCCCTGACACAGCCGATAATTGTTCTGTAGCAAGTGTGAGCAATAATGCACCTTCCACATTTCCTACCGGTACCACGACCGTTACGTGGACGGTTACTGATGATGCAGGAAATACAGCTTCAGGCAC
>NZ_JBHTJP010000032.1:1072261-1486748 GCF_042676025.1 Salinimicrobium gaetbulicola
AGCCGATAATTGTTCTGTAGCAATTGTGAGCAATAATGCACCTTCCACATTTCCTACCGGTACTACGACCGTTACATGGACGGTTACTGATGATGCAGGAAATACAGCTTCAGGCACCCAAATTGTGACTGTCACAGATAACGAAGATCCAGGCATTACAGCACCTTCACAGGTTTCAGTAAACACAGATTCCGGGGAATGTTTTGCCTCCAGTGTAAACCTGGGAACCCCTGACACCGCCGATAATTGCTCTGTAGCAAGTGTGAGCAATAATGCACCTTCCACATTTCCTACCGGTACCACGACCGTTACGTGGACGGTTACTGATGATGCAGGAAATACAGCTTCAGGCACCCAAATTGTGACTGTCACAGATAACGAAGATCCAGGCATTACAGCACCTTCTGATGTTTCAATAAACACAGATCCCGGGAAATGTTTTGCTTCCAGTGTAAACCTTGGAACCCCTGACACCGCCGATAATTGTTCTGTAGCAAGTGTGACCAATGACGCTCCCTCCACATTTCCTACCGGTACCTCGACCGTCACCTGGACGGTTACCGATAATGCTGGAAATACAGCTTTCGACACCCAAAGCGTGACTGTCACAGATAACGAAGATCCAAGTATTACAGCACCTTCTGATGTTTCAATAAACACAGATCCCGGGAAATGTTTTGCTTCCAGTGTAAACCTTGGAAACCCTGACACCGCCGATAATTGTTCTGTAGCAAGTGTGACCAATAACGCACCTTCCACATTTTCTACCGGTACCACGACCGTTACCTGGACGGTTACCGATAATGCAGGAAATACAGAAACAGCTACTCAGGATGTAATTGTAATGGATAATGAAAATCCTACCATTACAGCTCCTGCAGATGTTACCGCTAAAACTTCAGATGACGGACAAGGGAATTGCTCCTCAACGGCAATTCTGGGAACTCCGTTGGTAGGAGATAATTGTGGTATTGCTTCGATAAAAGCATATGTTGGAGGTTCAGAAATAACTCCAGCGAATTACATTTTTTCCTTAGGCTCTACGAAGGTTCTATGGGAGGTCACAGATCATTCAGGGAACACAAACAGTGCAGAGCAGAATGTCACCATTGAGGATGATGAAGCTCCAATCCCTCCAAACCTCAACAATATAATTTGGGGTTGTACCTATACGGTCAATCCTCCCACCTCAACAGACAATTGTGATCCAAATGTCACCGTTACTGCCAACAGGTCAACAACTTTTTCAACCTCTGGTACAGTCGTATGGACTTTTGAGGATGATGCCGGGAATACATCCAATGTTTCCCAAACTATTACAATTAATCCTTTAACAGCTTCGACATCCAATACCCGAACTTCTGTGTATGAAATAAATGATGGTACTGCGACTGCGAATCCTTCCGGCGGAATCTCGCCTTACAATTATGAATGGAGGGCAGCAGGATCTAATGCTGTTATATCCACTTCGCGCCAGGCGACCGGTTTGGCGGCAGGGGATTATGAAGTTAAAATTAGTGATGCCAATGGGTGCTTCATTAATAAATCGGTAACTGTTATACCTGCCGTCAGACCTGATATTCTGGCCACCTCTGAATGTGAAAGTGTTCATGACTATATCCGCACCTCTACTTTTCAAGTTGACCTCAATAATATCACCGGAGGAATAGGAGATCCACAAAACTTTGTTTATCAATGGAATTTTGGCCCGGGAGCGACGCCAAGCTCCGGAACCGGAATGCAGGAGTTTACTGTTAACTGGGATTCAGATGGGGATAAAATTATACAATTGACCATTAAAGACGAAAGTAATTATACCCAGACCTTTGAGATCCCCCATTATGTTGGAGGCTGTTTCGAGGGTTGCGGAACTTCTGTGAACTTTGATCTGAACACAGATAATTTTTTCATCGGGGACAAGGATGGAAACAGGTTAACAGGGGCAAATTGCGAACAGACCACAGAAAAATACATGTGGATAGAAATAACTAAGAATGCCAATGGCTATGGATTAAGTTCTGAATTATATTATGCCACAAATAATGGCACTGAAACGGTGTCCCGAAAAGCTATTGGTTGTTTTGAAGAAATTGAAGATCCTTCCGTTCCAACATATAAACCCATACCCTTAGGTTTATTCCGTCTATTCCAGGTACAGGACACCAATACTTCAGGAGACAAGATAACCTGGAAATGTGGGGAAACCTTTAAAGTTTTACAATTGAATATTCGTTGGACCAACGAAAGAACCTGGGGATGTAATAAAGGAACTAAACCCATGTGTTATGGTCCTTCCGAAGAAGTGATCGTTCACACTCCTCTCATGGCCGAAGCAACACCAACAAATATCCTGTGTAAAGGAGAGTCTTCCGGCTCAATCAGCATAAGGGCCTCCGGGGGGCAATCTCCCTATATGTATAGCATTTCAGGGCCCGAAAACCGAACGTATCAAACCTCCAACAAATTTTTCAACCTGCCTGTTGGCACATATACTTATAATGTAAAAGATTCCGAGAATTTTGTTACCACCGGAAGTGTAACGATAACCGAGCCCGGCTCAAGTTTAAATGCTGACATAAGCATTACCCAACTGGTTGAATGCTACGGAGGAACAGGCGCTGCAAAAGTGACAGCGACCGGAGGAACATCTCCATATTCTTATCTATGGAGTTCGGGTGCAACTACAGAGAATGCTATAAGCTTATTAGCCGAAATAAATTATACGGTAACTATTACTGATGCTAACGGTTGTACCATCACCAAACCAATTACCCTGACTGCACCGGCTCAACTGACTACCGCCAACGCCGGAATCACGCAAAACTTAGGATGCGGAATTACCTCCACTACACTTAATGCCAATAATCCTGCCGCGGGAGAAATGGGAGAATGGAGAATTGTTTCAGGTTCCGGAGGTTTGCTTTCAGATCCAGATAAAAATAACCCTCAGGCTTCATTTTCAGGATCTCCTGGTGAAACCTACATTTTAGAGTGGACGATCTCTAATGCAGATGATGGCTCCTGTCCTAACAGTGACCAGGTATCCATTACCTTTGCTGAAGAATGCAGCACTCTTGATTTTGATGGTATCGACGACCATGTCGTAGTTGGCGACCATTATGATTTTCCAGGTTCCAATTTCTCACTGGAAGCCTGGATCAGACCAAAATCCATAAGTGGCACCAAAACTATTATTTCCAAAAGGAACACCGCAGATTTTACATCGGGAGGCTATGATTTAAGTATCATTAATGGAGCTCTTAGTTTTCGGTGGAATGGAAATCAGGTTCTCACAAATGATAAAATCAGTACAGACCGTTGGTATCATGTTGCCGTGGTTTTCAATGGCACCTTGCCTCAATTGTTTGTTGACGGAATAAATCTACCGGTTCAAACCAGTATACCTAACAATTCCAATCCTAAGGATATCACCTATCCTTTTCTTATAGGAGCAGCTTATTACGCCAATACCCCTCAAAAACCTAAGAATTATTTTTATGGCTGGATCGAAGAAGTAAGGATATGGCAGACTGCCATTTCGCAAGAACAGCTGCAATTTATGATGAATCAGCGTCTTGAACAGGGAATTAGTTCCTCCGGGAATACAGTCGTAAAAGGCGAAATCCTTCCTATGAATGTTCCGAATGACCTACCCTGGTCCAGTCTAAATGGTTATTACCGTTTAATAGTTTCAGAAATAGACGCTGCCCTTGGAACAACTCCAGATATAGCAACAATACAGGCTCCCGGTTACTTAAAGAATATCCAAAATTCCCAGGAAAACTCAGCCCCCTTACCATACATTTCATTAAATGGAGGAAGTTGGTGGAACAAAAATTCCTGGGTTGAACCAACTTATTGGGATCCACCCAACAGTACGGGAATTGATGGTACAAAGATCGACTGGAACATTGCATACGTTTCTGACGATCTGAATTCCGCAAACCAAAATATAACCTTATTAGGGTTACTTCTAAAAGGCGGAAAACTGGACATGTTAGGAACTAATCCAACTTCGGTCAATCAACCGGGTACCGGAAATGCGCTGACCATAACAGATTACCTCGAACTGGACGGATTCATTGATCTCAATGGAGAATCACAATTAGTCCAGACAGAGGGTAGTATTTTGGCCGGTTCCGGAAGGCTTGACCGAGATCAACAGGGAACAGCCAGCAGTTTTAATTATAATTATTTCTCCTCGCCGGTGAGCACTTTAGGAAATTCTCAAAATTCGGGATATACCATCGCAGGGGTCTTAAGGTCGGGCACCGATCCTGCTACCCCAAAAACGATCAATTTCAATTATCAATATCATTATGCCGATGGCGCCTTGAGCGATCCTGTAAAGCTTAGTACTTACTGGATGTATAAATTTCATGGGGACGCAGGTCTATACAACGAATGGCATTGGATTGGGCAAAACGGATATATAAATGCTGCGGAAGGCTTCACTATGAAAGGAAGTTCTGGGCATAGAAGTATTCTCGATCTTCAAAACTATGTTTTCACAGGAATGCCAAATAACGGTGCTGTTTCGGTAAATATAAGTGCGGGTCAAAATCGCCTTATAGGAAATCCATATCCTTCAGCCATAGATGCCGATGAATTTATAAAGGATAACCTTGAAGACCGAAGAGGTCAAAATGTGTTTAACGGGACTCTTTATTTCTGGTCACATTTTTCAGGTCAAACCCATTACCTCCAAAGATACGTGGGAGGTTATGCCACGTATAATCTAGCCGGGGGAGTAAAAGCAGTTTCCAATGACGCCAGGATTAATGCTACCGGGGAGATTGGAGGAATGGAACCGAAACAATATATACCTCCGGGACAGGCATTTTTCATTAATACAGTAGTCGATGACAATGTGAAAAACTGGGCCTCAAAACTACCTCAGCCGGTAGGTATTACCGGTGGGGAGGTAAAGTTTAATAACAGTCAGCGGGTATTCCAAAAAGAGGATCCGTCAAAAGCCGTTTTTCACACCACAGAAAAACCGAGAGTCACCGGCTCCTCCAAAATATCAGCTACTACTCAGCCCGAGGAAAAACATGATACCAGAAAACGGATATGGATCAAGGCTAAAACGCCATTAGGCTACCACAGGCAATTGCTGGTAACAGAGGACGAATCCTGTACTTTGGATTTTGACCTGGGATACGATGCTCCGTTATATGATGAATTTGAGGAGGATATGTTTTGGCAAATGGACAGAATTGAACTTGTCATCCAGGGAGTTCCGGGTTTCAATAAAGAAACAGAGCTTCCGCTGACCTTAAAAATTGCAGAAAAAGGAGAATTCACTATTTCAATCGATCAATTAGAGAATATTCCCGAAAATTTTGCGATCCATCTGAAAGATAGTTTATTGGAAGAAACTTTTGACCTCAGGAAAGAGAACTTTAGATTCGAAGCCGAGAAAGGACTGATCAAGAATCGATTTTCTATCGTCTTTCTGAATGACAAAATGAGCCTGGATGAAGAGAATCTGGAAGAATTGGATTCTATCGAAGTGGAACTTTTCTACTCAAATCAAAAGAACCTGATCACGATTCTAAATCCTGAACTTATTCCGGTTAACAAGGCTTATATCTATACTTTAAGCGGCCAGTTCGTAAGAATGTACGATTATATACCGCTCGAAACTAAAACCGACCTGATAGTTCCATTAAAAACGAACGGGGTTTACATCCTTCAGCTGGAAACGGCGCATGGCAAAAAGTCCATGAAATTTGTGATTAAAAAATAAAGTAATACCACTTGAATCATGAAAAACCACTCAATTTCTGGGTGGTTTTTTAATGTTAGCGCACAAGTAAAATTTAAGAATTTTCTTACATTTATTAAATATTTAACATTCTCCGGCATCAGTTAGAGTACATACCCTTAGAAGATTTTGCAACCTGAATTTTAACGTTTTAGACTAATAATTTATAGTTAAAAACGATAAAATCTCGTTAAAATGTTTAATTTTGACGTTTAAATGCACGGTGCCTATGAAAAAAATTACTCTCCCTGTTAAAATCTGGAGTTTAATCACAGGTTTTTTCCTCTTTACGATAATTTTTTCAACCGCTTCTACCTCCGGGATATCCGGCCATGTCATAACAGTAGAGGATCAGGTGAATGTTCTTTGCCCGGCACACAACGATGGTTCGATCACCGTTAGTGTTACCGGAGGAACCATTTATACTTACCAATGGACAAAAAATGGTTCAATTTATCCCACAGTTGAAACCACGACTCTTAATAATTTAACGACCGGAATATACCAGGTTACAGTTACAGATGTTGGAGATAACTCTACTACTACATCCGTACCTATTGAAATAATAGCTACAGATTCAGAAGCCCCGGTAATTTCAGTTTCAGATATTATAGCATCTGCAGATTCTGGTGTATGTTCTGCTAACTTCTCCTCACCTCCAGCCGCTACCGCCAGTGATAATTGTTCTGTAGTGGTTCCAACAGGAAGCCGAAGTGATAATCTTCCTCTAACCGACCCTTATCCTGTCGGAATCACAACCATAACGTGGGAAGCAATAGATGCTAACGGAAACATTGGTACTGCTGAACAGGCGATCACTATCACAGACGATGAATTGCCGGTAATTACCACCCAGGATATTAACCTGGAATGTGCGGCTGCAATTGATTTTTCGGATGCTGCCTATGCTCCTGCCGCAACCGATAACTGTTCAGTTGGTCAACCGGTTGGTACCCGTGACGATGGTTTAGATCTTACTGAACCTTTCCCTTATGGAAGCACCACTATCACTTGGGAAGTTACAGACGTGAACGGTAACGCTGCAGTTCCGGTAGATCAGGTAGTAACTATTACTGACGATCAGGCTCCGAATGTGGCAACTCAGAATATCACTGTCGAATTAGATGCTTCAGGTGTTGCCAGCATTACTCCTTCCGAAGTAGATAACGGAACCACCGATAACTGCTCATTCACCTTGACTCTTGACAAAGATACTTTTGACTGTTCTGAGATCGGGATACAGACAGTAGTTTTGACCGCCACCGACGGAAATGGGAATACAGCTTCAGCACCTGCTCAAGTGACAGTCGAAGACACATCTGGCCCAATCGTTCTCACAAAAAACATTACGATGCAACTGGATGAAAACGGACTAGCTTCTATCTCCACCTCAGACATAGACAATGGCTCTACAGATAATTGCCAGCTGGACCAATTCGCTCTTGATTTTACAGATTTTGATTGTTCAAATATTGGAGACAACACTGTAACCCTAACTGTTTCAGATGTGAATGGCAATACCAATTTTGCAACTGCTACAGTCACTATTGAAGATAGCACAGTTCCCGTGATCGACTTTGCCCCTAGTATTACCCAGGGTACAGATGCGGGAAGTTGTGAAGCCACGGTTACAATTACTGAACCTGCCACCTCCGACAATTGCTCTGTTGGTAATCCTGTTGGAACAAGGGATGACGGTAATGCAATTTCAGACCCTTACCCTATAGGGACAACTATAATCACCTGGAACGTTAATGATGTAAATGGAAATCCGGCTGAGGCTGTGAGACAGGTTATCACCATTCAAGATGATGAATTACCGCAAGTGCCTGTGCTTCCAGAAATCAGTACAAGTTGTGAGATCACTCTTACCCCCCCACAAACTACAGATAACTGTAGCACCGCGGCTATCACCGGAACAACTGACGATCCCACCACTTATTTACCGCAAAACAACCTGAGTGAACATATCATCAACTGGAGATTTGAGGATAACGCGGGTAATGTGGTATTCGCGGAACAGAAACTCATAATAGATCCAATCATCACTACTATCACTACCTCTGCAGTTACCTGTAACGGTGGAAATGACGGAAGTATACAGGTGGATGCTATTGGAGGGCAGGCACCTTACACTTATGCTCTTAACAATGGAAGCTTCAGCAGCAGTTCTACTTTTACAGATATTTCCGCAGGAACATATTTTGTTAAGGTAAAAGATGCTACCGGTTGTATTAGAGAAGATGAAATCACTATTACTGAACCGGGAGCTTTACAATATACTCCACCCGCCTCGGGAAGTTCTACCACAACTACGCCAGAGTCCTGTTTTGAAGCTTTCGATGGAGCCATTCAGGTAAATGGAACAATTACGGGAGGGACCGGAATTTATGAATATTCTGTTGACAACATCACATTTACCAGCAATCCAATAACCGGTTTAGCATCGGGCGATTACGAAGTTTTCATCCAGGATTCCAATGGGTGTCGTCTTTCCCAAGTTTTAAACGCGACCGTAGCCGGTCCTGATGAACTTGCAGCAGATATAGATTACGAAGACGCCAGTTGCTACCAAACTCATTCAGGAAGTATTACTATTTCAAATCCTTCCGGAGGAAACAGCACTCCATACAGTTTCAGGCTTAATGGTGGAACCTGGCAAACTAATTCTACCCCAACAGGTTACCAGTTTACGGGACTGGCTGCTGGAACCTACGTGGTAGAGATGAAAGATAACAGTGGTTGTTCAAAAGAATTAACCACCATTAGCATTACTGAACCTGATGCTCTGATCCCGAATATTACCACTACCCGAACTACCACCTATGGCTCAACTACAGGAACCGCGACAGCAGATCCAACGGGTGGTAACGGAGGATATAATTACCAATGGAAGGATCCTTCGGGAAATGTGTTTGCTTCCACTAAAACTGTCACCGGATTAAGAGGAGGAACCTACGAACTTACTGTCCGGGATGCTGAAGGTTGTACTGTTTCAGAAAACTTCACCATTTTTGATGCGGTTACAGCTGAAATTAGTGCTATCTCTGTTTGTATGGAGACCGACGATACTATTCGTACCTCCACATTCCAGGTGGACCTGGAACAAACCCAGGGAGGAGATGGAGAACCTTACACTTTTAACTATTCCTGGGATTTTGGCGAAGGTGCCTCTTTACCTCCTGGAACCACAGGGATAGGACCTTTTGAAGTGAGTTATTCAACTATAGGGGATAAAACTATCACCCTTACTGTTACAGACCAAAGCGGGACCGTTACAGTCCATACCTTTCAACACTATGTTGGAGAGTGTTTTGAAACCTGTGATTCCTCTAAAAACTTTGAAGCTTACAATGACAGTTTTTACATAGGAGATATAAACGGGGTAAAAATGAAGACTGATGAATGCGATGATAATACCCCTATGTATATTTGGTTTATCGTTAGTAAGAGCTCCAACGTCTATAGATTATATTCTGAATTCATATATACCATTTCAACAGCCACTTCCACCAAACAGTACAAGGCAACCAATTGTTTTGAGAAGCTTGATAGTAATGGTGTTCCACTACAGGTAATGCCTGGAGACAAAGTACGTCTGAACCAAATTGGAACAGGAGATAACCAGATCAACTGGAAATGCGATGAGGTATTGAACTTAATTCACATTACCTATAAATGGACCAATAACAATACAAAGGCTTGTGGAGATACTGAAAGAAACATGTGTGCTTCTTCAAACCAAACTATAGCCGTAGCCACTCCTATCAGAGCTTATGCTGAAGCCAGCAGTACCTGTAAGGACACTTCGAACGGATCCATTATAATATATGCATTTGGAGGTACCGGAGAATTCGACTTTGAAGCTCATAATAACGACACAGGAGTTACTTACACCTCTTCGATAAATGTATTTAACGACCTGCCGGCTGGAAATTACACAGTTACCGTAACCGACAAAAAAGAAGTCGCAGAGGAACTGGGACAGGAGAAAAACACGCACATCATTAATGATGTTATAGTCAATGAACCGGACGAAGCACTTTTAGTAGAACTTGACTCTCAAAACATTTCCTGTTTCGGGGAACAAAACGGTTGGGCTGAAGTGAAGTCTACTTCAGGAGGAGTAGCTCCATATACTTATTTATGGAATGATGCCAGGTCTCAAACCACTATGCGTGCAGAAAACTTAAGTCCGGGTAATTATACCGTTACCATAACAGATTCCTGGGGTTGTACAGTAGTGAAAAGCGTAGATATCACTCAGCCACCTGCCTTAACAGTCGCAAATGCCGGGGCCGATCAAACCCGCTGTGGATTCACTTCAACAAACCTGGAAGCTAATACTGCGACCTCAGGTACCGGAAGATGGGAGATCGTTTATCAACCGGCCGGTTCGACTCCAATTATCGATGACCCTTCAAATCCAACTACTCAATTTACAGGAACTGACGGCAAGTACGAACTGACGTGGACGATCTCTAACGCAGACGGAAGTTGTTATTCTGAAGATAAAGTAGTGATCAACATTATAGAGGATTGTAACTATCTTGATTTTGATGGATTGGATGACTACATTGATTTTGGGCCTGAAGCCTATAATTTTGATACCGGATCTTATTCCATGGAAGCATGGGTAAAATTAAAATCCACTTCAGGAACCAGAACAATACTATCTAAAAAAGATTATTCCAGCACCCTGGGTGAAGGCTATGAATTAGCTATTACGTCAGGTGGAGTTCCAACTTTCAAAGTTGGTGGCGTTAGTATATTTCCAAACTCCTCTGTCCCGTTAAATACTCAAAGATGGTATCACATTGCCGTTACTTATGACGGAACTGTTGCAAAATTATTTGTAGATGGATTACAGGTAAATAGCCTGACCGTTAATAATCCTAAAACTTCCTCTGCACCTTTCTTTATTGGGGCCACTTATGACAGTAGTTCGAATCGTTCGACCAGAGCTCCAAGTCATTTCAACGGCTGGATAGAAGAGGTGAGATTATGGAAGAAAGCCTTAACGGCTGAACAATTAAGGTTCATGATGAACCAAAGACTTGAAAAAGGTGCTTTAGGAGCCGACGGTATGGCTATGGTTAAAGGTACCGAATTGCCTATGGAAGTTCCCGGCCCTCTTTCCTGGAATGACCTGGACGGTTATTACCAATTGCTAGCCCTGGAAGCGGCAGACGGAAACGGAACAACATTAGACCTTTCCAATAATGCGGTTCCCGGAGTATTAAAGAACATTACGACCTTCCAGGAAAATACAGCTCCCCTACCATACGTTTCTAAGCGAGACGGGAACTGGAGGGATATCGAACCATCGACCTCACCCTGGAAATATGCCAGAGGCCGTTGGGATGCCCCGAACAGTTTGGGGATCAACCAAAAATCCATCGACTGGAATATTGTAAGAACATCTCATAACCTGATTTCGGGCAACAAGAATATCACTGTACTGGCTTTACTTTCCGAAGAAAACCTGGCAGCTGATGGAAGTTTACAGAGTAAAATTTCGGTTTACAACCCTAACCAGGCTTTCACAGAGTACAATGGCGGACATAGCTTACGGGTAACCCATTATCTAAAACTGAATGGCGCTATTGACCTGGTAGGAGAATCTCAGCTTTTACAGGATGAAGGAAGTATCCTGGAAGAAACCAGTTCCGGATATATTGAAAGAGATCAGCAGGGAACTGCCAGCAGCTTTAACTATAACTACTGGTCCTCCCCGGTTAGTCCAAGAGGTGGTGCCAACAATGCAGATTATACCGTAGCTTCAGTTTTAAGAGATGGTACCGACCATACTAATCCGGGACCTATTGATTTTAATTATCAGTATCACTATGCTGATTGGGGTTATACAGGACCAAAAAGGATAAGCACTTATTGGCTCTATAAATACACCAATTTCAAGAGCAATACCTACGCCGAATGGTTACATGTAGGTCAAAATGGAAACATTAAGGCAGGGGAAGGTTTTACAATGAAAGGAACTTCAGGTTCAGCTTCTATTCAAGACCGTCAGAATTTAACTTTTATAGGTAAACCAAATAATGGAACCATCAAACATGTGGTAAATGTCGGGAATGACTACCTGGTTGGAAACCCTTATCCGTCGGCAATAGACAGCCATAAATTCATTTCAGATAACATCAAAGATGCAGGAGGTAATAACTCCCAAAATGTGTTTAATGGAACCCTTTATTTCTGGGATCATTTTGCAGGTAAAACGCATTATCTCCAGAGATACATTGGAGGTTACGCAACTCTTAACCTTTCCGGAGGGATCGAGGCTATTGCTAATGATGAAAGGATCAACGCAACGGGAGATCGAGCTGACGCCAGCTTGAATCCAAAACGATACATCCCCGTAGGACAGGCCTTTTATGTAAGCACTCAACTGAACGGAGCCCTGGCAGGATTAACAACGGTTGAGGGTGGAGAAATCATTTTCAAAAACAGTCAGCGTGTATTTGAAACCGAACATCAAATTGATGATGAGTCGATCTTCAAATCCAAAAAAGAGAAAGAGGAAGCCCAGAAACAAGCCAATGAAGATAAGCGCGCCAAGATCTACCTAAGATATATTTCTCCGGAAGGTTTCCAGCGCCAGATCTTAGTGACCAGAGACTCGATTACCTCGACAGGATTCGATCTGGGTTATGACGCACCACTTATTGAGAATATCGATGAGGACATGTACTGGGCGATCCATGATGTTGGATTCGTGATTCAGGCGGTACCTGATTTTAATACGGATCGAGAACTTCCTTTGATCGTGAAGGTTCATCAGGAAGGAGAATTTAGTATTAAAATAGATAAGCTGGAAAATATTCCTGCAGATCTTGAAATCCATTTAAAGGATAGTCTTTCTGAAACTACCTATGACCTTAGAAAATCTGATTTTAAAACGGTTGAACCGGAAGGCTCCATTAAAGGCAGATTTAGCCTGGTATTCCCACAAACTGAAATAGCAAAAGAAGTAACGGAAGAAAACAATTCTGAATCGATCAATTCTTATTACTCAAGTAAGGAAACCAAAGTTACAATTGAAAACCCTTATTTGATCCCAATTCAAAGTGCCATTCTTTATAATATCAATGGTCAGAAATTATCTGAATATGGCGAAGTTCCCGTCCAGCAGCTTTATGAAATCCCAATTGGAGAGAGAGCATCAGGAGTTTATATTTTAAAACTTCAAATGGAGGAAGAAAGCAAATCAGTCAAATTTGTAGTAGACTAAAAAATCAGAAAAGACGTCAAAAAAATAAAGCCCGGGATTCCGGGCTTTATTTTTTATACTTAAGAGGTAAGTGAACTACTTTTTTGGTTTCATAAAAGTCCTCTTTAAAGTAATCACTCAAATTATAAATAGTAGCTTTTGGATAGTCCTGCAATTCTTCGGTTAGATCACCACCCTTGAGATATAAAATTCCGTTTTTCAGCTCATGCTTACTTTCTTTGGCGATCTTTCCTTTCACCCAATGCACAAAAGTAGGCATAGCAGCTACCGCTCTGCTCACTATAAAATCGAAATTTCCATCGATCTCCTCTACTCTAGAATTTGTGGTCACCACATTTTGAAGGCCTAGACCTTCAGAAACCTCATTTACCACCTTTATTTTTTTTCCGATGCTGTCCACCAGCCTGAAATTGGTTTCAGGAAAGAGGATCGCTAAAGGAATTCCAGGGAAACCTCCCCCGGTTCCCACATCCAGGATTTTTGCGCCCGGTAGGAATTGCTGAACCTTAGCAATACCAAGGGAATGTAAAACATGCCTCAGGTAAAGTTCATCTACATCCTTTCTCGAAACCACATTGATCTTACTGTTCCAATCCTTGTATAGTTCCTGTAAAGCGGCAAATTTTTCTCGTTGATCCGGAGTAATTTCCGGGAAATATTGTTCGATTAATTCCAAAATTTTACAATTTTTAGCAAAAGTAGTTAATTTAAGGCAGTTAATTGTGAGCTTAAATACCGGGAAAGGATTTTTATATTTTACATTTGTAGTTCAATTTTTAAAAAATTAAATGAATAATTCAAGCGTACGTTTTTCCCGAACAGATTCGGCAAAGTTTTTCCGAACTCTGAACAAACGGGTTAATTTATATTTCAAAGAGAATAATCTTTCTAAAACAGGGAACTGGAAATTGCATTTAAAGGCAGTTGTAATGTTCTCAATTTTCCTTACCCCCTACTTTCTTATTCTTAGTCTGGACATCTCTCAATGGTGGATGTTATTACTTACAGTAGTAATGGGCGTGGGTATGGCCGGGGTAGGTATGAATATAATGCACGATGGTAATCACGGGTCCTATTCCAAATTAAACTGGGTGAACAAATTTATGGGTGGAACCATTTATATTCTTGCCGGAAACGTTTATAACTGGCAGGTGCAACACAATGTTTTGCACCATACTTATACCAACATACACGGCCACGATGAAGATCTGGATGCCGGAAGGATAATTAGATTTTCTAAGCATTCCAAATGGCATAGCTTCCATAGATTCCAGCAGTATTATTCCATTTTCCTGTATGGACTCCTGACATTTAACTGGGCGCTTACAACCGATTTTAAACAGACGAAAAACTATTTAAAAAGGAAGCTTTCTTACGGGAAAATGCCTAGTCCGGTGAAACAATGGAGTATAATAGCAATAACCAAATTGATCTACGTTGCCATCTGGATCGTAATTCCCATGCTATTTGTACCGGTGTCATGGTGGAAGATCCTGATTGGATTTTTCGTTATGCACTACACCGCAGGTCTAATTCTTTCGGTGGTATTCCAATTGGCACACGTGGTTGAAAAAACTGAAATGCCTCTACCGGATGAAACCGGTTCTATGAAAAACACCTGGGCGATCCATCAGTTATTCACTACGGTGAATTTTTCAACGAAGAATAAGATCGTGAACTGGTTTACCGGTGGTCTTAATCACCAGGTGGAACATCATATTTTCCCGAACATCAGCCATATTCATTACACCAAACTTTCCAAGATCGTAAGGGAAACTGCTAAGGAATGCCAGTTGCCTTATAACGAATACAAAACCACCAGGGCTGCCATTGCCGCACACTTCAAACATTTAAAAGAAATGGGTGCGAAACCTGCAATTTCAGCATAAATCATAACTAACTAAACTTAATTGCATGTACAATCTATCTGATCGAATTAAGAGTATGTCTACATCGCAAACTTTAGCCATGGCTGCCAAGGCTAGAGAATTGCGTGAAGAAGGTAAAGACATTATTGGGCTAAGCCTTGGCGAACCCGATTTTAATACTCCTGATTTCATTAAGGAAGCTGCCATCAAAGCAATAACTGAGAATTACAACTCTTACACCCCGGTTGACGGTTACCTGGAGCTCAAAGATGCGATCATCACAAAGTTCAAGAGGGACAATAAATTGACGTATGACCGATCACAAATTGTAGTTTCCACTGGGGCAAAGCAATCTTTGGCAAACATTGCCATGGTGATGCTTAATCCAGGGGATGAAGTTATCCTCCCATGTCCTTATTGGGTTAGTTATGCCGAAATTGTTAAGCTCGCAGAAGGAGTACCTGTAGAAGTGCCTACCACTGTTGAAACTAATTTCAAAATGACTCCGGAGCAACTGGAAAAAGCGATCACCCCTAAGACAAAAATGCTATGGTACAGCTCCCCTTGTAACCCAAGTGGGATGGTATACAGCAAAGAAGAGCTTAGAGGTTTAGCCGATGTGCTTCAAAAATATCCGGATATTATCGTGGTGAGTGATGAAATTTATGAACACATCAACTTTGTTGGAGATCATTTTTCCATGGCACAGTTCGATGATATGTACAACAGGGTTGTCACCGTGAACGGGGTTTCTAAAGCCTTTGCCATGACCGGCTGGAGGATTGGTTATATAGGCGGACCTACCGAGATTGCCCGTGCCTGCAATAAAATGCAGGGTCAAATTACAAGCGGGGCCAACTGTATTGCTCAAAGAGCGGTAATTACAGCATTGGAAGCACCAGTGAGTGAGATCCAGTATATGATCGACCGCTTTAAAACACGCAGGAAATTGATCATCGATCTTCTTAATGACATGCCCGGATTTGTCATTACAGAGCCGGAAGGAGCATTTTATGTTTTCCCGGATGTTTCCTATTTCTTCGGAAAAACCCTGAAAAGCCACAAGATCAATGACGCAACAGACTTTTCTATGTTCTTATTGGAAGAGGCACTGGTCGCTACCGTAACAGGTGATGCCTTCGGAAGCCCTAACTGCATCAGATTTTCTTATGCAGCCAGTGAAAAGGACATCGAAGAAGCGATGAAACGAATCAAAAAAGCTATTTCAGAAGCCTAATTTCTGAAGTATCCTGAAATAAAAATCCCCGCACTTTTTAAGTTCGGGGATTTTTTTATCTGAAGTTTTATCGGTTACGCCAGAAGAATGGAGTAAGCAGTATCAAAACGGTGAATAATTCAAGCCTTCCGATGAGCATTAAAAAGGCGCACCACCATTTTCCCATTATCGGGAGAATATCATAATTATTTACAGGGCCCAAAAAGCCTAAAGCCGGACCAATATTTCCGAGGGAAGACGCAGCACCTCCAATGGCGGTCTCAAAATCTAATCCCATGGAAGCAAGAACTACTGCGCCAATAATAAAGGACAACATATAGAGTATGAAAAATCCAAGGATGTTGAAAACGATCTTTTTATTAATGCTTTTTCCATTATAATGCACCGGTAAAACAGCATTTGGATGCAAGGTTCTTTTAAATTCGATGATTCCATTCCTGATCATGATAACATGTCGCATCACTTTAACACCCCCCGCAGTAGACCCGGCAGAACCTCCCAAAAAGAACATTCCGAAGAAGAAAACCGTAAGGAATGGTGTCCACATGGTAAAATCGGCAGTTACAAACCCTGTAGTGGTAACCACTGTCAACACCTGGAACAAGGCATGCCGAAAAGCACTTTCAGCCTCCCCAAAAACCATAGGGTGATCTATTGAAGAGAGACCGGGGTCTGACTTGAAATAAATCACAAGTGCGGCCACCAATGTAAAACCAATAATAAAATAGCTGTACCATTTAAATTCTTCATCCCTGGCCACTTTTAGGAATTTACCTTTGAACCCAAAGTAACTTATCACAAAGTTAGTTCCTGCAAGGAACATGAATAACGCGACGATATACTGGATAAGAGGGTTGTCATTCCAGTACGCTAAACTCGCGTTCTTGGTTGAAAATCCTCCGGTAGACATGGTGCTCAAGGCATGATTCGCAGCGTCAAAAAGCCCCATCCCCGCCAGGTGAAGCAAAACTGTTTCGGCGAAAGTGAGCCCCACGTAAATGAACCAAAGTCTTTTGGCAGTATCGGTAATTCGGGGTTTCAATTTATCTGCGCTAGGGCCGGGTGCTTCTGCAGCAAATAACTGCATCCCTCCAATTCCAAGTAGCGGTAAAATAGCAATGGCTAAAACGATTATCCCCATACCTCCTATCCAGTGGGTAAGACTCCTCCAGAAAAGAATTCCTTTTGGAATGGATTCGATATCATTTAATATGGTCGCACCCGTAGTGGTGTAACCGGACATGGTTTCAAAAAAGGCATTTGTAAATGATGGTATACTTTCACTTAGCACATATGGCAAAGTTCCGCTTAGAGCCATTAAAACCCACCCGAAAGTAACGATCAAATATCCATCCCGTTTTTTAATTTCCCTGCGGTGACCCCTGGTAAAGAACATCAATAACATTCCCGAGACCATGGTAACTAAAGAAGCCGTGAAAATCTCAAGAGCTACCCCGTCTTCATAATAGGTACTCACCGCTGCAGCCGATAACATGAACCCACCGTTGCACACCAACAGCAGCCCCATAATATGACTAATAATAGGCTTATTAAGTCTTGGCATTACAGGAACATTTTTTCAACCTTATTTATAGAATGCGGCAAACAGCAAATTACGGCTCTGTCTCCCGGAAGTATTTTGAAATTACCCAGCACGATCTGCCCCTCTCCATCGCGAATAATTCCACCGATAATTGCAGACCTTGGGAAATCAAGATCTATGATTTTCTTATTAGCGACTCTGGATGATGGCTTTACAATGAACTCCAATAACTCAGCATCCATATTATTCAGCCTTGTCATGGCAACTACCTCTCCTTTTCTTATGTACCGGAAAATGTTGTTTGCTGCTAATAGCTTTTTATTGATCAATGTATCGATCCCAATAGAATGACTTAACTGAAAGTAGTCCATATTCTCAACGAGAGCGATCGTTCTTTTTACATTTTTAGACTTGGCAACGAGGCAGGTCATAATGTTAGTTTCAGAATTTCCGGAAACCGCGATGAAGGCATCCATATCCTGGATACTCTCTTCTTCCAGCAGCTCTACATTCCTCCCGTCGCCATGAATGATCAAAGCTTTTGGAAGCTCATCGGCAAGATCAAAAGCAGTATTCTTGTCACTTTCGATCAATTTCACGTTCAGCTTCTTCTTACAAAGGTCATAACTGGTTTTCCTTCCAATTTTACTTCCACCAAGGATCATTACATTTTTAATATCATGCCTTGTCTTTCCTGTAAGTTTATACAGGTCATTTACCCCACCTTTTGTGGTTATGAAGTAAACCTGATCTCCATCCCTGAAATATGTGTTCCCTCTTGGAATGATAGTATCCTGGCTTCCTTTTCGCTGCATGGCGATAGGCATGAAGTGAATACCCGGAAATATTTTAGCAGTTTCTTTTACCGTTTTTCCAATAAACGCAGCAGAACCCGACAGGCTTAATCCTACCATGGTAAGTGCCCCGTCTTCAAATTCATAACTATCGTTAAACGCAGACTGGTTTAATAATAGCTCGATCTCTCGTGCAGCAAGGGCTTCGGGAGAAATTAGTTCATCGATCCCAAATTTCACGAAACCTATCTCTTCTTTATTATCAAGGAATTCAGTGTTCGCAATTCGGGCGATAGTACGCTTAGCTCCCAGTTGCTTTGCCAGCACACAAACGGTAATATTCGTGGTCTCACTACTGGTTACTCCAATCACGAGGTCAACTTCATTTACCTGGGCATCCTTTAAAACCGCTATTGAAGTAGCATCGCCACGCATGGTACGAATGTCGAGGTGTGTATCTGCATACAAAAGGTTATCCCTGTTAATATCAATAAGAGTGATGTCCTGGGATTCGTAAGACAGTAATTTCGCTAAATGAAATCCGACCTCGCCGGCACCGGCAATAATAATTTTCATACAGGGATTTATATATTCAAGAAAAACAAAGTTAAGGTATTTACCTCAACCAAAACAAAGTACCTTTTAAGTATTTATTTTCTGGCAGAAAATTGCCCCATAAACTTGTATCTTTGGCAAAAATTAAAAAATGTCCAAAAAGATTACCCCATATAAAGATTCTGAACTGAACAAAAAAAAGCAGGTGGAACAGATGTTCGACAACATTTCTACTAATTATGACGGTTTGAACCGGGTCATTTCTTTCGGAATTGATGTCAAATGGCGTAAAAAAGTAGTGAAACTGGTAGCCGACACCCAACCCGATTCAGTTTTAGATATCGCGACAGGAACGGGAGACCTGGCTATCAACATGACCAAAACCGGAGCGACCCGCATTGTAGGTTTAGACCTTTCAGAAGGAATGCTTTCAGTAGGCAGAAAAAAGATCAGTGAAAAGGGGCTTAGCGATAAGATCGAAATGATCCAGGGAGATTCAGAAGCGCTGCCTTTTGAAGACGATACTTTTGATGCTATTACTGTAGCTTTCGGAGTTAGGAATTTTGAAGATCTTGAAAAAGGACTGGCAGAGATTCACAGGGTCTTAAAACCCGGAGGTATTTTTGTTATTCTGGAAACCTCTGTTCCTACCAAATTCCCTTATAAACAAGGCTATCACTTCTATAGCAAAAACCTTCTTCCTATAATTGGGAAACTTTTTTCTAAAGACAAAGTTGCATACTCGTATCTTAGTGAAAGTGCTGCGGCCTTCCCATATGGTGAAAGGCTCAACAATATTTTGCGGAAAATCGGGTTTAATAATGTAGAAGACAAGCCTCAAACTATGGGTGTTGCCACTATTTACACTGCATCAAAATAAGAATATGAAGAAACATCTGATTATTGCGTTCGTACTCATTAGCGTACTACCGGCGCATGCTCAGATTTTCACCAATAATGAAAAGGTCAAGAACAACCCCAATTTTGACAAGCAACGCTGGTCATGGGGTTACTTTTTAGGATTCAATTCATACGATTTTAACTTCGATTACATTGACTATATTCCTAGTGATGCCACAGGAAAAGATTTTTCTTCAGACAGGACAATAGGGTTCAATGTGGGGTTGATAGGGAACCTCCGACTGAATGAACATTTAGATCTTCGTCTTGAGCCGGGAGTTGCCTTTAGCCGGATAAATTTCCAGTTCTACAAAGGAGAAGTACACGCCTTCAGAGAGATCAACTCTACCTATGTTCATGTGCCATTACTTCTGAAATTCTCAACTACAAGGATCAACAATTTCAAGCCTTTCGTAATTGGCGGTCTATCAACCTCCATCAATTTATCAAGTAACCAGAATAACCCAGATGATAATAAAGACGGGCAATTCAGGATGAAGACCAATGCCTTCTACTACGAGGTCGGTTTCGGGATAGACCTGTATATGTATTATTTCAAGTTCACTCCTTCTATTAGGGGAATCTTCGGATTTACCGATGAGATCGTTAGGGACGATGACCCCTTCAGTACTTACACCCGAAATATCGACAAAATGTCTTCCAGAGGTGTTTTTATCAATTTTACTTTCCAGTAAATTCCGTTCTTCGGAACTCACTTAAAAAAATAGCAGTAGCCGTTGCAACATTCAGGCTTTCGGTTTCCTGGATTTTCCCAAATTGCGGGATCAGCAGTTTTTTAGTTATAAGGGTTTCTATTTCCGAAGAAATGCCGTTTGCCTCATTTCCCATCACGATGATCCCATCCTTGAGATCCTGGGAATAAATAATATCTCCTTCTAAAAATGCTCCGTAGACAGAAATGTTCTTGTTCGCCGCTTTAAGCGCTTCAGGAAGTGACACATAATTAATGTTCACTCTAGAAATAGACCCCATTGTAGCCTGCACCACTTTAGGGTTATAACAATCCACGGTTCCTTCGGAGCACAGTAACTGTTCTACGCCAAACCAGTCACACATTCTAATGATGGTTCCCAGGTTCCCTGGATCCTGCACCCCGTCGAGGGCAACCACTAGTCCTGATAGATCAGGTTCTTGGGTTTCGGGAATGTGAAAAATCGCTAGGGCGGTTTGCGGAGTGGTCAAATTGCTGATCTTTTTAAGATCGGGCTCGTCAATGAAAAAAGTTTTGTTTCTTTCGGCATTAAAAATATCCTCAGTGGTATAAATGGAATGCAGCTGCAGTGAAGAATTAAGAAGCTCGAAAATGGCTTTTTTGCCTTCTACTACAAACAGCTTTTGCTTAAGCCTGTATTTTTTTTGAGTAAGACTCTTTATTAGTTTGAATTGGCTTTTGCTAAACATACCAAAGTTGTATTTTTGAACACTTTAAAATCACTACTTGAAACACTTTTGGGCAAAAATATCATTAATTCTTTTAACCTTTAGTCTACTTTCCTCCTGTAATGCAGTTAAAAGAGTTGAGAGTGATGAGCGTTTACTAATGAAGAACACCATTTTTGCCGATGGTGAAAAAGTGAAAGAGAAACGTATTTACAACCAACTGTACGAGGAACCCAATAGCCGTTTTATTGGTATTCCCCTCCAACTCTACTTTTACAACCTTGCAAAACCGGAAGCAGATTCTGTTTTTCAACGCTGGTTATATAAGAAACCGCAACGAAAAGAAAGACTTGTCGATCTACTTTCTGAAAAACAGGTGGTAAGACTTGGAAACATATATGTCAATATCAACGAATGGATCAAGGAAACAGGTGAACCACCTGCCATTATCGATTCCAGTCTCACAAGTAAATCTGCAGACCGCCTTAAGGCCTGGTACTGGAACAAAGGATGGTTCAACGCCGAAACATCTTACGAGATCCTTCCTACTAGAAAGAAACGCGGGAAAGTAAATTACTTTGTCACCCCTAAGGAGCCTTATATTGTAGATTCTATTACCACCCGTATCGCATCTATAGTGGCAGATTCGATCTATCAGGCGCACGCTGCCGATTCGCGGATCGTACCCGGAAAACAATATAACACCGAAGATTTTGGCGCTGAACGGGAACGCCTGACCTCTCTTTTTAGGAATAATGGTCTTTATCATTTTGAAGAAGAATACCTGAGTTTTGAAGCTGACACCATCAACACAGACCACAAGGTCAATACAGCCGTGATCATTCAAAACAGGCAGGCTACCGTGGATGGTATTAATACAAGAGTTCCTTTTAAAGTTCATAAGATCAGCAGGGTCAATATTTTTCCCGATTATACCTTTGAGAATAGAAATGAACCAATTACTGATACCGCATCTCATGAAGGCTTTCACATTTATAGTTTTGACAAGCTAAAGTATAGACCGCAAGCACTTACCAATGCGATTTTCATCAACCCCGATAACATCTATACAGATCAACAACGCAGTCTGACCTATAACCGCCTTAATCAGCTAAGGATCTTTAAGTATCCGAACATTCAGTACATGACAGATCCGGCGGACAGTACTCAGACAGATCTTATTGCCAACATCTTTTTAACTGCCAGGCCAAAATATTCGCTGGGCTTTGATTTTGACATTTCCCAAAGCAACATTCAGAAGTTCGGAATTGGATTTGGTGGCTCCCTTCTTATTCGAAACGTTTTCAGAGGAGCCGAAATTCTTGAGGTTTCTGCCCGCGGAAGCATAGGTTCTTCTAAAGATGCCGCTAATGATTCAGATAAATTTTTTGATATCACTGAAGTTGGCGCAGACGCTAATCTTTCACTACCCAGGATTCTATTTCCTGTTTCCACAGAAAGATTCATCCCGAAATACATGTACCCTTTTACTAATCTCAGTTTAGGTATAAGTACACAGACCAATATTGGACTTGACAAACAAAGTCTCACAGCCATCATGAATTATCGATGGCTACCTTCAGAAACACGCACCAACCTGCTGGATCTAATTAATGTTCAATATGTGCGAAACCTGAACACCAACAACTACTTTAATGTATACAGGAACTCGTTTGAGGAATTAAACGACATCGCTACTTCTGAGAATGTAGTTGCCAATGAAAGCTACTTTACGATTAATGAAAATGGCACAAAAAATCTGATCATTCCCGAGGGAGCCAACTCTTTTTTAAGAGATGCAAGACTTGGAGATGTGGACAACCTCTCCTCCCCTCAAACTCAAATTCTTAATGACATCAGGGAGCGTAAAAACAGGTTAACCGAGGACAATTTGATCTTTGCATCAAACTTTACATACATCCTTAATAAAAAGGAGAATATCTATGATGAAGATTTTTCTCGTTTAAGGATCAAACTGGAGAGCGCAGGTAATTTCTTATCGATAGCTGCTGAAGCGGCTAACATAGATAAAAATGCGGAAGGAAGATATAGTATCTTCGGGGTGAATTTTTCACAATATGTCAAAACAGAGATTGATTATATCAAACACTGGGACCTGGGAAGAAAAAATGTATTTGCAGTAAGAACTTTCGGAGGTATCGCAATTCCTTATGGAAACTCTAACAGCATCCCGTTTATAAGAAGCTTTTTTGCCGGCGGACCCAATGACAACAGAGCCTGGCAACCATATTCCCTGGGTCCGGGAAGCAGTGGTGGCCGAAATGAGTTCAATGAAGCAAACCTCAAGATCGCATTGAGTGCTGAGTATCGCTATAACCTGTTTGGAGATCTTAACAGTGCGATTTTCATAGATGCCGGGAACATCTGGAATGTTTTAGATGTAGTAGAAGAAGAGGCCTCGACATTTACCTCTTTTTCAGACCTCAAAGAAATGGCAATTGGTACCGGAATTGGATTGCGTTATGATTTTGATTTTTTCGTCCTGCGTTTTGATATAGGGTTCAAAACATATGACCCGGCAAGACCTGAGGGAGAAAGATGGTTTAAAGATTATGATATTCGTCATGCTGTGTACAATGTGGGGATCAATTATCCTTTCTAAGCCGACAAATTTTGTTATTTTTGTTAACCAAAATTTAATAACATGAGTCATAACATAAAACCCGGTGTTGCCACCGGAAAAGAAGTTCAAGAAATATTCCAATACGCAAAAGAAAATAAATTCGCCCTTCCGGCTGTAAACGTAATAGGATCAAGCACAATTAATGCGGTTTTAGAAACCGCTGCAGAGCTGAATGCACCTGTAATAATACAGTTTTCAAACGGAGGCGCTCAGTTCAATGCAGGTAAAGGCCTTTCTAACGAAGGGGAACGCGCTGCTATTGCAGGAGCCGTTGCTGGTGCCAAACATGTGCACGAATTGGCAGAATTATACGGTGTACCCGTAATTATGCATACAGATCATTGTGCTAAAAAATTATTGCCATGGATCGATGGCCTTTTGGATGCCAGTGAAAAGCATTTTGAACAATTCGGGAAACCACTTTACAGTTCTCACATGATAGATCTTTCAGAAGAATCTCTGGAGGAAAACATGGAAATCTGCAAGAAATATCTTGAGAGAATGTCAAAAATGGGAATGACTTTGGAGATCGAATTAGGGATAACCGGTGGTGAAGAAGATGGTGTAGACAACTCTGATGTTGATGTTTCAAAACTTTACACCCAACCAGAAGAAGTGGCCTATGCCTATGAAGAGTTAAGCAAAGTAAGTGATCAATTTACAATTGCAGCTGCTTTTGGTAACGTACATGGTGTTTATAAGCCAGGAAATGTAAAATTGACTCCTAAGATCCTTAAAAATTCTCAAGAATATATTACAGAGAAATACAAGGTTGAAGAAAATCATATTGATTTTGTTTTCCACGGCGGAAGTGGATCTACTCTTGAAGAAATTAGAGAAGCGATTGGATATGGAGTTATCAAAATGAATATTGATACAGACCTTCAATTTGCATATACTGAAGGGATCAGAGATTACATGGGAGAAAAATCTGACTACTTAAAATCTCAGATCGGTAACCCGGAAGGACCTGAATCTCCAAACAAAAAATATTATGACCCAAGAAAATGGGTTCGTGAAGGAGAGCTTACTTTTAAAGCCCGCTTAAAAAAGGCTTTTGAAGATCTAAATAATGTGAATACACTTTAATCTAGAACAATTTATTTCAGACTAATCTGAAGTATTAAATCCAACATTCAATGGCTTGGTTTAGAAGAACGCAAAAAGGAATACAAACAGCTACCGAAGACAAAAAAGATGTACCAAAAGGTTTATGGTATAAGTCACCAACCGGTAAGATCGTTGATGCAGAGCAACTGGAGAAGAATTTCTACGTGAGTCCTGAGGACGGTTACCACGTTAGAATTGGAAGTAATGAGTATTTCAAGATTCTTTTTGATGATAATAAATTTACCGAACTGGATAAAAATCTCACTTCAAAGGATCCCTTGAATTTTGAGGACACCAAAAAGTATACAGATCGTTTAGCTTCGGCCCAGGATAAAACAGGACTAAAAGATGCTGTTCGTACTGCGGTTGGAAAATCAAAAGGTAAAGAGATTGTTATCGCCTGTATGGATTTCAAATTTATTGGAGGTTCTATGGGTGCAGTTGTTGGAGAGAAGATCTCAAGAGCTGCAGACTACGCTTTGAAGCACAAGCTTCCGTTAATGGTTATTTCAAAATCCGGAGGAGCAAGAATGATGGAAGCTGCCTATTCTCTTATGCAATTGGCAAAAACTTCCGCGAAATTAGCTCAGCTGGCCGATGCTAAGATCCCGTATATTTCATTATGTACAGATCCAACCACTGGAGGAACCACGGCTTCTTTCGCCATGCTTGGAGATATTAATATCGCAGAGCCGGGTGCATTGATCGGGTTCGCAGGACCAAGAGTCGTGAAAGACACTACCGGAAAAGATCTTCCGGAAGACTTCCAAACGGCAGAATTCCTTAAAGAACATGGATTTTTGGATTTTATCACCAAACGATCAGAGCTAAAGAATAAAGTAAACCAGTATATTGATCTAATTCTAAATCAGCCGATAAGAGCTTAATTGGGCACTTACTCCTGATCCTAAGAATCTTAGAAAAATTAAAATTCATTAGAATAGGTAATATAACAGAAAGTAGTATATTTGCCGCCTGACAGAAGAGCTGTCATATACATAAAAATCATTAAAATTAATATTGGAATGTATTTAACTAAAGAAGCAAAACAGGATCTGTTTGCAAAACACGGTAAAGGAAAGAATGACACTGGATCTGCTGAAGGGCAAATCGCATTGTTCACTCACCGAATTGAGCACTTGACACAACATCTTAAGAACAATCGTAAAGATTATAACACTGAGAGGTCACTTGTAAAATTAGTAGGTAAAAGAAGAAGCCTGCTGGATTATTTAATGAAGAAGGATATCTTGAGATATCGTGCAATCGTTAAGGAATTAGGATTAAGAAAATAATATTAAGGGGCTTCGCGCCCCTTTTTTTTATCTGTTTATTTCTTCTAAAAAATTGAGTACTAGTAAATTTTAATGGTTTTTTCTCCTTTCCTTAGAAAATTCTATGTAATTTTTTATCCTGAAAATTTTTTCAGGAAACTAAAACTCAGAATTATTACCTGGCTTTTTTGATCTAGGTCAAAAAACAAAAGGCAGTTTTTCATTGGTCTTACAACAACCCACAACAACAACACAACACGTTCCGTCGAAAAGACGGGAGACCATTGTTTAACAAAGCCTGCTTAGGCAGGAGTAGAACTAAAATTTATTTATGATTCCAAAGACATTTAAAGAGGTTATCGAACTGGAAGGTGGCAGAACCATTTCCATCGAAACCGGAAAATTGGCAAAACAGGCCCATGGGTCGGTTGTTGTTCAAATGGGGAATGCCATGATGCTATGTACCGTAGTCTCATCGTACACTCCAAGCACAATGGATTTCTTTCCATTAACTGTAGATTACCGCGA
This sequence comes from Salinimicrobium gaetbulicola, assembly GCF_042676025.1. Classification (NCBI taxonomy): domain Bacteria; kingdom Pseudomonadati; phylum Bacteroidota; class Flavobacteriia; order Flavobacteriales; family Flavobacteriaceae; genus Salinimicrobium; species Salinimicrobium gaetbulicola. Next base: position 1,099,135 of record NZ_JBHTJP010000032.1, read on the forward strand.
AAAATTTGCTGCAGCAGGACGTTACCCTGGAGGTTTTTTCAAGCGTGAAGCACGACCAAGTAACGAAGAAATTTTGGTGATGAGATTGGTGGATCGTGTACTGCGCCCACTTTTCCCGGCAGATTACAGATTCGAAACTCAGGTGATGATCCAACTTATGTCGCATGACGAAGAGGTGATGCCTGATGCTCTGGCAGGACTAGCCGCATCTGCAGCTATCCAATTAAGTGACATCCCATTCGAGGCTCCAATCTCTGAAGCCCGTGTAGCAAGGATCAATGGAGAATTTGTTATCAACCCAAGCCGTTCTCAATTGGAGCAGGCAGACATCGACATTATGGTTGGTGCTTCTGAAGATTCTGTGATGATGGTAGAAGGTGAAATGGATGAATGCTCTGAGGAAGAAATGGCTGAAGCGATCAAGTTCGCACATGAAGCTATCAAAGACCAGTGTAAAGCACAGGTTCGTTTAGCTGAAGCCTTCGGTAAAAAAGAAACTCGTGAATATGAAGTTTCAAAGACCGATGAAAGCATTAAAGAAAAAATTCACCAGGCTGCTTATCAAAAGATCTATGATATCGCAAAGCAAGCTCTTGGGAAACACGAGAGAAGTGCTGGTTTCGGTGAAGTTAAAGAAGAAGTAAAAGCCCTATTTTCAGAAGAAGAATTGGAAGAAAATGGTGGTTTGATCTCAAAATATTTTAAGGAAGTTCACAAAACAGCTGTTAGAGATCTTACCTTAAAAGAAGGAATCCGTCTTGACGGTAGAAAAACAAACGAAATTCGCCCAATCTGGTGTGAGGTAGATTACCTGCCATCAACACATGGTTCAGCGATCTTCACAAGAGGAGAAACTCAAGCATTAGCGACGGTAACACTGGGAACTTCAAGAGAAGCCAACCAGGTTGACCTCCCTACTTACCAGGGTGAGGAAACCTTCTATTTACATTACAACTTCCCTCCTTTCTCAACGGGAGAAGCTTACCCAATTCGCGGTACTTCCCGTCGTGAAATAGGACACGGAAACCTGGCGCAAAGAGCCCTTAAAGGAATGGTGCCAGACGATTCACCATATACCATTCGTGTTGTTTCTGAAGTATTGGAATCTAACGGATCTTCTTCTATGGCAACTGTTTGCGCGGGAACCATGGCATTAATGGACGCAGGTGTTCAACTTACTAAGCCAGTTTCAGGAATCGCAATGGGATTGATCTCTCAGGGAGATGATTTCGCTGTACTTTCTGATATTTTAGGAGATGAAGATGCATTAGGAGACATGGACTTTAAAGTTACAGGTACTGCTGATGGTATTACTGCCTGTCAAATGGATATCAAGATCAAAGGACTTTCATATGAGATCCTTGTAAAAGCCTTGAAACAAGCCAGAGACGGTAGACTTCACATTCTTGATAAGATCACTGAGACTATCGACAAACCTGCTTCTGATGTTAAACCACACGCCCCTAAGATGGTGAAAGTGGAAATTCCAGGTGAATTCATTGGTGCTGTAATTGGACCTGGTGGAAAAGTTATTCAGGAAATGCAAAAAGAAACCGGTTGTACTATTGTGATCGAAGAGGTTGACGAAATGGGTGTGATCGAGATCCTTGGGGTTGACCAGAACGCTATCGACGAAGTTAAGAAAAGGATTAAAGCCATTACTTTCAAACCTGAAGTAGGTAGCGTATACGAAGTAAAAGTGGTAAAGGTCCTTGATTTTGGAGCCGTAGTAGAATATATGGAAGCCAAAGGAAATGAGGTTCTTCTTCACATTTCTGAACTTGCCTGGGAAAGAACAGACAACGTTACAGACATCGTGAACGTTGGTGATGTGATCGATGTGAAATACTTCGGAATTGATCCAAAAACAAGAAAACCAAAAGTTTCCAGAAAGGCATTATTGAAAAAGCCTGAAGGCTTTACTTCAAGACCACCTAGAGATAATCGTGAAGGCGGAAACCGCGACAACCGCGGAAACCGTGACGATAGATCTAGAGGAAACAGAGACAATAGAGATAGTAGAGATAAAAAGGAATAAACCCTGAATCTTTCAATTTAAAATTAACGCCCTGATTTTCAGGGCGTTTTTTTATATAAGGCATGCTATTTGCATTTCTAATTGTGATAAGAAAGACCTAAAAGAAGTATGAAAAAGAGGGCGAAGGAAAAAAATTTTTTCTTATCTTTATTTCTTGTAACATTTTCTTCCCTCTCTACGTATAACTATTACAAGAGTTATTTACAATTAATCCAAGGAGACGATAGATGAGACAACTTAAGATTACGAAGCAGGTAACAAACCGTGAAACTGCTTCGCTGGATAAGTATTTGCAAGAAATTGGTAAAGTTGACCTGATTACTGCCGATGAAGAGGTAGAATTGGCACAGCGAATTAAAGCGGGTGATGACCGTGCTCTGGAGAAACTTACAAAAGCGAACCTTCGTTTTGTGGTCTCTGTGGCAAAACAATATCAAAACCAGGGATTGACCCTTCCCGACCTTATCAATGAAGGAAATTTAGGATTAATTAAAGCAGCTAAAAGATTTGATGAAACCCGTGGTTTCAAATTCATATCCTACGCAGTTTGGTGGATTCGCCAGTCTATTCTTCAGGCATTGGCAGAACAATCACGTATTGTACGTTTACCTTTAAACAAGATCGGATCGATCAACAAGATCAATAAGACCTTTGCTTTTTTAGAGCAATCCCATGAACGCCCGCCAAGTGCTGAAGAGATCGCTAAGGAACTGGACATGACCATTAACGATGTTAAGGAGTCTATGAAGAACTCCGGTCGTCACGTATCCATGGATGCTCCTTTAGTAGAGGGTGAAGATTCAAACCTATACGATGTACTTCGTTCAGGAGAATCACCAAACCCTGACAGGGAATTACTGCACGAGTCTTTGCGCACAGAGATTGAAAGAGCTTTAGAAACTCTTACTCCGCGTGAAGCTGATGTGATCCGTTTATATTTCGGACTTGGAGACCAGCATCCAATGACATTAGAAGAAATTGGCGAGACTTTTGATCTTACCAGAGAACGAGTTAGACAAATTAAAGAAAAAGCTATCAGAAGGCTAAAACACACCTCCCGAAGCAAGATCTTAAAAACATACTTAGGATAATCTCCTATTGAAGATGACAACAGTTTTAAATGAACTGTTCGTTTTTTGATTGATTGATGAGAACCCCGGCTGATTACCGGGGTTCATTTTTTTACCCTTTTTCAGGATAGAAAATCCTGATCTTTATCCCACCCGGGATTTGCATAATTCTTGCTATTTTTGGACAAACAATCACGACACAACTCTAATGACTAAAACTTTAATTGCCCCCTCTGTTCTTGCTGCCGATTTCGGAAATCTCCAGCGAGATATTGAAATGATCAATAACAGTGAAGCTGACTGGTTCCACATTGATATTATGGACGGTGTCTTTGTTCCGAATATCTCTTATGGAATGCCAGTTCTCGCAACAATTGCAAAACATGCAAAAAAGACCCTAGATGTACATTTGATGATCGTTGACCCTGATCGTTACATCAAAACTTTTGCAGATCTAGGATCGAATATCCTAACAGTGCATTACGAAGCCTGTACCCATTTACATCGAACGCTTCAGGCCATCAAGGCTGAAGGTATGAAAGCAGGGGTGGCGATAAATCCGCACACAAGTGTGGAATTACTGGCCGATGTGATCAATGATATAGACCTGGTGCTGGTAATGAGCGTGAATCCTGGTTTTGGAGGACAAAGTTTTATAGAAAATACTTACAAAAAAGTACGCCGCCTGAAGGAGATCATTGAGGAAAATGACGCTTCTACCATGATAGAAGTAGATGGCGGGGTGACTGATAAAAATGCCGCCCAATTAGTAGAAGCTGGTGCAGATGCTTTAGTGGCCGGTAGTTTTGTGTTCAAATCTGAAGATCCTGAAAAGACAATCCAAGAACTAAAATCCTTAGCAAATCAATAATCCTGAAGAAATATATGATGTTTTAATTGTTGGCGGGGGTCCTATTGGTCTCGCCTGCGGACTCGAAGCTAAGAAAAAAGGTCTTTCTTACGTGATCATCGAAAAAGGCTGTTTGGTGAACTCGTTGTACAACTACCCCACCAACATGACCTTCTTCTCTACTTCGGAAAAACTTGAAATTGATGACATTCCCTTTATTAGCAATAAACCGAAACCGGGAAAACAGGAGGCGCTGGAGTATTACCGAAGGATAGCCACCTCAAACCACCTCAATATTCACCTTTTTGAAAAGGTTGAAAATGTTGACTCTTCCAAAGAAGAGTCTCATGAAATCACCACCAACAAAAGAAAATACACTGCCAAAAATGTCATTATAGCCACCGGCTTTTATGATATTCCAAATTATATAGATGTTCCGGGCGAAACCCTTCCCAAAGTCGCACATTATTACGGAGACCCACATTTTTATGCTACTCAAAAGACTATCGTGGCAGGAGCAAGCAATTCTGCAGTAGACGCCGCTCTTGAGATCTATCGCAAAGGTGGTGATGTAACCATGATCGTTCGTGGGCCGGCCATTGGGGAAAGAGTGAAATATTGGGTAAAGCCTGATATTGACAACCGGATCGACGAAGGCAGCATTAAAGCGGTTTTTAATGCTGAAATTAAAGAGATCAGGGAGAATGATGTGATTATCACCTCAAAAGAAGGAGAGCAGGTTATTGAAAATGATTTTGTGCTCTTATTAACCGGTTATCGCCCCAATTTTGAGTTTCTGAAAAGTATTGGTATCACAACATCTGATGACGGCAGAAGAATTCCGAATTACAATCCCGAAACCATGGAAACCAATGTTCCTGGAATTTACCTTGCAGGAGTAATTTGCGGAGGAGTTGAAACTCATAAATGGTTCATTGAAAATTCACGGGTTCACGCCAAACAAATTGTAGAGGATATTATTTCAAAAAACTAGTTTAAAAAGCCCTTTTTGAAAGACTTTTTAAGTTTTAATCGATCATAGAAAGCTGCACTCTTTTCCTTGATTCATCTACTTCAAGTACGGTCACCTGCACATGTTGATGTAACTTGACAACCGAATTTACGTCACTTATAAACTCATTGGCAAGCTTGGAGATATGAACCAATCCACTTTCCTTTATTCCTATATCGACAAAGCAACCAAAATTCGTAATGTTATTTACAATTCCGGGTAGTTTCATTCCAGATCTGAGATCGGCAATGGTTTTTACATTGGGGTCAAATTCAAATACCTTAGCTGATTTTCGCGGATCGACTCCGGGTTTTTCCAATTCTGAAATGATATCCTTCAAAGTAAATATTCCGGTTTGTTCAGAAATGTAATTTTCAGGGTCAATTCTATTTAAAAGATCCTTATTTCCTATAAGCTCTTTTACCTTCACTCCCAGATCCCGAGCCATCTTCTCTACCACTTTATAACTTTCAGGATGTACAGAAGAATTATCTAAGGGATTTTTCGGATCTGATATTCGTAGAAAACCGGCTGCCTGTTCAAAAGCCTTGGCTCCTAACCTGGGTACTTTTAAAAGTTCATCTCTAGATCCAATACCTCCGGCCTCACTTCTATAAGCTATGATATTTTCGGCCAGGGAAGGACCAACTCCCGAAACATAACTAAGCAAGGCCCCACTGGCAGTATTTACATTCACCCCAATCTTATTCACGCAACTTTCAACAACACGATCCAGTTCTTTTTTCATTTTCACCTGGTCCACATCATGCTGATATTGCCCAACCCCAATAGATTTAGGATCGATCTTAACCAGCTCGGCTAAAGGATCGGCCAGCCGTCTTCCAATAGAAACCGCACCTCTCACAGTCACATCAAAATTCGGAAATTCAGCACGGGCGATCTTAGAAGCCGAATAAACAGAGGCTCCCGCTTCATTCACCACAAAAACCTGAACATCCCTGTCAAAAGGGATCTTTTTCACAAAGAATTCTGTTTCCCTGGAAGCTGTTCCGTTTCCTATAGCAATAGCCTCAATATTATAAGCATTGACAAGCGATTTAATTTTCTTTGACGCTATGGCTTGCTCCCTTTGTGGCGGATGAGGATAAATCGTCTCATTATGTTTAAGATCCCCGTGATCGTCAAGACAAACCACCTTGCAGCCCGACTTAAATCCGGGATCGATCGCCAGGATGCGTTTACCTCCTAAGGGTGGCGCCATTAGTAGTTGCCTCAGGTTTTCAGCGAACACCCTAATTGCCTCTTCATCTGCTTTCTCTTTGGCTTCTGAAAGTGCTTCGTTGGAAAGAGCCGGAAGAAGTAATCTTTTCAAGGAATCTTCAATCGCCTCCTGAACGAACGGTGTGCATGAATTCTGTTGATCCTTCAAAATTATCCCGCTAGTCAGGTCGAAAGCTTTCTCCTTATCAACATCTACCTTTAATCGTACAAATCCTTCCTTATGGGCTCGCATAATAGCCATAAGGCGATGGGATGCAATATTCCTTATACCTTCATCCCAATCAAAATAGCTCTTATATTTTTGAGCCTCGTCAACCTCAGATTTCTTTTTAATGACTTTGGAGGTAATAATTCCTTTTAACTGAAATAATCTTCTCAGTTTACTTCTAACAAGCTGATGCTCATTGATCCATTCTGCGGCGATATCTTTAGCTCCTGAAATCGCTTCTTCAACAGAAGTGACCTTACTTCCAACATACCTCTCAGCTACTTTGGAAATATTTGGAGAATTCTGAGCCATTAAGATCCTGGCAAGAGGCTCAAGTCCCAGCTCTTTTGCCACATCGGCCCTGGTTTTTCGGGTTTTCTTATAAGGAAGGTAAAGGTCTTCAAGCCTGGAAAGTTCCATGGCCTCTTTGATCTTTTGTTCCAGTTCTGGAGTTAACGCTCCTTCTTCCTCAATTAATTTTAAAATGGACTTTCTACGTTTTTCCAGCTCGTCAAACTCATCTTTTAACCGGGATATTTTTTCGATCTGTAACTCATCTAAATTCCCGGTCATTTCTTTTCGGTAACGGGCAATGAAAGGAATAGTCCCACCCTCATCGATCAATTTTAGCGTATTCGAAACACTCTTATTGGGAAGTCCTGTCCTGGAAAGTATAAATGCTGTTAAATCCATAATTAATTTCAAGAAATTGAAGAACCAAAGATAAGGTTATCAAGCTACCTGATAAATTTGTCAGAAATTATTTCAAATAAAAAAAGCCTTCAAAACTTTAATTCTGAAGGCCTCTTCCTATAACAAAATGGTTTACTAAACTTAATTTCACACAAGAACCACTTCGTCAATTCTTTTATGAGATCCTGTCGCGGCAAGCAACTTTCCATAAAACTTTAAGTCCTGATCTGTCGTCTTTAAAGTTTTATTTAACCGGGTAACAGCCTCTTCAAGACTAAACTTATGAACTGTAATATTAGGGTAACTGTTCAATTCTTCCTGATCTTCCACTCCTACTTCAATTGTGTTGGTTTTCTTGTCATAACACACGAAAGTAGCTTGAAAATTATGTTTAATTAATTGTTCCAGAGCAAGAGGAAGTTCATCACATTCTTTACACTCTTTAATTTGATATGGCAACATCCTATGCAGCTCATGTTGGATTTGGTTACGGCTTTGGTAAGAGATCATAGCATTCTTTTTTGAAGTTTTTATTAAATGTAACTTACTTCACTAAACCCCAAAAACTATTTAATTGATGTTTAACTTTTAGGGTATCAAAGCATTAAGCTCTTGTTAATTTTCTAAAGAAAAATCCCACAAATGTGGTCTACAAAATGCATTTTTTTCTGACCAAGGGAAGAATTTCGTCTCTACTATACTTTTTTGAAAGTAAAAGCTTACATCTCAGAAATCCATTCTTTCCTACGCCGTTTTATATTCATTATATTCCGGAAAATTGGTATTATACTTGCCCTTTTAATTTAAAAGAAAGATATGGCGGCTCTGCACGATAAAATTTTCAAATCAGACTTCACCACTTCCTTTAAAGGGGAAGAAAGCGGAGATCGAACCCCACGACAAACGCCGGGTGTACTGTACAGTCTTGCCGCTCCCACCCCGGTAAGCTCACCTCAATTAATAGGTTGGTCCTCAGAAATGGCCTCAGAAATGGACCTGTCCTATCCTGATCGGCACGACCTGGAAATACTGGCAGGCAATAAAGTTACCCCTATCATGAAACCATATGCCGCCTGTTATGCAGGTCATCAATTTGGACAGTGGGCTGGCCAACTGGGAGATGGGAGAGCAATTACCCTTGGGGAATTAGATTCGAAAAAAGGCATATTAGAAGTTCAATTGAAAGGAGCCGGCCCCACAGTCTATTCACGCCGGGCAGATGGAAGAGCCGTGCTTCGTTCTTCGGTACGTGAGTATCTCATGAGTGAAGCCATGTATCACCTCAATGTTCCAACCACACGAGCATTAAGCCTTGTAACCACCGGTGAGAAAGTTCTTCGAGATATGTTTTATGATGGCAACCCCGCCTATGAACCGGGAGCAATAGTTACCCGGATAGCACCCTCTTTTTTGCGGTTTGGGAATTTTGAGATTTTGGCCGCGCAAAAAGACAGGAGTCAAATGCAGGAACTCATTGACTGGTCCATTCAAAGGTTTTCTCCTCATATTGAAGGGGAGAATAAAGTTCTGGACTGGTTTAAAGAAATTGTCACAAAAACTGCCCATTTGATGGTAGAATGGCATCGGGTAGGATTCGTTCACGGGGTAATGAACACAGATAATATGTCAATATTAGGACTCACTATTGATTACGGACCCTTTTCGTTTTTGGATAATTATGATCCCGAATTTACACCAAACACTACAGATCTACCCGGAAGAAGATATGCCTTCGGGAATCAGGCCTCTGTAGCCTACTGGAACCTGGGAAGACTGGCTAATGCCATTTCAATCCTATTACCGGATACCGAAGAACTTGAAGAAGCCCTCGGCTCTTATGAGGATGAGTTCTGGAATTCATATTTCTCTATGATGGGTAAAAAACTGGGACTGGATACCGTAAATAAAGAGGACAAAGAATTAATTACCCGATTTGAAAAGACCTTGACTTCCGTGCAACCAGACATGACCTTGTTCTACAGGTCACTGATCTCTGTTCCAGATCTTGCTGATACAGATCCGGTAAGCCATTTCGAAGCATGCTTTTACAACAAGCTCGATCCTTCCGAAGAAAAGGAATTCAGAGATCTCATAAGGGATTATCTTACCCGCATGCGGAAAAATTCCATTCCCGGAAATATTTCCGAGGAGATAATGAAGAGAAATAATCCGAGAATAATTTTAAGAAACTACCTTTTACATGAGGCAGCAGAAAAACTGGAAAAAGGAGATGACAGTTTATTTTTAAGCTTACAGGAAGCCTTGAAAGTCCCCTACTCTGACAAAGGCTTTGAGGAACTTACCGGAAAAAGACCGGCATGGGCTGAAAAGAAGGCCGGATGCTCCATGTTATCCTGCAGTTCTTAATTAACCTCTTTTTTTTTGCTTTTCTTTTGCTCATTCAGGTGCTCAGGAATGAAACCAGATTCATGATGAAGGATCTGGCGTGGCAATACCCCGTATTTCTCCTTGAAGATCTTTGAGAAATAGCTGCGGCTGTTCAACCCGACTTCCTGCACGATCTCCCCAATTTGAATGTCCCCTCTCGAAAGTAAAGACAATGCTTTTGACAACCTCACATCTCGAATGTACTCATTCACCGTTTGTCCAAACACCGATTGAAAAATTGCCTGGAGCTTATTCACATTTACCCCTACACGTAGGGCGAGTTCAGGTATGGTTTCCAGGTTCGCCAGGTTATTATTAATATATTCGGTTACCTTCTCAACTGCTTTGTATTCCCTTCCGGTCACATTTATAAGGCCTTTTCCGGTCACTTCTTTTCGGTATCTGGAAAGCATATAAGAGAGTATTTCGAGAGATTTTGCCCCCATAAAATTAATTCGGGGAAAACCGGTCTCTTTACAATTATAGATCTCGTGAATAATATCAGAAACCTTTAAGCTGAACATTCCGGTATGATATTTACCCTGCAAGGCATTGACATCACCAAAAAGTGAGTAAAAGACAGGTTCAATCTCGGTTAGTTCAAAGGGTAAGTATTTTTTAAATTTTGCCCGGTCGATTTCCAGACAGCAAAGTGAGACCGTATTTTCCTTTGGGAATTTAAGCGTATGGGAATCTCCTTTTTTAGGGGCTATAAAAAAATGTTCATGATTAGTGATCTTTATCTCTTCAGGAATCTCCTCGTTCAGGTTAAAAACATCACCCTGAATACAGTGCACCAACCTGATAGGATTAAAAACCAGGTTTTTGTGAACGATCTCTGTCTCTTCGTGGAAATAACACCTATAAGTATATAAGCCCAAACCATTAGGGAAATTGACACCCGTAATTTTCCCCTTCCCCAAGTCTGAAGGAATTAGAACAGTGTATTCAGTGAGGTCTGCCTTGAAACCAATCTTAAAAAGAGAAGCAAGCTTTGGAATGGTATCATTGACATCCTGAATTTCAATTAAAAATCTCGACATAGCCATCTGCAATATGAAACACCAAAGCAATCAAAAATTTCTAAAAGGAGGACATTTTTAATTTTCGAACATTTGAAATTATACTAAGATACCCAAAGAATCTCGGAATAATGTTAACATTATGTTGAATAGAGCGCTTTGCAAGGCTCTTAACATGTTGTTAAGCATTACTTTTCTTTATTTATCTGTACTAAAAATTTATTCTCCTTTAAGTGCAGGATTAAACAGATGAATATCTGAATTTTAGAAAGAGATATTTTAGGAAAACATTAAATTTTATTAAATTGGAGGAAATAGTTTTTTTGATAATATTAAGAAAATTCACCCCTAAAATCTTAAGTTATGAGCACCTACAAAAAACATTTTTGTCGAAAAAGAACTTTCAAAAACAAGAAATCTGATTGGAGGGAGAATCTTTTCGTGATTCTTTTCTTTCTGTTCCTCGTTTCACTAAGCTTCCTTACTGAATTTAATTGACATTTTATTTTTTCTCTTGTGACTTTAGTAAATCTTATATATTTAAATAATTTTATTAATGGTCGTTTCTAAAAATCATCTTAATTAAAAAGGTAAATTCATTGTGTAATCAAAATGAACCGTTTATTTTTGAAAACTTTAAGGTAAAGCCCTGTGTAAAAGAATTTTATGTAAGAATTTTACTCCAAAAAAAGCCCCCTACTTTATGAATATCCTACTTGCAGAAGATGATGTACTTACCCAGAAATCTCTCACTTATTTTCTGGAATCAAAAAAATATGATATCACCCATGTGAATGATGGCGAAGCTGCATTTTCTCTTTTAAAAGATCAATCTTTTGACCTCATTATTACTGACCTGAATATGCCGAAAATTGGTGGAATGGAATTAATTCACCTTATACGAAATGACTTGAATCTAAAAACCCCCGTGATTGTTTTAACAGCTTCCGGTATTGAACAAACCGAACTGGATGCCTTTTCTATTGGGGCAAGCGAATTTATTTCAAAACCATTTAGTCCTTCGGTTCTTGATATGCGAATTAAAAGATTAGTTCCTACCACCTAGCATATCTTAAATGAAGACATTTTTACTTATGGTTTTGGTCATTATTATGACCACACAAATTTCCGAAGCCCAGACAAATGAAGACCTTTTCCTTGAAGCTCGTGAAAAAGCATTCTCTGAAGATTATGAGGGTTCCATCAATCTTTTAAGAACTTTACAAAAATCAGAACCTGGGAATACCGATTATGGAATTTTCCTGGCACGGGTTTACAGTTGGAATAAAAATTACCAGGCCGCTTTTGACATTCTGGAAAACCTTCTTCAAAAAGGCCCTTTACTAAAAGAAGCATTGGAAGTGATGACCACCACCCAACTTTGGGCTGGCAATCATTCAGAAGCGTTAAGGTATTCCAATCAGGGAATAGAAGCCTTTGGGGATCTTAATTTTAAAATCCAGAAAGCCAGGGCTCTTTTCTATCTCGAAAGAAGGAAAGAAGCACAAATTATTCTTTCCGAAATTCTCAAGACAGATCCTGATAATGATACTGCGCTGGAATTATATACCGAGATCGTTCAGAAAAAGAAACATGTGATCTCAGCCTCTTATACAAATACCAGCTTCAGTTCTCCTGCAATTTCACCTTGGCATTCTGCATGGTTGTTCTATAAGACTGATCTTGGAAAGTTACCGGTTCTGGTAAAATATAACTTCGGAAGTATCTATGATCGCAAAGGAAGCCAACTCGAGGCTGAAGCCTACCCTAAGATTGGAAAATCAGGGTATATTCAGCTCAATGCGGGGATCGGGCTTAACAAACAAGTCTTTCCTGAGTTTAAGGCCGGGGCCGAATATTATCATACGCTTAATGAAAGATTTGAAATTTCAGGAGGAGGGAGAATACTGGGATTTGAAACACGGAATGTATTTTTGTTTACAGGACAGGTCAGTTATAACATGGGCAAGAATTTCAATCTAACCTATCGGCCTTATGCTGCGCTTGCGGACGACAGTTGGAGTCTAACCCATAGTTTATCTTTTGCTTTATCAAACCCACTGAAAGAAAATATCTGGAAGCTGGATCTACAATATGGGTCTGTCCCTTATGAATACATCACCGAAACTGCTTTTTCAAGCCTGGAAACCTTCAGAATAGGATTACAACATCAATGGCGAGTATCAGGACAAGTATTGCTACGTCCTGTTTTAATGTATGAAAATGAGGAATACCTTCCTTCCGAATATCGAAATCGCTTTAATGTGCAGCTTATAACTACCGTGAGATTTTAATGGAATATTTAAAGGAACTCATATCATCGTTCTCGAGGCTTGAATTGATCGTACTGGCTTGCATTACCCTGTTCCTAATATCTATTATTGTATTTCTTGCACTCACAATTTTCAGCAGAAGAAGAAAAAATAGACGGGAGAGGATAGCAAAAATGTTTATAAAGCATATTGAGAAAACCCTCTTTATGGTCGCTTTTGACGGGCTAACCTTTAATGATCTCAAGCAGAGGCCGGTCTTCCAGAAAAAATGGAAAAAAAAACTCTACCGTGATCAATTTCTTAAAGAACTCATCAAATTGAGAAGGGTATATGATGGCGAGATCGGCAAAAAATTGCAGGAATTCTACAGAGCTTCCGGTTTATTAAAGTTGTCATATGAAAAATTAAGAAGCTCTAAATGGTATATGAAGTGTGAAGGCATACAGGAGTTGAGTGAAATGGAAATTAAAAAGGCTGCGCCTATCATCCAGGAACAAACTAAATCCAGTAATGACACTTTAAAGATGGTCGCTTTAATTGAAGTGATCCATCTAAAAGGGATCAAAGGCCTGAATCTTTTAAAGGATTACGACGAACCTTTGAATGACTGGATCCAATTGAACCTGTTAGACTCCATAAAAGAATCTGAAGACCAGGAAGAAATTCCAGATTTCGGATATCTTTTAGAGGCCAATAATGATAGTCTCATAGTTTTTGGGATGAGACTAATTACCTTTTTCAGACAACGACAACATCTTGAAACCATAGAAAATTTAATGGGCTCTCCTTCCCGAAAGATCAGGATGCAAGCTGACATAAGCTTTGAGAAATTATCAATATGAGACCAGATCTCTTTTCACACAACCACCTCTACAACAGGAAATTATTATCGTTAAACTGCATCATTTCTTCCACAAACCCAGATTTTAATAATATTTTTGTACTTTAAATACTACGCATTTCCATTTTAAGAAGAGTAGAATTAATGCCCCTCACGAAAATAAACATACCTGTAGATCCTGCCGTCATAGCATTTCTTTCAGAATACAATGTCTGGATGCTTTTTTTCGCATTCAGCATAATGTTGTCATATATTCTATTGAGCATGATCTCGGTATTCTCAATGCGTAATTACCTAAGGAGCAATAGCTTTGTCGATTACCAGGTGATATTAAATTCTAACCTGGCACCTAAATTATCCCTGATCGCCCCGGCTTACAATGAAGGTCTCACCATTGAGGAAAATGTTCAATCCCTACTTTCCCTCAATTACAACAATTATGAGGTGATCGTCATTAATGACGGAAGTAAAGATGAGACCCTTCAATTGCTTATAAAAGCCTATGACCTTAAACCCGTGGAAGCTTCTGTTGAGGGGGAATTGGTCACCAAACCCGTAAAAGGCGTTTACAAATCCTCCAATAAGGCATTTCGTAAACTTACCGTAATTGATAAGATAAATGGAGGAAAGGCAGATGCGCTGAATGTTGGGATCAATTATTCAGAAAACCCTTATGTGGTATGCATCGATGTGGATTGCATCCTGGAAAAAGATGCTCTCCTAAAACTTGCCAAACCTTATTTAGAACTTTCAGAGAAACGAGTGATAGCTACCGGTGGGGTTCTAAGGATCGCGAATTCATGTATTTCGGAAGGTGGAAGATTAGTAGAGATCAATGCCCCACAAAATATGTTGCCCAGGATCCAGGTCCTGGAATATTTAAGAGCTTTTCTATTGGGCCGAATGGCCTGGAGTAAATTAGATGGTCTATTATTGATTAGTGGAGCTTTCGGAATGTTTGACAAGGAGATCGCCATTAAAGCTGGCGGTTACAATCCTGAAACAGTTGGTGAGGATATGGAGCTCGTGGTGAGAATGCGCCGTTATATGATCGAAAATGATTTTGATTACAGCGTTTTTTATATTCCCGATCCTATTTGCTGGACCGAAGCACCTGAAGACTTTAAGATCTTCAAAAAGCAACGCAGCCGTTGGACCAGAGGCACCATGGAGACCTTATGGATACATCGTAAAATGTTCCTGAATCCAAAATATAAAGTTTTGGGCGTGTTGAGTATTCCTTACTGGACCTTCTTTGAATATCTCGCTCCCTTATTAGAATTTACCGGAGTGGCGGTAACAGTTTTTCTAATAACTCAAAACCTGATAGACTGGAATTTATTCCTGTTGTTTTTAATTATGGTTTATGTATTCGCTTTATCTGTATCAACTCTGGCTCTACTCACAGATGAATACACTTACACCCAGTACTCAAAATCGAGGGATTTTTTAAAACTGCTTTTAGCCGCGGCTATTGAGCCGTTTTACTTTCATCCGGTAACCGTATACGCGGCCTTAAAAGGGAACTGGGAAAAAATAAGGGGAAAGAACAGCTGGGGAGAAATGACCCGGAAAGGATTTAATTCCAAACCTATTTCTCCTATGACTGATAGTGCAAAATAAAAAAAGGCAAAAAGATGTCAATCAGCCAGACAATGTCTAATAAAGATTAATTGAAAATAAAAAAGCATACGTTTTAAGATCGTATGCTTTTTTTATAAACTGAATTCTACCTAAGTATCAACCGGTATTTTTTAGCCCACTTGCAAGGGCCGTGGTGATTTGAAGCAGGTGAGTGACTAAATTGTCATCTTCTGTACGGTCCTGAGATTTTCTCCATTCCTCAAGATATTTGATCTGTAACCTGTGCAGGGAGTTCAATACATCCTTTCTCCGGTCAAGATTATCAAGTAAACTTTGTCTTCTTTCCTCACGCTCCATTTCAAACATGTCTGCGACCTCTTCAAGTCCTTTTTCATGTTCGGTTTGAATAAAGGAAGTTAATTCAGTTCTTACTTCAGGATCCTGGACGAGAGAAGCGTAGGCTTCCATCACATCAGGTTCCGCATTCATTAAGTTTGTTTCCACCTGGATCAAAACATACCTGAAAAAAGGCCATTCCTGGGAAACGTTTTTCAGTTGTTGATAATGTTCAGGATTTTCAGATTTTAATCTCTGTAAGGCGGAGCCTAATCCATACCAACCGGTAATATTAAAGCGGGATTGATTCCAGCTGAACACCCACGGTATAGCTCTTAAATCATTAAGTGTCCTGGTGCCGGTACGTCTTGCCGGACGGGAACCGATCTTACTCAATTCCAGAACGTCTATCGGGGTGGCTTCTCCATAAAAAGTAAGGAAAGAAGGGTGCGCTATTAATTCCTGGTATTTCTCTCTGGAGTATTCTGCCAATTGTCTAAGCGCTTCTATAGGAAAATTTTCTTTAGTGGACGGATACAGGCGGTTTCCGGTTTGTAACGCAGTTCCTGAAAGCAACATTTCAAGATTATAAGTAGCGGTAAGCATATTGGCAAATTGCTGAGCAATAGTTTCGCCCTGTACAGTTAGTTTGATCTCTCCGCTCATGCTTCCAGAAGGCATACTTTCAAGAAAACGGTGGTACTTACCACCACCTCTACTAATGGTTCCCCCAATTCCGTGGAAAAAACATAGTTCTACTCCATGTTTGTCTGCAGTCTCTGTAAGTGCTTTCTCAGCCCGATAAATATTCCATCGACTGGCAAGTATTCCGCCGTCTTTATTACTGTCGCTGTAACCTAGCATGACCTCCTGAGTTCTTTTCTCTTTCCCGGGATAGGAAGGATGGCTAAGGAAAGATTCCAAAATTTCTCCCGATACTAAAAGGTCATCAATGGTCTCAAATAATGGAACCACCTGAAAGGTCTCCCTGTCAATACCCACTTCTCTAAAAAACAGATAAACTACAAGAAGATCGCTCAGCTGTCTCGTCATACTTACAATGAAGGATCCTACTCCCTGGGGACCGAATTTGTCTGTATGCTTTTTCACTACCTTATAACTTTCAAGCACCTTGTCGGCTTCTGGCCCAAAAGACTTTCCAGCAATGGCAAAAGGCCGCGGATTTTTTAATTCTTCAGAAATAAATTTCACCCGCTCCTCTTCGCTCCAGGTTCTGTATTCGGGAAGCTCAGGCAAGGTATGGCTAAGGATCTGCTCCAGGGCTTTATCGTGAAACTCACTATTTTGTCTAATATCCAAGCGGGCCAGGTGAAATCCAAAACATTGAACCATACGTTCAACTGGAAAAAGGAGATCTTCTGCGATTTTTTTAGCTCCTATCTCCAAAAGGCTTTCCCTTAATAAATTTAGGTCCTCAGTAAGATCCTGAGGTCTGTTGTAAATAAATTTATCCGGAGAAGGTCCCTCCATGGTGTGTTCCAGCTGAAGAAGAAGAAGACTTACAAATTGTCTCCAGGGCTCATATGGATTTCGAGAAAGAACGTGCTGTCCAGCTTCTCCCAGTTCCTTAGTTTTATCATTTATGGCTTCCTGCAAACCGGCTGTGACCTTATTACGTATTCCGGAAAAACTTATTGCCGCAGCCAGTCGCTCCAGTTCACCATGCACCAGATCTAGCGCAGTCTTTCTATGTTCGATCAAAGTCGATTTGGTGACAGAGGCGGTCACATAGGGATGACCATCGCGATCTCCACCCACCCAGGTACCGAATTCAAGAGTCGGAAAGCAAAGATTCTCAGGAGTAAAGCCCATGTCAAGCCAACTCTGCTTCAATTGGATATCACTTTTCCTCAACGCCTGAGGAAAAACTTTACTATAATAGTGAACTACGTTGCGCCTCTCCATCTCCACGGTTGGCTTTTTAAGATATACCTCTCCCGTACGCCACCATCTTTCAAGCAGCGTCTTAATATCGTCGGCAACTACTTTTCGCTCAATAAAAGAGTAGGAGGTATTCTCGAGCTTTATCAGGTTTAAGTAGATTTCCCTATGAAGTTCAAGTATTGAAATCCTCTTTGTTTCTGTCGGGTGTGCAGTTAGTACAGGGATCAACTTTACTTTTTTGATGATCTCCTGCATTTGCTCTTCGCTTAGTCCCTTATCTTTCCAGCGGTGAAAAGTTTCACTCCAGGAACCCCTTATAGCTTTCATGCCGGTACTGTCTGTAAGTTTTCGGCGGTATTGCACTGCTCCATTTTCTTCAACCAGATTCATAAGCTGGAGATAAATACTCAACACCTGGGTTTGTTTTTTTTCCAGGGCAATATTTGTTGAAATCGTATCTTTAAGGTCATCATACCTGGTTAGTATATTGGCCAGTTCATGCTCACCAAGGTCATTCAGGACTTCCTGGAAGCAATCGGTGAGAAATTGCATATCCCTGTCTATTTTTTGAAATGCCTTATTTTGTGTGTTTTC
Source organism: Salinimicrobium gaetbulicola (assembly GCF_042676025.1). Classification (NCBI taxonomy): domain Bacteria; kingdom Pseudomonadati; phylum Bacteroidota; class Flavobacteriia; order Flavobacteriales; family Flavobacteriaceae; genus Salinimicrobium; species Salinimicrobium gaetbulicola. The sequence continues at coordinate 1,117,191 of NZ_JBHTJP010000032.1, forward strand.
TGCCATTTTTCAAATAAGTTTATTCCTACAATTTACTGAATGGCTTGACGAATAAAAAGAAGAAGAGCCTATAATCACTCAAAAATCTAAGGAAACGTTTTCGTGATTTTTAACATCTTCAGAAATTTATCACACACATAAATATCTAATACTCTGATGTTTACTTTTGGTTATTTATTCTCGCGTTAGTATAAATCGCTAAAAAAACTGCATTAGGTTGAATAAATTTCGTTTTGAAGTTTAAGAAAAATGATGTTATTAGAAGAGATGATTCGCAATATGTAACTACATATTATGAACCTTTGTACTTTTTTGGCACTTGATTTTATAGATAAAACGCAAAGAAGACATTTTCAGAGTTACCTTTATGCTTCCTTCGATTGCAAATGGAGAATTTATAGCAGCCCTTGTCCAACCAATAAATCTCTAACTCCATATGGTATATTCATTGGAAAATAAAACACAGGAAATTAGAAATATCTCAGGAAAGGATTAATACCAAAGCCTATATCCCAATGCCTGATAGTACAAAATAAAACGCTATATAAAAGTGCTTGTTAAACCTTATTCACTTCTAACTCTACAAAGAACTTGTCAATAGCGTAGAGTTCAGTTTTTTTAGAATTCTCATTACGGTTTTTCACTAATTTCCCTTCTTTAGAGATGATTTCCATTTGCTCATGATCGGGCAGGCTCAAGAATTCCTGTAGGGTTATTCGTTCCATTTCAATAAATTTTTAGAGTGTTGATTTTCAGATGATTCAAGTTACATCTTCTTATAATCCAGCCTCTTAAATTCAAGCTAAAAAAAAACTAAAATTTGGGAAGCTCTTTTCCAAAATCATAAAATGGAAAGGGTTTTCGTACTAAAGGTAGGATGCATCAAAAAATCATGGGCTATTATGAAAAAAGTTCGCATTCAAATGCGAACTTTTTTTCATTGGCCAAAAGGAATAAATTAACAAGAGTGTTTTTCCCTTTTTTATTGATGTAACCATAAACGCAACATGTCTAATAGTTTGTCAATATTTACAGGTTTAGTAAGATAGTCATTAGCCCCTGCCTCCAGACTTTTAGCTTTATCCTCAGGCATTGCTTTAGCAGTTAAAGAAATAATAGGCAAATCTTTATAGGCTTTATATTTCCTGATTTCTGTGGTGGCCTCATATCCATTCATGACCGGCATCATTACGTCCATCAAAACAATATCTATATCTTTTTCCTGTTCTAATTTCTCAATCGCTATTTTACCATTTTCAGCAACAATTATTTCCATACCAGAATCAGATAAAGACTTTGATAGTGCATAGGAATTGCGACTGTCATCATCTACTACCAGTATTTTCTTGTCTTTTAGAATCTGCTTAGGATGATGTAAATCGGTCAAAATCTTTTTTTGACGGGCTGTAAGCTTGTCCTCATCACTATGTAAAAATAACGAAACCTTATCCAGCAATTGTTTTGGAGAAGTAGCCCTGATAATTAAAAGATCTTCTGAAATTTTATCCAGGCTTTTCATTTCTGCTTTAGAAAATTCATTTTCAACATAAACAACTATAGGTCCACGGGTGGCATTTTTACCAGACCTTAGTTTTTTCAGCAATTCAAATGCGCTAATATCTGAAAGTTCGCGATGAAGCACAATACAATCGAAATCTTTGGACTTTAGAATTGCTATTGCATCCTTCCCGCTGGCAACAGAATAAATTTTCACTTCCTTATTATCCAGAACACTTTTGATTTCATTTAAAGAAGATTCATCGCCGGTAATAATTAGAAGTTCTTTTATACGTGAACTATGAAATTCATCCATTTTTCGGATGGCCTTCTCAATATCCTCGTTAAAAACCGGTTTTTGATTAAAGCCCCTTGCACCTTTTTTAAGAGCCTCAAGACTTTTGTCATCCTTAGATAATAAATGTACCGGAATTCGCCTGGTTTTTAAATTGAATTTTAAGTGATCCAGAACTATTAATCCATCCATATCTGTTAATTCCTCATCTACCAAAATTCCATTTGGCTGATACTCTGTAGCCAGTTTTATCCCCTCTTTTCCATCCTTCGCAAAAAGCAGCTTATAGCCATATCTTTGAACTATTTTCTTTACCATTGAAGCAAAGTTCTTGTCATCGCCGATTATCAATAATGAATAATCAGAGACTTTCAGATTTTCTCTATCATCAGGAATATAAACTTCAACCGCTTCCGCAGATTTACTATCTGCCAAAGATAAAGGCTCATTATTTAGAGATTTAACGTTCTGTGATTCACGATATGAAGAAATAGCGCCATCCTTTTCTTTAATAGGGGCACTGGTTAGATCCAATGGAACATATACCTTAAAGATACTCCCTTTCCCTTCGGTGCTTTCAATATGGATCTCCCCTCCCAGTAACCTTGAAAGCTCTCGGGAAATGGTTAACCCAAGCCCTGTACCTCCAAATTGGCGACTGGTTCCTCCTTCAGCCTGTTGAAAAGCCTCGAATATCATCATACGTTTTGCTTCAGGAATACCTATACCGGTATCTTTTACTGAAATTTCCATAACTTCTGGTTTGGGAAGGGTAATATCCCTGAAAGAAACGTCAGCTACAGGTTTATCAATTGAAACTTCCACCGATCCTTTTTCAGTAAATTTAATGGCATTTGAAATGAGGTTTTTGACGATCTGCTCAAGGCGCTGGCCATCGGTAATTATTTTGTCAGGAGCATTTTTCCCACATTCAATCGTAAACTTTAATTTTTTGGATTTAGCCAGCGGTTCAAACTGATTTTGCAAATTCTTTACAAGATTGTCAATAAGAACTTCTTCTGGATGAATCTGAAGTTTTCCTGCTTCAACTTTAGAAAGGTCTAAAATATCATTAATCAGGTTTAGGAGATTCAGCCCACCTTCATAAATAATACTGGCAGATTTTTGCTGATCTTTAAAAAGGTTTCCTTTTCTATTATCACTTAGGTCTTTAGAAAGTATAAGCAGACTGTTTAACGGTGTCCTCAATTCGTGAGACATATTCGCCAGAAATTCTGATTTATACTTACTGGCTTGCTCCAGTTCTTTTGCTTTTCGTTCTACTTCAACCCGGCTGAATTGCAAATCTTCCTTCTGCATCTCCAGATCCTTGGTTTTAGACTCAAGATCATCATTGGCCATTTGTAGTTCCTTACTCTGGATCTTTAACTTTTCCTGTTGTTTCAGCAACTCTTCAGATTGACGCTGGGACTCTTCCAGAAGATCTTTCATTTTTTCCCTATCCAGGGAAACGTTTGTAGTAATGGCAATGTTTTCTCCTACTGATCGTACCAATTCTAAATGGTTATCATTAAAGGCTGTAAAGGAGCCTATTTCGATAACGCCTTTTACCTCGCCATCTATAATAAAAGGCTGGACCAGAATATGTCTGGGTTCCCTTTTTCCAAGACCGGACGATACACTTATATAATCGCCTGGTATACCAGAAAGAATAATCGCTTCTTTCTCTAGGGCAGCCTGCCCCACCAGACCTTCACCAAAATCAAATGTTGTTTTAAGGGATTTTCGGTGAGTGAAAGCATAAGAACCGGTCATTCGTAGGCGCTTCTTTTCCTTGTGTTCTTCAGCCAGGTAAATCACCCCCACTTGAGCATCCAAATATTTGGTAAGATAGGAGATGATATTTTTTGACAAGGTCAACAAGTCCTGTTCTCCACGCATCCTGTCGTTAAGACCTGCCTGCCCGGTCTTAATCCATGCTTCATTCTCATTCTCTTCTGAAATGCGTTTCAGGTTCTCGGTCATGGAGTTCAAGGCGATCCCCAATTGATCAGCCTCACTACGCAGTGGCATCTCAATCGAGAAGTTTCCTTCGGCAATAGTATTGGCCGCCTTTACAATGGTAGTGAAACTGTCTACCATCGCATTGATGTTATTCTTAAGCTCCTGTACCTCTCCTTTAACCTCAACATCAATTTTTCTGGAAAAATCTCCTCTTGCAAGTGCCGTAGAAACTCCCGCAATATCCCGTACCTGGGAGGTCAGGTTACTCGCCATCTGGTTCACATTGTCAGTAAGATCTTTCCAGGATCCTGCCACGTTTGGCACTTCTGCCTGGCCCCCAAGAATACCTTCGGTTCCCACTTCCCGAGCCACATTAGTTACCTCATCAGCAAATATGTTCAGGGCGTCTACCATGATATTGATGGTGGTAGAAAGTTCCAGTACCTCGCCTCCTTTTCCTTGTTCGGAAATTTTTTGTGAAAGATCCCCATGTGCTACAGCTGTGGTCACCGATGCGATCTCCCGTACCTGTGTAGTAAGGTTGGATGCCATCGTGTTTACATTATCTGTCAGCCCTTTCCAGGTACCTGCTACATTAGGAACTTTTGCTTGTCCCCCAAGTTTACCTTCGGTTCCCACTTCCCTTGCCACACGAGTTACCTCGGCCGCGAAAATGTTCAGCGAGTCCACCATCTGGTTAATCGTGTCTTTCAATTCGGCTATCTCACCTTTAACATCGATCGAAATCTTTCGGGAAAGATCTCCATTCGCTACCGCCGTTGCAACATTGGCAATTTCCCTTACCTGACTGGTAAGGTTACTTGCCATGGTATTCACATTACCGGTAAGGTCCAACCATGCACCCGCGACATTAGGAACTTCTGCCTGCCCTCCCAGCATTCCTTCAGTACCAACTTCACGTGCCACACGGGTTACCTCATTGGAAAGAATATTCAGAGAGTCCACCATGGTATTGATAATGGTAGAGAGCTCAAGTACTTCTCCTCCTTTTTCTTCTTCGGAAATTTTCTTTGATAGATCCCCGTTCGCAACCGCTTTAGTTACCGATGCAATTTCCCTTACCTGAGTAGTAAGGTTGGACGCCATTGTGTTTACGTTCTCTGTTAATTCCAGCCAGGCACCACCTACGTTGGGAACTTCAGCCTGACCACCCAGGATACCTTCAGTTCCTACCTCACGCGCCACACGGGTTACCTCATCAGAGAAAATGTTTAGCGAGTCCACCATCGTGTTGATGGTTTCTTTTAGTTCTGCGATCTCTCCTTTGGCTTCAATGGCAATCTTTTGTGCCAGATCACCTTTTGCCACTGCCGTTGCAACATTCGCGATCTCCCTTACCTGAGTGGTAAGATTAGAGGCCATATAGTTCACATTATCGGTGAGGTCTTTCCAGGTACCGGCCACATCGGGCACTTTCGCCTGACCTCCAAGAATTCCCTCGGTTCCTACCTCACGTGCCACACGGGTTACCTCATCAGAGAAGATGTTTAGCGAGTCCACCATCTGGTTAATGGTATCCTTAAGTTCGGCGATCTCTCCTTTTACATCAATTGTAATCTTTTGTGAAAGATCCCCGTCTGCTACCGCGGTAGCTACATTAGCAATTTCCCTTACCTGAGTGGTCAGGTTACTGGCCATAATATTAACGTTATCGGTAAGATCTTTCCAAGTACCGGCTGCACTTGGTACAGTTGCCTGCCCTCCCAGTTTTCCTTCGGTACCTACTTCTCGTGCAACACGAGTTACTTCCGCAGCAAATAAAGTTAACGAATCAACCATGCTGTTGATCGTATTAGAAAGTATCAATACCTCCCCTCCTTTTCCTTCTTCTGTAATTTTTTGAGATAGATCTCCCTGAGCAACAGCAGTTGTAACCGATGCAATTTCACGTACCTGGTTGGTTAGGTTACTCGCCATCGTATTCACATTGTCTGTAAGGTCCTTCCATGTACCAGCCACATCGGGAACTTCAGCCTGTCCTCCCAGTTTTCCTTCAGTACCCACTTCACGTGCTACACGGGTTACCTCATCAGAGAAGATGTTAAGCGAGTCCACCATCTGGTTGATGGTATCCTTAAGCTCAGCAATTTCTCCTTTTACATTAATCGTAATTTTCTTTGAAAGATCACCATTTGCTACCGATGTTGCCACTCCCGCGATCTCCCGTACCTGAGCTGTAAGGTTGGATGCCATCGTGTTCACATTTACCGTAAGGTCTTTCCAGGTTCCTGCAACGTCAGGTACATCTGCCTGTCCTCCCAACTTTCCTTCTACCCCCACTTCCCGGGCCACGTTGGTAACCTCAGCGGCAAATATGTTCAGGGAATCCACCATCCGGTTAATAGTAGTGGATAGGCCAAGTACCTCTCCCCCTTTTCCTTCTTCCGTAATTTTTCTGGAAAGGTCTCCATCGGCAACCGCTGTGGTCACCCCGGCAATTTCCCGTACTTGTTCTGTCAGGTTACTTGCCATTTGGTTTACATTATCGGTAAGGTCCTTCCAGGTTCCTGATACATTTGGCACACTTGCCTGTCCACCCAGTTTTCCTTCAACACCCACCTCACGGGCCACCTGGGTCACCTGTTCCGCAAAAATGTTCAAACTTCCCAGGGTACGGTTGATCACATCGGCCATCGCCCGGAAGTCACCGGTAACCGTCAGGCTAAATTTGTCTTCCAGCTTTCCTGCCGCTATACTATTTAGGATACGGCTTACTTCAAGTACTGGTTTCGCAATAGCTTCAATAAGGATATTAATATTGTCGATCATATCCTTCCATACTCCACTGGAAGCTTTAAATTCTGCACGGGCATCAAGGTTTCCTTCAATACCCCCTACACGAGAGATTCGGGATACTTCGGTACTTACCCCTCCAATCATTTCAACCATCGTATTATAGGCTTCAGCAAGATCTGCGAACTTATCGTTACGTTCCTTCGAAAGGCGAACTGAAATATCACCTTCCCTAAATGCCTCAAGGGCGAATATTAATCTATCTAACTGTTCATGTACATAGTCGCTATCCTTGAACATTTCTTCATGCGGAACTCTTTTGGATTTTTTAACCATGTGGCGTTTTGCAGGAGTAATTTTTTTAGAAGAGCTTTTACTACTTGTTGTAGAGGAGGATTTTTTCGCCATTTTTTCAGGGATTTCTTATCAATATTTTAAAGTTAATACGTCGTATAAAAATTAAAAGATTGTAAAAAACGGACTTTCTACCCCATGACAATGTGAAAATAATGTGAAAAATGTGTGAAAAATTTGTAAAATTTTTGAAAGACTCGAGATCCAAATATTGTATGCAATTCGAAATAAAATCGGCTATAATTTTGATTCTTAGGTAGAAATAAAAATTCACAGCCCTATTTTACTTTATAAAAGCAGCAACTTTTTGTTAAAAAAATTAAGTTGAATTAAGTGACAGGATGTTTTTCAACTCTTGAGTCTCTATTTAATTCCTATTTTTGACAGGTTTTTTAAAGGAAGGAAAACTCCAATTTATTTTGAAAATCTAACTGATCACACCTGTAAACTGTTTATACTGAAGGTTGACAAAAATTATCAATTCGATCAAAAAATATCACAATGAATAAAATTTTATTAGTTGAGGATGATTTTACCCTGGGTTCAATTCTAAAAGACCAACTTGAGGTAAATGGATATGAAGTAAACCACCTGATGATTCCCTCGAAAACGGTAGAATATCTTACCGAAGATGAATTCGATCTGGTAATATTGGATAAATTATTGAGTGGTATTGATGGAACTCATATTTGCACTAAAATTCGAAATACCGAAAACATTTCAAATATACCTATTCTTATGATGTCTGGATTTGATGGGGCCGGTGAAATTTGCCTGACAGCCGGAGCCAACAGTTTCATTGCCAAGCCATTTGAAGTCAACAGCTTTCTGAAAAGTATTGAAGAAACATTAGGCAAAGTAAAGGATTCCAAGGTTAACTAGACTGGCATCTCCACCTGGGTTCCTCTGGGCTCTCACGTGAAAATAAAAGTTCATCCCGGGCCTTTGGCTTCCCGTCTGAAAATATAAAGTCCATCCCGCCTTTCGGCGGTCTGCTTTTTTTATTCTCTACAAAACCTCGAGCAAGCTCGGCTTTTTCTAAAGGATGATTTTTCCTTTGGATTCCCGTATGAAAATATAAAGTCCATCCCGCCTTTCGGCGGTCTGCTTTTTTTATTCTCTACAAAACCTCGAGCAAGCTCGGCTTTTTCTATAGGATGATTTTTTCTTTGGGTTCCCTTCTGAAAATATAAGGTCCATCCCGCCTTTTGGCGGTCTGCTTTTTTTATTCTCTACAAAACCTCGAGCAAGCTCGGCTTTTTCTATAGGATGATTTTTCCTTTGGGTTCACGTCTGAAAATATAAAGTCCATCCCGCCTTTTGGCGGTCTGCTTTTTTTATTCTCTACAAAACCTCGAGCAAGCTCGGCTTTTTTGAGAATAAAAAAAGTCTCCACTTTCGTGAAGACTTTCTGCTTTAAGTGACCCCGGCAGGATTCAAACCTGCAACCCTCAGAGCCGAAATCTGATGCGCTATTCAGTTGCGCCACGGGGCCTCAATTCAGCTGCAAATCTACATAAAAAGTTTTTTCAAACCCAAGTAAAACTGCAGCTATTATCGTCTTAAGCCAGCTTTCTTTTAACGATCGCAGAGATCGTTTTTCCGTCTGCTTTTCCTGCAAGATTCTTTGAAGCCATTCCCATCACTTTCCCCATGTCCTGCATTCCGTTGGCTCCGGTTTGAGCGATAATCGCATCCACTTCTTTTTCGATCTCTTCCTCACTTAGTTGTTCCGGAAGAAAACCTTCAATAACAGCAGCCTGATCCAATTCGGGTTGAGCAAGATCTTCTCTTCCCTGCTCTTTATAGATCGCTGCACTGTCCTTTCGCTGTTTAACCAGCTTCTGCAACAGTTTTAATTCTTCATCTTCACTTAGGCCATCTTTTCCTGCAGCATCTGTCTGCGCAAGGAGAATTGCACCCTTAACCGCTCTTAATGCCTCCAGCTTAACGCTGTCTTTCGCTCTCATAGCGGCTTTCATTTCGGTCATTACATTTTCCTGTAAACTCATCTCGAAAAAATTTATTAGCTGCGAAGATAAAAAATAAAACCCGAATCATTGGGGGTGATTCGGGTTTATAGGGGAGCTAATATTAGCTGCTAATCTACATTGTCGTGAAGAAATGAGTTGTTACTTCTGAATCTTATCTCATTATCATCTCCGGTTCCCAAAGTGGTCCTGGAAATTCTTTCTTCTCCCGGTTTAGATGTATCAAGATCTATTCCCGCTCTTTTATAGGCCGGTTGTTTCTCGATATCCTCTAATCGGGACACATTATTTCTAAACTTATAATTGAATTCCTTCATTTTAGCCCTTCTTTCTGCAGCTCTTTTAACCAGGCTTTCATTGATGGGACTGTTGAAAGGATCAATTTCTTCCTCCGGTGCAGTTTTCTTTTCTTCCGGTTTAGGAGTACTTTTCACAGGTTCCGGTTGTGGTAAACTTGCTTTTTTGATCTCAGGTTGATTTTCCGGCTTTTGTTTAGCCTTCGGAGACGAATTTTTAAGCATTTGCTCCACTTCCATATAATCATCTAAAGAGTAACGTGTAACTCCATTATGTTGTTTCGCAACAGGGGAAGCCTCTTTAGGACTGTTCACTTCCATATCGGCAGCGTCATCCTCAGTTAGCCTATGGATCACACGTTCCTGAGGAGCTTGTTTTGGCTTTTCTTCAGAATAATCCTGAGTCTGCTGTTTCGGTTCTTCCTCTTCATTCTTTGGCATATCAAAGGTGAACATGAATTGCTCGGGAGCTTCTTCAGACTCAACCATTTCAGGGTCTGTAACCTCAATATCTCTGGCGGCCTCGGTAATGATAAATTCTTCTTCGGTTGGTGTAACCTCTTCATGATCGATCACATCAAAGTTTCGGATTGCTTCCGAAGAGAAGCTACTCTCCGGCTCTTCATCGATCTCATCCTCCTCCTCTTCCAAAGACAAAGTGTGAACAATCTTTTGTTCCTCCTTTTTTGGTGCGGGCTCATAAGTTGAAGCCGTTTTCTTAGGCGAAAGTTCGTGCTCAGCTCTCTGCTCATCCTCTAAGGTGTGGATGATCTTCTTAGCTTCAGTATTTACGATCTCATTTTGTTGTTCTACATCAAAACCGGTTGCAATGATGGTAACAGAAATTGATTCATCTAAGCTTTCGTCTTCACCCACACCCATGATGATATTCGCGCTGTGACCGGCTTCTGCCTGAATGTGATCACTGATCTCTCCAATCTCATCGATGGTGATCTCTTCGGAACCGGAAATGATGAGCAGCAACACATTTTTGGCACCGGTGATCTTATTATCGTTAAGCAGCGGAGAATCCAGGGCCTTCGAGATGGCATCTGTAGCCCTATTAGCTCCTGAAGCCTGGGCAGAACCCATAATAGCGGTTCCGCTGTTGCTCAATACGGTCTTGGCATCCCGCAAGTCAATGTTTTGCGTGTAGTGATGGGTAATTACTTCGGCAATACCACGTGAAGCGGTAGCCAATACCTCATCTGCTTTAGAGAAACCGGCCTTGAAGCCAAGATTCCCATACACCTCTCTAAGTTTATTGTTATTGATGACAATTAATGAGTCAACATGTTTTCTAAGGTTTTCAACCCCAACCTGCGCCTGTTCATTACGGGTTCTACCCTCGAACTGAAAAGGAATGGTTACTATACCAACGGTAAGGATTCCCATATCCTTAGCCTGCTTGGCGATGATAGGAGCCGCACCAGTTCCGGTTCCTCCACCCATTCCGGCAGTGATAAATACCATTTTGGTATTTGAATTGAGCATGCCTTTGATGTCATCAAAGCTCTCCACAGCAGCTTTTTCCCCTACTGAAGGATCAGCCCCGGCACCAAGTCCCTCGGTAGTGCTCACTCCGAGCTGGATCTTGTTGGGAACGGTACTGTTCTCAAGAGCCTGAGCATCTGTATTACAAATGACAAAATCTACCCCTTTTATCCCCTGTTGGAACATGTGGTTGATCGCGTTGCTTCCACCTCCACCAACACCAATAACTTTAATTACGTTCGATTGATTCTTTGGGAGATCGAATGAAATGTTTCCGAATTCTGTGCTGCTCATAAATTCTGTTTTACTGGTTTTGTACTTCTGTTTTTTCTCTTTCTCATAGATTATTCTTTGCCTATCCTACTATTCGGCGTTGTCTAAAAAATCCTTGAATTTTTCAAACCATTTTTCAAATATTGTCTTTCGCGGCTGGCTGATAGTCGGTTTTTCTTCCTGCTGCTCCTCTTCTTCCTCCATTGGCTCCTCATGAACCCCGATCATTTCTTCCTCAGCGATCTCTTCAACCACCTCTTCGTGTGGCTGTTTTTTTACGATCTCAAGACTGTTCAAAACAAGTCCTACCGCAGTCGCGTATACCGGACTGGTAGTTTCTGAATCACTGTCACCTGCCAGGTGCTCGTTTGGATAACCAATTCTGGTATCCATGCCGGTTATGTATTCTACCAGCTGCTTAATGTGTTTTAACTGTGCCCCACCACCGGTTAAAACAATCCCGGCGATCAATTTTTTCTTTTGCTCCTCGTGACCGTAATTTTTGATCTCAAGGAAAACCTGCTCAATGATCTCTACCACTCTCGCGTGAATGATCTTTGAAAGGTTCTTTAAAGTGATCTCTTTTGGTTCTCTGCCCCTTAATCCGGGAATGGAAACGATCTCGTTATCCTTATTCTCGCCCGGCCATGCCGAACCGAATTTCACTTTTAATAATTCCGCTTGTTTTTCGATAATGGAACATCCTTCTTTGATGTCTTCGGTGATCACTCCGCCGCCAAAAGGAATTACAGCGGTATGCCTGATGATCCCGTCCTTGAAAATGGCAAGATCTGTAGTACCTCCTCCTATATCAACAAGAGCGACTCCCGCTTCCTTTTCCTCCTGACTTAATACCGCGTTGGCAGATGCCAGTGGTTCTAGGGTCACTGCGGAAAGCTCAAGACCTGCACTCTTCACACAACGCCCGATATTTCTAATGGAAGAAACCTGACCTACCACCACATGGAAATTGGCTTCCAGCCTGCCTCCATACATCCCGATAGGTTCTTTGATCTCGGCCTGGCCGTCAACCTTAAATTCCTGAGGAAGCACATGAATGATCTCTTCCCCCGGAAGCATTACGAGTTTATGAACCTGGTTGCAAAGGGTCTCAATATCTGTTGCGTCTATCACTTCATCCGGATTTGGGCGGGTGATGTAATCGCTGTGCTGCAGACTTCGAATGTGCTGGCCGGCTATACCTACCACCACATCTTTGATCTTCATGGCCGAGTCGGCTTCTGCCTCCTGGATAGCCTGTTGGATAGACTGAATTGTTTGGGTGATATTATTCACCACCCCTCTGTGTACCCCAAGACTTTTTGCCTTTCCAATCCCAATGATCTCCATTTTACCGTACTCATTCTTACGGCCTATCATGGCAACGATCTTGGTCGTCCCGATATCTAAACCTACTGCGATGTCGTTCTGTTCCATATTTTACTTTTTAGTGCATACAACCTGATCCCCAAATTGTAGATCCACTTTTTTATAAGCGTTCAGCTTTTTATCTTTCATGGCTTTCTGATAAAAAGCCTTAAAATTCATAAACTTTGTTTCAATCTCACTAACGGCCCCAAACAAGACTACAAAGTCGAGTTGCCGCAGGCGTATTACGTACTTCCCGTTTGAAAGACGGTTCAGTTCGGTTACATGCTTGGTCAGGAATTCATCATTTCTAATGTATGAAACCAAGGGGTGAACCTCCGGTAATAGATCTTCAGAAACACCTGTTACAATAGGCACTCTTGCCGAATAATACTGCGAAAGTGGCATTTTCAGGCCGTTTCGATCCATATAGTACGGTGCACGCCCCATCACCCTGGCAAGGGGTTTACGCTGTGTGATCGCAGCCCCCATTTTTCCGTCAACCGTCATGAAAACCTCTGCATTCTCGATCATGTCATGCGCCTCCAGGAGAGTCTCCACCCTATTCAAATCTAAAGTTTCTTTCCCTATGCTACTGACCTTCACTTCATTTTGTATCAACAACTTATTAACCGCTTCTTCAGTAAGATAGAGGTTTTCGCTATTGGTAAAATGCAGATTTACTTCGGAAAGTACACGATTATGATTGCGTTTTTCAGCGAATGCAAATAAAAAGAACACTACGCCAATGAGCAAGAATGTTTTTATGTAATTCCAATTAATTTTCACCTGCCAAATTTTTTCTTACTTTTTCCACTACCTCGCCAATATCGCCGGCTCCCATAAGAACCACGACCTCAGGATTTTTACTTTTTATCACTTCGGAAAGCTCCTCTTTCGCAACCAGTTGCTTCTCCTTATTTACTATTTTTTCCATTAACCATTCAGAAGTGATTCCCTCAATTGGTTTCTCTCTCGCCGGATAGATATCCAACACCAACACTTCATCAAATTTGCTGAGGCTTGTAGCAAAGTCATCAGCAAAATCACGGGTGCGGCTGAATAGGTGCGGCTGAAACACCGCAAGCACTTTTTTGCCCGGATGCATTTCCCTTACTGCCTGGTGTACCGCGGCTATTTCTGCAGGATGGTGAGCGTAGTCATCGATCAAGACCAACTCCTCAGTTTTGATCCTATATGAAAACCTTCGCTGCACCCCTTTAAAGGATTCCAACGCTTTTGCCAATAATTTGGCATCTACCCCATATTCCAATGCCATCGCCAAAGCTGTCACGGCATTCTGTAAATTATGTTTTCCCGGAAGGCTTAATGAGAATCCATTAAAGACCCCGGATTTAGTTCTAAGGTCAAACTGATAACTTCCATTCTCAACTTTTACGTTTATCGCGCTAACATCAGCATCATCTTCAATTCCTATACTTACTCCCTTTAAAGGAAGCCCGTTAGCGATGAATAATTTTCCGTCCTCAGGCACTAACTGAGCGAATGCCCTGAAGCTTTCCTTGATCTGTTCATCTTCTCCATAGATATCCAAATGGTCTGCATCCATTGAAGTGATGGCAGCCAGGTTTGGAGCCAGTTTCAAAAATGATCTGTCAAATTCATCAGCTTCCACAACCATGACTTCGTCTCCGGAAAGAATAAGATTAGAATTATAGTTTTCACTTATTCCGCCAAGAAATGCAGTAACCTTAGCATCTGACTCTTTCAACAGGTGAGCCAGGATAGTACTGGTAGTTGTTTTACCATGTGTTCCGGCAACTGCCAAGGTAAAATGCCCTTTTGTAAGATTTCCAAGAACCGCCGCTCTTTTCTCCATCTGGTAACTATCGGCTACAAAATGTAAATATTGCGGATGATCACTTGGGATCGCAGGCGTATAAACGATCAATGATTCTTTTTCTTCCAGGATCTCCCTGGGAAGGTCTTCAACTTCCATCGAAGTGATCACTTGAATTCCTTCTGCTATTAATTGACCTACCAATTCAGAAGTACTGCGATCATAACCCGAAACATTTTTTCCCTGAGCATTGAAATAGCGGGCAAGGGCACTCATTCCTATACCGCCGATCCCGATAAAATAAATGTTCTGTATGTTATCGTATACGCTCATTAACTTTCTTTACTGATTAACAGGTCGATCTCATCTACTATGTTCGCCGTAGCGAAAGGCTTTGCCAACCTGTTTATATTTCGACCGAGGCTTTGCATTTTCTCTTCAGATTGGACCAATGGGAAAAAGAGGGATTTGAATCCCTGTTCCAGGTGACTTTCTGAAAGCACTACGGCTGCATCTTGTTCAGCGACCGACATTGCGTTCTTGGTTTGATGATCTTCAGCCACATTAGGTGACGGAATGAACATTACCGGTTTTCCCACTATACACAACTCAGATACTGTACCTGCACCTGCCCTGGAAATGATAATATCTGCCGCCGCATATGCCAGATCCATTCGCTTCAAAAACGCGAAGGTCTGCACATAATCTTTTTCGTTATACTTTTTATATTCTTCGTAATAAAGGCTTCCGGTCTGCCAGATCAATTGAAGGCTCTCCCTTCCGAATTCACGAATGTGCTCTTCGATAAGTTCATTGATCTTCCTGGCGCCCAGGCTTCCGCCCAGAATTAAAACGGTCTTCTTTTCGGTATCCAATCCGAAGAACTCTAAAGCTTCCTGCCGCTTGGCATGAACATCAAGCAGATCCTGTCTAACAGGATTACCTGTCATAATGATCTTTTCAACAGGGAAGAATTGATCCATCCCAGGATAAGCCGTACAGATCACATCAGCCCCTTTAGCCAATAATTTATTCGTAATTCCCGGGTAAGAATTCTGCTCCTGGATAAGCGTAGGAATTCCTTCGCGATTTGCCATTTGCAACAATGGTCCGCTGGCAAAGCCACCGGTTCCAATCACCACATCTGGTTTGAACTTCTTAATGATATCTCTTGCTTTCCAAAGGCTCTTAACAAGCTTGACAGGAAAAAGCAAATTCTTAGCAGTCAACCTGCGCTGCAATCCACTTATCCAAAGTCCTTCAATAGGGTAACCTGCTTCCGGTACCTTTTGCATTTCCATGCGGTCCTGAGCCCCCACGAAAAGTATATCTGAATCTGGGTAGCGAAGCTTGATCTCATTAGCAATAGAGATCGCCGGGAAAATATGTCCCCCTGTTCCGCCTCCAGAAATAATGACCCTTAATGCTTTTTTCATATCGCCTCACTTAAAATTTCGAGCGGATTCTCCTCGTCCAACTCCCGTTCCTCTTCCTGTTTTTGTATCTCTTCCTGGCGTTTAGCGCTTACGCTCAAGATCATTCCCAGCGCAAGACATGTCATCCAGATCGAAGATCCACCACTACTAATTAATGGTAAGGTTTGACCGGTCACCGGGAACAATTCCACCGCGACCGCCATATTTACCAAAGCCTGAAAAATGATGGGCAGGCCCACCCCTATTACCAGTAACTTCCCAAAGACCGAATCGGCTTTAGTTGCCACAATTATTATTCTAAAGAACATCATGAGATACGCGAGCATTACTCCGAATGCTCCCAATAATCCCATTTCCTCGACAATGATCGCGTAGATAAAATCTGAAGAAGACTGCGGAAGAAAGTTTCTTTGTACACTTTTCCCGATCCCTTTTCCGGTTACGCCACCGCTGGCGATCGCGATCTTAGCTTTTTCAATTTGATAATCAGCTTCAGTGTCTTCATCATTCGCGAAATTTTCCACCCGGCTTATCCAGGTATCTACCCTGTTAGGGAACAAGCCCGGAAATGCCTTCGCGGTCAACACGAATAAAGCCAGTGCCACAATCCCGGTTCCGATCACTATTCCTAAATATTTCAAAGGATAACCTCCAATAAAAACAACCAATAATACCATCGAAAAAAGTATGGCGGTGGTTGAAAAGTTTGCGGGCAGGATCAATCCCAACACTAATGCTACAGGTACCCATAACGGAAGAATAGACTGCTGAAAGGTGAAGGTCGTATCCTTCATTTTCGCCATGTATCGCGCTACATAGGTCAACAATACAACTGAAGCCAACGTAGAGGTCTGGAAAGTCTTATTTATAAAAGGTATTGAGATCCATCTACTGGCATTCGCACCGTCTATAACAATTCCCTGAGACACCGTGTACACTAAAAGTAAAATAAGCACCGGCAACATAAGGATCGAAATCCCAATAAAATATCTGTAAGGAACTTTATGTACAAAGAACATGATCACAAAGCCCAGGAACAGGTAAATGAAGTGATTCACCAAATACTGGAAAGTACTTCCATCCCCATACAAATAGGCAAGATTACTACTCGCGCTGTACACCGGCAAAAATGAAAATATCGCCAACAGTCCGGCAGACGCCCAAATAGCTTTATCACCCTTTATTCTGGAAAAAAAGTTACTCATTAAAAATGCTCTTTTTACTGCTTTTTAAACTATAGATTTCTTACTGCGTCTTTAAATTGTCTTCCTCTGTCCTCGTAATTCTTGAACAGATCAAAGCTCGCGCAAGCCGGAGAAAGAAGAACTGTATCTCCTTTTTCGGCAAGCCTGTATGCCTCATTCACTGCCTCTTCCATAGAACGGGTTTCAACCATCACATCTACACAGTTCCCAAAAGCATTGATGATAGGCCGGTTATCCACACCCAGACAGATAATGGCTTTTACCTTTTCATTTACCAACGGTAAAAGTTCGGCGTATTCATTTCCTTTATCCACACCACCAACTATCCAGATAGTTTCGCTCTCCATGCTCTCAAGAGCATAATATGTGGCATTTACATTAGTAGCCTTGGAATCGTTTATATACTGAACGTTGTTAATCTTCAGTACTTTTTCAAGCCTGTGCTCAACGCCCTGAAAATTAGAAAGACTCGCTCTAATCGTTTCTTTTCTTATGCGCAATAATTGTGCTACCGTAGCAGCTGCCATAGCGTTCTTGGCATTGTGTTTCCCCTCAAGGGTTAGGTTAGATGTTGGCATGGTTAAGTGGTTATTATCTATAGTAATAATGATTTGTTCATCTTTGATGTAAGCACCATTTTCCACTTCCTTTTGAAGTGAAAAAGGCAATTTCCGGGCTCTTATCGGGTTTTCCGAAAGCCATTTAGCAATTACTTCGTCATCTGCGTCGTATATAAAAAAATCTTCCTCTGTCTGGTTCATGGTGATCCTGAACTTTGAAGCGATATATTCCTGGAAATTGTTTCTGTACCTGTCCAGGTGATCTGGTGTGATATTGGTAAGCACTGATATATTTGGCCTGAACTCTTCGATCCCGTCCAATTGAAAACTGCTTAGCTCCAAAACGTAGTGATCAACTTTAGTCTCTGCCACCTGCCTGGCAAAACTCTGCCCTACATTTCCGGCCATCCCAACGTTCAATCCGCCATTCTTAAGAATAAAATGAGTGAATTTAGTGGTTGTGGTCTTCCCGTTACTTCCGGTGATACCAATGATATTAGCAGTAGTGAACTTAGCAGCAAACTCGATCTCAGAAATGATCTTGATCCCTTTCCCTCTCAAAAGATTAACTAAAGGTGCATCTTCTGGGATCCCCGGACTTTTCATCACAAGGTTAGCTTTTAATATTCTTTCTACGGAATGATTCTCCTCTTCCCACTCTATCTGGTATTCCTCAAGGATCTGCTTATAATGATCGGCTATTTTGCCTTTATCGGAAACAAATACATGATAACCTTCCTTCTTTCCAAGGATAGCCGTACCCACACCGCTCTCACCTCCGCCGAGAACGACTAGGAAATTATTGTGGTCGCTATGTATATTTTCCGTACTCACTATTATCTGATTTTTAAGGTCACTATGGTTACGATAGCCAAAAAGATCCCGATGATCCAGAATCTCACTACGATCTTGCTCTCATGAAATCCGGCTTTTTGAAAATGGTGGTGTAAAGGAGACATCAAAAAGATCCTTCTTCCTTCCCCGAATTTCTTTCGGGTATATTTAAACCAGCCCACCTGCATCACTACCGATAAATTCTCGATCAAAAACACTCCGCATAAAAGGGGAATAAGCAACTCCTTTCGGGTTGCCAGCGCCAGTACAGCGATGATCCCACCTATGGTAAGACTTCCTGTATCACCCATAAAAACCTGGGCTGGGAAGGTATTATACCAAAGGAATCCAACCAATGCCCCTGCAAAAGCCGAAATATAAATGGTCATTTCTCCCGTCCTGGGGATGTACATCACGTTGAGATAATCTGAAAATATTATGTTACCCGAAACCCACGCAAAAAGCCCAAGCGTAAGGACAATTATCGCCGAGGACCCTGCTGCGAGTCCGTCTATACCATCGGTAAGGTTGGCGCCGTTTGAAACAGCGGTAACAATGAAAATAACGATAGGAATAAAGATCATCCAGGCATATTTTGACCATTCAGGATTGATCCATGTGATAAGACTGGCGTAATCGAACTCGTTATTCTTCACGAACGGAATAGTCGTCTTGGTAGATTTCTCTTCAGGAGTAACCTCTACCTTTTCAGCTTCCGCAGAAGAGATCAATTCCACAGCACTCGCTGAAAGTGGTACCTGCGGATTCTCTTTTATGGTAATATCTGGGTGAAAATAAATGGTGGCTCCCACAATAATTCCGAGGCCCACCTGCCCTATCACTTTAAAAATGCCTTTTAGACCTTCTTTATCTTTTCTGAAGGTTTTGATATAATCATCTAAAAACCCGATCGCTCCCATCCATAGGGTGGTCACGATCAAAAGGATGACGTAAATATTATTAAGCTTTGCAAAAAGCAAAACCGGAATTAGTGTAGCGATAATAATGATCACCCCTCCCATGGTTGGAGTTCCCGCTTTTTCTGTCTGTCCTTCCAGTCCCAGGTCACGAACACTCTCCCCAATTTGTTTCTTAGTAAGGTAATTTATGATACGCTTTCCGTAGATCGTAGAAATACCCAGCGAAAAGATGATCGCCATCGCAGACCTGAAGGAGATAAACTGGTATAATTGCTCCCCGGGAAAAGTGTATGTTTTTTCTAAGTATTCAAATAAATGGTACAACATAGTGGTATCCTTCTTCTCCTGAGAGATTTATTTCTTCAATTCTTTTAAAAATTCGGTTACGATCTTCAGGTCATCAAAATCCTTTCGAACCCCGTTCACTTCCTGATAGGTTTCATGCCCTTTCCCGGCAATCAAAATAATATCCTTTGGACCCGCCATCTGGCAGGCCGTTCTAATTGCCTGCTTCCTGTTGGTAACCGACATGATCTTTTTAAAATTCTGTGGCTCGACACCTTTTTCGATCTCCTCTATGATCGCATCGGGATCTTCAGTTCGCGGATTATCGCTGGTGAAGATCACTTTAGTACTTAAAGCCGAGGCGATGTGACCCATTTTCGGTCTTTTGGTACGGTCGCGGTCTCCTCCACACCCAACAACGGTGATCAATTCCTCATTTTTGGTCCTGATACTGTTAATAGTCTCCAGAACATTTTGCAATGCATCCGGCGTATGAGCATAATCAACGATCGCGGTGATCTTTCCTTCGGAAATGACATACTGAAATCTTCCGCTTACGGCATCAAGCTCACTTATCAGCTTAAGGCTTTCTAATGTTGATAAGCCCAATAATTCCGAAGCAGCATAGATGGCCAGCACATTATAGGCATTGAAATGTCCTATTAGTTTGGTCCAGACTTCCTGGTCGTTCACTTTCAGAAGTAACCCTCCAAAATCATTTTCCAGGATCTGCGCTTTATAATCGGCAACAGATTTAAGGGCGTAAGTGACCTTTTTTGCCTTGGTGTTCTGAAGCATCACCCTGCCGTTCTTATCGTCAACATTCACAAGAGCAAAAGCCGAAGCAGGGAGCTCATCAAAAAACCTCTTTTTGACATCCCTGTATTCAGCGAAGGAATTGTGGTAATCTAAATGTTCATGCGTTAGGTTGGTAAAGATCCCGCCCGCAAAATTTAATGCTGTAGTACGATGCTGGGCGATCCCATGGCTGCTCACTTCCATAAAACAATACTCCACTCCTGCGTCATTCATCTTCTTCAGGTAGCTGTTTATGGTAAGGGAATCTGGGGTCGTATGGGTTGCTTTGAAACTTTCTTTATCAACGATGATCTGAACTGTGGACAATAATCCCACTTTAAAACCGGCCTTTGTAAACAATTGATACAACAAGGAAGCAATGGTCGTTTTACCATTTGTCCCTGTTACTCCAACCAGTTTCAGATTTTCTGAGGGATTATCGTAATAATTGGCAGCCATAAAGGCCAAGGCTTGCTGTGAGTCATTAACCTTCACATAAGTGATCCCGTTTATTACATTTTCGGGCATCTCTTCACAAACCACAGCCAAAGCGCCATTTTCAACCGCTTTCTCTATGTATTCATGTCCGTCTGAAATGGTTCCTCTAATAGCGACAAAAACATCGTTGAATTCCACTTTTCGGGAATCAAAATGAATTGCATTGACAGTGATATCGGTGCTTCCGGTCACTGCTTCCAGAGAAACTTTATATAATATGTCTTTTAATTTGATCAACCTAACTTCAATTTTATTACCTGATTTTCAGAAATCTTGCTCCCCGCCTTGACCGACTGAGCTTTCACTTCCCCCGATCCTGAAACCTGAACTTTCAATCCCATATTTTCCAAAACCGATAAAGCATCCATTGCAGGCATTCCTCTCAGGTTCGGCATAATGGTCTTATAGTTCCTGGCCGTGGTGAAATATTTATTGTAATTCTTCTCTATTACAGGGCTCAGCGTATCCAGCTTATTGAACTCGTCTAAAACAGGAGTATCTGTAAATATCTTTTGAGCGATCCTTTTGAAAACAGGACCACTTACATCTGCACCGTAATAACCTACCCGGTTATTGGGTTTATGGATCACAACTATGCAGGAGTATTTAGGGTTTTCTACCGGAAAGAAGCCTACGAAAGAAGAAATGTATCTTGGGTTTTTAGGCCAGTCCTTCATCCAGTATTCTGTCTGCGCGGTCCCTGTTTTTCCTGCCATTGAAAAATGCGGTTCATAGAGACTTTCTCCGGTCCCTCTTTCCACAACATTTTTCATCATCTCAGTCACCTTTGCGATGGTCTCCTTACTACAAATTGCAGGATCTATTACTTTTTTATCAAATTTTTCAATGGTGCGGTCCCACTCTTTAACCTCCTTGATAAATCGAGGCTTCACCATCTCTCCTCCATTGGCTATAGCATTATAGAAGGTAAGGGTTTGAAGCGGTGTAAGCTGAATACTACCGTAGCCATAAGCCATCCACGGTAAAGAAAGACCCGACCAGGTCTTGTCACCGGGAGTCGGAATGTAGGGAATCCCCTCTCCTTTTATAGCTAATCCTAATTCTTCATTCAAATGCATTCTTTTAAGACCATCCACGAATTTTTGCGGACTGTCCTTATAATTATCATATACCAATTTCACTACCCCAACATTCGAAGAAACTTCAAAAGCTCTTGCTGCCGAGATCTTTCCGTAGCCTCCCCTTTTAGAATCCCTCACTTTCCTTCCGTAGATCGTCATGATCCCATCATCAGTGTCCACCACCGTACTGGTATCTATTTTCTTGTCTTCAAGCGCCACGATCATAGCCATCAACTTAAAGGTAGAACCCGGTTCATGAGTTTCCCCTACGGCGTAATTCAGTTTTTCGAAATAGGTACCTTCTGAAGTTCTTCCCAGATTGGAAATGGCTTTTATCTCCCCGGTAGCAGTTTCCATAACCACCACAGAGCCGTGATCGGCTTCATATTTTTCTAATTGTCTTAATAAGGCGTGGTGTGCGATATCCTGGATCTTGACATCTATAGTAGAAATAAGGTCATAGCCGTCTTTAGGCTCCACCTCGTTATTATCGCTGATCGGTTTCCACTGGCCTTTTGCGATCTTTTGTTTTAACCTGTGACCTTCTTTCCCTCTCAAATAAGGACCAAAGGCTCCTTCCAAACCAACTCTTGTGTAATATCCGCTATCATCCTTACGCTCATATCCAACGGTTCGCTCCCCCATTTTTCCGAGAGGATGCTCTCTTACCGTACGTTGCTCAACTATAATACCGCCTCGGTTTGAGCCCAAATTGAACATTGGGAAATTTTTCACCCTGACGTATTCAGAATACCCGAGGTTTCTGGCGATCAAAAAATACCGGTGCTTATTGGCTCTTGCAGTACGAAGGGTTTTCGCGTAGTAAGAGCTTGGTTTGCCAAACATCTTTGACATCTCCTTCGAAAGCGGAATAAGATATTGCTCAAAGTTCGCGTCAGAAACAGTGACCGCATCAAACCTGATATCGTATTTAGGAACCGAAGTAGCCAGTAAGTTCCCGCCGGCGTCATAAAGATTCCCACGGTTTGCAGGAATTACAAAATTCTTATACGTATTTTGCTGAGCGATCTCCTGGTATTTTTCACCTTCCAGAAACTGTATATCCAGCAACTTTACCCCTACGGCGATAGCAAGGAGAAACATGCATGCTGCCACAAAGTAGATACGGTTCAATATGTTCTTTTCGGTAGTAGCCATTCAGCAGTTACTCTTTTTCTTTAATTATGATCTTGGTTGGCGGCACTTCGGAAGGTTTAATTCCTCGTCCGGCCATTTTACGACTGATGGTAGATTCCATCTTAAGTCGCATGAGGTTCGATCTTCTGTCAACAAATTCACTTCTCAATTCCCTCACCTGGTCATTCATTTTAGCGATCTCGTGCACCTTTCTTTCGGCACTGTGAGAACTCCCAATCATAATGATTGCCAGCACGGTGCAAAACAAAATGAAGCGCCAGTTATTGAACGCGTCATTACTGACTAAAAATTTCCCTTTCAGTATGTCGTAAAGACTCTCCTTCATATGCCGTTTTCTACAGTTTCTCTGCTACCCTTAACTTAGCACTGCGGGCCCTGTTATTCTTTTTGATCTCTTCAAAAGAGGGAACGATCAGCTTCCCCACCTTTTTAAAAGGAACAGAAATATTTCCGTAGAAATCCTTTTCCGGCTCCCCTTCAAACATTCCGCTTCTTATATACCTTTTCACCAGCCTGTCTTCAAGCGAGTGATAAGAGATGAGACTTATTCTTCCTCCCGAATTCAAAAGACCTTCGGTTTGAAGCAAAAATTCCTTCAAGGCTTCGATTTCCTGATTCACTTCAATTCGGATCGCCTGATAGATCTGCGCGAGGATCTTATGCTCCTTACCTGCAGGCAAAAATGGCTGCAAAACTTCTTTCAGGCGCTCACTGGTAGCGATCTCTTCATCCTTCCTTGCCGAAACAACCACTCTGGCTATCTTTGCAGCGTTGCGCAATTCACCATAGTTGAAAAGCACATCACGAAGTTGTTTTTCTTCATATTTATTGACCACCTCAAAAGCGCTCAAATTGCTATCCTGGTTCATTCGCATATCAAGTTTAGACTCAAACCTGGTTGAGAATCCCCTTTCCGCGACATCAAACTGATGTGATGAAACCCCAAAATCTCCCAAAATACCATCCACTTTTCGCACTCCGTAAAATCTCAAAAAACGCTTGATGAACCTGAAGTTCTCATTGATAAGCGTAAACCGCTCATCATCTATTTTATTCTCTAAAGCATCCTTGTCCTGGTCAAAGGCGAACAATTTCCCCTTCGGCCCCAGCCTGCTCAATATCTCCCGGCTGTGCCCACCGCCACCAAAAGTGACATCCACATAAACCCCGTCAGGCTTTATGTCAAGGCCATCCACGGTTTCCTTCAGCAATACCGGATTATGATAATTCATTTCCATTAATATTTCCCATTACTTCTTCTGCGAGATCAGCAAAGTCCTCACCACCATTAACGGCATTTTCATACTTATCCTTATCCCAGATCTCGATAATATCTATAGCCGAAGAGAGAACGATCTCTTTTTCGATACCTGCAAATCCAACAAGATCTTTTGGAATCAATAAACGGCCATTGGTATCCACCTCCACGGTCTTCACCCCAGCGGTAAACTTCCTGATAAAGTCATTATTCTTCTTGACAAACCTGTTTAGTTTCGCCATATTGTTCATTACCTCGTTCCACTGCTGCATAGGATACAACTCTAAACAAGGCTGAAAAACCGATCTCTTCAAGACGAAACCATCCTGAAGCACAGGCATCAACTGCTTCTTAATAGCTGCCGGGACCATGAGTCGGCCCTTGGCATCTACCTTGCATTCGTATGTTCCTATTAGATTTACCACCTGATCAGTTTACGATTCAAATATATTGAAATTTAAACCACATTTTACCACTTTTTACCACTTTGTTAATAAATTTTCACACCAAATCAAGGGGAGACATAGAGAAACCAACTACTTGAAGCAGTTTTAGTTGGGAATTTATTTTGTTAAAAAAATATTAAACGAGCTGAATTCAGATGTTCATAAAATTTTGAAAAACCTATCTCAAAAAATAAGAGAATAACCTAAAATCTTTATACTTGTATTGAAATCGCTATATTTGCGAAGCTAACAGCAAAGGCAACCAATGAAAAATAATTTACGGGAAGAAGGAAAATTCAGCTATGTTGAAGAAGGAGAGGGAACCCCTTTAATCATCCTCCACGGACTAATGGGCGGTTTGAGTAATTTTGAGGGTGTTTTCAATTTTTTCCCTGACAAAGGATACAAGGTTATTATCCTAAAACTTCCACTATACAGCTTGTCACTTCTAAAGACCAGCGTTGCAAATTTCGCTAAATATCTCAAGGAGTTTATCGACATGAAAGGCTATGAAGAATCCATCCTCGTAGGAAATTCTTTAGGAGGCCACATCGCACTTCTTGCCACCAAGATGTACCCCGAACTAGTGAAAGCCCTGGTGATCACAGGAAGTTCAGGACTTTACGAAAGCGCCATGGGTGAAAGTTATCCCAAGCGAGGTGATTATGAATACATCCGCAAGAAAGCAGAAAATGTATTTTACGATCCTAAGATCGCAACTAAGGAAATCGTTGACGACGTTTTTGAGACCGTTAACGACCGAAATAAATTGATCAAGACCCTGGCTATTGCTAAAAGTGCAATTCGTCACAACATGTCCAAAGATCTTCCGAAAATGCAGACTCCAACCTGTATTATCTGGGGAAGAAATGACAATGTCACTCCGCCGGAAGTGGCTGAAGATTTCTACAGACTTCTTCCTGACGCAGACCTTTTCTGGATAGAAAAATGTGGTCATGCGGCAATGATGGAACATCCTGAGGCTTTTAATGAGATCCTCTATAAATGGTTGACCGACCGGAAACTTTAAATTCTGGTTATGAAAATAAAATCTGCCGAGTTCGTTGTAAGTAATTCTGAAGTTTCAAAATGCCCTGACAGCAAACTTCCGGAATATGCCTTTATTGGCCGAAGTAATGTGGGAAAATCCTCCCTCATAAACATGCTTACCGAAAGGAAGAATTTAGCAAAGACTTCAGGTCGCCCGGGAAAAACCCAGCTTATTAATCATTTCCTGATCAATCAAAGCTGGCATTTGGTCGATCTTCCGGGATATGGATATGCACGGGTATCAAAATCTGCCAAGAAAACTTTTCAGAAATTCATTACCGCTTACTTTGAAAAGAGGGAGCAAATGATCTGCGCGTTTGTTTTGATCGACAGCCGCCATAAACCTCAGCCTATAGACCTTGAGTTCATGCAGTGGTTGGGAGAGCACCAGGTTCCGTTCTGCATCATTTTCACAAAGGCAGATAAAATGAAACCGAAGGCATTGGAGAGAAATATCAATGATTACCAGGCAGAAATGTTACAAACCTGGACTGAAATGCCACAGTATTTTATTTCTTCCTCTTCTAACGGGATGGGAAGGGATGAGATCCTCGATTATATAGACAGTATTAATGAGCAATTCGCTCAATAAAAAAAGGCGGGAAAATTTCCCGCCTTTTTTATGATCTACTTTTTCTTCAGGTCCATTTTATCTGCGAAATACTCGCAAAAATCTTTCATGGTATCTCTCATTTTGTCATCCTGAGTAGCCCTGTAAAAAGTGTCGCTCATGGTAACCAGCGTTTGATGAAAGAACATTTTCATATCATCCAGCGGCATATCTTTGGTCCACAGGTCTATCTTTAAAGTCTCTTTTTGTTGAGCATCCCACATGGAAAGCATCATAGCCTTGGCTTCCTGGTTTTCCACTCCCCCGTCTTCTGCACTCCATTTCAACTCTTCAGGAACACGATTGTCATCCAGGGTCACATTGATGTTGATATTTGATTTTTTAGCCATTACTTACTTGGTTTATAATTTGAATTTTTAAAAAGGGTTTCCGCATCGGTCTTCATCATTTCCTGTACAGAAACTTCATTACGTTCCATATATTGTCTTACGATCTGCCAGCCTATATATTGCCCAAGTCTGTCCGGAGCCTCATTATCAAGTTCCAGGTAGAACTTTGAAAAAGGAGCCGGAAACAGGAATCGGGGGCCTAATTGGGTATCTGTTGAATATAGCAATTCTTTTTCAACAAAATACCGCCAGATCTGATCTTCATTCGCTTTCGCCCATTTTATCTCTTCAGAAGAATATCCCATTTTTTGAGCGTCTGAATTAAACGGAATAAGAATATCCTTTAGATAAAGAATCTTTCCGAAGTAGATCATATTATTTAAGAAGGTCCTTGAATTCGGACTTTCCAATTTTGTTTCAGCGAAAGCTCCTGCCACATCCGAAATAATTTGGTCTTTCCGGAAGTTCTTCCTTATGAAATCCTGCACTCCTATATACAGCGGATTTTCAGGCCCCAAATAGGTGTCCAGGGAAATTAACAAGATTTCATCGGTCCACACTATCTTATTTCTGTAATCCACATCTGAAGTTAAGGTCACAACCTTCGGAAGGGAAGCATCGGGGAAATAATAAGCGATGTGTTGATAAAGCCTTTCCAGGCCTTCTTTCGTATCTTCCAGTTCTGGAAATTCTGCAGACACAGCCTCGTTTAATTCCAACTGTATGGTATCATTCATTTTTTGCACCCAGACAGAATCAGGGAATTGCTTCGGAAATAAATAGGAAAAATCTGCTTTTAGGGTCGGCAAACTGTCGGCAGTTGCATGAGCAAACCGTTGATCAAAACGTTCCATCTCTACCTCCACCGGGATCTTTGAGATCTCTTCCTCTCTTTTATCTTCCTCAGAACATCCCAAAGTCAATAAAAAAAGGCAGCAAACAATAATTTTTCTTAGCATTAACTCAAATTATGAAGGGTTTAACGAAGGAGGCTTTAAATAATCAGACTGAAAGTCTATTTTTGTTAACAAAGATATTATTTCCAGCTTAAAAAGCCCAACTTATGCAAACCGAAAAAGTCAGAGCTCACATCGTGAACTGGTTAAAAGATTATGTGACAAATTCCAGAACGAAAGGCTTTGTTGTAGGTGTTAGTGGCGGAGTGGATTCTGCAGTAGTTTCCACACTTTGCGCCCAAACCGGCTTACCTACTCTATGTGTTGAAATGCCAATCCACCAATCACAAGATCAGGTTGCCAGGGCCCAGAAACATATAAAAGCCCTAAAAAAGACACATGCTAACGTAACCGATATACAAGTAGATCTCACTCAGGTATTTGAACAATTTAGAAGTGCAGTTCCACATGTAAAAGAAGACAGCCCTACACTTCACCTTTCACTAGCTAATACCAGAGCCAGGTTTCGCATGTCTACCCTTTATTATTTTGCCGGGATGCACAATTTTCTTGTGGCAGGCACAGGGAACAAAGTCGAGGATTTTGGCGTGGGGTTCTATACAAAATATGGAGATGGAGGTGTTGACCTTAGCCCGATTGCCGATCTTATGAAGAGTGAGGTTTACAACCTGGCAAGAGAAATGGATGTTATAGACGAGATCGTTCAGGCTGCCCCAACAGACGGCTTATTTGGCGACAGTCGAAGTGATGAAGACCAGATTGGAGCATCCTATGATGAACTGGAATGGGCAATGAAACAAGTTGAAAAAGGAAAAACAGAAGAGGACTTTGAAGGCCGTGACAAAGAGGTTTTCAGGATCTACACCAGCAGGCACAAGGCGAACAAACATAAAATGGTTCCTATTCCTGTTTGCGAGATTCCTCTTCATCTAAAATAACGGTACTTTATCGAATAAATTGGTGGGTGAAAAAATAAGGGTTTAACTTAGATTGACCTCCAGTTTATTCTTTTGATACTAATAATCAGAATTTTACAAGACTAACACAATGTAACTTTTGTGCTAAAATTCAAACAATGACAAAAATTCTAATTGCAGACCACCACCCTATTACCAGAATGGGAATTTCTTCACTACTGGAGAAAGAAGGGATTTATGAGGTTGTAGGAAAAGTGACGAATGGAAAAGATCTTTTCAAATCATTGAGGGCAAAAAGTCCGGATGTATTGATTATGGAGATTGACCTTCCTGAAATAAATGGAATTACCGCTTTACGAACTATAAAATCTGAACACCCGGGAACAAAGATCCTTATCTTGAGTTGCCATCCTGAAGAAATGTATGCCCTGAACGCCATTAAGGCTGGAGCAGCAGCTTATCTTTCTAAAACAGCATCTACAGACACTTTACGTGACGCTGTTCACCAGGTAGCTCGTGGGGGAATTTATCTTAATAAAGAGATAAGCGATAAGATCAATACCGGTTCTTCCAGGTCTAATAACCTCGTATCGCGTTACAAAAAGCTTTCTACCAGAGAAATTGAAGTTCTTAACCTGCTTTCTACCGGGAAAAGAAACAAAGATATCGCTGAAGCTCTTGATATCAATGAGAAGACGGTTAGCACCTATAAAACACGCCTTCTTAAAAAACTTAGGGTAGACAACCTGGCAGACCTAATTAATCAAAGTCGCTTACTGCAACTTAGGTCTACATAACCCGGTTAAGCTTATTTGAAAGTACTTTTTTAAGAGTCAGGTAATCCATGATATCCTGAAGGATTTCTTGTGAATCTTCAGGACTGGCTTCTTTTACCTGGTTATTAAGCTCGTTGATCTTTTGGTTGACCAGGTAGCGCCTTAGAGAAAGAATGGTTTCACTTACCAGCCTGGCAATACCTTCTTTTTTCTGCTTGACAAAGATCTCCATTCGTTCCCAATCGTGTAGAACATACTGCTCCTCTTCCATGAGAATATTGGTCACTTCGGAAGCGTTTTCCACCGGCATCTCATTGATGAAGGTTTCTAAAGAGAATTTTTCATTCTCTGTATATTTGCTGATCACCTGTTGATATATCTTCTGAAAGTTCTCATTTGCAAAAGCAACTTCGTCCTCCTGAAGATCCAAAAATACCTTTTCATACACCTTTGCACGCTGCATTTCCGGTTCCAGCTCCATCTCCCCCTTATCGTCCACTTTAAGAACAAGGTCTTCAAAATCTTCTTCTACAGAACCATATAGCAACAACAAGCTTATAATGGTCTTCTCCAGAACATAGAGTTCATTTACCCTCTTTTTAGGAGTCTCCTCATCTCTTACAACTTCAAAAGATTTGTTTTTTTGCGGAGCCTGTTTAGAGGTTTTTCCACCTCCAGAAAGCTGCGCCAGGGTTCTGAAGATCACATCTTCAGAAATATCCATGATCCTGGATGTTTCCTGAACATAAACCTCCTGCTGAATGGAATCTGGTATCTTGGAGATACTGCTTACCATGTCACGAATAAGGGAGGCTTTCTTAACAGGATCATTCTGGGCTTCCTCCATGAGAAGGGAAGCCTTATAATTTATAAAGTCCTTGGAATTATCCTTCAGATACTGCCTGATCTCTTCTTCAGTATTCTTTTTAGCGAAACTATCCGGATCTTCTCCTTCCGGAAACGCGCAAACCTTCACGTTCATGCCCTGTTCCAGGATAAGGTCCACTCCTCGCATAGAAGCCCTTTGCCCGGCCGCATCGCTGTCAAACAGCACCGTAATATTTTTGGTCAACCTGTTGATCAACCTAATTTGTTCAGGTGTCAATGCCGTTCCCGAAGAAGAAACCACATTCTCGATCCCCGACTGGTTGAACTGGATCACATCTGTATAACCTTCCACAAGGAAACAATTGTCTTCCTTGGCTATGGCCTGTTTGGCATGATAAATTCCGTAAAGGACCTTACTTTTATGATAGATCTCACTTTCAGGGCTGTTCAGGTATTTGGCCGCTTTCTTGTCATTGGTAAGTATCCTTCCTCCGAAACCCAACACCCTTCCGGACATGGACTGGATAGGGAACATTACCCTTCCCTTAAAACGGTCGAACTGTTTTTCACCTTTTACAATGGTGAGTCCGGTCTTTTCAAGATAATCGAGTTTATATCCTTTACGAATGGCTTCCGAAGTGAAAGCATCCCATTCATCCAGGCAATAACCTAATCCGAATTTTTCGATGGTCTCATCTGTAAAGCCTCTTTCTTTAAAATAGCTTAACCCGATGGCCTTCCCCAGCTCTGTCTTTAAAAGGTTATTCTGAAAGTATTTCGCGGCAAATTCAGAGACCAGGTACATGCTCTCACGCTCATCTGCCTGCTCCTTCTGCTCCTGACTCTGCTCGGTTTCCTCTACCTCGATATTGTATTTTTTAGCCAGGTATTTTATGGCTTCAGGATAGGTGAAATGTTCATGCTCCATCAAAAAAGCAACCACATTCCCGCCCTTTCCGCTGGAAAAATCCTTCCAGATCTGTTTTACCGGCGAGACCATAAAACTGGGCGTGCGCTCATCACTAAAAGGACTTAAACCTTTGTAGTTACTACCCGATTTTTTAAGATTTACGAAATCACCCAACACTTCCTCTACTCGGGAAGCTTCAAAAACTCGGTCTATGGTACTTTTTGAGATCAAAATTAAGTCTGCGGAAATTTTTTCAAATGTAAGTATATAAAATAAAAGAAAAAGGCTTCCAACATAGGAAACCTTTCTTATAACTAATTCAAATTAAACTGCTAATTCATATCAAATCGTAAACCCACAGATATATTTCGAAGTTCTGGATTTGGATCTTTAAAAATTGGATTGAGGTCATACTTCACATACAGGGCGGTTGCCCCCCAACCCAGGTATCCGCTTAATCCATAAACAAAATCATTGGTATTGAAATCATTTTTCAATTTCCGCTTCACCTTTTCACCATCTTCCTCATACTTTAGCTTCTGGCGCTCCCCAATGTTGAATCCGGCAAAACCACCAAGTCCTACTTTGAGTTTTTTACGAGTTGAATACCAAACGCTCCTTTCAGACTCGATCTTAGTAGATGGTCCGAATTCAAAATGAAACGGGAATACCAGATTATCCACTCTAAACTTCGATTTATCAAGCTCCAGCGGGTACACTTCCAACTCGGTAAGATCGCCGTTCTCGACAAAATACCTGTTATCGGTTGGTTTTAATCCGTTAAACTGGAAAGAGAAACCATACCGCACTCTCAGCCAGTTGGAGTTCTCAAAAACCCGTGTTCTCCAGGCCACTCCCAGTTCAAAGAACCGGCTTCCTCCCACTTTAAAATCAGAGTCATTCAAGCCCTGCCCTTCTAAAAGGGCATTATTGAACCCTACTGCCATTACCAGGTGCGTACTGGTCCGGCTGTATCTGTATTTATGGAACCACCTGTCATGATCTTCATCCATCTCTTCCTCGTCCCAGCCCATGTCGTCATTTTCCCTCTTCAAAAGCGCGATTTGGTTGTCAATGATCCCAACACGGTTTCGAATGTTCAAAGCATGTTTCTTTGCAGCTTCACTTTTCAGTTCTTCGGCTTCCTCCCAATCGATCTCTTTATTTTCAAGGCGGGCATTGATCTTTTCCACTTCTCGCTTCAGGGCTTCTTTTTCTTCGGAAATGATCTCCTCTTTTTGCTTTTCAAGCTGTTTGATCTTTTCGGAAGTATCCTGCTCTTGGGCACTTACCGGGTTAACCGTAAATCCTATTAGCAGGAGCGTCAAATAAAAAGTAACTTTTTTCATGATAAATTGTTTTTAGAACATCCCGGCCCCTCCCGAAAGAGGAGTTGAATGCATTTTGATGATTGATGATATATTAATTTCGATTTGCCACGGCAGTCTTCGCTTTTGAATAACCGTCTTTTAGCACTTCAAAAACTTTCTGCCTGAAATTCAATTCCAACTCATGTTCAACCTCATTAAGAAGCTCCCCGGCAGACACGGTTTGCACCTCATAAGCCGGATCGTTTTCAATCTCTGAACTGGCCACCAGCAATAAGGCTTCCACTTCAGAATCGATGGAATATTGAGAAGAAGCGTCCATAAAGCTAGCTTCTTCATCTGCAGAAACAACGGGAACTTCAATTTTCACATCCTGTAATTCAGTTACTGAAGCTATTCTTTCAGAAGGTTTTATGAAAGATTCCTGGATGTTAGATTTCATTTTCTTCGGATGCTCATCCTTTTCATTATTTTTGACAAGAGCCGAAGTTTCGGTTAGTGATTTCGTAAGTTCTTTTTGAGTTTCTTCAGAAGCATTCTCTTTTAGAATTGTAGGCTTCTGAGAATCTACCACTTCGGGAGTTATTTCTACCGGGGAGTTAAATAGCGTTCCCAGCATAAAGAATACTACTGCAACGGCGGCTACTAAAGTTACCCACCAGATCTTCGACCGGGATGGTTCCTCCCGGTGATTCAGTCGTCCCTGGAGTTTTTCCCAGCTGCCTTCAGAAGGTTTGATCTCCCTCTTTTGCAACTGCTCTTTAATATGTTCTTCAAATTTTACCGGTTCCATAACCTGTATTTTCTTGTTTTAATTTTTCCTGCAACATCTTCCTGGCTTTAAAAAGCTGGGATTTTGAAGTCCCTTCAGAAATGTTGAGCATCTGGGATATTTCTGAATGTTTATACCCGTCAACGCAATACATCAAAAAGACCATTTTATACCCTTCAGGAAGGCTGTCGATCATGCTCTGTATGTGAGCCACGTTCAAATCCGAAGTTATAGAATCAACACTTTCAGTATCTTCAAGATCTTCTTGCGTGAATTCAATCTTTTTAAGTGTTCTCAAAAATGAGATCGACTCGCGTATCATGATCCTACGCATCCAGCCTTCAAAGCTCCCTTCATTTTTAAAATCGCATAAATGAGTGAATACCTTGAAAAAGCCATTTAGCATCACTTCTTCGGCATGATGAAGGTCCTTTACATATTGCCGGCAAATACTAAGCATCTTCCCTGAATGCCGCTCAAAGATCTTCTGCTGTGCTTCCCGGTTGCCCCTGGCTGCACGCTTAATGATTTGAGATTGGTTATTAAAGAGTTGAATTACTTTCACCCGCAATAATTTAGATGGTCTTCTATTTACATAGACGACTTTAAATTACAAAAGGTTGCCTGACTTCAATTTCTTTTTGAAAAAAATATTGAAAAGCTATGGAAAGTGGACAGACGTTGGTGGACGGTGGACGGTAAACGGAGAACTGAAAAATTGGAACCGAATTCTATTTCTTTCTTTCTATCACGTAATTCACCATTAAGATCAGTGAATCTTTGAAAGGGGATTCGGGATAATCCTCGAGCAATTCAAGCGCCCGCTGCTGAAAATCTTTCATTTTTGCGACCGCATATTCCAAACCTCCTTGATCTTTCACAAAAGCGATCACTTCGTTGACCCTTTTCTTGTCCTTGTTGTGGTTTTTCACAGAGTTGATCACCCAGGCTTTCTCCTTGTCAGATACTTTGTTCAGGACATAGATCAACGGCAGGGTCATTTTTTGTTCCTTGATATCGATCCCGGTAGGTTTACCGATACTTTCATTTCCGTAATCGAAAAGGTCATCCTTGATCTGGAAAGCCATCCCGATCAACTCTCCAAAAAGTCTCATTTTCTCAACTTCTTTAGAATCAGGGCGAACAGATGCAGCACCAAGACTACAACAGGCTGCAATAAGGGTAGCAGTTTTTTGCCTGATGATCTCGTAATAAACTTCTTCGGTGATATCAAGGCGGCGGGCTTTTTCAATCTGTAATAGCTCTCCTTCGCTCATTTCGCGAACAGCCACTGAGATGATCTTCAAAAGATCAAAATCATTGTTATCAATTGAAAGAAGCAAGCCTTTTGACAGAAGGTAATCCCCTACCAATACTGCGATCTTATTCTTCCAAAGGGCATTGATGGAGAAGAAGCCACGACGGCGGTTGGAATCATCCACCACGTCATCGTGAACCAGTGTAGCCGTATGAATAAGCTCAATTACTGAAGCTCCTCGATACGTACGCTCGTTCACTTTTCCATCAGATACCATTTTAGCAACAAGAAAAACGAACATAGGCCGCATCTGCTTCCCTTTTCGGTTAACGATAAAATGCGTGATTCGGTTTAAGAGAGCAACCTGTGAAGACATGGATTGCGTGAACTTCTTTTCAAAAAGTTCCATCTCTTGCTCTACCGGAAGTTTTATTTTCGAGATTATCTTCATTCGGGGAGCTAAGATAGTTAAATCATGTGGGATTTAACAGTTCACTTTTCCTGAAAATAAGGGCTATGATTTATTGGCCAATTGTCCGCAGGCTGCATCGATATCCTTACCACGAGAGCGGCGTACGGTAACGGTTATTCCGTTTCGCTCCAACTCTCTCACATACAAATCTGTAGTTTCTGCAGGCGCTTGTTTGAAATGATCATCTCCAATTGGATTGTATTCAATCAAATTGACCTTACACGGCACATATTTAGCGAATCTCACAAGGGCTTCAACATCCTTTCTGCGATCATTAATGCCTTTCCAAACCACATATTCATACGTGATACGACTTTTGGTCTTAGCATACCAGTATTCTAAAGCTTCCCGAAGATCTTCTAATGGGAAGGTCGCGTTAAATGGCATTATGGAAGTTCTTACTTCGTCAATGGCTGAATGCAGAGAGACGGCAAGTTTGAATTTCACCTCCTCATCGGCCATCCTTTTTATCATTTTAGGCACCCCCGACGTGGAAACAGTAATTCGCTTCGGAGACATTCCCAGTCCCTCCTTGGAAGTGATCTTTTCAATGGCTTTCAAAACATTGTTGTAGTTCATGAGGGGCTCACCCATTCCCATGAATACAATATTTGAAAGTGGTTTATCAAAATACAGACGGCTTTCATTATCAATAGCCACGACCTGGTCATAGATCTCATCAGGATTCAGATTACGCATACGCTTCAGCTTCGCGGTAGCGCAAAACTTACAATCCAGACTGCATCCTACCTGCGAGGAAACACATGCGGTAGTACGCTTAGGTGTTGGAATTAAAACCGATTCCACAGTAAGATCATCATGCAGTTTTACCGCATTCTTGATTGTTCCGTCACTACTACGTTGCATCTGATCGACCCGGATATGGTTGATCACAAAATTATCATCCAGCATTTGACGGGTCTCTTTTGAAATATTGGTCATATCCTCAAAAGAATGCGCTCCTTTTCCCCATAACCATTCATAAACCTGAGTTCCACGGAAGGATTTATCCCCGTTTTTCACGAAGAATTCCTGAAGTTGCTCTTTAGTTAATGCCCGTATGTCTTTCTTTCCGTTTTTCACGCTGCAAAAGTAGTAAAGTAAATCTGATCTAAAATAGAAGTATTAAATAGTTTTTTGAAAATCAATCGGTTAAGTGACTTTCAAAAATTTAGCCACGAATCCATAAATAGATTATTTACGGCCCCGTGGCTAAAAAAAAGTATAATCTGTTCAATTACAGGATCAACATTGCATCCCCGTAAGTATAGAACTTGTATTTCTCTTTAACAGCTTCGGCATACGCCTTCTTCATGAAATCATGTCCTGCAAATGCAGAAACCATCATCAATAAAGTAGATTTTGGAGTATGGAAGTTAGTGATCATACAGTTCGCTATACTGAAATCGTAAGGAGGAAAGATGAATTTGTTCGTCCATCCGCTGAATTCATTCAAGGTTTTATTTGAAGAAACAGAACTTTCAAGAGACCTCATCACGGTGGTACCTACGGCACACACTTTTCTCTTTTCAGAGATTGCTTTATTGATCGTATCAACAGCCGGCTTTTCAATAAAGGCTTCTTCACTGTCCATTTTATGCTTGGAAAGGTCTTCCACCTCAACAGGGCTAAAAGTTCCCAATCCTACGTGAAGTGTCACTTCAGCGAAATCAATTCCTTTGATCTCCAGTCTCTTCAAAAGGTGTTTTGAAAAGTGAAGTCCGGCAGTAGGTGCTGCTACAGCGCCTTCCTGCTTTGCATAGATGGTTTGGTATCTCTCCTGATCTTCAGGCTGAACCTCTCTTTTTATATACTTCGGAAGCGGAGTTTCCCCAAGCTCAGTAAGCTTGTTTCTGAATTCTTCGTAAGAACCATCATAAAGGAAACGCAATGTTCTTCCTCTTGAAGTCGTGTTATCGATCACTTCGGCCACCAAACTTTCGTCATCTCCAAAGTAAAGTTTGTTACCGATTCTTATTTTTCTGGCAGGATCGACCAGTACATCCCATAAACGGGTTTCGGCATTTAATTCTCTCAACAAGAACACTTCGATACGAGCACCTGTCTTTTCCTTATTTCCGAAGAGACGGGCAGGAAAAACCTTGGTATTGTTCAACACCATCACATCATGCGGTTCAAAATAATCGATAAGGTCTTTGAATTGCTTATGCTCAATAGTTTGATCTTTCCGGTTCAACACCATTAAACGAGCTTCGTCGCGGTGTTCTGATGGATATTCAGCCAACAGTTCTGGCGGAAGATCAAAGTTGAAGTGTGATAATTTCATTCCCATATGTAAGATAAATTTTAAGAGCTGCAAATATACAACCTGGAGATAGGGGTTGTCAAGTAATTACAGCTTTATTTAAAAAAACTATTAATCCACGCAGGTTTTAGCGCTTAAATATTAGAAGATTTTCAGCCTTTTGAAATATTTATTACAGAAAAGCCCAGGTTTTCGAGATCATTCCAGAACCCCGGAAATGATTTCGATACCACTTCTGCTTCTTCTATTTCCAAAGGTACTTTTAAAGCCAGTGGAGCAAAAGCAAGCGCCATGCGGTGGTCTTTATAAGTCGCAATTTTTATACCAGCTTTGAGATTTTCAACTGGTATCAAATGAAGAGAATCTGCGGTAATATCAACTTGTCCTCCCAGTTTTTCTATTTCTGTCTTAAGGGCCTGCAATCGGTCAGTTTCCTTGATCCTTAAGGTATGCAAACCGGTAAGGTCACATTTTATCCCCAACCCTAGACAGGTAACCGCTATAGTCTGGGCAAGATCTGGCGAATTGGAAAGATCGAGTACCAGGTTACGAGGTCTTTTAAAATCACATTTTTTGAGGTGAAGTATGTCATTCTCATAAATGGTCTGCACTCCCAACTGCTTGTAGATCCCGGCAACCACCTGGTCGCCCTGATAACTATCTTCCTTATAACTACTAATGGTGACGGTGGCCTCTTCACTCAAAGCAACCAGACTGTAGAAATAAGAAGCCGAACTCCAGTCAGATTCTATCAGGACCTCTTTCTGCGGAATATTTCCGGCAGGCTCAATAACGATCCTGTCATTTTCAAAGCTGCCATTAATACCACAATCTGAAAGAAACCTCAAGGTCATTTCAATATAAGGCACCGAAGTCACCTTCCCGTCAAGATTGATCTGAAGGCCATGTGGTAAAGATGGAGCGATCAACATCAAGGCAGAAATATACTGACTGCTGATATTGGACTGAACCGTAACTTCGCTTTTCTGAAGTTTTTGTCCGACTATTTTTAGCGGTGGAAAACCTTCATTTTTCAAATACTGAATGTCAGCTCCCAACTGTCTTAAAGCCTCTACCAGGATCTTCACAGGGCGTTCCTGCATACGCTCACTTCCGGTAAGTACCACTTCCCTACCTTCTTTGGTGGCGAAATATGCCGTAAGAAAACGCATAGCCGTACCCGCGTGATGAATGTCAATGACCTCTTCCTTTGAAGCCAGCGCACTTTGTAGTACCCTGGTATCATCACTATTGGAAAGATTAGCCAGCTTTATCTGCGGAAAAAGCGCCTGCAAGATCAGCAGCCGATTAGATTCACTTTTGGAGCCGGTAACCTTAACTGCTCCTGAAAAAGCTTCCGAAGAAAAAGACAGTTGAACGTTCATGAAAATTATTGAGTTTTAAAGTTCTTCCTGCGACTGGTCATGTAAATAGCATATACCAAACTGATCGCCGCTTTGATCAAAAAGTAGTTTACCCATTTCCCGTTTGCAAATTCATCGTCGTAGATAACCGAAAAATCACCAGAAATGATCTGACTAAAGTGTGAAATAAGCAGTGAGATCCCCACGAATATTACAAAGAAAACGAGGGCTAATTGTAGAACCTTTACCCAGAAATCGGGGTTTTTAAAATTGTCGAAAATGCGCATTCTTATTGTAATTTTTCATTGTTTTTATGTCTGTCCTTATCTCTTTTCGTCTTAAGGTCCAGTTTTTTATCAAAAGCTTCCTGTAGATTTATCCCGGTCTGGTTTGCCAGGCAAAGCACCACAAATATCACATCTGCCAGCTCTTCCCCAAGGTCTTTCGTCTTATCGCTTTCCTTCTCGCTTTGCTCTCCATAGCGGCGGGCAATGATCCTGGCCACCTCCCCTACTTCTTCGGTAAGCTGGGCCATGTTGGTGAGCTCGTTGAAATAACGAACGCCGTGTTCCTTGATCCAATCGTCAACTGCAACCTGAGCGTCTTGTATGTTCATGATTTAAATTTTCTTCAAAACTATAGTTTCTGATTGTTTTTCAAGCATCATAGAATAAAATTCCTTTAAATTTTGATAATCCTGAGGTGTAAAAACCGTTTGAGTCATATCAAATTGTGATTCTATTCTCAAAAAATTCCCATTTTGGCTCGGCAGATATTTATATATCAAGGCACCATCTTTAAAATTCAAAATTTTTGGTTCTGGTAAAAATTCCACTTCATACCCATTTGGAATCAAAATATTAATAGTATTACTTTCTATTTTAGGAAAGTTAAAAAATATGGGGTGCTCCCTTTTACTAGATTTAAAAGGATTTTCCTTTAATGCAGTAAATAATAAAGGTTGAAAATAAATTTTTTCATTAATTCTGTCTACAGCATTTTTAAGCTCAAAAGAAAAAGCTTCTTTTATTTCTTCTCCAATAAGTTCCTCATTTTGTTTTTTAAGGTCTGAAATGACAATGTTCCCTTTATCTTTTTCTAGGATTTTTATGTATTCTTCAATATTTAAGGGGGAAAAATTATCTCTAAACGATTTTGCCTCTAAACCACTATATACTTTCACGCTCTTACCCGCTAAACTTAAATCCTCATTAAATTTAAAATTCACAGTTCCAAGGTTTTGAGCTTTATAACGAGGCATCAGGTTAACCCAATCAGAACTCCCATCTTTTCTTATAAGTCTTCCCTGCCAGTTTCGAGCCCTGTATGGGATTTCTCCAAATCCCAGATTTGGATCTGATCCGTCCAAAAGAACGATCTCTCCATTTAGGTGAGCAGCGACTATTAAATAATTATAACCTGTACGTGTCGGGAATAATGGGATTCCGTTATCTACTGTGCTTACTAACACAGGCTCTGCTGTAATTCCAGCATAATTCAACATTGAAGTTAAAATTAGGTTTATATCTCCAATATTACCACGTTCCTCTTTATATGCTTTTTTTACGCCATGCTCTGAGATAAATCCTAAGTAATTGTTCCATTTTACCTTATTTCGAACAAAATTATAAATCGTTTCCGCCTTTGCAGAATTACCACCTACTCCGCTCAATAAATCATCAATATCTTTTTCAAAAAAACCAGTACTATTTAATTCCTTCTCTAATCCTGCATCCTTATATATATTTTTTGCTACTTCCTCCCAAGTACCGGCGTAATTTTCATAGAGCGAATTGGGGAACTTTGTGTAAATAAGCTCCCACATTATAAATGCAGCATAATTATTTATATAATCTACAAATTCTTCCTTATTTAAGGCCGGAACATCTTGAGTGTAAATAGAATATAAATTTTCTGAATATTCCAATTTTGTAGTTCTGGCAGTGGTTTGAACTACATGCCACCCTGAACCAGTGCTTCGAACCTGTTTAGTAAAAGTATGACTCTTCAGATCTTTTTCTGTTTTAACCGAGAACATTAAAGGAGATCTAGGATTAAAATGATATTTAAATCCAAAATATTCAGGTATTTTAAATTCAACCTCCAGCTTATTAATGGGAATAGTGTATTGCAGTGGGGAATAATCTATAGATGTAATAAAGGGAGATCTCAACTCATAAGAATATTCTATCACACAACCTTCGGTAATCGAAGGCATAGTAAACTTTGTTTTTAACTTAAAAAAGGAAGTTTCTTCTTCAAATATCCCATTTTTACGAAGTTTATCTTCTTTCACCTTTCCATCAATTAGGTTATAGGTGTAACCTTTTAAATTAGAGATTGATTCGCGGTCCTGATTATTCTTATAGTATGATATTTCTTTTGTTGCCCAATCAAATCCATTCTTATTATAAATCTTAATCCTTTCATGGACTTGTGTAACTACCGTAAAGCCTAATTTATCGCTAAATTCGTAACTTGTCTTCTGGCTCCTATACAACACTACGGCATCAACCTCTTTATTTAATGGGTGTTCGGTTTCCTCGAGTTCTTCTATAGAAACTTTTCCAAACTTAAAATTTTGAGCCTCGATAATAGAACTCATAAAAACTGTTAGAATTAAAAGGTAGAATTTTGACATTGGAGGGAGTTTTAATTAATATTATCAATCACTATTTTAGGGTTGCATTGAGATTTCACCTTATTAATAAAATCTCTAAACTCTTTATATTTAACTGCAGGCCATAAACCTGGATTCAATTTAAAGTTTCGTTTAACAATTATAGCTAGAGCCTCACCCTTTTCCTCCAAACTCACTTCAATCTGAAAGAAACCATATTCATTCTTTAGATCAACATTGTCAGGAAGAGTCTCAATAGGTGTCGTTATAGGCAAGAAAAAAGTAAATTGATCTTGTATGTTTATTCCTCTTTCGAGTTCAAATGGAAATTTTCTATCCGAAGAACGTGGTAGATCAAGAATTGGTAATTTTGTAAATCCTAATGGAAGAATGAAACTATTGCCAATTTTGGTCGTATATCTTTCTCCTTTAAGATATAATGTTTCTGAAAATTTCGGGGTTCTTCTATCATTCACATGGATCATCTCATCCACCTGTAGCCCTCTCAAATGAGCAAATTCCTCCTTATAATACAGTTCCTTCTCATCTTCATCAAGGCTTTCAATCTGATAAATCTTTCCATATTGAGCTCCAAATCTCTCTCTTTCAAGTTGGGCCTTAAACCCACCTATTTCATCAATATAAATTACTGCTTTAGTTCCTCTTAAATTATTAGCTACTCCATATTCTTTAGTTTTCACTATCTCCCCACCTTCCTGACTAATAATTAAAACCTTTCTATTATCTGTAAAGCCCGCTATATAATTAATTGGTGTGGACTGACTGGTGCACTCCAGCCAAATATTTTCATCTTCCAAAGGAACCTGTAGGATCACATGATTCCCTTCCATAGACGCAAAATTTTCATCAATATCTTTCATGTGATTACCCCCATAAACTACGGCATAATTTGACGGTATATTCTGACTGTTTAACAGGGCTCGTGTATAATTGGTCAAAGCTTTACAATCTCCATACTTTACTTGATCCACCTCCATCGCAGACATAGGTTCCCAGCCTCCAATCCCTAACTGCACACTCACATAACGGGTGTTCTCCTGAACATAGTTATATATCAGCTGAATTTTTTCACGAATATCAGAGCTTTTAGAAGTTAGATTTGCAACCTCATTTTTTGTGCTTTCAGGTAATTCCAATTTATTTTTCAGCAGATTATCATATTGCCATTTTCCCAACTCCTTCCAATTGGCCGCTTCTCCGACAACTCCTACCAAAGAAAATTGATTCAAGGCGACCTTTACCCATGGAACAAAATTTTTAAGATCTGGACCGAGTTTTTCGAACTTATAGGCTGGTAAATTTTTGATCACATATTCAAGTTCATGTTTTGATGTGACCTTTTTGATATTATGAGAAGAAAAGTTCCTTTCTGAAAATCGAATTGGGATTTGGGATGGATTTTTCAATATATATGATGACCTCTCGACACTCATAGAATAAGATTTTACAGGCCTCCAATCTCTCACAAAAATAGTGCTCCCTTCCCTCACTTCACTTTCATATTGTATAGTATAAGGATAGTCTTTGGGGGAATATTCAATAAAACTTATCCGGGCATCAGAAATTAAGGTACCTTCAGTAACATAACTTCTATCTTGAAAATCACTTTTCTTAAAACGCTTGATTTCTTTCCCGAAGCTGTCAAATATTATGGCGTGTTGCTTTTTTACCTTGCTATCCTCATCATAAATTTCCCCCGCCCAAATTAATTTTTCACCCAATTCATTTAGAACAGTTATCGTTCGAGATTTTTTAATAACCATTTTATCAATAGCCAAAACCTCAATTTCAATATCTTCATTTCGCACTACCGCGTTCGCATTTTCTAGAAGAGAATAATCTATTGAGGAAACAGGATAAGAAATCTCCTGGGCGGTTAGTAGGGAAGTATAGAACCCAAGGAGAACGAAGGAGAAAAATTTCCGCATCGTTCAAGATGAAAAGGTTAAGGTTATAAATTTAGAAAATTTTAACCATATTTTTCTGACAATCAGAAAAATATTTTACTTTTTACTCCCTGTTCTTAGAATCAACCAGAATGGTCACAGGCCCGTCATTTAAAAGGGCCACTTTCATATCGGCTCCAAATTCTCCCGTGCCTACCGGCTTTCCAAGTTCCTTTTCGAGCCTTTCCACGAATTTTTCATATAACGGAACGGCTTTATCGGGTCCCGCAGCTTTGATGTAACTTGGGCGGTTGCCCTTTTTGGTGCTTGCGTGCAAGGTAAACTGACTAACTACCAGGGCTTCGCCATCGACCTGCAATAAGGATTCATTCATTACTCCGTTAGCATCGTTGAAAATGCGCATTTTGGAGATCTTTCCGCAGAGCCAGTCAATGTCTTCCTGGGAATCTTCGGCCTCAATACCTAAGAGTATCAATATGCCGCGACCTATTCGTGATTTTACATTTCCGTTTATTGTTACAGATGCTTCAGAAACTCTTTGCAACACTACTCTCATTCCTGTTCGTAATTATCTATTCGGTAATGTTGATCTTCTTCTCCTTTCAGGATCTGCAAATAACTTTTATATCTGGACCAGGGAATTTCACCTGCTTCCAGGGCATCTTTCACAGCACACTGAGGCTCATCGACATGCAGACAATTATTGAACTTGCAATCCTGCTTGCGCGCGAAGAACTCCGGAAAATAATCTCCCAGTTCCTCTTTTTCGATATCCACCACTCCAAATCCTTTGATACCGGGAGTATCAATGATCCTGGCACCGAAATCAAGATCATACATTTCAGCGAAGGTAGTAGTATGCTGACCCTGCTTGTGTTGTTCAGAAATTTTCTTGGTCTTAAGATCAAGAGTCGGCTCGATGGCATTTATAAGGGTTGATTTCCCGGTACCGCTATGACCGGAGATCATGCTGGTCTTATTTTTCATAAGATCCATCACTTTATCTATATTTTTCCCGGTTTTGGCAGAGATCCCTAAACATTCGTATCCAATCCCCCGGTACATGGCAGCCATGTACTTAATCTCGGTAAGCTCATCGTCGTTATATGTATCGATCTTGTTGAACAAAAGAATGGCTTTGATCCCGTATGCTTCCGCAGTGACCAAAAAACGATCTATAAAAGTGGTGAACGTAGGCGGATTATTCAAAGTGACCAGCAAAAATGCCTGGTCAATATTGGAGGCGATAATGTGCGTTTGCTTGGACAGGTTCACCGATTTACGGATGATGTAATTCTCGCGATCCTTGATCCCGGTGATCACTCCTGTTTCCTCTTCTTCGGAAGCATTCTCCAGTTTAAATTCCACCCGGTCGCCAACAGCAACAGGATTGGTACTTTTAATGCCCTTTATCCTGAACTTACCCTTGATGCGGCACTGGTAAAATTTTCCTTCATCAGATTTTACCTGATACCAACTCCCGGTAGATTTATAAACTGTTCCTGTCATATTACAAAAATGCGAAATTATTCGCTAATTACTTTTTTCTGATGATTGATCGACTCCTGGTGGATCGCCTTGAAAATGCGAAGAATAAATTCTTCACTTAAGCCGTTCTGTTCTCCTTCCAGGATCATCTTCCCCAGAATTTCGCTCCATCGTTGATTCTGCAAAATTGCGACATTCTGCGATTTTTTAGCCTTCCCTATTTCATCTGAGATCTTCATCCTTCGAGATAACACATCCAACAATTGTGTATCAGCAATATCGATCATAGCCCTTAGACTTTGTAGCTTTGTCCTGAATTCCTCACTTTCTGACACTTCTTTTCTTATCTTAAGG
Organism: Salinimicrobium gaetbulicola; assembly: GCF_042676025.1. NCBI lineage: Bacteria > Pseudomonadati > Bacteroidota > Flavobacteriia > Flavobacteriales > Flavobacteriaceae > Salinimicrobium > Salinimicrobium gaetbulicola. Next base: position 1,161,967 of record NZ_JBHTJP010000032.1, read on the forward strand.
TCGTTCATGAATTGAACTAAAGTAGCAGGAGTAATTTGCTGTTGAGCATCACTCCATGCATTGTCAGGATCATAATGAGTTTCTACCATTAGCCCGTCATAATTAAGGTCCAAAGCAGTCTGGCATAGGTCAAAAATATTCTCCCTGTTACCTGCAATATGCGAAGGATCCAGGATCAAAGGGAGATCGGGGAACTTTGTTTGAAGGTCTATAGGTATTTGCCATTCAGGGTTATTTCTATACTTAGATTTTTCATAAGATGAGAAACCACGGTGAATCACACCCAGGTTTTTGATGTCGCTTGAGTACAATCTTTCAACGGCTCCCAGCCATAATGAAAGATCTGGATTCACTGGATTCTTCACTAAAACAACCTTATCAGTACCTTTTAAAGCATCTGCGATCTCCTGAACTATGAATGGAGAAACGGTAGTTCTCGCTCCTATCCAAAGAATATCAACATCGTGCTTAAGAGCCAGTTCCACGTGGTTAGGATTAGCAACCTCGGTAGTGGTCAACATCCCGGTTTCCTCTTTTGCCTTTTGAAGCCATTTCAAACCAAGAGCGCCTACGCCTTCAAAATTTCCCGGTCTCGTTCTGGGTTTCCAAATCCCGGCACGCAATACGGTCGCATCTGTATCCTTCAGTTGATGCGCTATTTTCAAAACCTGTTCTTCTGTTTCAGCACTACATGGCCCGGCGATCACTAGAGGGTGATCCAATTTAAAGGCATCAAGCCAGCTTCTTAATTCTTTTTTATTTTCCATCACTGCAAATTTATCGTATTCCGTTTAATATTGTCTTTATATAATTGATCCTTTCCATTTCCTTGAAGACAGCGTCAAAATCATCATTTTGAAGCAGGTCTCTAAAGTTCAAAAGGTTTTCGATGTACCCATTAAGAATTTCAAGCACATTCTCTTTGTTTTGTCTAAAAATTGGTGTCCACATGTGGGGAGAACTCTTTGCTAACCTTACGGTAGAAGCGAAACCACTTCCCGCAAGGTCAAAAATATCCCTCTCATCCTTTTCTTTTTCTAACACTGTTTTTCCCAGCATAAAAGAGCTGATATGTGAAAGGTGTGAAACATAGGCAATATGCCTATCGTGAGCCGCAGGGTCCATATACCTTATCCTCATTGCTAACTTCTGAAAGATCTCTAGCGCCCTTTCTTGCAATCTAAAAGCAGTTTTTTCTACCTCGCAAAGAATGTTAGTTTTATTGCTGAACAGATCTGAAACAGCCGCCTCGGGACCAGAAAACTCGGTACCTGCGATTGGATGTGCCGCCAGGTAATTTCGTCGGTTAGGATGAGTAGCCACTGCCTTACAAATACCTGCTTTAGTGGAACCTGTATCAAATACAAGGGTATTTTCAGAAACCTGGTCCAGCACTTCTACAAGGATTTTTGGCGCTACATCTACGGGTACAGCAATGATCACCACATCTGCCTTAGAAATACTCTTCTGTGTTTCTGCACTATCTATCAAGCCCAGACGTTTTGCGTTTGCGAGGTTTTCAGAATTCGCATCACTAGCGGTGATCTCAACCCATTGAAAAGCTTTTCTTATCCCGGCAGCAAAAGATCCACCTATAAGCCCAATTCCTATAATATGTACTTTCATGATTTTACACGTGTTAAAGCTTCTTCAATTTTCTCATGTGATGCGCAGAGGGAGAAGCGTACATAACCTTCACCTTGACTTCCAAAAATAAATCCAGGAGCTATAAAGATATCGCTTTCATACAGCAGACGATCAACCACCTCAAGCGAAGTAGTATTTTGGGGCACTTTGGCCCAAATGAACATCCCTGCCTGATCTTCGGAAAAAGAACATCCTAAAGCTTTTACCAATTCAAACATTTTTTTCCTTCGCTGCGTATAAATTTCATTTAACTGGCTGAACCATTCCGAAGAAAGTCTCAAAGCCGCAGCCGCTCCTGCCTGCAACGGAAAAAACATTCCGCTGTCCATATTTGTTTTTACTTTTAGCACTGTATCCAGATTGGTTTTACTTCCGCAGAGCATCCCAATGCGCCAGCCTGCCATATTGAAGGTTTTACTTAATGAGTTCAATTCCAGCACAACCTCCATAGCGCCTTCTTCCTGAAGTATACTACGCGGTTCTTTATTCAGAATAAAGCTATAAGGATTATCATTTACAATAAGAATATGGTTTCTTTTTGCGAAAGCGATCAGTTCTTTGAACCGATCGGCTCCTGCTATCGCCCCTGTCGGCATATGGGGATAATTGATCCACATTAATTTCACCTTACTCAAGTCTCGTTTTTCAAGCTCCTGCAAATCTGGAAACCAGTTATGTTCCTCTTTAAGATCATAAGGAACAGAAGCGGCACCCACCAGTTGCGTTACCGAAGTATAAGTAGGGTAGCCGGGATTTGGTATTAAAACTTCATCTCCGTCATTTAGGAATGCCATAGAAATGTGCATGATTCCTTCTTTACTCCCCATAAGAGGCAGCACCTGTGTTTCATGATCCAATTCTACATTGTAGTGGGTGAGATAAAATTCCCTGATGGCCTGTCTAAAGTCTGAGGTTCCTCTATAAGGCTGATACTGGTGCGCTACAGGATCAGTAAAGGCAGTGTTAAAACCTGCCAGTACCTGTGAAGGTGGTGGCAGGTCTGGGCTGCCTATACCCAGATTGATGATTGGTCGACCTGAAGCCTGTAACTCACGGACCTCCTGCAGTTTTTTGGAGAAATAATATTCTTCCACCTGGTTTAATCTTATTGCCTGTGCTATCATAGCCATTTATTTTTATAAGTTCCGAGCACAGTTAGTCGGTCGGTTTTTTTCATTAGTAAAGCCAAAGCCTCTTCAAAATCTCCGGGCATATTAAATAAGACATCGACAAAAAATGCGTATTTCCAGGGGGTATTTCCAACCGGAACACTCTGAATCTTGCTCATGTCTAATTTATGATCGCTTATGATCTCCAGTACTTCCGCCAGACTCCCTCTTCTGCTCTCCAGAATGAATTTCATAGAAGCTTTATCTGAAATGTTCTCTTTCAAGTCCTCATTATTCTTTTGAAGAACAAGAAAACGAGTTGAATTACTTTTTAAGGTATGGACATTTTCCGCAAGGATCTCAAGATCAAAAAGGTTTGCAGCAGCTCTGCTTGCCAGAGCGGCAACGTGTTTTTTCCCGTTTTCTGAAATACGCTTTGCTACAGAGGCCGTATCTTCATCCTCAACGAGTTTGATATGCGGATAATTCTTAAAAAACTCCTTACACTGAAGCAGCGCCATGGGATGGGAATACACCTTTTTAATATCTTCAATTTTCTGGCCGGGAACAGCCATCATGTTCATCTGGATGGGTATGTAATGTTCCCCGGTAATCCTAAGGTTATTATCGTCTATAAGGGCGTAATTCGGAAGGATCGAACCTACGATGGAATTTTCGATTGCCATCACCGCCTTGCCTGATCTCCCCGCTAATAAATTGGCAACCACCTCCTGAAATGACATACATTCCTCAACCTCCACATCGTTTCCAAAGTACTCCCTCGCCACCTGGTGATGGAATGATCCCGCTATCCCCTGAATTGCAACTTTCTCTTTCATATTATCTCAAAAAAAATCCCGATGAGTACATCGGGATTTTGAATTATAATTAATCTTTTAATTACATGGCACTCCCGATCCTATCTCTATAAAAGAAATAAAAGTAATAGAAAGCGTTCCAGGTATTTAAATTTAGATTCTTCATTGTGCTAAAAGGCTAAAATAGAATTTAAATCTCTAAGACGGAATTTTTTTCTGATATTTTTCACTATAACCTTTGCGTACAAACGTTGTAAAAGTTGTTACTTTTGACAAAAAGCAACTATGTCTATAAAGGTTACCAAAATCACGAAATTCTATGAGCAGCAAAAAGCGCTGGATGAAATTTCATTCTCCATTGAAAAAGGAGAAATAGTTGGTTTTTTGGGACCTAACGGCGCGGGAAAATCCACTTTAATGAAGATCCTCACCGGCTATCTTTCTCCTAGCTCGGGGACGGCTACCGTGAACGGATTTTCGCTGGAAACTGAAAAACTTCAGGCTCAAAAAAGCATTGGCTACCTGCCAGAACACAATTCTTTATATACGGAAATGTATGTACGGGAGTACCTGGAATTCAATGCATCCATATATGAAGTTTCGAAAAGCAGGATCGAAGAGATTATTCAACAAACCGGATTACTTCCGGAAGCCAATAAAAAGATAGAACAACTTTCAAAAGGTTACCGCCAACGCGTGGGGCTTGCTGCAGCCATGCTGCACGCTCCTGAAGTACTGATCCTTGATGAACCCACCACCGGGCTGGACCCAAATCAGTTGGTCGAGATCAGAGACCTTATCAGGTCGGCGGGAAAAGAAAAAACCATTTTTCTTTCCACGCACATCATGCGGGAAGTGGAAGCGCTTTGCGACCGGGTCATTATCATTAATAAAGGAGAGATAGTAGCCGATAAAAAACTGGCAGAACTTCGCGAAGAACAGACCCAGATCATCGAGGTGGAATTCGACTATCGTATTGAAGACAGGGCTTTAAGGAAATTACCTCACCTGCTGGAAATTAGAAACACGGGTGGATTTGTATATGAACTGGTTTTTGAGACCACCAAGGACATGCGCCCGGCTATCTTTGATTTCGCCCACGACAACGGACTCAAGACCCTGCAATTGAACCGAAAGAACAAGAACCTGGAAAACCTTTTTTCAGAGCTTACCCTGGATTCAAAATAAACTTTATTCGAAGATCAGTTTGCCGGTATAGAAAGATTGTACTACCACCACCGGAGGTCGGTTTACGGATATCACATCTCCGGTACTTCTTATTTCGCCTCGCAAAGCATTTTGCGGGTTCAGGATCATTTTATTAGTTCCGCGGTGAAAGATCTGGATACTGTCAGCTACCAGTTCCCTTGCTTCCAATCGGCCGTCACCTGCCCAGAATTGAGCCACAAAATATCCTGTTTTTCCCGAAAGATAGAAGTTGGAAAAATCATCTCCGCTTACCCGAATGGTTTTTGATTCCAAATCAAATTTAAAGTCTCCATTGGTATACACTTCCGGGTTCTTAGCGTAATTATTAGATATTAATGTTACGGAAGGAAAGTTTAAAATTCCCACGCCTTCGATCATTCGGTTTCCCGAGTTCTCTATATAGTTAAGGTTTGGCACCTTGAGGTGAATTACATGCTCGTAGGTAGTTTGAAAAAAAGTACAGTCATTGAGATCTTTCAGGATCAACTTTCCATCTTCCACTTTGGTGGAAACCGCATCGATCAGGTTTTCACCGGCCTGCACGATCACCTGTTGCTCATCACTCTGCTCTATATAGACCTTGATCTTTCCGAAGACAGCCACCTGCGAAAAAGGTTCCAAAACGATCTCTTTCTGAACGATCTTCCCGGGAGAGGTAGTACATTCGGGAGCATCTGTGATATCACAGGCAGTAAACAGCAGACTGCAAACAGCGATCATGTTAAAAAACATCAACTTTTTCATAACCTGTAACCTATTGAGAATTCAACTGCCTCGGCGTTCGCACCGTGTGAACGAACGGTCACCGATGCGAAAAGGTCTTTATATATCTCCCTTTGCAAACCGACCCTGTTATAAACCTGGTCCACAAAACGCTCATATGGATAGTAAACATAATACCCGAGCTGTGTGATCAGGGACGTTTTATGGAAGGTAAGCTGGTGACCCAAAAAGAGACCTACCCGCTTCGCATCCTCATCTCCTGAAGTTCCACCCTCAGGAAATGCGACGGAGTGGTAATGAATGTACTCTTCCATAGCTCTTGAAAAAAAGAGCTCAGCTCCTCCCTGAAAAGTGCTTTTCTGGTTGATCCTTTTATCTGCATACGCCGAAAGGGTCAAAAATGGCAAAGAACCGGTACCAATGATCCGCGCAGAATTCACCCCGCTGCGCAACACCAGATTGTAGTGAAAAGGCTCAGAATATTCTCCCTCGTCTTCCTTAGGCATATATTGGATCTCCTGATCGTGATCGAAAAGGTAATTCAGCCCCACGTTCACCGCCATGGTATTGGTACTGCTGTTCGGCGATTTGAAATCGGCATTGGAGTAATGAATCAAAGTTATCCCGGTTTGAAAACCAATCCCGGCCCAGATATTTTCCATTTGAAAGTTTCCGCTTAAAAAAGTGGAGCTCAAAATGGGGGTTCCAAAAGCATTGTTCTGGTAATTAGTATCGGGATCATATGGGTTGGTCGCGTAGGCGATCCCCTGTCCGGCCTTTATGGCTAGATGTCGGTTGAACATGTAAAACCCCATGTGAGCATATATGCCATAATTTTCACCCAAATAGGTGTTTTTCAGATCCTGATAAGAGAAGGTCACTCCAAGATCGGGGTAATTGTAGCGTCGCTCCCAGGCTTGTTTTCCATAGGTCTTCTTATTAAAACTAAGCAGGAGGCCTTCCGGATAATCTGTAATGAGATGGGAAATGCCGGGATTGTGCTCCACGATATTTCCGTAGAAATAATTGGCTTCTACAGAATAATCGGGTCCATCCTGGGCGAACAACCAACTACCGGAAAACAAAAATAACGAAAACAGGAACTTTTTCATGGGGAGGCAAAAGCCTGTTTTAGGCTGGCACCATTGCGCCGTTTAAAATTACTTCTGTAGTGATCTCTGCGGTCTTTTCAAGCATTTTAGCTACCGAACAATATTTTTCAAGAGAAAGGTCTACCGCCCGTTTAGCTTTATTGGCAGGAATATCACCGTCAATATAAATTTTCAAATGTATCTTCCTGAAGACATTCGGAATTTCGCCATCCACGCGCATCCCTTCCACTTCCATTTGAAAATTGGTCATTTCAAGTTGCTGTTTTTTCAGGATCATAACAATGTCGATCCCACTGCAACCGGCGATCCCCATAAGCACCAGTTCCATAGGACTGGCCCCTTGTGGATTAGGCTCGCTCTTATTATCCATGTGTACAATATCACCGCGCTCATTGACGGTTTCGAAATGGTAGTCGTTATTGAGCCTTTTGAAGTTGATTTTCATTTTAATGTAGTTTTTCGGCTAATTTAACTAAATCTGTTAGAACTCCGCGTGCCGTAACAGCAGCTCCTGCGCCGGCTCCTTTTATTACCAGCGGCTGCTTTCCGTAAGATTCGGTAAATATCTCAAAAGAAGAATCGGCATTTTGAAGGCTGCCGAAGGCCGAAGTTCGCGATTCCTTTACAAGTTTAACATCCAGAGCCCCCGTTTGAAGGTCCAGTTCCCCCACATGTCTTATCACCTCATCCTGTTTAAGATCTTTCTTAAGTTTGAGAAAAATCGGGTCGAGATCCTTTTTATTTCTGTGAAAATTCTTCAGGGTAGATTGTCCGTTAAGATGCTTAGGGACCAGATCCTGAATGCTTATTTCTTCAAACTCCTTTTTCAAGCCCAGTTCCCTTCCCAGGATCAACAATTTTCGTGCAACATCTTTCCCTGAAAGATCCACCCTGGGATCAGGTTCTGTAAAACCCTTATCACCGGCTTCGGTAAGAACTTCAGAGAAGGTTTTTTCCTCCTCACAATAAGTATTGAAAATATAGCTGAGGGATCCGGAGAAAACACCTCTCACCCGGGTCACCCGCTCATTGGTACGATGGAAATTCCTAAGAGTCTCCACAATGGGTAAACCCGCTCCTACATTGGTTTCATAAAGAAAGTACTTGTTGTGTTCCAGCAGCGTTTCCCGAAGCCTGGCGTAGAACTGAGATGAACGGGTGTTCGCTACTTTATTGGCCGCGACTATATGAAAACCGGCATGAATGAGTTCATTATAATTATCCACAAACTGCTCACTGGCCGTGGCATCTACGGCAATTAGATTTTCATACCCCTCATTGTGCACATACTCCAGGATATCCTCCAGTCTGTAAGGAAAGCCAAAATTGGTAAGGTCAGCTTCCCAGGATGCCTGCTGATTTTCCTTCTGAAAAAAGGCCGTGGAAGAATTGGCGATGACCGGTAGATTTATCTCCAGGCCTTCTTTTTGCCGCAGGATTTCACGTGCCTCCAGGATCTGATTGATCAGTTTGCTTCCCACGTTACCGGTTCCAAAGAGAACTATATTTATCTTTTTCATTTTTGGTTGTTTTTAGATTAAAAATTGGTGCTAAAATTTGTTTTAGCTGTTCGTATTCTATGAGAAAAGCATCGTGCCCGTGAATGGACCTGATCTCATAATAGCTGACGTTTGATTTTACTTTTGATAGCTGCCGGTGTGTTTCCCTGATCTCCTCAGCAAGAAAGAACAGGTCAGAATCTATCCCGATAAGATGAATCTTCCCGCTGATCTTTTTCGCTGCAGCTAAATCTTCTCCGTTCCCTCCTGAAATATCTATGGTAGTAAGCAGGTGGTTCATCAATTTATAAGCTGCAAGTTCAAAGCGGCCTTCCAGTTTCCTGCCGTGATGGCTCAGCCAGTTGGCTACCTCGAATTGATAATTCAGTTCATTCCTTTTTCTTCGGAATTTTGCTGAAAAGGACGCCGGAGTGCGGTAGAAGGTCATGGCGTGCATTCGCGCGTCATGAATGGGATCTGCCGAATTATTCAGGATCTGCTCCTGTACTTTGCACTGCCCCAGCACCCAGTCTGTCGCCTTCAGGTCGGTGGCTATAGGGATCAGGTTCTCGATGAGATCGGGTTTTAGTGCCGCCAGATGCCAGGCCACCGCTCCGCCTATAGAACCCCCAATGGCCCCGAAGAGTTTATCTATCTTCAGCTCTTCCAGTATCCGCGCAAAAATTAGGGCGATATCATACAGGGTAAATTCGGTGTAATTGTTCAGCAGGTGCTCCTGTTTACCGCCGGCACCATTACCCGGAAGATTGATCGCCAGGATCGTGAACTTTTCCGTATCTATACATTTCTCCGGACCTATAAGCTCTTTCCACCAGCCGTTCTCTCCCGTGACATCGGCATTTCCGGTAAGGGCATGGTTAACCAGCACCACAGGCGCGGTCCCGGGTTCCCTTCCGAAAAAGCGATAAAACACATGAATTTCCTGAAGGCTTCCGCCGGAATTCTTAAAATGTGGAAGAATGATCTCCTGTAGCATAGTTTAAAGTTTTCAAAATTGAATTAAGCAGATTTAACCGCGTGTTTACTCCGGATCTTCGCCAACGCCTGTTCCAGATCGGCCTTGAGATCTTCAGGATCCTCAAGCCCTATTGATAACCTTACCAGGTCTTTGGTCACCCCGGTGGATTCCTGCTGTTCATCACTGAGCTGCTGATGCGTTGTGCTCGCAGGGTGAATGATCAGGGACTTGGTATCTCCTATGTTGGCAAGAAGTGAGAAGAGCCTGGTCTCATCTACCAAAACCTTTGCTCCTGCATAGCCGCCTTTTACGCCGAAAGTAACTACCCCGCTTTGGCCTTCAGGAAGATATTTTTGAGCCAGGTCATGATACGGACTTGTCTCCAGTCCGGGATAATTCACCCAGCTTACCTCCTCTTTTTGCTGCAGCCACTTCGCGATGGCCAGCGCATTTTCACTGTGCTTTTTGATCCTGATCTCAAGGGTTTCCAGTCCCTGTAAAATTTGAAACGCGTTGAACGGGCTCAGCGCCGCGCCAAGGTCCCGCAGACCTTCTATTCTAACTTTAGCTATGAAAGCCGCTTCTTTTAGAACATCGTGATAAACGAGTCCGTGGTAACCGGGAGACGGTTCTGTGAATTCAGGAAATTTACCGTTGGCCCAATCAAATTTTCCGGCATCGATTATGACTCCGCCAAGAGAGGTTCCGTTACCGGCGATATATTTAGTAAGCGAATGTATCACCAGGTCGGCCCCGTGTTCTATTGGCTTCACCAATGCAGAAGTAGCCACCGTATTGTCAACGATTAAGGGCACTTTGTGCTCTTTGGTCACTTTGGAGATCGCCTGCAGGTCGAGCACGTCAAGCCTCGGATTGCCTAGGGATTCCACAAATACCGCACGGGTGTTTTCCTTTACCGCGTCTGAAAAATTCTGTGCCTTGGAAGGATCCACAAAAGTAGTGGTGATCCCTAATCGCGGTAAAGTCACACTCAGCAGGTTGTAGGTGCCGCCGTAAAGGCTGCTGGAAGCGACGATGTGGTCTCCTGCCTTAAGCAGCGTAAGTAAAGTGGTGCTGATGGCCGCTGTTCCCGAAGCTGTCACTACTGCCGCGATCCCGCCTTCTAGCGCTGCCAGTCTTTGTTCCAGCACATCATTTGTTGGGTTGTTAAGCCGGGTGTAAATGAAACCGGGCTCTGCCAGGGAAAACAGGTTGGCCGCGTGATCTGAATCTCTGAAGACGTATGAGGTTGTCTGGTAAATGGGAACCGCTCTGGTTCCGCCGGTAGCTGTTACGTCATGCCCTGCATGGAGAGCGCTGGTCGAAAATCTTTGTTGTGTACTCATTTTTTGAATGTTTAAGGATTATTGATTAAGGTTGAGTTGTTTATTGCTTAGGGTTTGATCATTGGTTATCGAACAAAAAAAATCCCTCCGGCCTGACTGCCGAAGGGATCTTTTACATTGAACACAAACACAAACAGATCACATTTTCAGGCAGCAGAATAGGTGGCGCATCATGCGCATCATATTGATCATCATTACTACTGCTGAAGTTGTCTTCATCCTTTTATTTTATGCCGGGATTTCTACTTCCCGGATTTTATTTGAATATTTTTTATTTCTGTCCCCAAAAAAAGGGCATAAAAAAAGCCGCTGCGGTGGCAGCGGCTTTATGAATGTATCTTTTTTCAGACTCATGCAATAGGACGCGCTGCGGACTTTTTCCACATCATGCACATCATATTGTAAATCACCTGATTCATTTCCTGTTTTGTAATGAAGCAAAGTTAACGACAGAAAATTTTAAGGAACAAATAAAATTCAGATTAATTTCATTTTTCCTGAAAAGACGGGGCTTTACGGCTTTGCGCTAAGGATTGAGCGGTTGTTGGAGCTCTCCCGATCGCGGAAGCGTTCGGGAAGCGACCCGCGAAAGCCTGCCGTTACGGCCGCAGCCGGGGCGTAACGGAGCGCCCAAATTATTCTTAAAAAGAAGAATATGCAGTGAGTTTAAAACTATTTTAATACATTTGCTGCTGACAAATTACAGGGAAAGATTTGACTGATTGCAACCCTTATAAAATGCTAAAGCAGTGAAAACTCCTCTAGCGCTTGCACGTCAATTTCTTTCTGAAATTAATTTAAATTTTAGAAGCAATGCCATATTTATTTACTTCAGAAAGTGTTTCTGAAGGCCACCCCGATAAAGTCGCAGATCAAATCAGTGACACCCTTTTAGATAACTTTTTAGCATTCGATCCTGAATCTAAGGTAGCTTGTGAAACTCTTGTTACTACCGGACAGGTCGTGTTGGCCGGAGAGGTAAAAAGCGACACCTACCTGGATGTTCAAACCATAGCCCGTGATGTGATCAATGATATTGGTTACACTAAGGGTGCCTACAAGTTCAGCGGGGATTCCTGCGGGGTTATTTCTTTGATCCATGAACAATCCCAGGATATCAACCAGGGAGTTGACCGCGGCTCAAAAGAAGAGCAAGGTGCGGGAGACCAGGGAATGATGTTTGGTTACGCCACGAAGGAGACGGAGAATTACATGCCTTTGGCGCTTGATATCTCTCACAAGATCCTGATTGAACTGGCTAAACTACGCAGAGAAGGAACAGAGATCACATATCTGCGCCCAGATTCCAAGAGCCAGGTGACCATTGAATACAGTGATGATAATGTACCTCAACGTATCGTTTCAATTGTAGTCTCCACCCAGCATGACGATTTTGACGGGGATGATCAAAAAATGCTTGCTAAGATCAAGAAAGACATTATCGAGATCCTGATCCCGAGAGTGAAATCTCAGCTTCCGGAATATGTACAGAATCTTTTCAATGACGATATAGAATACCACATCAACCCAACCGGAAAGTTCGTAATTGGTGGGCCTCACGGTGACACCGGACTTACAGGAAGAAAGATCATCGTGGATACCTACGGCGGAAAAGGAGCTCACGGCGGGGGTGCTTTTTCAGGAAAAGATCCGAGCAAGGTAGACCGTTCGGCAGCCTATGCTGCACGACACATTGCCAAGAACCTGGTAGCCGCGGGAGTGGCCGATGAGATCCTGGTACAGGTATCCTACGCCATTGGGGTGGTAAAACCTACCTCTTTGCTGATCGAAACATACGGTTCTAAACACGTGGATTTCACCAATGGGGAGATCGCGCAAAAAGTATTCGAGATATTCGATATGCGCCCGGCAGCCATCGAAGAACGATTGGGACTTAGAAATCCGATCTACCGAGAAACATCGGCTTACGGTCACTTCGGAAAAGAGCCTCGCAAGGAAACCAAAGTCTTCGAAAGTCCTTACAACGGAAAGATCACCCGCGAAGTTGAATTATTTACCTGGGAAAAACTGGATAAAGTGGACGAGGTAAAGGAAGCTTTCGGCTTGTAATTATAAAACTTCAGAATTTATGTTAAAACGCTTCCCATTCGGGAGGCGTTTTTTTTTGAATTAAAGTGACCAATCCTTGCGAACAATTCGAAAATTGTCAATAAGTTGCAGGTTGTGTTAAAAATAAGTTAAATTAGCTTAACTCAACTTTTACATCATGTTCTTATTACGCTCCTTCCTTTCAATTGGTTTACTATTCTTTTCTCTTACAATTCTAGGTCAAAACCACCCACAGGTTACTCAAGCACCAGAACCTGGTTGGACAGTTCCTTCCAATCTTCCTGTAGAGGCTGACATAAACAACGATCCAACGGCGGGGTTCTATTATCTGCTAGTTGACAACCAGGACAATTTAGCAACCGATCAGGAATACAGAAGACTCTCCTATAAAATTAAAAACTCGATGGGATCCCAGCAAATGAGTGATCTCGCGGTGAATTTTAATCCAACCTATCAACATGTAGAAATTCATTTCATAAATATAATTAGAGAAGGAAAAACAATTGACAAACTTGACCTGGATAAAATAAAAGTGGTTCAGCGAGAATCTGGAATGGAAGATAATATTTACAATGGCCAGTTGACAATAATTTCACACTTAACAGATATCAGAATAGATGATATTATTGATTTTTCTTATACAATTACCGGATCTAACCCATTATTCAAAGGGAAATATACTACCGCATTTGCCCTACAATATAATGTGCCGGTTGAGTTTCACAGGTATATTATTGTAGCGCCAAAAAAGGATGAAATTCATATTAAAAAATTACATGGAGCTGAGAAACCAAGGATCGAGGAATACGAAAATGAAATTCACTACTCCTGGACAGGACAAAAACTTGAGCAGAGTACAATAGAAGCAAACACTCCTGTATGGTTTGACGATACCCCTTCTGTCTTCGTAAGTCAATTCAGTTCGTGGCAGGAAGTGTCAGAGCTCTTACTTCCGTATTATACTATAAACGATCAGGAAAAAACCCAATTAAAAACAGAGGTAAATCAATTAATCAAAAACACCAAAGACCAGAAGGATTTTATAGAAAAATCAATTCGTTTTGTTCAGGATGAGGTAAGATATTTAGGCTTGGAGAATGGTTTAAATTCTTATGTTCCAAGAAAACCTCAAGAGGTATTGGAAAGGAGATTTGGAGACTGCAAGGATAAGTCATTTTTGTTAAGTGAAATTCTCCAAACCAGGGGAATAAAGGCAAAACCAATTCTTGTTCATTCATTTAATGGGAGAAATTTAAAATCTTATTTACCCTCTCCTCATTTATTTGACCATTGTGTTGTACAAATACAGCTCGAAAATCAGGAGACCTATTATATAGACCCTACCATAAGTGAACAAGGGGGGAATCTTGAAACGATTTACTTTCCTGATTACAGAATGGGTCTGCTATTAAGCCAAGATTCAAATGGCCTTTTAGATCTTCCTACACCAAAAGTTTATCCAATCTCTATTAATGAAACATTTGAATTATTAGAGATTGGCGGTGGAGCCAAACTTGATGTAGTTTCAGTATATGAAGGTAATGCAGCGGATCTAAGGAGACAGCAATTCTTAAACACTAATTTTCAGGCCTTACAACAGGATTATTCTAATTATTATACTTCACTCTATCCTTCTATTTATACAAAAGAAGCACTAAGCTTTGAAGATAATCGGGAGAAAAATACCTTTAAGGTAATTGAGAGTTACCAAATTGATGAATTTTGGTCACCATCTTCAGAAAATGTAAATATCATAGTCGCCAGATTCTATCCTTTGGCTCTTGAACCCCAATTATATCCTCAGCAATCAGGAAAAAGAAAATCTCCATATCATTTAGAAAAAGATTCTAATGTTCAACATAACACTATTGTATATTTTCCAAAAGCATGGAATATTCAGGATGACAAAAGAAGTTTTGGAGATCAATACTTTCAATATAACTCAGATGTAAGTTACAAGAATGCAACTCTAAAAATAACCCATGATTATACCACTCTTAGTGATCATGTAGCACCGGAAGATATCACGAGTTTCCTAACAGAACATTCCAAAATCCAGACACAACTTAATTACTGGCTGCAATACAACCCGGAAGCTTTAATTGCCTCTGAAAAAAATTCCATCAGCTGGATCGCCGTTATATTCCTATGGTTCATACTAATAGGAAGCGGAGTTATTTGTTATCTTATTTATAGTAAATATGACTTCCCTTCTAAAGTAAAACCAAAATATGAACGAAAAATTGGTGGTTGGCTCATTTTAATAGGCATTGGTCTTGCCCTCACTCCTTTAATATTACTTTTCAGAATTTCTACCTCCAATTACTTCGAAAGTTCTGTTTGGATCTCTTTATTTTCTAACACAGATACGATATCAATGGGATTGATACTAATTGCAGAAATGATTTTTAATTCGGTATACTTTGTCTTCTCAATCTTCGTAGTTATTCTGTTCTTTCAAAGGAGAACAATTGCTCCCCGAATGATTATAGCCCTGTATGCAGGAGTACTGATTCTATCGGCATTAATCACTTTTACAGCCCTTTATTTACATCCAAATTCATTCACAGGTTCACAAACCCAGGAATTGTATTCAGACCTTTCTATTATGGTAATTCGATGCCTAATTTTTATCCCCTATTTCCTTTACTCGGAAAGAGTGGAAGAAACTTTTACTAAAAGGAAAAAGGAGCCTACAGACCAAGATGAATATAGCAATGAAGAAATATTGGAGCACGAAGAGGTCTTAATTAATTAGATATTTTGTTTGAGAAACCTTTAACAGGCTGCCACTTCTTTAATCCCTAATTTTAAGAGAATCATAAACTCCATCTTATGTCTCTCTTCGGAAAAGTAAAGAATACGATCAATTTATTTAAGAACATTGATCTGGATCAGCTCGCCAAGATCAACCAGGCCATTGACCTGCCGGAAGCCATGCAGGCTCTTGGAAATCTTGATGAACGCCAGCTCAAGGGCTTGATGAGAATGCTCAAGACCAAACGCAGAAAAGGTCAGCACGACCTGCCTCCCATTGACGGAGATTTTTACAATCTCGATCTGAAGCTAACTCCGGAACAAAGGGAACTGCAGCTGAAGGTCCGGAATTTCATGGAAGACGAGGTCAGGCCTTTGATCAATGATCACTGGAACCGGGCGAAATTCCCATTTGAGATCATAGACAAGTTCAAAAAACTGAATATTGCCGGAGTTCCTTATGAAGGCTACGGTTGCCCGAATTTGCCTTTTTTGATGGAAGGCATCATCGCCCAGGAAATAGCCAGGGTGGACGTTTCAATTTCAACTTTCTTCGGAGTACACAGCGGACTAGCCATGGGTTCTATCTATTTATGCGGAAGCGAGGCCCAAAAGGAAGAATGGCTGCCCCAGATGCAAAGACTTGAAAAAATAGGCGCCTTCGGATTAACGGAACCCAACGTTGGAAGCGGGGTCGCCGGCGGACTCGAAACCACCTGTACCTATGACGGGGAGAACTGGGTGCTCAACGGGCAGAAAAAATGGATCGGGAATGCCACTTTTGCCGATGTGATCGTGATCTGGGCCCGTGATACCGCTACCAATGAAGTAAAAGGGTTTTTGGTGCGTAAGGAAAATCCCGGCTTTAAGGCTGAAAAAATGGAAGATAAGATGGCGCTGAGGATCGTTCAAAACGCGCTCATCACTTTGACCGATTGCAAGATCCCCGAAAAGGACCGACTCAAAAAGGCCGATTCTTTTAAAGACACCGCGAATGTGTTGCGTATGACAAGGGCCGGGGTAGCCTGGCAGGCAGTGGGCTGCGCCCGCGGCGCTTATGAAAGCGCGCTTAAGTACACCAAGAAAAGAGAACAGTTCGGAAGGCCTATTGCCTCCTACCAGTTGATACAGAATCACCTGGTGGAAATGATCTCCAACCTTACCGCTATGCAAACCCTTTGTTTCCGCCTTTCTGAACTGCAGGATGAAGGCTTACTTACAGATGAACACGCATCGCTCGCGAAGGTATACTGCAGCATGCGCATGCGCGATGTGGTGAGCCGCGCCCGCGAAGTTATGGGCGGTAACGGAATTTTGCTGGAATATGATGTCGCCCGCTTTGTGGCCGATGCTGAAGCTATTTATAGTTACGAAGGCACTAAAGAGATCAATTCCCTGATCGTGGGAAGGGCGATCACTGGTTACAGCGCGTTTGTGAGTTAGACAATTTGGGGATTGGAGATTGGAGAACGGGGATTGGAGATTGGAGATTTGGGATTGGAGATGGGAATTTAAAATCAGCTCTTACTCCTGGATCAAACTCGCAATTAATGTATCTGACTAACGCCTAAATATTTAAAATTCACACTTTCGGATTCCAAAAGACTAACGACTAAAAACTATGTCATTTTTGATCATTCTTCCGAAGAGAGATCCTAAAATATGGATCGAAGCTTTAAAGAGTTCTGACAAGACTCTTGAAGTGGAAACCTATCCCAATATTAAGGATCCTGAGGCGGTAGAATTTATCTTAAGCTGGAAGCATCCGCACGGAATCTTTAAAAAATTCCCGAACCTCAAGGTAATCGCTTCCGTAGGAGCGGGCATCGATC
Organism: Salinimicrobium gaetbulicola; assembly: GCF_042676025.1. Taxonomy (NCBI): domain Bacteria; kingdom Pseudomonadati; phylum Bacteroidota; class Flavobacteriia; order Flavobacteriales; family Flavobacteriaceae; genus Salinimicrobium; species Salinimicrobium gaetbulicola. The sequence continues at coordinate 1,179,068 of NZ_JBHTJP010000032.1, forward strand.
ATATAATTTCTGATCCTGATATACCTGCCCATATTAAGATCACCCGGATGGTGGATACCCAGCTCACCCAGGACATGAGCAACTTTGTTCTTTCTCTGGTGCTGGATCGAATTCGGGATATCTCCTTTTATCATTGCCATCACAAATGGGAGCCTAAAATGTATCAACGTCCTGAAGAGTTGCAGGTCGGGATAATGGGTATGGGGGTGTTGGGCATTGCCGTTTCCCAACGTTTGATCAATAATGGTTTCCGGGTTAAGGGTTGGTCTAAGACCCCAAAAAAAATTCCTGGTCTAGACAGCTTTCACGACCAGGAACAGTTAGATAAATTCCTTAAAAAAACTGATATTCTGATCTGCCTGCTTCCGTTGACTTCAGAAACGGAAAATATTCTAAATAAAGACCTTTTCAAAAAACTTCCTAAAAATGCGTATCTTATTAACGTCGCTCGCGGAAGACACCTGGTGGAAAAAGACCTGACGGAAGCATTGAGATCGGGCCAGTTATCAGGTGCCAGTCTGGATGTTTTCCGGGAAGAACCCCTCCCCCCAGATCATGATTTCTGGAAAGAACCAAAGATCAGGATCACCCCCCATATTGCAAGTATCACCAATCCCTCCACGGTAGCTCCTAAAATTATCGAGAACTACCGTAACATGAAAAATGGAAAGCCCCTTAAAAATGTAGTCTCCCGGGAGACAGGATATTAAACTCTAAAGTTAAAGGTATGACAGAGCTGAAAAACATTTTAGTAGCGGTTGATTTCAATGATGCCGTCGGGGAATTACTGGGTTATGCTGAAGGACTGGCAGAAAAGTTCGGGGCCAAAGTATGGGTGCTCTATGTTGCGGAACCAGATCCGGAATTTGTGGGTTACACCACAGGGCCGCAATATATCAGGGATTTTAAAGCCGAAGATCTGAGAGAAGAGCACCGCACCCTGCAAAACATCTGCAAGACCTTCCTGGGAGATGAAATTGAGAAAGAAGCCCTGATGATACAAGGATCAACCGTGGAGACAGTACTGGAAGAAGCCAATAAACTTAAAACCGATCTGCTCATTGTAGGTACTCATAAACACAGTTTTCTTCACAATCTTTTAAATGAAAGTGTTTCCCTCGAACTGCTGAAAAAGGGAAATATACCTATCCTTGCAATACCCATTGAGGAGTGATCTAGAAGCGGTAGATCAAATTAAGCCCGGCAGCCGGGAGAACAGATCCTGTGAAGTCAAATTCGAAATTCCAGATAGATTCTGGAGAGTCCCTTTTCTCCTTTTCTTTCTCAGACAGGATCACAAAAATACCGGCTTCCAATGCTATCGCGAATCTTTCTGATATATTGAATTCCCTACCTACACGGGGAACGAGAAATAAATAAGATACTTCTTCCCATTCAGTTTCAGATTTTGAGTATTCCAGGCCTGCCTTGAAAAACCATGGGCGCAGATCAGTAAATTCTGAACTCCCGCCAAAATGGTAATAATAATCTGCAGCCAGACTATAAATGTCTTCTACCGGGTCGGGGAATGTCCCCACAGAAAAACCAAGCTGTGTTTGATTGAACTGTACCCGCAAACCAAGGTTAATTAGTTCCGGCAGCCCAATTCCTGCGGTTACGTTGATTCCTTGCTGAGGGTATGCCCTCGTTCCCGAAAAAAGGAAAACTAAAAATAGAATTCCTAAAAAGGCCTTTTTCATACCTAAAGGATTTGATTGATTAGTTACAACCTTCCGTTTAAGTTACTCATTAACAACCTTTAAACCTAATTTAAAATTTCGATCTGGATCAGGAAACATTGATTAGACTGGCTTGTACTATCGGCAGAAACCAACATTTCAGAAAACTTTTAAATTAAGTTTATCGAAACCACTTATCTTGCTGTCCTTAAATAATAATCAATTATGGCCTCAGGTATTTTTGCGCTACTGGATGATATTGCAACTTTAATGGACGATGTGGCGGTGATGGGAAAAGTCGCCGGAAAGAAAACCGCCGGGATATTGGGAGATGATCTCGCCGTAAATGCCGAAAAGGCTTCGGGCTTCATGTCTTCCCGCGAATTGCCGGTATTGTGGGCGATCACCAAGGGCTCATTTTTGAACAAACTTATCATTCTCCCGGCAGCTTTCCTGCTCAGCGCTTTCCTGCCGGCCGCCGTAACGGTCATTCTGATCATCGGTGGACTTTACCTGGCCTATGAAGGGGCTGAAAAGATCTATGAATTCTTCTTCCCTCATGCCCATGAAGAGGAAACCCCTAAACTCGAGAAACTTTCTAAAGAGGAAGTCCTGAGCCGGGAAAAGGAAAAGATCAAGTCGGCTATTCTTACAGATTTTATCCTTTCGGTAGAGATCGTCATTATTGCCCTGGGAACTGTGACAACAGCACCGCTGCTGAATCAGGTCCTCGTGGTTTCCCTGATCGCGTTAGTGGCCACAGTGGGTGTTTACGGACTTGTAGCGCTGATCGTACGGATGGACGAATTCGGCGCGAAGCTTATCGACCTCAACGACCGGGATGACAGCTTTTCAGATAAGATAGGTCAGTTTCTGGTAAACGCCTTGCCAAAGGTCATTAAAAGCCTGTCGGTCATTGGGACCATTGCGTTGTTATTGGTTTCAGGAGGCATATTTGTGCATAATATTCATTTCCTGCACGATTTGCTTCCCGGTATCCCGGCAATCATTACCGAGTTCTTAATCGGCCTGGTGGTTGGTTTTGTGGTACTGCTCATCATCAAGATGCTGAGCAAGTTGTGGAAGCAAATCAAGAGCTGAAATAGTTCCTTCAAATTGACTTTTCAGATCCTTTCATTTTCACGGTTTCAGTTCTCCTGTTCCTGCCTGTCCTTAAAAATGCCGTTGTAAATAAAATAACTGGCGAGCCCGGCAAGAAGAGTGGCGAGTATATCCCAGATGTCTATAGGCTTCCCCAGCAAAGGCTGGGCAAGCTCATACACCACCACGCTCAAAGTTCCCAGCTTAATGAGATAATTTCCTTTTTTGGTGTCATTGGACAGAATGGCAATGAGGAAAAAAATAGTGGGTAAAGTGCCAAAAGTATTCCCCAGGGTATCGGCTATATGAAAGTCATAGATCTGGTTCTCGTAAATGTAAGGCCGGTAAATTGGGCGGCCAATGAACTCATAGATGAGCAGGGCCGTGACCCCGATCGCGAAGTTGATCGCCTTATACCTGGTAAATTTCCAGTTCTTCAGTTCTGTTTTGAAGTCGTTGAAGGTCATAGTCTCGAGGATAGGAATAGTATAAATTTAGAAATTATTTATTCCTCCACCTCTTCCAGACCTTCTTAGAAAGAAAATTTACAAAAAAGAGAAATCCTAGGTATATTTTGGAAAGAAGATCCTGAATTGCGTTCCTTCATCGACCTTACTGTCGACCGTGATGCGCGCGTGATGCTCTTCAATGATGTTCTTTACTGAATTAAGTCCCACCCCCATTCCGGAATCTTTGTTAGTGTAGAAAGCGTCAAAGAGTTTTTCCATCTGTCCTTCCTCCAGGCCTTCCCCATTATCTGAGATGCTCAGCACCACTTCAGACTCCTCCTCGCAAATACTAACTTCGATAATACCTTCGTCAGGCATGGTCGCTTCGGAAGCATTTACTACAATATTGAGAATGGCGATCTCCAGTTTTTCCTTGTCGGCCAGAATATCATAGGAACCCGTGTAGTTTTTTGTAACCTCTACTCCCGAAAGATAAATGCGATCTGCTGCCTTTCGTAAACTGTTTTCTACAACTTCAGTAAGGTCCTGCTTAGAAAGTTCAGCAGCTTCATATTTCGAAGAATTCAGAAGATTGTCCACCAATTCTCTAAGGTTGTGGTTACTCCTATCGAGTATCTCCAAATATTTCTTCACTTTTTGTTTTTCAGCCTCCCCCAGTGCTTTGTCCAGCACTTCACTGGCCATGCCAATACTGGCAATAGGATTCCGTAACTCATGGGCCAGGGTACGGGCAATTTCTCCCTGAATGGAAAATCTTCGCGCCTTTAAAAGCTCCTTCTGGGTCTTCTTTTGATTGGTAATATTTCGTGCCAGAAGAATATATTCCTCCAGCCACTTACCCTCTGTGCGTTGAAATACTTTTGCCCTAAAACTAAACCACTCCCATGTATTTTTTTCCAGTTTAAGCCTTACTTCTACATCGTGAACTTCATTGTCTGAAGATCTTATCAGCTTTCTGTGGAGTTCGGTCAGTTTTTCACGGTCACGAGGGTGTAAGTATGGAAGTACGCTTAAAAGCGGCATTCCCTCTATACGCTCTTTTTTTAGCTCTTCCTGCGGAAAAAGATCCTGATTGAGATACTTAATACTGGCAGTCGAGAGATTAATGATAAAGATATATTCCGGCGTCGTGTTCACCAGTTTTTCCTTAAACCTGATATTTTTAGTGAGTTCTCTTTGAGAGAGCTGTAAAGAATGTTCCAGTCTTTTTCGCTCCATGTCTTCCCGGTTCAGCTTTTTTGAAATCCAGGAAGTATAGACCAAGCCCAGGAGGGCATAGGTTATGGTATAAAGCGCAATTCCTAATTCGGTATTAATAGATTTTGACCCTGCTATATATAACAGTAAAACACCCACCACCAGTGGCATCGTGGTCACAAAAGGCAATAGTTTTCTTGCCAGCTTGCTCCCTACTTTGACTCCCGAGAGGAAATCAACATAGCTATTACGAGGATTGACCAGGGACAATGCAAGCGAGAGCAAAAAAAAGCTGATAGCCGTATGAAAAGCCATGGTATTGAAAACCAGTACGCTCGTGGTGGTTACCCCTTGCAAAAAATAAGTAATAACTGCCATAACAGAAACAAGGGCTACAAAGCCAAGAGCATATTTATGTATCCTTGCATAAAGCAGCCGGGTAGATCTTGCTGTGATTAATGCGATCCCGAAGGAGGCGAAACAAAGTCCGGTTGTTCTGGCCATTCGCCCGGGGAAGCTGGTGGAATAGGGATCCTGTATAAACAGGTTATCAATGAACAGGTTCACTGACAGCAGGTATTCTAAAAAGCTGCCAAAACCGATCAATATTATCAGCCAACCTAAAAAGGTTCCCAATGAATTGAGGATCCTATCTTTTTTTACTACCGAGAGCAGCCCAATTCCGGAAAACAAAAACAGCAGGGCTGTGTTGAATTTCATTGTGGGAGCCCCTGAAAAAACACTGAGCACGGCCGGAACCTTTATGGACCATGCCAATAACACTGCCGAAGCAATGCAAATTACTGTTCCCGACATTAGAAATATCTGGGTTAACCGGCGGTTAATTTTTTCTGTTCCTACAGAATAATTACCTGATTCTAAAGCCGTTTTCTCTACCACACAATTTTATATAAACGCCAAAGATAGACTTTAATACCTCTGTATTATTTTTTATTAGGACATTTACAATTAAAATTGCAACTTCAGTTCGAACTGAAGGGTAAAGTCAGCCGGCACAGCCTATTACCCGATTGTTTTTTCACCGGGATATGAATAATTATTTCATTTATTTCAGCTTTTCGGGTTCCGTTCTCTGTAAAGTTTCTCCCCAATCTTGCCTTCATCTCCCAGCGCCCGCCCTTTAATGAGCCAAGCGGTTCCGAAGAAGAACAGTGCCAGGGCTTCCAGGATAAGCGTGGAATAGTCGAACCATTCAAATTTTGCCGCAACCGGAAGCAGAATGATTAAGACGAGGATCGCTCTTCCGCAAAACCTGTAAATATTGTTCTCATTAAGGGTACTTACGGGTATATTTTCAGCTTTACTCTGCCCTATGGTGAAGACATTAATTGCCAGCAGGGCGAAAATTCCAAAGAGCAAAGCCGCAAAGAGATAGTGCAGTTTGCTCAACCAGGAAAAATAATACGGGATCAGGCTATAGACTTCCTGGTGTTCCCCTCTCGGGGCATCGGGAATAAATGCCACCCCAATGGCCATAACCCCAGCGATATTGGTAAGCAGCTGGCCATTCTTCCACAATGAGGGATCGCGATGCCCCCGGTAAGAGATCATGAACAAGCCCACAGCGGCTAAAGTCCCGGTGAAAATGTCGCGCAGGTTGGTATAGTAATAAGCACTGATGGAAGGCTGGATCTCGGTTTTAAAAACAGGGATCAGTGAAAATCCCACCAGCAGAACCGGCAGGCCGATCCCAAGATATCCAATAGCCTGTCTAAGTCTGCGGTAGGTAAAAAAATGATTGGGGTCTGGTTTACTCAAATTCAGTTGTTTAGTTCTCACTAAGATAATCTTTCTTTACAACCTAAAAAGTCAGAACTATGACCGGGTATTTTTTCGAGGTGAGGCTTCGGCAAGCATATAAAAATAATCTTTTACCAATTGGCCCGGGGTACTCAGGCATCTTTATGAAAACCTCGAATAGTCCATGCATCCGCCTCTATTGAGAGAACTGAGAGTATCTTCCAGTTCGCCTTCCAAAAGATTTCCGGTTTTCTTTTGACAAAAGGGACAGGGATTAATATCACCATCTGTATCAACATAAAATCCTTTATAACCACCGCTAAAACATCCGTGCCGGCGCTGGTAGTATCCATGATAGGTGATGATGGGATAAGAAAGAAATTTGGACGAGAAATTAAATTCAGTGTAAATTTCTTCAATGAGCTCATGATGCTCCGGAAGTAAAAGCACATCTTTTCCGTAGAAATGACCTACGGCTTTAGGTTCCAGAAACTGAACAAAGGCGACGCCCATATTTTTGGCCATTTCCATATATTTCATAAGATTCTCACGGCTCGCAAATTCCCTGGTGATACAAACTGAAAGAGCAACCACAAAGCCCTGCTCCAGTGCATTCTTCACCGCGGTTTGTGCCCAGAAGAAAGCATCTTTAAACCCCCTGAACTTGTTGTGAAGTGCAGGCTCAAAATGGTCCAGGCTCACAAAAACGCCTGTAAGACCGGCCGTTTTCAAAAGCTTCGCGTTTTCCTTCGTAAACTTAAATCCTGAAGTGTCTATCCAGAATGAAGTAGATCTAATATCCGCGGCATTAAGGATCTCAAGGATCCGGTCCACCTTTAGAAGCGGCTCCCCACCTGAAAATTGTATTTCACTCACCCCCTGCTTTTGAAGCTTTTGTACAATTTCAATAAGCTGAGCAGTAGAGAGATTTTCCTTTTTATTGAGGCTTTCCCATTCAAAACAATGATCGCATTGAAGAGCGCATTTTTTCGTAATTGCAACAATTATGTTATTAAACCTATAGATTTCCTTATTTACAGGCTTAAAGTCATTTAACTGGCTTATCATGAATTTCTTATAAGTACTCCCCTTATAAGCAGGCCCATACAGGTATGGATAATAATCGCCATCTATCTGTGCTATTTTCTTTAGCTTGAAATCTCCAATAAATTTTTTTCTAAGTCTTAGCAGGTAATCAATTCCACGAAGCACATCCATAAGATTTCCATAGCATTCCCAGGCTATTTTAATGAGGCTGAAAATAATCCGGCTATGGATGTAGTTCTTTCGCCAGCCACTAATGATCCTGGAACGGGTGGTAGTACCTGCCTGAAGTTTTTCAGCGGTATCCTCTTCCCGGTGCGGAGCTTTTGTGATAGTTTCAGTTTCCATAAGTTAAGGCTAGGTCAAGCATTTCTTCATCAATGAACTTCTGGTATTGTTCTTCGGAAAACAGGCTGAACCTGCCCTTCTCCCTGAACTTTTCCAGTTTCGCGAAATTCGGTATTCCTTTATAGTCCCTTATATAGGTATAATAGCCTCTGTTCTTCAAAAAGGCAGTGGAACTCAGGTTATCGTTACCTCGCTCGTGTTTGAAAATGACCGTTACTTCATTTCCTATTTCAGGTTGGGTCAGGTATTTCCCATCTGTCTTCGTTAGCAGGTCTGTAACATCCTGCCCATTCTCATCTACCGCAAATGACGGCTCCAATACAACCTCTTTTAATGGAACATTTTCTGAAAAATCTATTCCGGCGCGATCAATTTCCCAGAACATAAAACCGGTTTCGAGTTTTAGAACAACATTTTCCTGCATGTCACCTGTCAGGTCTATTGGCACCACCATATCCCTGAAAGCGAGAGGTCCAACAGTGATCACCTGCTCAACCAGGTCCCAGCCGTCATTGGTCTTTAAATAGACGGAAAGCGGAATATTTTGATCTACCGCCCATTGTTTAGATTCCTCTCCGGGCATTTCCAATTGATCCTTCTGAAAAGTGTTGTAATAGTACCCGAACTGTTCATTGAATTTTCCGAAAGTATAATCCAGCCAGAAAGAATTTTTAGCAGTAAGAAAAAGTTTTGCCTGTTTTGCTCCTGCAGGTTTTGCAAATTCCAGGATCAAACTTCTGGAACCGTCTGCGGTTCCAGATCCTGAATCAAATAAAAATGACTTTGAATCCTGCTCAAGCAGTACCGGAAGAGCCTCGTTTAGATCATCATAGGTTGCCTTTTCCGGTGCCTGTATTTGGGAAAAACTATGGGGTTTCCCCTTCTTATCCAGAAGAACCTGTACATCTTCGGGATGCTCTAAAACGATCAGTTGCAGCAGGTCTGTATGTTGAATTTCATACAGTTCATTGGTAACTTTTATGATATATTCCTCGTCGGCGGTATTCAGCCGGGGCATCGGCAGGTAGTCGTCCCGCTGGATATTAGGAGTGATAGCTCCGGGATATAATTCTCCCTGGAAAACGTATTCCCGGCCATCCTTCACGTAAATGAACGGACACGAGCTTTTTGTTAAAGCAACAATAGCTACTGCAACAGCCATGACAGCTACAGTGGTGCCCACCACATTAATAACCGACTTTCCGGTATTCGGATTATTGACCGAAACAGAATCCATCTCGGAAAAAGGAATGCTCACCTCGTCACCCAGGGTAAAGTTCAGGTCCTGGCTCGTATAAAAATGTACTTCATTCAATGGATCCTTTGATCCTCGTTTATATCTGTAGGTCTTATTATTTTGAGGTTGTGGCAAGTTGTGCCTTTCATTAATTGCGGTAAGTTTCCCCTTTAATTCTTTTTTATCATCATCCACGGTCACCTCATTGAGATGCATCATTTGATTTCCCGAATGAATGATAACGTATCTCTCTTCGGGTTCAAGCTTTTTTATCTGGATCTCAGGCGGTGTATTTAAAGGAGTCTTCTTCACCTTATAATAGGAACAGCCACTAAAACCCAGGAACACCAGCAAAAGAATAAACGACAGAAGCCGACTTCCGGTAAATTTATGAAGTCGCAGGACCAGACAGATAAACCTGATTGATTTCATAATATATAGAATAAAAAGTTACGTCCTGAACGCTCTTATCCTGCTGAAAACCAGATAATAAAAACGGTAATGTGGAGGGATTCTATCTAATTTAAGAAAAAAAATCAGTCATTAATATTTTTAAGTGACTGATTTTTAGATTATTCCTGTAGAAAAAGTATATCGAATGATCTTTCCCTGTCGAGGAAGTATTATCCAACCTGAGCTCGACAAGGGACTAAGCCGTCAGTTCGGGTGTTGTTGTGAAACGCGGTGAACAAAAATGTACCGAGAACAGAGGCGTCTCTGAAATTCCTTGTGTTCGGAACAATCCCGATAATAATTGGGCTCACTCGAACTGACGGGGAAGTTCAGAAGGGTGTCAAAAATGTCATTTTTGATTTGTACTTGGGTGGAATGACTTAGGTAAAAAATCTATTCGTAAGTGTAATAGAATTTCCCATTGGTAATCGTATAATTTGGGGTAGCAGAGTCATCATAAAGCTCGGCGACCGTGGTGAACTCAAAAGTTCCTTGGACCGTTTTTGCCGACGTATTTACATCTGTAATGACAATGGTTCCTTCTTTTGTGTCCGTTGGATCTTCACTTGAAGGATGGACGAAACCAATGTAATGTGAGGGTTTTTCCTCAAAGGTTTCCTTCCCGATCGCATAAGTACCAACGGCTATATCGCTTTTCTTCAGCCAAATGTTGATCTCGGTAAGCGTATCCCATTCGTAACCCTTTCTCGCTTGCAGCAAAATATATTCTTCGGTAGGATACCTGTTCCAAATGGTATAATCGGAAAATTCATTATCCCCAAAAGGCGTGTTGGCCTGGAAGAGCTCGCCGTTGATCTCAGCCGTCATGGCGAATTCCGGAGTGGGCTCTTTCTCATCATCAGATTCTGAAGTGGAGCAGGAAAAAAGACATAATAATACGGCCGTAAGGAGGAAAAATTTCTTCATTAGTTGGTTGTTTGGTTAGTTAAAAACAAGCCGATCCTACGTCGTAGGGAAGAAAAGTAAAAGCAGCCAATGATCTAATTTAGAAAATATCCTTAAAGTTTTTATCAAAAAAATGAAAATTATTTATCATTTTTAAAAAAATTCAACTCTTTAAGTATCACTACCATGAAATCAAAAAACATATTTTATAGATGATGCTTCACAGGAAACTGCGGGCATCGTTTTTTTTTGAGGGCGGAAAAATGTTCTTGTGAACTATTATTTCAACGGAATAGAAAGCCCGACGGCAGCTGCCCCGGAAAATTGCTGCACGCTGTCGTGGAAATAGTATGTAAATTCGAGATTGACCCGGTGATCGGGTCCTAATCCTACTCCCAGCGTGAAAGGAAAATGGAATAAGAGTCCGCTTTGTTCTTTCCCGGTCAAGGGTGTATAGGTTTCAAATGAGCCCAGGGAAGCTCCATAGCCCAATTCAATATAAGGCGCAAACCAGGGAATAGGTGCGGTGATCCGTGTTTTTCCTCCAAATAAAGCGGCACTTGATGTTGACCTGTAACCTTTCTCCTTTTCTTCATCCTCAATTTTCTCGGCTATGATCATTCCCAGGTAGGCCCTGACATCGATCCAGCTAGCCAGGTGAAGCACATATTCTCCCTGTGCATAAAATCCGGAACCTATAACATCATATTCATCATAGGGCGCACTTATTCCCATACCTATGGAAACATCAACAGATCTTTCTTTAACAACCTGGGCATGTGCCCCGGTAGAACCCAGAATAAACAGGACTACCAGAAATAATTTTCTCATATAGCAGCAATTAGTTGTACATCTCCGGGGTTACAGAGATCTCTGTGACGAATTCACCGTTCCTGTCAAAATAATTATAGTCAAGGGTAATATTATTATCACGGAAGACCTTGACATCCGGATTGATCTTCAAACTTTCGATAATTCCGGAGCGTATGTATTTGTTGACCGTGTCAAAATTAACTTCAGATCTTTCTGTTTCCAACAGGGTGTAATAGTATATTAAATTCGTTTTCCCTTTGGAGGAAGCACTGTCTAACCTCGTCAACTGGTCGACCTGTATGGGGCTTTGTTTGTTTATTTCCACAGCGACCTTTTTTAGTTCCTTTTCCATATCCGGCTTAAAAATTTGCTGTACCCCGTAATAGGTCAGGGCAAACGCAATTGCTCCAACTGCGAATCCTATGATGTTCCCTTTTTTAGAAGCTTGTTTATCCATTTTTATTTTGCTTTGATTCTGAAATATTCTGCTAAGGAGATATTTTTAATTTGGAATTTATCCTTTCAACGGATCGTATTCTATTACTTTTGGAGCTTCAGCGCCCAGGTCAATATAAAAAATATGAGACCCGTCTTTTTCATCGAAATCCTTGTCTCCATCGGTATCCTCCCGGGTTTTAAAATAAACCCGGTTCATTTCGTCGATTATGGTGAATTCCTCAAAATTCTGATCTTTAGCAGTAAGCTTTCTAAAGTTCCCTCCACTGATCGTACTTATGTACAGGGAACTGACATCTTTTGAATCTAGCTTATCATCCCCATTCGAGTCGCGGTCACACACCTCATAAAGGAGGAATTCCTTCCCCGTATTTTGGAAGATCCCTCTAAGAAACTGCACCGAAGTGATGATGACCTTTTCATTTGTAAGCGTCAGCATTTCTTCGGAATCCACCTGCTGAAATTTGATATTGGTAAATCTCCCGTTAATGGCATCTGAAGACCTGTAAACTCCTGCTGAAGTTCCCGAGCTGTAATAGCCTGAACTCCTCAAACTAAGATCTCCAATAGGGTGTAACAGGTAATCTGTACTGTCGATCTGTACCGGAAGGTGAGCCACCACCTTCAATTCTTCAGTTTCCGGCTCTGGTTGAGATCCTGAAGCCAGGGGCCTTTCGAGTTTGTCTACGCAGCTTGTAAGTAACAGCGATATAAAAAGAATAAGGAAGAGTTTCTGATATGTAAATTGATTAAGTATCATTAAATTAAAGTTTATTGACCAGGAGATATTGCACATCCACGAACTCGATCGAATTAATTCCGTAATCCAATGACTCCTCCAGGTCATAGGTGAGGATACAACTGGAGCCGGCGGCAATCTCATAGCAGGGTACCGCAGCATCTCTGGAATAACTTAGCGTAGAAACCATACCGTTAATATTGACCGTTAAAACCGGCACTCCCGTTATGGGATGATCATTGGGATTATCCAGCCTGATCTCAAACTGAAGCCTGCTAGTATTGTTACCTGTGTCTGGGGTAAAAACAAAACTCAGCACTTCGTAAGAGAAGTTTTCCAATTTTACCGGCTCGATCAATACAGCCTCCTCGGGTTCTGATGCGTCACATGGCACCTCTTGCGTAGTATCATAGCTATACGCCTGATTATTCACATAATAAAATTGAGGAATGGTAATGGTCTTCATACAATCATCATCTGTAGAGCATCCCACATTTAGGGCTGCCAGGCATACGAAGAGAAAAGGAAGGAAGTTTTTCATGTTTGGGGCTTAGGTAATAGTTTATTTGAGACTGAAATAACTGGCTTCGCGGAGCGTGCCTTCTTATAATGAACTAATGATAAGAGCGATCATCAAAGTCACGATAAAAAATACCAACTCCCCATAAATTGCAGTGGCTCCAGGATGTAGGGAAGAAAAGCCGGATCCGCTGCAATATCTAAATTATAAAATTTTCTTAAAATAATTGAGGGTCCGTTAATAAAAGTTTAATGCTTCCAATCAAATTTTTTAGACCCTGTAAAAACCTGAAAGATCCAGGCCTGAAGGCGGGCTACTTTTTTCTTAATTCCTCAATTTCATACAGCAACCTCTTTCTTTCTTTATCCTCGTATTCTTTCATCTTCTGTTCTGCTGTTTTCTCATCAACCTCATGACCGGGAAAAGGCGGCGGCGGAGGCGGATACAGATAAGGTCTTTTGAACATTCGGGTTGGACTGCATATGCTGGCATAAAAACTTTTACCAGACACCAGACCGTAAAATAAGCCGTCTCCTTCCTCTGCGAAATAATAATCGCAACTGGACCCTTCATAACCCGGTTTTAAAACCTGCCCGACGTTTAAACTTCCTTTAAAAACTTCCTTAACCTCGATCCTTAGTCCATTAGCGTCTTTAACGATCTTGCCGATGAATATTTCCTCGTAATAACTGAAACTGTCTTCAATTAATTTGTCGTGATCTTCCATGGAGGCACAATCACAAGCGAGCGCCGGGGCTGACTGAAGCATGAAAATAAGGATCAGTATTTGGGCAGGGCGCATCATAGCTTTCGAAATAAAATTTTTGATCATATAGTCAGAGCCACTTTAACGAAACCTGGTATGGCTGCCGCAGGCGCAAAGTCAGGATAAAATAAGACTATTTTGTCAGAACATTTCCGTACCTCCTAATTTAAAATATACTCTTCAATCCTACGTAACACCTCTTCATCCTTTACAATGTTCAAATGGTTCACATTTTCTATGACCTGTACCTCAGTATAGCCGGAAGCGGGACTGAAGACCTCTTTAAATTTATCGGGATAAAAACTTTCATCTTCACCCCCCACTAAGACCAGGGAACTTGTTTGAAGTTTCGCAATGTCCTCTTCATAATTCCTGGGTGCAAAGTTTACTGCCATCCGATAAGAATAAGATCCAGCTTGCAAAGAATCCTGGTAGGCCGGCGGCCTGTTAAAGAACAGCACCGGTTTTTCATTGAATCCCTGAATACCCAGAGTATTCAACATGGCTATTCCAACCCATCTTTTGATACCGACTGTTACCCAGCCACCACTATTCTGTTTTACAGTAGGGGATTCATGTCCCAGGTAAGGCGCGATCATTATAGCTTTATCAACTTTTGCTAAGTTAGAACCGGTAACATATCTTAAAACCAAACCACCTCCTGATGAATGTCCCGCTAAAATAATTTTCTGAGCCCCCAAACTATCTTTTGCGTATTTGACAATATCTTCAATATCCTCTTCCAATTGACCAATATATTTTATGTCAGGCTGATGTTTAAGATTGCGGCCATGCCCCCTCAGGTCCGGTGTAATTACGGTAGCGATGCTGTCTTGAGAGATCTTTCCGGCTAATAGTTCCAGGTACCGGCTTTCAGATCCGCTGCCATGGATTAAGATCAAAACGGTATTGGACCGGCCAGGATAAATTTTACTGTACAATTCACTGTTATCACGCATTTTGATCCACTGCTCATATTTATCATACGTTTTTACCGAAAGCGTATCAATAGAACTGTAATCGTAGTTTTCGACATTTTTCTTTCTTTCAATTGGCCAGTTTATGAGCGTAAATGCCGTAATAAAGAATAAACATACATTCACCGCTAAAAAGATAAGTACCCGCTTTAAAATTTTGTTCATGGTTAGATATTGATTTATAACTAAAAGTATTTTTAGCCATTGATCCTTCTTAAAACAATGGCTGAGTTACCACATATTGGTGCCGCAGGCGCAAAGTCAGGAGACTTTGCGGAGCCGGGACTTTGCGGAGCGGGGCAACTGGCTTTATTGAACGAACAAAAATTTATACAATACATTGGATAATATTCCAATAATTAAACTCAAGATAATCGTTCCGAAATATTTTGCCCACCTTCTCTTGTATGATTTCAGTTTCTTTATTTTATGTTTTTCAGTTTCTTTTGTTAATCGGACAAAACTGGGGGAGCTAAAAATTTCGAATCTTTCTAATATCACAATAGTGATTCTAGTTAAAACGTATATTCCGAAAAATAGAAAAATTAGATTTCCGTAATGTTTGACCAAAACTGATGTATCTGTTACATCTAAAATTTGGTTTGTTTTACTAATACTAAAGATTAATGTAATTCCAAATAAAAATACAGAAACTATATTTTCAACTGCGTCATCATTGTATTTGAAGAAGTCTAAAAATTTAGAGTCTTTGTTTGTAATAGTATTTATATGTTTTGACAATAACCCTTCAATATCTGCTCCCCAAGTGCGTGCTGTATGAGAGATTCTAAATCCCACAACATTGCGGTATGGGTGATAAAACTCGTCCATACTTCCCACAGGATTACCATCATTTGATGTTTGGAAAGAAATAGAGATCTCTTGTTTTTCGAACGAATCTTTATCTCGAAATTTTAATAGATATTGCCAAGTAAGATGCACTGAAACCGATACTAATGGTAATGTTTCGTTATAATTTACTAAATGGTCAAATCCGTTAAGTGTTACTGTGGAGTTGTCATCATAATAAATTGTGGCTCTGAATTGAATTAACCTGGAATCATTTTGTTGATTGATCCTCTGATGAAGTAATTGATATAAAGCTATCAAGTTATCTTTATCAATATCAAAAGTACCTGTGAAACGTTTAGTGATAGTTTGAGGTTTGCCTAATAAACTGACTATAAAATCCTTGAATTGTTCTTCATTAAACGGTAAAGCAACTTGTCCAGAAGTTGTTTGGTAAGGATTCGAACTTTGGTTGTTTTCAATCATATGTGTATTCTTTTTTTTCAGCTTGTTGCCAACGTACTACTAAATGCACTCTGTTACGTTAATATGTATTACACCGGTTAAAAACCGGTTATTTATATTTGTAGGGGGAATTGTTAAAAATAACATAATTTTCCTACATAACAGCTTTCCAAAAAGAAACTTTCAAACCCACATCTTCCTTTACCGCTTCTTAGAAAGAACCCTCAAAAATTCCCTATCTTGAGCGCTCTTAAAATTTTCATAACACATGGCTTATAAAAACCTGCCGGTAGTAGTGTTCTTACTACTCGCTACTACCCTCTTCGCACAGGAAAAAGAAGAAAAAGACAAATGGGATGTTACAGATCCCTACACCGCAGACTGGAACATTAACGAAGTGCCTTTACAAACAGATGAGGGTACCTGGATGAACCTGGACGTAAGCCCTGACGGTTCAAAGATCGTTTTTGACCTTTTAGGGGATATCTACATCATGCCTGCAAAAGGCGGGAAGGCCACCGCGCTTCGCTCTGGCATGGCCTACGAGGTGCAGCCGCGCTTCAGCCCGGACGGCAAGAAGATCGCCTTTACCAGCGACGCCGGCGGCGGGGACAACATCTGGATCATGAACACAGACGGCAGCGAAGCCAGCCAACTTACCGATGAGAGCTTCAGGCTGCTCAACAACGCCGAGTGGACCGCAGACGGGAATTCCATCATCGCGAGAAAACATTTTACTTCCGGACGCTCCCTTGGAGCCGGCGAGATGTGGCAGTACCACATCGCCGGAAAGGCCGGGCTTCAGCTTACCGAACGCAAGAACGACCAGCAGGACGTGAACGAACCGGCCGTGTCGCCGGACGGGCGCTACCTTTATTACAGCGAGGACATGTACCCGGGCGGGTACTTTCAGTACAACAAAGACCCGAACAAGCAGATCTACGTGATCAAACGCTACGACCTGCAAACAGGGGAAACCGTGCAGATCACCGGAGGTCCCGGCGGGGCCGCCAGGCCACAGATCTCCCCTGACGGAAACAAACTGGCTTTCGTAAAAAGGGTAAGAACCAAATCTGTGCTGTATGTACATGACCTGGAGACCGGCGAAGAGTGGCCTGTCTATGACAGCCTGAGCAAGGACCAGCAGGAGGCATGGGCCATCTTCGGCGTGTACCCCGGCTTCAGCTGGATGCCAAACAACAAGGACCTGGTCATCTGGAGCGAAGGAAAGATCAGGAAGGTCGATACCGAAGATTTCACTTCTGAAGTGATCCCGTTTTCCGTAGAAAACACCATCAAAATAGCCGATACGCACCGGGCAAAAACAGAGGTCTTTTCCGAAGAGTTCAACCCGAAAGTGATCCGTCACGCGGTAACTTCCCCGGACGGGAAAACGCTTGTCTTCAACGCGGTGGGATACCTGTGGAAAAAGAGATTACCCAACGGAGAGCCCGAAAGGATCACCAAAGACAAGAATTTCGAATTCGAGCCTGCTTTTTCCCCAGACGGAAAGAGCGTGGTGTACGTGACCTGGGACGACCAGGATTTCGGAAGCATTAAAAAAATAGGCCTGAACGGAAGAGATGCAAAGGTCCTTACTTCAGAAAAAGGTATCTACAGGAATCCTGCATTCTCAAATGACGGTGCCAGCATTGTCTTTGTAAAGGAAAAAGGAAATTCAGACCAGGGACAGAGCTTCTCAAAAGAGCCGGGCATCTATACCATGAGCGCTTCCGGAGAAAACATTAAAAAGCTGACCAGGGAAGGAGACTTCCCGATGTTCGGTAAGAATGACGACCGCATCTTTTACCAGACGGGCGGCATGTTCTTCGGAAACCTCAGCAAGAGCCTGAAGAGCGTGGACCTGAACGGGCAGGACGAACGCACCCACATCACTTCAAAGCACGCGAACCGACTGGTGCCGAGCCCTGATAACAAATGGATCGTGTTCACCAACCTGCACAAGGCCTACCTGGCTCCCTTTGTGATGACCGGGCAGACCATTGACCTGGATGATAAGACCAAAGCCTTCCCGGTCACCCAGATCACCAAAGACGCGGGCATGAACCTGCACTGGTCTAAGGACAGTAAAAATGTGCACTGGACGCTGGGCGAGGAATACTTTACCAACAAGGTCGTGGAAAAATTTACCTTTTTGAAGAATTCGCCAGATTCGATCGCGCCTATCACCCAAAAGGGGATCAAAGTGGGGCTTAAACTGAAATCGGACGTTCCCGAAGGCAGGATCGCCTTCACCAACGCGCGTATCATCACCATGAACGGAGAGGAAGTGATCGAGAACGGCAGCATAGTAGTTGACGGAAACAAGATCGTGGCCGTGGGGAAAGCCGCTGATGTGGAGATCCCTGGAAACGCGAAAGTATATGATGTTTCCGGAAAGACCATCATGCCCGGGATCGTGGATGTGCACGCCCACCTTGGCGCGTTCAGGTACGGGCTTACTCCGCAGAAGCACTGGCCGGCATTCGCCAACCTTGCCTTTGGAGTGACCACCGCCCATGACCCTTCCGCTTTGAGTGAAACCGTATTCGGAATGGCAGAGCTCGTAAAGAGCGGGGAAATGGTTGGACCTCGCATCTTCTCTACCGGGATCATCCTGTACGGCGCCGAAGGAGATTTCAAGGCAGAGATCAACAACCTGGAAGACGCGAGATCTGCTTTGAGAAGAACCAAGGCTTTCGGAGCGAATTCAGTTAAAAGTTACAATCAGCCGCGTCGTGAACAACGTCAGCAGGTAATGCAGGCCGCAAAGGAACTTGACATGAACGTGGTGCCTGAAGGCGGAAGCACCTTCTTCCACAACATGAGCATGATCGTGGACGGGCATACGGGAATTGAACACAATATCCCGGTAGTTCCCGTGTACAAGGATATTGAAACCCTTTGGAGCAGCAGCAAGACCGGGTACACTCCTACCCTTATCGTGAACTACGGCGGTATCAACGGGGAATATTACTTCTATGAGAGATCAAAGGTCTGGGAAAATGAGCGACTGCTCAACTTCACCCCTCGCGGACTTGTGGATGCGAGATCGAGACACCGTACCATTATTCCTGAAGAAGAATACGACAACGGGCCTGTCCTGGTTTCAAAAACCGCGAAAGCCCTGACCGATAAAGGCGTAAAAGTGAACCTGGGAGCGCACGGACAGTTACAGGGACTTGGCGCGCACTGGGAACTATGGTTGCTGCAAATGGGAGGCATGACCAATATGGAAGCCCTGCAGGCAGCCACCATCAACGGTGCGAACTACCTGGGAATGCAAACCGAGATCGGGTCCCTTGAAAAAGGCAAGCTGGCCGACCTTATCGTTTTGGACAAGGATCCGCTGGAGGACATCAGGAATTCTGAGACCGTGAAATACACTATGGTCAACGGAAGATTGTATGAAGCCGAAACCATGAACGAGATAGGAAACAGCTCACGCGAACGCGGGGAATTCTACTGGGAAAACGCGAAATATAACGAGGCATTCCCATGGCACGAGGAAACCCAGAGCTTTACCGCACCGGGATGTTCCTGTCACGCGAGCAAGAATTAGTCGACAGTCTTTAGACTATAGACCTTGGAAAGATAAAGCCGGGATCCTGATGGGGTTCCGGTTTTTTTGTTTGGAAAGCTGCGTGAGGTTTCTTTTTCCGGTTTTCCCCTGCCCTAAAGGGAGCCGGAAAAAGTAGCTGAACTATTTTTAAGCCGTCAGTTCGAGTGTTTTTCAAAACCGGTTCTCGATACGCCCCGATGACTATCGGGGCACTCGAACTGACGGTTTTGAAAAAGGTATCGAGAACAGAGGCTTTCATAACTCCCTTGTTCTCGATACGATCCCGACAGGTATAAGGACTAAAGGGGAAAAAGTAAATCACCAAACTCCAAATTCCAGTTTCGGTTTCACCCAGGGACTTCGACTAATCCTCCCTGCGGTCGGGCTCAGTCTGACAATGTCATCCAGAACTCTGATTTCGATTTTTGCCACCCAGAGTTCAATAGAGATCTCTTTTTCCGGTTTTCCCCTGCCCTAAAGGGAGCCGGAAAAAGTAGCTGAACTATTTTTAAGCCGTCAGTTCGAGTTTTTTTCAAAACCGGTTCTCGATACACCCCGATGGCCATCGGGGCACTCGAACTGACGGTTTTGAAAATTGTATCGAGAACAGAGGCTTTTCATAACTCCCTTGTTCTCGATACACCTTCCCAACTGCAAAAGCAGTTGGAAAGCCACTCGAACTGACGGAAACAGTTAGGTAAAAAGCTACAGTAAACCCTGTATCATAATACAGCAGCCTTCGACTTTTCCTCCCTGCGGTCGGGCTCAGTCTGACAACTGGAAAAAACCTAAATTTGGCCCGGGAATTGAGTACCGGGAACTGATAACCGAGAACCGAAAACTCATAACTCATAACTCTGAACTCATAACTAAATAAATGTTTCAAACCCTTGTCCATTATTCCCTTCACTTCCTGGCCATTGGCGCCATCGCTTACTGGTATGATAAAACCAACTGGAAGCGGAACTGGCTCATCCTGCTGGCGACCATGGCTGTGGACCTGGATCATTTGCTGGCCGACCCCATTTTTCATCCCGGGCGTTGCGGGATAGGCTTTCACGTTTTACATTCGGAATATGTGATCCCTGTCTATTTACTGGGAGCGATGTTCTTAAAAAGGTCTGTGCTTAAGCTCATTTTCATCGGGCTCAGCTTTCATATGTTCACAGATCTCACGGATTGTCTCTGGATGTATTCGGAATGCGGCAGCTGTGAGATCAGGGAAGTATTTTCGGGATTTTAAGCAGCTTCGAAAGAAAGGTTTTTCTTATTAAATGAATGGTAAACAATTCAGATAGAATGAGTTCATCTGAAATTTCTACGGGATGCTCTATAATAAATCACGTTTTAGGGTATAAATAAAACGGATTCCGTTTTCATTTGAATCCTGAATTCCTTTATATTTACCCTCGGTGAAAATTTCACCCATTCCAGAATTAGCAGCCTAAAAAAGAACAGAATATGCATGTAGCCATCGCAGGAAACATCGGTGCCGGAAAGACGACCTTAACTAAATTATTAGCCAAACATTTTGACTGGGAACCTCAATTCGAGGATGTTCTTGAAAATCCATACTTAGAGGATTTTTACAACAAGATGGAACGCTGGTCTTTCAACCTGCAGATCTACTTCCTCAACAGCAGATTCAGACAGGTTCTGGAATTAAGGGAAAGCGGAAAATCCATCATTCAGGATCGTACCATTTATGAGGACGCGCACATTTTCGCTCCCAACCTGCACGCCATGGGTCTTATGACCAATCGCGACTATGAAAACTACAGATCCCTGTTCGATTTGATGGAGCGAGTGGTAAAAGGGCCCGATCTTTTGATCTATCTTAGAAGCAGTATCCCAAATCTGGTTTCACAGATCCACAAGCGTGGCCGCGACTACGAGAATTCTATTTCCATTGACTACCTGAGCCGACTTAACGAACGTTACGAAGCCTGGGTTCACAACTACACCAAAGGTAACCTGCTGATCATTGACGTTGACAACATCAACTTCGTGGATAACCCCGAGGATCTTGGGAACATCATTACCCGCGTGGACGGAGAATTACACGGACTTTTTAAATAGTCTTTAGAATTTAGAAGTTAGGTTTTAGAGGCTGGATGTTCCTCTCTGACATTTCGGAAAAAAGTTGAGATTTTATTGTCATCCCGACGGAGCCTGAGAAGACAACGAGGGATCTCTTTCCTTGTCGCGCGTTGCCGGCATTGGAATTTGGAATTTCATTCTCTGCTCTTTATTCCTTTTTCTGATAATTGTTGATTGTCGAATGAGATCCACTGTTAACTCAATTTTATAGACATTTTTTGGAAAGTGTTTTATTTTAGCAGGGTTCAATCAGCAAAAAAACAAGTGATGGAATCGCAGAAGTTAAAAAGGCCAAGGCATAAAGGCTCTCCGCAACTTTTTAAAAGCCCTTTTCTCGAAAAGTTGACGCACACGCACATCTCTTTGCCGCTCATCATCTTTGGCGGGATCTCCGGGTTTCTTATCTACTACGGAATCATTGAAAAAGGTTTCGAAGTTCCGGAAATGGTTTTTTTATTTGCAGCCGGCTTGTTCTTTTTCACCCTTGTGGAATACCTGATGCACAGGTATCTCTATCATATTCCCGCTACCACCGAAAGGAAGAAAAAGATCGCCTACACCATGCACGGGGTGCACCATGATTATCCAAAAGATAAATCCCGGCTGGCCATGCCCCCGGTGCTGAGTCTATTAATAGCTTCCATTTTATTTGTCATTTACAGGGCAGTGCTGGGGGACCTGGTGTTCGGTTTTCTCGCAGGTTTCCTCCTTGGCTACGCCCTTTACCTCGCGGTGCATTATTCAGTGCATGCTTTCAGGGTACCCAACAATTTCCTGAAGCTTCTGTGGCACCACCACAGCATTCATCATTACCGGGAACCCGACAGGGCCTTTGGGGTATCTTCTCCCTTGTGGGATATCATCTTCAGGACCATGCCCAGAAAGGCACCGGTGGAACGCAATAAAGGGTAATTTGATTAAACACTTTAAAATAAAATCTGCGGTCTCTGCCGGAGGTGCCAGAAGCGAAAAGGAATATTTAATTAAACCGATGCTATCATAAAAAAACCGGCTTCTTCAGTATTAAAAAAGCCGGTTTCAAAATTATATTCTATCCCTTACTGCCCAACAGCAAAGTTAGCATTGATACTTCCATTTCCCAGAAACACACTCTGACCGTCTCCATCTGGCTGGTCAGCCGAGTTTATCAATTGTTTCAGAACTTCATGAGGAGCCATTTGCCCTCCATTCCCGGCTATAATAAGAGCAGCTACACCTGAGGCATGCGGCGCAGCCATACTGGTTCCCGCACTATAACCCCAACCGTTAGAAATGGTACTCCACACCATATCATATGGATAAACGGAACCATCTGAATATACCAGGTCAAAATCCCCTCCCGGAGCTGCAAGGTCCACCAAAGATCTACCATGATTGGTATAACTGGCAGGAACATCAAAACTTACATCTGGATATGAAAGATAGCCTTCGGGAGCGGTCGCAGATATTGTTATTACATTATTAAGCCCTCCTGGTAATTTAACATAAGCCTCATTACCGTCATAGTTCACACCGTCGTTACCTGCTGAGGCGATAATAGTCGCTCCTTTACTATAGGCATAATTTATTGCTCTTTGTTGTGC
The DNA here is from genome assembly GCF_042676025.1 of Salinimicrobium gaetbulicola. Lineage (NCBI taxonomy): Bacteria > Pseudomonadati > Bacteroidota > Flavobacteriia > Flavobacteriales > Flavobacteriaceae > Salinimicrobium > Salinimicrobium gaetbulicola. Next base: position 1,202,034 of record NZ_JBHTJP010000032.1, read on the forward strand.
GAGGACAATCTCTGCAATGTATTTCGCCGGTATATGAAACTTATTTCCATCAGCATCAACCAACCAGCCGTTTTTGTTCAAAGTGGCCCCTAAACTCATATTTATTACATCAGCTCCATTGTCTGCGGCGTAGACAATACCTTCATTAATGGTGCTGAAACTTCCGCTTCCCGTCACTTCAGACAATACCTTAACAGCTACCAACTCAGCATGTGGAGCTACCCCTATCAGTCTTAAATTATTTGTAGCTGCGATGGTACCCGCAACGTGAGTTCCATGGTTGAAATAAAATCCAGGCTGAATGTTCCAGTCTTCATCCGGATAAAAGGATTCTGAAAGCTCTGTATTAAGATTACCTGCCAAATCGGGATGTTCCGCATCTATTCCTGAATCAAGAACAAAGACAGTTGCACCCATACCTGTATAACCTTTTGCCCAGGCCTGGGGTGCTTCTATAGCTTCCATTCCCCAAAGACGTTGCATGTAATATACCGGTTCTCCAAAAGCATATTCCCCAACAGCATTCTCAGCTGCTCCAACCTCTTCATACTCCGACTCGAAATACTCTGCAGAAGGAATCCACTTAATTTCATAATCGGGAACAACAGATACAATTTCTTTGTTTTTTAAAGTATTTTTTACGAAGTGCAGATCATTACTGCTTACAACTGCTACTCCAATTTGCGGAATGCTTTTCACCACGTCCCCACTTACTTCTAGAAAACTTTCTGTGCTTTTTGACATTTGATCACTTTCTGTGATCACCATGTAATTCTTAAAGGGAGGTTCCTCCAGTTCAGCTGCAACCGGTTTAACCTCTTCCTGAATGTCCTCTGACTGACAGGAAATTAAAATCAGCCCTATTACAAGAGCTGAAAATGACATTTTAAAAAACCCTACTTTTTTTGTCATGATTAAATTTTATGATTAATATTATTTACAATCGGTTAATATATAACCCTAACTACTTAAAAACCATTTTTTTAACACCAGGCCTATTTATTTTATATAAAATACGCCAAGAAGCCTTTTTGTTGAGAATATATCAATAATACAGAGTTGAAGCTGAGAATTCGTTAACCGAATTCAGTAGGAAATTATTTTTATAAGAATTTGAGACCGTTAGCTGTAAAATATTTTACTGATAAAATCAAATTAATGAACACAGCAACAGCCTAAGAATGATGTTTTTAAATATATATCCTCATTCTAAACTACCAGTATTAAGATTTCCGAAAGCTAATTTTCCGAAAATTTTTAGCTTTTCGATCCTGTTTTAGTGAATAAACCCATGTTTCTTAGCATGTTTTTCCGCTTCTTCCGAAGTTTTGACCAACAGCACGGGAACCGTTTTAAAATTTTCCACCACACTTCTCACTCTTTTCATTCTTCGTTTGTGCTTAACGCTCCTCAGATAGATGGCCAGGATACGATCAGAAAACTGTGCGGCAATATCTGTATAGATCGCTGGATCGTGCTCCCCGCTGTCACCAATGAGAATAAAGTTCAGGTGCGGATAGGTCTTCAGGATATTGATGATCTCCTTTTGCTTATGAGGTTTTTCAGGCCTTAGCGTTTTATCAAAAGGGGTTCTGAAATCCCTCAATAATATAGGCCCCTTCGGAAAGCCGTTTATTTCCAAAAACAATTTCAGGTATTCATACAGATTCCACGGACTGTTGCTCAGGTAAAAGACCGGATTTTGCTCATTCCCGGAAGCGCCTTCGTGCAGGGCACGGTAAAATTCCGGAGAACCTTCCAAAGAGATCCTGGAATGCGCCTTTTTAAAAAGGGAGTTATGGAGCACCCTCCATTTTAAAAACGAGGTCACGCCGGTATGCAAGATGGTATCGTCAATATCACTGATGACACCAAAAGCAGCAGTTCTCGGAGGGATCAGCATTTCGGCTTCAAAGGAATTATCCTGGGTGATAATGCTGTTTTGAACCTCATTCTTAAAGGAAACGTTCAACGGCACCCACCCTTCCTTGTCGGCGTATTTCTTCAGGTTCATAGAAGTGGCACGGTCGAACAGGAAGTAGCCCTCCTGGTTCGTCTTTTCTGACAGCCCGCTATTATTCGGCAGGTGCAACAGCACTTCCGCCCCTCTAACCTCGTCTGTATCGAACTGTTTATAGGTGTTCTTGAGCGTATACAGAAAAGACTGGTCCTCGAACATTTCGAGTTTGTCATCATCCAGCGCCCGACCCAACAAATACAAATGCCCGGCAGTGCCGTAACTCCGGTAAGGAGCCAGTTTTACTTCGGGTTTAGAGGTAAGATGATTTTTAAGTCTACCAAAAATTCGGTTCATACACCAGGTTCAAAAATGAGGTTTTTGACACTTCTTATTTTTCAGGTTGCTTCAAGGTACACCTTAAATGAAAAATCCCCCGCAAATGCAGGGGATTTTAAATATATTTTAGGAAACTCTTTCTTTACTCCACTTCGGAAGCTTCAGAATTAGTTTCTTCGGCAGTAGTTTCTTTAGCAGCTTCAGCGATCTTTTCAGCTGTTTCTAAAGCCTCACCTTCCGTAGCGGAAAATTCAGCAACAGCTTCCTCAGATTCTTCCGTTTGAAGAACGGTTACTTCCTCCACTTCGGGAGTCGTAGCCACTTCCATGTCCTGCCCTAAAATAGGAGCGATAACAAGCCCTATCAAACAGGTAAGTTTAATAAGGATGTTCATAGAAGGTCCTGAAGTATCTTTGAAAGGATCACCAACGGTATCACCGGTTACGGCAGCCTTGTGAGCCTCAGACCCTTTGTAGGTCATCTCCCCGTTGATCATTACACCTGCTTCAAAAGACTTCTTAGCGTTATCCCAGGCACCACCGGCGTTGTTCTGGAAGATCGCCCAAAGCACACCGCTAACGGTCACCCCGGCCATATATCCACCTAACATCTCAGCGATCAACCTGTTCTCATAACCAAGGATCATAGGAAGGATCACGATAATAATTGGGAATCCGATAGTCATTATCCCAGGAAGCAACATTTCACGAAGAGCCGCTTTAGTTGAGATCTCCACACATTTGTCATACTGCGGTTTTCCCGTACCTTCCATAATACCCGGAATTTCACGGAACTGGCGACGTACCTCGTTCACCATATCCATAGCCGCTTTCCCAACAGATTGCATGGCAAGTGCAGAGAACACAACCGGGATCATTCCTCCTACAAACAGCATTGCAAGTACCGGAGCTTTAAAGATGTTAATTCCGTCGATACCGGTAAAGGTTACATAAGCCGCGAAAAGGGCCAGAGAAGTAAGCGCCGCAGATGCGATCGCGAATCCTTTTCCGGTAGCAGCAGTAGTGTTTCCAACAGAGTCAAGAATATCTGTTCTTTCTCTTACTTCTGAAGGTAGTTCGCTCATTTCGGCGATCCCACCCGCGTTATCTGCGATAGGTCCGAAGGCGTCAATTGCAAGCTGCATGGCAGTAGTTGCCATCATTGCTGAAGCGGCCAATGCCACCCCGTAGAATCCGGCGAAAGCATAAGAAGCCCAGATTGCAACAGCGAATAAAAGTACAGATCCAAAAGTAGAGATCATCCCGGTAGCAAGACCGGCGATAATGTTTGTTCCTGCTCCCGTACTGGAGTTTTGAACGATAGAAAGAACCGGTTTTTTACCAAGTCCCGTATAATATTCAGTAATGGCAGAAATAGCACCACCAACTACCAAACCAACTAAAGTAGCATAGAATACTCTCAAAGAAGAGATTTGTTGCAGTCCTTCCCCGAAGAATTCCATTTGCATGGTTTCAGGCAACATCCAGGTCACCAGGAAGAAAGAAGAGATCGCTACCAGAATGATAGACACCCAGTTTCCTTTGTTCAGGGCAGCCTGTACTTCCGGCTCTTTAGCCGAATTACTTTTTATTTTCACCAATAAGGTTCCTATAATGGAAATGATGATCCCAAAACCTGCGATAGCCATTGGAAGGAGCACCGGACCGATTCCGCCGAAACCTTCAGCAACGATATCACCACCCATATCCTTGATCACATAGTTACCAAGAACCATGGCAGCAAGTACGGTAGCCACATAACTTCCGAAGAGGTCAGCTCCCATTCCGGCAACATCCCCTACGTTATCACCAACGTTATCGGCGATGGTAGCAGGGTTACGAGGATCATCTTCTGGAATACCCGCTTCAACTTTCCCAACAAGGTCAGCTCCAACATCGGCAGCTTTGGTATAGATACCACCACCTACACGAGCGAAAAGCGCGATAGATTCAGCTCCAAGAGAAAATCCGGCAAGGGTTTCAAGTACGATGGTCATCTGGTGAACATCTGTCCACTCACCGCCCATGAATACGTTAAAGAAAATAATAAAGAATGCTGTAAGTCCTAAAACCGCCAAACCGGCAACGCCAAGTCCCATTACGGTTCCACCTCCAAAGGAGATCTTCAAGGCCTGAGGCAGGCTGGTACGTGCAGCCTGGGTAGTACGAACATTGGTCTGTGTGGCGATCTTCATTCCCATGTTTCCTGCAAGAGCAGAAAAGATAGCTCCAAAGATAAATGCCACTACTATTAATATATGTGTTGTTGGAACTATAAAGGAAATTCCGGCAAGTACGATACTTGCTCCAATCACAAAGATCGTAAGCAACCTGTACTCAGCTTTAAGGAAAGCCAACGCTCCTTCATAGATATGAGAGGAAATATCTTTCATTTTTCCATCTCCCGCATCCTGCTTCATTACCCAGGCGCGTTTTGCCCACATAAATATGAGCCCTATGATCGCCAGAATGCCCGGCAACCAAATCATCAATGATTCCATAATATTTTGTTAAATTATTTAGCGGCGCTAAAGTTAACGAAACGTTATAAAACAAAAAAGCAATAACTTCAATGGTTATTGCTTATATGATAAGGATCAGAAAATGTGAAATTCGCTATTTAATTCCGAAATTTCCTTTTTCGCCGTCACTGTTTTTGTAACGCTTGATACATTCATCAATGATAGTATTCGCTTCTTCAAGGTTACCCCAGCCTTCCACATCTACTTTCTTTTGTTCAAGATCTTTATATACCTGGAAGAAATGCTCGATCTCTTTAATAAGGTGAGGATTCACGTCATTAAGATCATGGTGCTTGTTCCAGATAGGATCTGAAATCGGCACACAGATCACTTTTTCATCGGGACCTTTCTCATCAGCCATATGGAATACTCCAATAGGTTTCACTTCCATCACACAGCCGGGGAAAGTAGGCTCGGTAACCAAAACAAGTACATCTAAGGGATCTCCGTCCAAAGCAAGGGTTTCAGGAATAAATCCATAATCTGCCGGATACATCATAGATGAAAAGATCATCCTGTCATACCTGATCTTTTTCAGGTCAAAGTCATATTCATATTTATTCCGGCTTCCTTTTGGAATTTCGATAAGAACGTCAAAGGTCTTCGTCATTTTAGCTTTATTTAGTATTCTTTTTTTTTGCTTTTAAAGGGCGGCAAATATACTGATTTTCATCTTTTAAACCCGTGCTTTTCTTCAGCTTAAAAAAAACCACCCGCTTTTTTCTGAAACCCTTGATATTTATTAGGATTTCCTTCACATTTTAATGTAAAAAAGCCCCCTGTAAAAGGAGGCTTTTCCAATATGCAATTATACAAATTAGCCCTTGTACATCACTTTTTTGACAGCTTTGATCACGTCATTGTGATTTGGCAACCACTCTTCCAATAATACAGGAGAATATGGTGCCGGAGTATCGGCTGTATTAATCTTTACAATAGGAGCGTCCAGGTAGTCGAATGCCTTAGCCTGCACCTGATAAGTAATTTCTGTTGCAACGTTTCCAAACGGCCACGCCTCTTCAAGAATTACCAGCCTGTTCGTCTTTTTAACTGACTTAAGAATGGCATCATGATCCATAGGACGGATGGTTCTAAGGTCAATGATCTCACAAGAAATACCTTCTTTTTCCAATTCTTCAGCAGCCTTGTAAGCAAGCTTGATGATCTTACCGAAAGATACGATAGTAACATCAGTTCCTTCGCGTTTGATATCGGCTACACCAATTGGCAATACATATTCTTCTTCAGGCACTTCACCTTTATCACCATACATCTGCTCACTTTCCATGAAAATAACTGGATCGTCATCACGAATCGCGGCTTTCAATAATCCTTTAGCATCATACGGGTTAGAAGGAACGATCACTTTCAATCCCGGAGTATTCGCATACCAGCTCTCAAAAGCCTGGGAGTGAGTCGCACCTAATTGTCCTGCAGAAGCTGTTGGCCCTCTAAAGACGATTGGAATATTAAATTGCCCACCACTCATCTGACGCATTTTCGCTGCGTTGTTGATGATCTGGTCAATTCCCACTAAAGAGAAATTAAAGGTCATGAATTCAATAATAGGGCGGTTACCAATCATGGCACTCCCCACACCTATTCCTGAAAAACCTAGTTCTGATATCGGCGTGTCAATTACCCTGTCAGGTCCAAATTCGTCCAACATTCCTTTTGAAGCTTTGTAAGCTCCATTATATTCAGCAACTTCTTCTCCCATGAGGTAGACAGATTCGTCCCTGCGCATTTCCTCGCTCATGGCCTCGGCAATTGCTTCCCTGAATTGGATAGTCTTCATTATGAGTTATTATTTTTTAGAAAATTTCGAATGACAAAAATAGTAATTCAAATAAGGATAAACGACTACTTAAGAACAAAAATTTCCTATGCATGCATAGGAAATTTCACCTTAATTTATGTATCTTCGTGTCCAACTATATATGTTTTATTAAAAAATATCAAGATATATGAAAATATTAGTGTGTATAAGTCACGTTCCAGACACTACCTCAAAGATCAATTTTACAGAGAATGACACTAAATTTGATAACAACGGAGTGCAGTTTGTGATCAATCCAAATGACGAATTCGGTCTTACCCGCGCTATGTGGTTCAAGGAGAAACAAGGAGCTACTGTTGATGTAGTAAATGTTGGAGGACCAGAAACCGAACCGACTTTAAGAAAAGCGCTTGCCATTGGTGCAGATTCAGCCATAAGAGTGAATACTCCTGCTACAGACGGTGTTTATGTCGCCAAACAATTAGCCAAAGTAGTAAAGGACGGAAGTTATGACCTGGTGATCGCAGGACGTGAGTCTATTGATTATAACGGAGGGATGGTTCCCGGAATGCTAGCTGCTTTAACAGGAGCTAATTTCGTGAACACCTGTATAGGTTTAGAAATTGAAGGAAATGAAGCTACGGCCGTTCGCGAAATCGATGGAGGAAAAGAAACACTTAAAGCAAGCCTTCCTTTAGTTATTGGAGGACAAAAAGGAATTGTGGAAGAAAGTGACCTTCGCATCCCTAACATGAGAGGGATCATGCAGGCACGTAAAAAACCTTTGAACGTAGTAGAACCGGTAGAATCCAATGCCGATACTGAAGCTGTGAAGTTTGAGAAACCACAACCTAAGGGTGATATCAAATTAATTGACCCTGAAAACCTGGATGAATTGATAAACCTGCTTCACAATGAAGCTAAGGTGATCTAAGCATCAGGAGTTCATTCACTATTTGTACCATTAAAAAATAAGAAAATGTCAGTTTTAGTATATACAGAATCAGAAGAAGGAAAATTTAAAAAGACAGCTTTCGAGGTAGCATCTTACGCAAAAGGTGTGGCCGACATGCTGAACACCGATGTGACCGCAATAGCTTTTAATGCCGGTGACACTTCAGAATTAGGAAAGTACGGAGTAAGCAAAGTTTTGAAGGTAAGCAGTGACAAACTGGAAAAATTCAATGCTGAAGCCTATGCCGACGCCATTAAGCAGGCTGCTGAAAAGGAAGGTTCAAAAATTGTTGTTTTGAGCCAGAGCGCCAACGCAAAGTATTTAGCACCACTTCTTGCAGTTCATTTAAACGCAGGATATGCATCTAACGTGGTTGCGCTTCCTGAAAGTGCAGATCCTCTTCAGGTTAAGAGAACCGCTTTCACGAATAAAGCTTTCAACATCACCAAGATATCTACAGACGTTAAGATCCTGGGGCTTTCCAAAAATGCCTTCGGATTAAAAGAGAGCCAAACAGATGTTTCAGATGAAGACTTCGCTCCTTCCTTAAGTGAAGAAGATTTCTCTGTAAATGTTGTTTCCGTAGACAAAGCGACCGATAAGGTGACCATTGCCGATGCTGAGATCGTAGTATCCGGTGGACGCGGATTAAAAGGACCTGAAAACTGGGGGATCATCGAAGATCTTGCTCAAACTTTAGGTGCCGCTACAGCCTGTTCCAAACCTGTTAGTGATATGGGATGGAGACCACACAGTGAACACGTAGGTCAAACCGGTAAGCCAGTAGCAGCGAACCTGTACATTGCTGTAGGTATTTCGGGAGCCATCCAGCACCTTGCCGGAGTGAGCGCATCTAAGACAAAAGTAGTGATCAACAATGATCCTGAAGCTCCGTTTTTCAAAGCGGCAGATTACGGAGTTGTTGGTGATGCCTTTGAAATAGTACCGAAGCTTACCGAAAAATTAAAAGAATTTAAAGCGAGTAACGCATAATTTTTATAACTTGCGAGCCGATTAAAGGGCTGTCTAAATTAGGTTTACCGCCCTATTTAGGCAGCTTTTTTTGTATTTTTGCAGTATGAGTTTAGTGCGCCTTAACATTAAAGGAATATCTTATAGCCAGACACAAAATGGAGCCTACGCTCTAATTTTGAGCGAGGTTGATGGAGAACGCAAACTACCCATTGTCATAGGTGCGTTTGAAGCACAGTCTATTGCAATTGCGTTGGAAAAAGAGATCAAACCTCCACGCCCCCTTACCCACGACCTTTTTAAGAATTTCGCTGACAGATTTGAGATCGTTGTAAAACAGGTCATCATCCATAAACTGGTAGATGGTGTATTTTATTCCAGTCTAATCTGTGAACGGGATAAGATAGAAGAGATCATAGACGCAAGGACCAGCGATGCCATTGCCCTGGCTTTACGTTTCCACGCGCCTATTTTCACCTATAAGAACATCCTGGATAAAGCAGGTATTTACCTGAAAGGCGATCAAAAGGAAGAGGAACAGGAACAGGAGAAAGAAGACATTATCGTAGATGAACTTTTCTCTAACGAAGTAGAAATTAAATCCAACGACCCCGATTATAAAAAACTTTCTTTAAGCGAATTAAACAGCATGTTGGATCAGGCCGTAAAAAACGAAGATTACGAAAAAGCGGCCCGGTTACGAGATGAGATCTCAAAAAGAAAATAATCCCCCCACTTTTATGAACAAATTCTGGTGTTGTCTATTCCTTTTTTTCTTTGGAATATCCTCTGTATTTGCCCAAAACATTTCTAAAACCTGGAATTTTGAAGCCGTAGAGGACAGCTCTCAAAATTCACTTTTTGAAGTAGATCCCGGAACGGATTACCTGAAATTAGACAACGGAAGCTTCGAATTTTCCCTGAAAGGAGAAAACATCAATGAAGCCTCAGGAAACTATGTATATCAAAATGATGTACTGGTGTTGTTTTACGATCAGCCGTTCGATAGCATTCAAAATTTAAAGGTCTCCCAGCTTACAGATTCCACCCTCACATTAACAGGAAAGAACAAATTTTATTCTCTTGCAGAAAGGCCGGAAACCATAAAGGAAGTTCTTCCGATAGGCACCAAAGACCAAATGATCCCGAATGCCGGATTCTCTTTTGAAAGTCTTTGGCGTGGTGCCCTGGGAATGGTTTCCCTGATCTTTATCGCGTTCCTCTTCAGCTCAAACCGAAGAGCCATCAACTGGAAAACGATCGGGGCAGGTTTAAGCGCCCAGCTATTGCTTGCAATTGGGGTATTAAAAATTACGGTAGTTCAGAACGTTTTTGAGTTCGTAGGAAGTATTTTCGTCTTGATACTTGATTTTACGGCCGCGGGAAGTGAATTCCTTTTAGGCGGCATGATGGATGTGGAAAGCTTCGGATTTATTTTCCTTTTCCAGGTACTGCCAACTATCATTTTCTTTTCAGCGCTCACCTCTGTCCTATTCTACTTAGGAGTGATCCAGGTGATCGTAAAAGGAATGGCCTGGGTACTTACCAAATTAATGGGGATATCGGGCCCTGAAAGTTTAAGTGTTGCAGGAAACATCTTTTTAGGACAAACCGAAGCGCCGTTAATGATCAAGGCTTACCTTGAAAGAATGACCCGCTCTGAGATCCTGTTGGTTATGATCGGTGGGATGGCTACTGTCGCAGGAGGCGTACTCGCTGCCTACATCGGGTTCCTTGGAGGTGATGATCCGGCACTAAGATTACAGTTCGCAAAACACCTTTTAGCAGCCTCAGTAATGGCCGCTCCGGGAGCGATCGTAGTCTCTAAAATATTATTCCCTCAACAGGAAAAGATCGATAAGAACGTAGAGGTTTCTTCAGAAAAAATAGGTTCAAACATCCTTGATGCCATCGCAAATGGTACTACCGAAGGATTGAAATTAGCTGCTAACGTAGCCGCCATGCTGTTGGTGTTCATCGCGTTCATCGCCATGATCAATTATTTCCTTGGCTGGGTTGGCGACTGGACCACTTTGAACTCGATGCTGGCAGAAAATACACCTTATGCACGCCTTTCGCTGGAATCTATCCTGGGAATGGTCTTCGCGCCACTTATGTGGCTGATCGGGGTCGCTACGGAAGATATGATGCTCATGGGACAATTACTTGGGATCAAACTTGCGGCAAGTGAATTCGTAGGATATATTCAACTGGCAGAACTTAAGAATCCACTGAATGCCCTGAGCCTTACCTATGAAAAATCGGTTATTATGGCCACTTATATGCTATGCGGGTTCGCAAATTTCGCGTCGATCGGTATTCAGATCGGTGGGATCGGATCCCTTGCGCCGGGTCAACGAATCAACCTTTCAAAGTTCGGAATGAAGGCTTTGATCGGTGGAACCTTAGCCTCCCTGCTTTCGGCGACGATCGCCGGAATGATTATAGGTTAATTCCAGTTTTTATACTTTAAAATTCCGGGTAGTTTTCTATTTTAGCTGAAAATCACCCGGAATTTTCCGTTTTTAAGAAGGAAATTTCTTACATATTTTAAACTTTTTTCTTCGGAAATATACCCATGAAACAATACCACGACCTCATAAAGCATGTACTCGAACACGGCCACGAAAAAGGTGACCGCACAGGTACCGGAACCAAGAGTGTATTTGGATACCAGATGAGATTTGACCTCAGCGAAGGCTTTCCCATGGTGACCACCAAAAAACTGCACCTGAAGTCTATAATCTATGAATTACTGTGGTTCCTGAATGGTGATACCAACGTAAAATATTTACAGGATCACGGCGTGCGTATCTGGAATGAATGGGCAGATGAAAATGGTGATCTGGGGCCTGTTTACGGGCACCAGTGGAGAAACTGGAACAGCGAGGACATTGACCAGATCAAGGAGATCGTCGAAACCCTTAAGAACAATCCAAACAGTCGCCGAATGCTGGTGACAGCCTGGAACCCATCGGTATTACCTGACACTTCAAATTCCTTTTCTGAAAACGTAGCTAACGGAAAGGCAGCATTGCCACCCTGCCACGCGTTCTTTCAGTTCTATGTAGCCGACGGGAAATTGTCCTGCCAGCTATATCAGCGAAGCGCCGATATCTTTTTGGGAGTACCATTTAATATTGCTTCCTATGCTCTGCTTACTATGATGATGGCCCAGGTTTGCGGCTATGAGCCGGGAGACTTTATTCACACTTTTGGAGATGCTCATATTTACAACAATCACATGGAGCAGGTAGAACTTCAGTTATCAAGGGATTTCAGAGAGCTGCCAACTATGAGGATCAATCCGGAAGTAAGGGATATTTTTGGCTTTAAATTTGAGGATTTCACCCTGGAAAATTACAATCCCCACCCCCACATAAAAGGCAGTGTTGCCGTTTAAATTTTTAACCTACTAAATTATATATCATGAAAAAATTAGTCTTGTTATGCTTTTTACTTTTTGCCGGAATGACCTACGCTCAGGAAGGTGTAAGCGTAAAAGGGAATACAGTTTCCATGAAGGATATGCCACCCGTATGGCCGGGTTGCGAAAACAGCGAGCAGTCGTCAAAAGCCTGTTTTCAGCAAAAATTGATCGAACATTTAAAAGCTAATTACAAGTATCCACGCGATGAAAACGGAAAGATCATCAGAGGTAAAACTGTGGTTTCTTTCAATATCAATAAAGAAGGAAAACCGGAAATTCTCTCTGTGGAAGGTCCTAAAAAGGAACTGAATGCAGAGGCTAAAAAGATCATTATGGCCATTCCACAAATGGAGCCGGGTCACCGTGGAGGGAAGCCGGTTGCTATTAAGTACAAAGTACCATTTACCTTTTAACAGATTAGTATTCTCTTAACTAAATCTGATTTATAAAATCCTAAATTTGAAGGAAACCACTGTGTTTCCTTTTTTTTATGATTGATCCTGAAGCCCTTATCACCCTATTCAAAAACACCCGTTCTCTGACAGAAGAGATCTGTTCTCATCTAAAAACCGAGGACTACGTGGTGCAACCCATTGTTGACGTTTCCCCTCCAAAATGGCATTTAGGACACACTACCTGGTTCTTTGAAACCTTTGTGCTACAGGAAAACCTCACCGGTTATGAGGCTTACGATCCTCGCTACGCTTATGTTTTCAACAGTTATTACGAAACCGCCGGGGATAAGGTGATAAGGTCTGACCGTGGAAACCTTTCCAGGCCCACCGTTTCTGAAGTGTATGACTTCAGAAAGCATGTCACAGAAAAGATGCTCGATCTTCTTGAGAACAATGAACTTTCAGAAGAAGTCAAAAAAGTAATAGAACTTGGTTGTCACCATGAAAAGCAGCACCAGGAACTGCTGCTGACGGATATTAAATATATCCTCGGAAATAATCCGTTGCACCCTGTATATCGCGAAGGATTCAGGGAATATAAAACGGAAGATCTTCCGCAGGAATGGATCGAGATCCCGGAAGGCATTTATGAGATTGGCCACTCTAACAAAGAAGATTTCTCATATGACAATGAGCTTGGCCGGCATAAGGTGTTCTTGAACCCGTATAAGATATCCAACAAACTGGTCACCAATAAAGAATACCTGGAATTCATGGAAGCCGGCGGATATGAACAGGTATTATTATGGCATGCCGAAGCCTGGGACTGGATTCACGAAAATGAAATTACCGCGCCTCAATACTGGTATAAGGTAAACGACTCCTGGCAACAATACACCCTGGCAGGATTAAAAGATCTGGATCCCGAGGCACCTGTCACCCATCTTTCTTATTACGAAGCTTTCGCGTTCGCACAGTGGAAGGGACTGCGCCTTCCAACAGAATTTGAATGGGAAACGGCCCAGGAAAGATTCGACTGGGGACAACGCTGGGAATGGACAGAGAGCGCCTATTCCCCTTACCCAAATTACACTAAACCACCCGGTACCCTGGGGGAGTACAATGGGAAATTCATGGTTAACCAAAAAGTCCTGCGAGGCTGCTCTGTTGCCACCTCCCCGAACCATACCCGGCCTACTTACCGCAACTTTTTTCATCCCCACCTGCGCTGGCAGTTTACGGGATTAAGACTAGCTAAATAAACATTTATGAAGATGACCAAACCCGCTGAGTTTAAAACTCAATTTGCCGAGGATGTTTTTCACGGACTTACAGCTTACCCAAAAACTTTGAATTCAAAATATTTTTATGATAAGAAGGGAGACGAACTCTTTCAGGAGATCATGAACCTTCCCGAATATTACCTGACAGGCATGGAAATGAACATCCTGGAGGAACAAAAAGAGGAAATTGCCATTGAGTTCAATTCTTCTGCAGGTTTTGATTTAATAGAATTAGGAGCGGGAGACGGTAAAAAGACAAAAGTTCTCTTAAGGCATTTTCACAACAAAGGCTTTAATATAAGGTATCTACCGGTAGACATTAGCCAGAACGTACTCGATCAACTTACTGAAAGTTTGAACAAAGAGATACCGGGTCTGCAGGTAGAGCCCAGGCAAGGGATGTATAAGAATGTACTTCAACAACTATCAGATTATACAGAAAGGAAAAAAGTGATCATGTTACTGGGTTCCAATATTGGAAATCTCAGCCAGGAAGAAGCCGTTCTTTTCCTCAAAAAGATAAGTAGCGCCATGACAGGAGATGACCTGCTCTTTATGGGTGCCGATCAGAAAAAGGATCCAAAAATGGTTCTCGATGCGTATAACGATTCCCAGGGAGTGACCGCAGCTTTCAATAAAAATCTTTTAACCCGTATCAACAGAGAGCTGGATGCCAATTTTGAAGAAGACTCTTTCCTGCACTGGCCATTATATGATCCCGAAACCGGACTAGCTTCAAGCTTTTTAGTGAGCAAAAAAGAACAAACTGTCCAGATAAATTCCTTAAATTTAGAAGTGACTTTCCAGAAATGGGAAAGTATACATACCGAGATCTCTCAAAAATATGATGACACCTCCGTGAGATGGCTCGCAACGGAAGCTGGTCTGGAATTAAAAGGCAGCTTTAGCGATAAGGACAATTATTACAAAAATTATATTTTTCAAAAATCCTAAGCACATGAAAGCAATTTGGCATGACACCATCCTCGCAGAGAGCACGAACACTAAAATGGTAGAGGACAAACATTATTTTCCACCCGACTCCATTAATTCTGAATTCTTCCAGTTAAGCGATACCCATTCTACTTCAAATTTAGGAAGAGCTTCCTATTTTCACATTCAGGTGGGAGAAGACAACAATCCCGATGCTGCCTGGTTTTACCCTTATCCACAGGGAGAAGGTGGTCAAATAAGAAATTATGTAACCTTCGGAAAAGGAGTTGAATTTAAAGAATAATTTTTCTATTTAGAAAAAAGTCGTAGGTTTACAAAAATCAAAAAACCAAAAAGGTGATTCTAATAAACAATAATAATTCTTTCAATAACAACCTGAATAATTTTAGGTTGAGGAAGGCTATTATTGTATAAAAAGAACCCTGTTACAATATTTCAAGCCTTTCCTTTCCGGAAAGGCTTTTTTTTTACCCATATGAAAAGAACGAACATAAATAATCAGAATAATAATAACGATCCGCCACCCGGGGGAGAAGGTTCCTGTGCTTTACAGCCTGCCTTTTCTTTAGGGCAGGCTTTTTTATTTCCAATTTTTTAAATAATTAAAAACAAATATCATGATCACAACAACAGCAACACCGAAAGTTCTATCTGGAAAATTACAAACAGAAGAAGCCGTACATTTCACAAAAATGTGCTTTGAAAAACAATTAAAAGAACAGCTTCCGCTTACAAAAGTTTCAGCGCCCGCGATCGTTCTACAGGGCACCGGCATCAACGACGACCTCAACGGAATTGAGAGACCGGTATCCTTTCCGATAAAATCCATGCAGGAAAGACCTGCAGAAGTGGTACAGTCCCTGGCCAAATGGAAAAGACTCCGACTTAAAGAATACGAACTCAAACCGGGCCAGGGAATAGTAACCGATATGAAAGCGCTGCGCCCTGATGAAGACCTTGGTAAGTTACATTCCATATTCGTAGACCAATGGGATTGGGAAATGGCTATGGAACCTGAAGACCGAACTCTCGATTTCCTCAAGGCACAGGTAATAGAGATCTACCGCGCAATAAAGGAAACCGAAAAACAAGTCAGTTTAGAATACCCATGGTTGCAGGCAGTCCTGCCAGCCGAGATCACCTTTATCCATTCTGAAGATCTTCTGGAAAAATATCCGGAGTTAACTCCAAAAGAACGAGAAAACATGGCGACAAAAGAATTTGGAGCTGTGTTTTTAATAGGAATTGGTGGCGAACTCGCCCACGGTGAGATTCACGATGGCAGAGCTCCAGATTATGACGACTGGAGCACCCAAACCTCCAGCCGCACAAAAGGACTTAACGGAGATATCCTGGTTTGGAACCCTGTTTTGGAGCAATCTTTCGAGATCTCTTCTATGGGAATAAGAGTCGACCCGGAAACTCTTGCGCAGCAACTAAAGATTCGGAAAGCAGAATCCAGGGCCGAACTATATTATCACAGTCAGTTACTTGCCGGTAAATTGCCGCAAACTATTGGCGGAGGTATTGGTCAATCGCGATTATGCATGTTCCTGTTACAAAAACAGCATATTGGCGAAGTGCAGGCCGGCATCTGGTCAGATGACATTCGGGAAGAATGTGATGAAAAAGGGATCTCCCTTTTGTAATGATGTTTTAAAAGGGTGTTCAAAATGACATTTTCGGGCACCCTTTATTTTATCACTTTTAGTAGTTTTTTGATATCCTCGGAAGTATTAAAATAATGAAAGCTTACCCTGATCCCCTCCCCTCGTTGAGAACAAACAATTTGGTTGTTTTTTAATTTCTGAAAAACGGCATCACCTCCTTTAATATTAAAGATAGAGGAATGAATTTTCCTTTTTAAAACAGCTTCTTCCAGCAGATCGTGTTCCTCAAAGAGCGATTTCGCTTCAGAAGCTAATGACTGAACCTGCTCAGCGATCTTATCGATCCCGATCTTTTCGACCTCCTCTATGGCAACTTTCAGGCTTCCAAAATTGAGCGTATCCTGGTGTCCCGGTTCAAATTTCCCAATAAGGCTGCCTTCATGGGGCTTGTATTTGCCCTGCAGTGAATTAAATCCGAGGGATCTAGGTAAGATCTTATCTTCCATATGATCTTTGAAAAGAAAAAATGCATTACCATAACCGGCATTCATCCATTTATAGGTGCTAGCCCCCAGCACATCCAGACCCGAGGCTTCAAAATCGAATTCTTCGGTGCCACAGTATTGAGTTCCGTCTCCAAAAAGCAACATTTCGGGGTATTTACTTTTCAGTTCCTTTAAAAATTCCAGGTCTATTATTATTCCGTTGATCCATTGTACCAGGCTGAAGGCGAAAATATCGGGTCGCTCCTTTTCTACAACTTCAGCGACGTTATTCTCTAAATTCTCATCAATATCGGCATAACACACCTCGAACTCCCGCGATTCCACAGCCCAGTTCACAGAAGGATAATCATTTTTGAACAACAGAACTTTCTTTGATTTTTCCACCCCTTCCATCAAAGTATTGAAACCGTATGAAAAATTGGGAGTCAAAGCCACCCTATTTGGCGCGCAATTGAAAAATCTTCCCACAGCTTCCCTGACGCCCGTAAGGATCTTTCCCTGCTGATCTTTGAACACGCTTCCGGAGATCAAAAAATCAAGATCCTGCTCCTGCCTGTACTCAAAAACCGCTTCAGATAATAATCCGGAGGCGGCCGTATTGAGGTATGTGTACTGATTGAGTGTTGGATATTGTTTTTTAAAATTCTTCATGAGCATTAAATTTTCCGAAGTAAAATCTATAAATTTGAGAATATCTCTAAAATACTTCATAAATATGTCAAGTAAAAAGAATAGTTCTTCAAAAATTGACCCTGAACAACGGGAGCTTATTGAAAGAGCCCAGGAACGGGCGCGTCAAAAAAGAGGTTTATATCAGCACTTTATCGTCTTTTTAATTGGCGCTGTTGTGTTGATACTTCTCAACGTGATCTTTGAAATTGGGCAGAATATCAAACCTTTCGGGATCGACTGGTTCGTTTGGGCGATCATTTTTTGGGGCATTATTCTCCTGGCACATATTTTCAACGTGTTTGTCACCAAAAAATTCCTGGGCAAAGACTGGGAAAACAAACAAGTAGATAGACTGGTAGCCCAACAACAACGCCGAATTGAGGAACTGCAGCGAAAAGTGGAAAAAGAACACCCGCTTCCAAAAAAGCAGGAACCTTTTATTCCCCCTGTTAAAGAAGACCGCAGAATAGACCCCGATTCATCAATTAACTCTTAGAAAATGCCTCAAATTACAATGATCGCGGCCGCCGCGGAAAACAATGCACTGGGAAAGGACAATGATCTTGTCTGGCATTTGCCTGACGATTTCAAAAGGTTCAAGGAGCTTACCACCGGCCACCACATCATCATGGGCAGAAAGACCTTTGAAACCTTTCCAAAGCCCCTGCCTAACCGCACTCATATTGTGATCACCCGCAAAAAGGATTATCAAAAAGAGGGAGCCGTCGTGGTGAATTCTTTGGAAAAGGCCCTGGAACTGGCGAAAGATGATCCGCAGCCGTTTATTATTGGAGGCGGTGAGATCTATGAACTCGCCTTACCTGAAGCAGACAAGATCGAACTCACGCGGGTGCACGGAACTTTTGAAGCCGATGCTTTCTTTCCGGAAATCGATGAAAAGAACTGGACCCTGGTGGCGTCCCATTTTCACCCGAAGGATGAGAGGCATAACTATTCTTTCACCTATTTAACCTATCAGCGTGCTGAATGAACAAAGTAGCATACACGCCATTGCAGAAGAGGAAGGGTTCTTCATTAAGAACATTTCCCCGCTCGCCGGTGGTGATATAAACGCGGTATTTTTGCTGGATACCTCAGAGGGGAAAAAGGTAGCAAAAGTGAATGAAGCCAACCGGTTTCCGGGAATGTTCAAGGCCGAAAAGGAAGGTCTGGAGGCTTTGAAAGGATCAAATACAGTAGATGTTCCTGAAGTACTGGGATTAGGTACTACCGGTAACATCACTTATATCTTACTGGAATATAAAGCCAGGGCACCTCAAAAACCCGATTTTTGGGATCGATTCGCTCAGGACCTGGCCTCTTTGCATCAAAATACTAACGGGCAATTCGGGTTTCACACCTCTAATTACATAGGAAGTCTTCCGCAGCACAATGGAAAACATGAGTCGGCGGCGGAATTTTATATCGAGGAGCGCCTGGAACCCCAGTTAAAAATGGCACTGGAGAACGGATTTACTTTTGAAAAACTGGAGCGCAGCCTGAAAAATATTTCCGAAGCTATCCCAAAGCAGGCTCCCGCCCTGCTCCACGGGGATCTCTGGAATGGCAATTACATTACAAATGAACAGGGCTTACCTTGCTTTATTGACCCTGCCGTATGTTTCGGTCCCCGGGAAATGGACCTGGCTATGATGAAACTATTTGGAGGTTTTCCAGAGGAGGTCTACCTTAAATACGATGAAATATTTCCGCTTGAAAAGGGCTTTTATGAACGCGTACCGTTTTGGCAGCTGTATTATTTGCTGGTGCATTTAAATATCTTCGGAAGCAGTTACCTTCCGCAGGTACGGTCTATCCTGAAAAGCTTTAGTTAAAACTTAACAGCACTCCCCTATCTTTTAGGAGTTCTTTAGATGAGAAGGCCTCGTAATTCCTTTATATTTAATTAGATAATAAAAATGAATTATGAGCACAGAAAAATTAGATAAGGAAGAATCGAGAAAGAAAATCAAAAGCCTGGTGGGCGATATTAAAGTAGCCATGATGATCACGGGTTTTGATCAAAAACCGATTCCCGCTATTCCAATGACCACCAAAAAGATCGATAACGACGGTAATATCTGGTTCCTAAGCCTTAGAAACAGTCATCACAATCAAAACCTTCTTAAGGACAAGCAGGTACAATTGCTATACAGCGACCCATCAGACATGGAATACCTGAGTGTTTACGGGGAAGCCGAAGTCACCACTGACAGGGCTGTCCTAGAAGATCTCTATGAAAAGACCGACGATAACTGGTTTGAAGAGATCGACGATCCCAATCTGACTGCTATCAAAGTAAGACCGGAAGAAGCTTATTATTGGGATACCAAGACCAATAAATATATTACGCTTTTAAAACTTGGAGTGGGAGCAATAACCGGAAATAAACAAGACATTGGAGAAAAAGGAGAACTTGACATCTAAGGCCTCCAAAAAAGAAAGCTTAACCTCATAGTCTCAAGGAGTATGGGGTTTTTTTTATTTTGCTAATTTTGTCTACTAAATTTTTTAATTATGAAGGCATACGTTTTTCCCGGACAGGGAGCCCAATTCTCAGGAATGGGTAAGGATTTATACGAAAAGTCGGCTTTAGCAAAGGAACTCTTTGACAAAGCCAATGATATACTAGGGTTTTCCATAACCGACATCATGTTCACAGGTTCTGCAGAGGATCTTAAACAGACCCGCGTCACCCAGCCGGCTGTTTTTCTGCATTCGGTGATCCTGAGTAAGGTTTTGGGAGATTCTTTCAAGCCAGACATGGTTGCAGGTCACTCTTTAGGAGAATTCTCGGCATTGGTCGCAAATAAGGTTCTTGATTTTGAGGACGGTTTAAGACTGGTCTCAAAAAGAGCCCTTGCCATGCAACATGCCTGTGAGATCGAGGAGTCTACTATGGCAGCAGTACTTGGACTGGAAGATGAAATGGTAGAAGCTATTTGTGCAGACACTAAAGGAATCGTGGTGGCCGCGAATTACAACTGCCCCGGACAATTGGTGATCTCAGGAGAGCAGCTTGCCGTAGAAAAAGCTTGCGAGGAATTGAAAGAAAGAGGCGCGCGCCGTGCCATGATACTTCCGGTGGGCGGGGCATTCCATTCCCCATTAATGGAACCGGCAAGAGAAGAACTAGCGGCAGCAATTGAGAACACAAAGTTCAGCAACCCGATATGCCCTATCTATCAAAACGTCACCACATTTGCGGTAACCGATCCTAGTGAGATCAAGGAAAATCTTATTTTCCAGCTTACCGCACCGGTAAAATGGACCCAAAGCGTACAAAACATGATCAAGGACGGGGCAACCGAATTTATTGAAGTCGGTCCGGGAAAAGTTCTACAGGGGCTGGTTAAAAAGATCGACCGCAGCGCAGAGGTATCCTCAGCGGAATTCTAAAACAAATGAAGAGCATAAAAAAAGCGAGCCGATTGGCTCGCTTTTTTTATTATCTAGATCTAATTAGCTATTTACAAAGTCAATAACTGTTTTAGTGATAAAATCGATCTGTTCATCATCCAGCTCGGTATGCATTGGTAAAGAGATCACCTCTTTCACCAGTTGATTCGTCACCGGGAAATCGGCCTCATTATAGCGTTCATCCATGTACGCTTTTTGGCTGTGTAACGGGATAGGATAGTAAACTCCGCAAGGAATTCCATTTTCGTTCAGGTGTTTTACAAGAGCATCCCTTTTTCCATTTATGATCTTCAGCGTATACTGGTGATACACATGGGTGTCATCTGAACTTTCAGTATAAGGAATTTCAATATGTTCCTGATCTTTAAAAGCTTCCGTATACTTCTTCGCTGCAGTTTGTCTCGCAGTGTTATAAGCATCCAGATTTGGAAGTTTTGCTCTAAGCACTACAGCCTGTAAACTGTCAAGCCTTGAGTTAACCCCCACAACATCGTGGTGGTATCGCTCATACATCCCGTGATTTACAATCCCGCGAATGGTGTGGGCCAGTTCATCATCATTTGTAAAGATCGCGCCTCCATCTCCATAACATCCAAGGTTTTTGGAAGGAAAAAAAGAAGTTGAGGCCACATGTCCAATTGCGCCCGCCTTTTTGGATTCTCCGTTCTTAAAATTATAATTCGCACCAATAGCCTGAGCATTGTCCTCTATTACGAAAAGATCATGCTCTTCAGCAATCTCCATGATCGCATCCATATTGGCTGTCTGGCCGAAAAGGTGAACAGGAACGATTGCTTTGGTCTTTGGGGTGATCGCTCTTTTGATCGCTTCAGGATCAATATTGAACGTATCAGGCTCAACGTCCACCAATACAGGTGTTAATTGCAGCAAGGCGATCACTTCAACAGTCGCGGCAAAGGTAAAATCGGCAGTAATTACCTCGTCACCGGGTTTTAACCCCAATCCCATCATGGCGATTTGCAATGCATCTGTGCCATTAGCGCACGGAATCACATTTTTCACTCCCAGGTATTCTTCAAGTTCCTTTTGAAAAGCGTGTACCTCAGGGCCATTTATGAAAGCAGTGGTATCCAGAACTTCCATCATGGAAGATGCCACCTTATCTTTGATTTTATCGTATTGACCCTTAAGGTCAACCATTTGTATTTTTTTCATTGTAATATATTCAAGTGGCACGAAAATACGAAGAAAGCCTCTTTCGCCAATGCTATTTTCTTAATTTAGCAACCAAACAACAGGCTTTGCAATTTCTTTACAATTTCTTGATAAATACTGCGGAAAAAGTCCTTCCGGTAAGCGGCTGTTTTAGTGAGAAGATGAAACTTTTTACTGACGGTCGAAAAAACCTTTTTGAAGAACTGCGGCAGAAAATAAAACCTACAGACAAAACCCTGTGGTTCCATGCTGCTTCGCTGGGCGAATATGAACAGGCAGTTCCGGTCATTGAAAAAGCAAAAGAACAATTTCCTAATCACAAGATCGTGGTGACCTTCTTTTCACCTTCAGGGTATGAGGTGAAAAAGAACTCCCGGCTTGCAGATGTTATCACGTACATGCCTTTGGACACTCCAAAGAATGTTCAAAAGTTCCTGGACCTGGTGAACCCCGAAGTAGCTATGTTCATAAAGTATGAGTTCTGGCCGAATTTCCTTCTTGAATTAAAGAAACGAAATATTCCAACTATATTAGTTTCGGGAGTTTTCAGAAAAGACCAGATATTCTTTAAAAACTATGGTAAATGGATGCGCTCTTATCTGAAAACATTTGATCACTTTTTCGTGCAGAACAATGAATCCAGAGATCTCCTAAACTCAGTAGGTTTTAAAAATGTAACCGTAAGTGGCGACACACGATTTGACAGGGTTTCAAATCAATTAAAGCAGGACAACTACCTGGATTTCATAGAATCTTTTAAAGATGATAAAATATGCATGGTAGCAGGAAGCAGCTGGCCCGAGGATGAGGAATTGATGATAGGCTTTATTAATCAGGCTTCAGAAAGGGTGAAATTCATCATCGCCCCACACACTATGAAACCCGAAAGGATCAAAAAACTGAAAAATTCCTTATCGGTAGAAACAGTTCTATTTTCAGAAAAAGAAGGAAAGGACCTCAGCAAATTCCAGGTTCTAATAGTTGACACGATTGGTCTTTTAAGCCGAATTTACAGTACTGCCGATATAGCGTACGTGGGAGGTGCCGCCGGGGACACCGGTTTGCATAATATTCTGGAACCGGCAACTTTTGGGATTCCGGTGATCATTGGAGAGAATTTTGAGAAATTTCCTGAGGCATTTGAGCTTCAGAAAAAAGGAGGACTGTTTTCAGTTCGTGATAAAGAAGAATTTTCAGAAGTTATGCATCACCTGATCCAGAATGAGAACTTCCGAAGTAAAACCGGCAGGAATTCAGCAAGTTACATATCATCCAACACCGGAGCTACAGAAATAATTATCAGTTATCTACTGGAAAAACATAATTAAAAATAGCGGTAAACTGCATTGTCAATAGAGTTTATGCAAAGACTTCTTTGGATATTTAAAAATTAGTTTAAATTTGTCTTAACTAATTAAACATACTACCATGAAAAAATTATTTTTAGGATTACTAGCGACTGTATTTACATTATCTATTTACTCTTGTAGAGAAACTACTGAAGAAAAAACCGAAGATGCTGTTGAGGCAATTGGTGAAGACGTAGAAGCTGCAGGTGAAGAAGCTGAAGCTGAAATGGAAGAGGCTGGAGAAGAAATGGAGCAAGCAGGCGAAGAGGCTGAAGCTGAAATGGAGCAGGAAATAGATGAAGAAATTCACGAAACTGATGATGCGCAATAGTTAACGCATTTTTTATTAAATTTAAAGCCATAAGAATTCTTATGGCTTTTTTTAGCTCAAAAATCAACCCTATGAAAAAACTATTTTTAAGTCTCGTTTTAGGAGGACTAACCTTATCGACCTATTCCTGCAGAGAAACCACTGAAGAAAAAACTGAAGAGGCGATCGAAGCTATTGGCGAAGACATCGAAGCCGGAACCGAACGAGCAGCCGAAGAAATTAAAGAAGAAGCTGAAGAGCTGGAGCGCGAAATTAAAGAAGAAGTTGATGAAGAGATCCATGAAACTGATGATCAGGTAGATCAATAATCAGTTGCCCCCTACTAACTTAACCATGTACCTTCCTAACCAGAAGGAACAATAAGATACCCCCCAATCTTATGAAAACTTTACTAACCACCCTACTTATCCTAACCGGGATAACAATCACAAGTGCCCAACGATTTGGGTACGGCATCACCGCCGGAACAAATTTCACCAGCGGAGGACAGATCAAAGGAAACCCCATTAATGAAGGCGGAGAATTGGTGTACTGGAATGGCACATCACAAGGCCAGTCAAAAGCCGGCTTTCACGGCGGAGCTTTTATGGAAGTTAATTTTGGTGACTTCTTTGTAAGACCTGAACTGGTCTACACCTCAATAAAATCGGAATTCATATTCCCAAATCGAACCTCCACCTATTCAATTGAGAAATTCGACGTTCCTTTGCTTTTTGGTTATAATGTAGCCGATGTGGTAGGTCTTTATGCCGGCCCGGTTTACACACCCATGTTTAAAAACAGCTTTGATTACAAGGAATCCACCATAGTCAAGGAAGGCGGAGAAACTTATTTTTATAAAGGAAACAGCCTGCAGGAGCCCGATATTCCAGTGAATTTACAACTGGGTATTAAAAGCGAATTTTCGGGCATTGGCATCGATCTTAGATATGAATATAATCTATCCTCTCCCACCCCAGAAAAGATAGATATTTGGAACCAGGATATAGGGAGAGATCCTAACGGGGTGAACGTTGCCACCGTGGAAGACGCGAGATTAAGTCAGTTGATCTTAAGTTTGTCCTACGATTTTAGCGACCTTTATTCTTCTTCTTCAGATAGTAGAAGGAGAGGAAAGTACAGTTACAGTCGACGCAGACGTGCACGTTAAGGAAAATATCTACATTTTAAGGAACTTAGTCCTTAAATTACCGTTAAACATCGATTTTTAGGGGACAAGAATCTTAATTTTAAAATTAATTTCCTTTTCTTCCGTTATAGTATTTGAAAATCTTTTTTATTTGTACATAAGGACATTGATCGACCAACTATGAAGAAAATCTTTTTAAGCCTACTTTTTATACTCGGGGTCTCCTTCGCGGGTATTTCACAAAAATACAGTTATGGTCTCAAAGGAGGTATCAACCAGTCAATGGGAGGTACTATTAGAGGTGAAAGATCGGGAACCACCAATGGTCAGCCAGATGGACCTCCAAACAACTGGAATGGTACCGCCGAGGGCACTGGGATGTTAGGATTCCAGTTCGGGGCCTTTGGCCAGGTAAACTTCGGAAAGTTCTTCGTAAGACCTGAGGTAGTATACAATTCAATAGAACGGGAATTCAATTTTCCCGACTATCCAACCCAATATCACACACCACTGAAAGCAGCAGTGCATTCGGTACAAAAACTGGACATCCCACTGTTGGCAGGATATAATATTTGGGGACCACTTGACCTGTATGCGGGACCGGTGTATTCCAGTATAATGGATTCCACCTTAGAAGGGGAAGAAGATCTTGACCAGGTTGTGGTTCAAAACAGTCCTATAAATGCTCAAGTTGGGATCAAAGCAGAGTTCGGCAGATTTGGAATCGACCTTCGCTATGAACACTCACTATCGACCCCTGAACTACAAAACCTGAATTTGGTGAACAGCGAGTATGGTGTTAACAGGGCTTATTATGTAGATTCATCTATTGACCTGATAAAAGTGAACGTAACCTTTAAAATTGGAGGATCAGACCTTCAAAACAGAAGACGTCGAGGCGGAAACTGCTATTAATCAAATATATAATTTCTAAAAGCCGTTCAATCGAACGGCTTTTTTTATGTCTTTATCCCAGCAAATTGTGTAATTTAAAAGGACTAATAATGTTGCTGTATGAAATACCTTCGGCTCTTCGCAATAGGCATTTTTCTGGGGAATATCTCCTGCAGCATTTTTCGGTCCGGATATAGATATCCACCCCTTAAAAAATCAGATCGAATCGAGGTTTACGGTCATCGCGGAGAGGCAGGGCATTATCCTGAAAATACCATCCCCGGATTTTTAAGTGCCGTGCAAAAAGGAGTAGACGCCGTTGAATTGGATGTGGTGATCTCAAAAGATAAAAAAGTAGTAGTTTCTCATGAACCTTTTATGGCCTCCCACTACATGCTGGATGAAAAAGGAAAACCTATTTCTAAGAAAAAACAGCATTCGTATAACCTTTACGAGATGAATTATGACAGTATCCGGAAATTTGATTCAGGATCAAAAATGAATCGAAGTTTTCCGAAGCAACGAAAATTTCCCACGTTTAAACCTTTATTGGAGACTGTTTTTGACCAGGTGGAGAACTATATCGAAACCAATGACAGACCTAGCATCAAATATATGATAGAGGTAAAATCCTCTCCCCAATCCTACAATATTCATCAACCCGAGCCCCAGGAATTCGTAGATCTCATCATGGAAGTGATCACTTCAAGAAACCTGGAAAAAAGGGTGATCATTAAATCATTTGATCCGCGAATATTAAATACGGTTCATGCCAGTCACCCTTCTATTGAAACTTCCTACCTGGTTTCTAAAGTCGGGATAGATCGTAACCTTTCCTATCTTGAATTCACCCCCACTATCTATAGTCCCCGTCATAAATTGATCAAAAACCGACAATTTGTAGATTCAATTCGGTCAAAAAATATGAAGTTGGTGCCATGGACTGTCAACAGACCTAAAAAAATTAAAAGGATGATTAAATTAGGGGTGGATGGAATTATTTCTGATTATCCAGAGCGCGTATTTAAAGAACTTAACAACAGAAATAATTAATTAGCGCCCTGTCTTTTTTCAAGCACCTCATTGATCTTCGCAATAAGTTCGTCCATTTCAAAAGGTTTCGCTATAAAATCATCAGCACCTGCATTTTTGCATTTTTTACCTGCATCATGTAAGGCGGACATCATGAGGATAGGAGTATTTTCTGTTTCAGGATTCTTCCGAAGCCTTGCACACACATCAGTACCATTCACGCCAGATATTAACATATCAAGCATTACCAGGTCAATATCATGAGCAGAGATCAGGGTTTCAGTTTCATCAGGTTTCTCAGTAACCGTTACCTCGAAACCGTAAAATTCCAGTAACGTCTTTAACATTTCCCCGATTCCGGAGTCGTCATCGACAACTAAAATCTTTGAATTTTCTTTCATTAGATTAATACATATTATTTATTGTTAACCAGGCTTAGGGTAAAACTAAATTCTGAGCCCTCCCCTTTTACACTTTTCACGTCTGTAGTACCATTATGCCTTTCAACGATCTCCTGCACCAGGTACAATCCTATCCCAAATCCTGAGTAGGTATCTTCTTCTTCTTCGACAATACGGTAAAACCGCTCAAAGATACGGGGTAATTTTTCCGCTTCGATCCCAACTCCATTATCAATCACACTTACCGTAACCTTATCTTCTGATGGTTTGTAAATCCTGACCTTTACATCGTGGCTTTCAGGCGAATATTTAATAGCGTTTGTCACCAGATTGATCACTACCTGGCCAATTCTATCCTTATCTCCATACACCATACATTGGTCTTCATGGCTGATCTCAATATCGTGCTGGGTATTGGTATAGTTAATATCCTGTACCGTTTGGGTCACAAGGTCATTAAGGTTGAATTCCTCCATCTGGAGCTCCAACTTTTTCTCTTCTATCCTGGTAAGGTCCAGCATTTCGGAAATCAAGCGGGTAAGTCTGTTTATCTGATGGTCAATTCTTTCCAGGGATGACCTTAACGGAAGCTTGCCAACCAATTGTTCTTTTTCTGATCTTACCATAGCCAACAACAACTGCACATAACCTTTGATCGAAGTCACCGGAGTTTTTAATTCATGGCTTACCACCTTAAGAAAATCTTCCTTTCGCTTCTCTTCTTCCTTTAAACGCTGAATATCGGTATTGGTGCCGATCCACATTTTAATGTTACCGGTCTCATCTTTCACAGCTTCGGCACGGCTAAGGTGCCACTTGTAATCTCCATCTTTGTTTCTGATCCTGATTTCCACCTCAAAATCATCTCCTGAATCAATAGACCGTTTCCATTGCTGATCGAACAAGACTTTATCGTCCTTGTGAATTCTATCCGTCCACCCTTCTTTTTCGAGTTCATCACTGGTTAATCCGGTAAAATCAAGCCAGTGCTGATTAAAATAGATAACATTCCCTTCAGAATCTGTTTTAATGACCTTTTCGGGCATCAAATCGGCCATCTGCCTGTAATGAGATTCACTCTCTTTAAGTCTTTTATTGACTATTGCCTGGGGAGTTACTTCAGTAGCACTTCCCACAATACCAAAAATATTACCATCAATATCCCTTTGGGGGTATAAAACGAAAGAATAATACCGAGTTTCCTTTTTTCCGAAGCGCACAAGATCCACTGGCATTTCATAAGCTCTGAAAGGTTTCCCGGTTTGGTACACTTGATCAATATATTTTCCAAAACCCTGTTCCCGCAATTCAGGAAGCAATTCCAGGAAAGGTTTTTCTAAAACATCTCTTCCTTTTCCCCATACATCTATAATGGCCTCATTAGCGATCTTTATAATATTGTCTTTTCCTTCAAAGGTTACGATAAGCGAAGGCGAGGCATGAATGATTTCGTGGTAACGATGCTCGCTTTCCTCGACTTTCATTCTAACAAGACGCTGTTCTGTAACGTCAATAGCCATATTCAAGATTCCGTAGATCTCGCCCTTTTCGTTCCGCAAAGGTTTATATGTGAAATTGTAATATCCTGTATGCAGGACTCCGTCAACCATCAGGTCTGCCCGATCTTCTTTCCCCCAGTAAATTTCTCCGGTCGAATATACTTTCCGTAGCAAATCCATAAAAGGCTGACCTGCAATTTCAGGAAGAGCATCCATTAATGGTTTTCCCACAACAGATCTATCTTTCCCCCAAATGGCCAGCATAGCATCGTTTGCCAGTTCAATCTTCATATTGTGACCGGTATAGATCGCTGTGGCTACCGTAGCCTCTTCAACTATGGTACGCGCTCTGTGACCCATTTCCCTGATGACCTGGCTCTTCATCATATCCTCATTCACATCTACTACTGTTCCGGTCATACCTATGAATTCTCCTGAAGAAGAAAATCTGGGCCTCCCGGTATCCAGCACCCACCTGTATTCACCATCACTGGTTTTAAGGCGGTATTTCCTTGTATATTCTTTGTGATCCTGTGATGCGGAAATAAAACTTTCCTCAGCTCCAGTCCTATCATCGGGATGTATGGCATCAAGCCATCCGAAGCCTTCCGCTTCGCCGGCAGATTGACCTGTATAGGAATACCAGTTTTTATTAAGATAGGTGCAGTATCCTTCAGCATCGGTGATCCAAACAACAGCAGGCAAGGTTTCGATAAGCTCCTTTAATTGATCAATATCACTTGCTTCGATGCCCTCTTTCTGCTTATTATTTTCATTATCCTGCTGTGAATTCATATATACCAACTGCGACTAATTTGTAGACAAAACCTCTAAATTAATGAAAACGAACAGAACAGAAAGTTTTTTCCCACAGCCTATTTTAACTTTAAGAAAAAATTGGCATTTATCCTTTCCATTGGAAAAGATCAAGTTTCTTAACATTCTGATATCCGGAGTTTTTAAAAATGGAGCCCTGAAAAATGTTAAGAGAACACAACCCTATTTGTAAGAATTCACAAGTCCGGGGGAGGTGGAAATACCGGTTAAATTAAACCTGGGAATTTTTGTGATCCTGTTCCTTCTCGATTTTCCGGATAATCCTTTTTATAGCCCTGTGGATAGACATATCTGAAACCTTCATGTCCCTTGCAATTGAGGCAATTGACTCCCCTTGAAATTTATTGCGCTGAAAAGCCTCATAGGTTTGATCTTTGGTAAGAGCACTCAACTTAAGATCTCTTTTAAAATGCTCTTCTTTATTCATCAATTTAGTGCCCCAATAAAGATTTTTTGGGTGTAGATTTTCTTTATTCCCATCCTTATAAAGAGCAAAATATTGCCGATTTTCTTCAGGTTTGGGTGGCCCCCAGGTTTCAAGAATTAATTTAGGAACCGAATAATAGGTACGGTTGATCATAACCACTTTAAGGATCTTTCCATTCTTGATCTTATGATCACGTATCCTTAAAAGTTTATCGTTGAGCATAAATTCTGATCCATCGCTGCTAATGCGCAGATCTCTGAATTTAGGATGCCTTCTCCATTTCGTCCTTTCTATCATTATCTTTAAAATGAAAGGCAAAAATACGGAAAAAACCACGGAAGACTATCAGAAGATAGAAACCCCAAGGCCCTAAAAACGTTAAAGCTTCATTAAAATTTGGACAGAGGAAGAAAAATAGAACGCAGTAAATTCAGCACTCTTCTTGAATCGCACAGAACTTATGAAGTATAAGTAAGTACTATATATACAGCTAACACCACACTACCCAGCAAAAAAAGTGACTTCCATATCCAACTATAATCTTTGATCATGGCACCTGTTATTTAAAAATTAAACAAAGGGAGGAACTGAGGGGAAATCAACCTTTAAAGTATAATTAGTTATACTCTATTTCAATTAGGGTTTTCCCCCATTTTGAACATGGGAGGCGGACTCAAGATTGAAGATTGATCAAAAAGCCGGAAAGAACTAGAGCTTTAGGAAATTTAGCAAATCCTCATGCCCTCCATAAACAGCCTGAATGAAATGGCCATTTAAAAATTTAAAAGGATCTATCTGACTTTGCAGGACCACTCCTTTCAGATTGGATTCGAGTAACAATTGAGCTGCCTGTAGCAAGGGAGCCGCCGTAGTTGTTTGTATGGCTCGAAGCGAATGTTTACCAACAGTTTGAGGCGTGATTTTTTTGAAGATCTCCCTTCGGTGCAAAGTTCCCAAGGCATCCCTGCCTTCAACAGCCGCATATAAAATTATCCTGTCATCTTCCAGGTGCGGGATCTGCTTTTCCATTACTGACTGCAGAGCAGAAATAACATTCTTATTTCCTGGTAGCTTTCCAAGTTGCTCTTCCACCCATGTATAATGGCCGGGATATCTTAGCGTTTTATAATCTAAATGGCGTACCCTCCCAACCAAAGCCTCCGGCAGGTCTGCTGCCCCGCCAGATGTGAGATCCTCTTCATAAGTGGTCCCGTCAATAATAATTCTCTCCCGCTCAGATAAAGCCGGTAATTTTGTGATCTTAAAATCCCGCAAAGCCAGCGCTCCTTCCAAATATTCTGTAGCCACACCCACCGGGCTCCAGGTGAAACCGTAATAATGGGGTGCGACCGCATTCGCGGTAAGGGCTCCCACCTTTAATTCCAACTTATCTACCTCATCTACCTCAAAAGCACGACAAAATTCCTGGAACATTCCGTTTGCCAGTACGTCTATATAGCCCGGAGCAAGACCTGTTTGCAATATAAAACCCGTACCGGCATCTTTTGCCAGATCTATGATCTCATTGGTTTCCGTGACATATTCTGTGAGGTTCGCATAGTGAAGTTTAAAATCCCTGGCCAACTTCGCCATCCTGGGGGCTTGGCCGCCTGGAAGACAATCCAGAAGAATATCACATTCTTCAAGCACTTCTTTCATTTCTTCGGAAAACCCTTCTTCCGGAAGGTGAAAAGTCTGGATAGAACAAGGTCTGTTGGCGCCATCTTCGATCCATGCCGCCATTTTTTTTGCTTTGGAAAGCGTACGGTTCCCAATATATAATTTGGGAGTCACCACACTCCATTCCATTAAAAGCAGTCCGGCCGCTTCTGCGATCCCTCCTGCCCCGGCAATTATGATATTCGCCCGCCTGTTCATACTTAAAGTTACTACTTTTTTCCCGGAAGCTTCGGAAGTAGAGATGAGTAAAATTTCAGTATGCAAAACATTTTTCTTTTAGATACAGAGATCAATTTCCCTATTTTCGCCACTAATATTTTTTCTTAAAATCCCCGAATGAAGACCTCCCCTAAATTTCCCCTATTCTTATATATCAGCATCCTTATCCTTATCTCTAGCAGCGCGATTGCCCAGGTGAAAATTTGTTCATGGAACATTCAGCACTTCGGAAAATCCAAGTCGGCACAAGAGATGGAATTCATCGCCAATACCCTGAAGGATTTTGATGTCATCGCCATTCAGGAAGTGGTAGCTGGCAATGGAGGTCCCCAGGCTGTTGCAAGGTTAGCAGACCAGTTAAACAGAAAAGGGCAAAAGTGGGATTATGCCATTAGCGAACCCACACAGGGCACTCCTTACTCCAGCGAGCGTTATGCATTTATCTGGAAGACCGCCAAAGTTCAGCGACTGGGCAAACCATGGCTTGACAAGAACTATGAGCTGGAGATAGACCGGGAGCCTTTTTGCATGGACTTTAAATATAAGGATGCGGAATTCACAGTGGTTAGCCTGCACGCCATCCCTAAGAATAAACAACCCGAAACAGAGCTGAAATACCTTAAATTCTTACCGGACCTTTACACCAGCAAAAACCTGGTTTTCCTGGGAGACTTTAATACCGCTGAAGACAACAGTGTTTTTATACCTTTAAAGAACATGTGCTATCTTCCGGCACTCATCGATCAAAAAACCTCTCTTCGTACGAAATGCACCCCTCACTGTTTGGCATCGGAATATGATAATATCTTTGTGGAATCTGAAAAGGTTCAACTCCTTAAGTCAGGTGTGGTTCATTTTTACGAGTCCTTTCCAGATCTTAAAGCAGCCAGAAAAATTTCAGATCATATTCCGGTTTGGGCAGAGATCGATTTTCCTAAGAAAGAAGAAATTCTTGCTTCAGACAAGCAGATGGAAGGCGCCTATCTAAACTAACCAACAAAGAGATACCGGGAATATTTTGAAATGAAGAGACACGGGGTCCTTCTTAAAAGGATCCCTAGTGATAAAAACTATCTTCAAAGCAGCATCTTAAAACCAATTTCCTGAAATCAGGAATTTTAATGCTACCGCTAACAGAAAAAACAGGAAAACTACGATCCTTGGCCCCAGCTCGTTACTTTTATGTGATTCCATAACTGTAGAATTATGCCTAAAAATACTCACTACTGAAGCATGAAATTATGATAGGGGTCAGTCAATTCTTCAATAGTTTATAAAGAAATCGATTTTGACAAAATATAGGGTGTGAACAATTACATCAGGTTCCTGAAGGAAAGAAATCGATAAGCTTTGTCATTCGATCACGAGACATAAAGCCTGGGAACCTGGACCCGTTTATTATTCAATATCTACATCAGTAAAACAATAAATCAACTTCTAATCCCTCCTCCAGCCACAGGCTACTAATTAGTAAAATAAAAAGAGTTTCCTACAATCTAAAATAGGATCTCTTTTCCTGTAAGATCTTTTACCGTGGATCTTATTTTGATTACCTTCATGGAAATCAATAAAAATAATTATGAAAACAGCATCTCTTATTAAAGAACTTCAATATAATGACAACAAGCCTGCCGTACAGGTTTTAATGGACACAGACAGCAGCAGAGAAATAAGGATTGCCATGAAAAAAGGCCAGGTGATGAAGGAACATAAGACTCCGTACCCCATAGTAGTGGAGCTTTTTGAAGGGAAATTAAGTTTTGGGGTACAGGGGCAAGAGTATAGCGTACAAAAAGGAGATCTGCTGGCTCTGGAAGGAAATATTCCTCATGACCTAAGAGCTGAAGAAGACAGCATCGTGCGACTCACCCTATCAAAATCTGACACCGTGGAAAGAGTGAAGGGCGTAGCAGATCAACAATAAACACGAAGTTATATAAAACAAGGGCATTTCGGTTTGTGCTGCATTGCTTTCCCGTAATTCCAATATTACCAAGCCTTATAGAGGGTAGTGACTAATACCCCTTTAAAACCGGGAGAGGGAACAGACAATAATCGTTTTTCTTCCTTGACCTTAAAGTTAAACGGTGAAGCCGTAAGGTTTACGCCGCTTTGTTTTTTTAGTCTGATCCCCTGTCCGGAGATAATATCCTTATTGGGTTCAAAATCTTCTTCCGGTAAGTGCTCGGTTAGAATAACGTATTTGAAATCGTATAGTTTTTCTACCACGCTTTTGATTTCCGCATTCGATAAATGTTGCAACACCTGCCTTAGGATCGCGCAATCTCCCGAAGGCAATTCATCCTTTGCAATATCCAGGGCCCGGAATTCTAAATTATCTGCTTTTAATTCTTTTTTATTATGCGCTATAAGCTCCGGAACTATGTCTAGTGCGATGTACTTCCTGGAGTACTTTACCAGTTCCTTGCCGACATTAAAATCCCCGCACCCCAGGTCACAAACGACCGGCGGAGTTTTAAAAGCTTTTAAAAATTCGGATACTACAGCTATGTATGGTTTGACCGTTTCAGGCTGATGTGAGCCTAAACCGGAATAAAATTCAGATCTGTCACCACCCCACAAATTGTTTGTATAGATCTGCGCCATGGCATCTTTAGTTGGCCACGGCTTCTTTATTTTTTTATTTTTTGTCATTAAGAAGATCAATACAGGATCATCACTCAAATGTAAACAATGAACAATAAATAATTAATCCCCTTCCGCTGAAATATTTGATAAGATCCTAATCTCGCTTTTTTTCATAAGCTCTCTTGCATTAAAATCAAAACAAATATCCGGATGAAGTTTTTACCCTAAATTTGGCGTTACTAAATACAGTATGAAAAGAACTTTAGTAAGATATAGAAATACTGCTTTTGGAAGGTTTGTTTTTCGCAATCAAAAGTACGCTCCCATTCTTTTTTTTATGGGTGGTTTCATTTTTGATACCTTGACCTTAGGGCGAATAGATCGTGTTTATGATACGGTGGTACTTTGCTCGCATATGACCTTATTATCCATAACGCTTTATTTGTATAATACAGTGGATGATGACAACTGGGAAGGTACTTTTATCGAACGTTATTCCGAATATTTTCCGCTAGCCATACAGTTCTTCTTTGGCGCACTTTCAAGTGCTTTTGTCATCTATTTTTCCAGAAGTGTATCCATGTCAAAAACTATGTTTTTTTTCATATTGCTGGTTCTGCTCTTATTTGCAAACGAGTTTCTTAAGAAGAAAATCTCCAACAAATACCTTCAGTTCAGTGTTTACTTTTTTATAAGTTTTACCTTTTTCGCCTTTATGATTCCCACGCTGATCAAGGAAATGAATACCTTTATTTTTATCATTTCGGGGCTTGTAAGTTTGGGTTGTACGCTAGCTCTCATCACGTTTATTTACAGTTCAAGCCCGGGCACAAGAGCTGAGATAAGTCTGAAAAAACTGATCGGTCTTATCCTTTCCATCTATATAACGATCAATGTTTTTTACTATTTCAATCTTATTCCACCAGTGCCGCTAGCTATGGATACCGGGTTGGTGGCTCATGATGTGCGAAAAGAAAATAACGAATACATAGTTACTTACGAGAAGAATCAATGGTATGTATTTTGGAGAAAACATCACATCAATTTTCATCATCAGGCAGATCAAAGAGTTTATGTGTTCACTTCTGTTTTTGCACCTACAGATTTAAAAAAGTCCATTTCTCACAGGTGGAAATGGTACAATCCTGAAACCGGGAAATGGGAAGTAACTGATGACATTGGTTTTGAAGTTTCCGGTGGGCGTGGTCGTGGTTTCCGTGGATATACCTATAAAAATAACCTTAGGGCAGGCCAATGGAAAGTTGAAGTAATTACAGAAGAGGAACTAATACTTGGGGTTGTGGATTTTGTGATTAAAAACTCTTCTGAACCTCATAAAGGAGGAATGGTAAAAAAATCATTTTAACAACTGTTTCCTCAATACTATTTTATTACCCACCGTAAGTTCCGGGACTATGTCTAGTGCGATGTACTTTTTGGTATACTTCATCAGTTCTTTAAATCCCGTCCACCCTTCCAATGGTGAAATAATTTTCAATCACGTCTATTCCTCTTTCAATTGTGGCAACATTCGAAAGCAAGCCCCTCTCCCTTAATGGGAGAAGGGCTACCAATTTGCGATCATCCTAACAAAGTAAAAATCAGACTGTGGTGGCTCACTCGAATCGGATTGTAGTATGTACATTCTCCGTCCCGACGACGACTCCAATGTGCTCAAAAGAACGCCCGTCTTGTAGTTCGCCACGAGAGACAATGCTATGCATTCCTGGACGTTCGTTTTGCTGAAACTGGATCACATCCCTTTGAAAACTGGCATAACCGATCAATAGCGACGATAAGCTATTCAACTCGACGATCGTCAATTCCCCATCCATAACTGCCGACTCAAACTCCGACAGCTGTACGAAATAAACAGGCACAGCTCCGAGCCCGAGATGCTTGGCTTTAACAGCATTCAAGGGATTAGAGGGATCGCGTAACCACACCGTACCCTCTATGGTGAGTGGACATCCAAAAACAGCGGGTATGTTGGGCGCTGATAGGAGATTGTAGTCGGCCGGGGCACAATTTGGATCACGCACGAATGTAATAGCTACCCATTCGCCGTCCGTTCGAGTCGCTCCGAAGCCTGTCAGACCAAGGCTCAATCCCGATGCATAGAGTGGCGGGCCGGGATTCTCTTCGGAAGGGAATTCCTGGATGACAAGGCCATTACTACTAGCGTTCATAGCTGATGCTTCAGTATAAGCTTTTGCGTCAAGGGAAAGATCTGATTCAACGGGTAATTCATCGCCCGAGCATCCTACAAACAAGACTAAACTGATTAAAGCGGACACTGCAATGAATACCTGCAAAGTACTGGGATCGAAAAGACCGAACATTTTCTTGTTTTTGCCGGTCATCTTAACTTTCTGGTTTTCAGTAATTGTTTCCATACACTAACTTTTTTTACGCAAACCCTTTATCAAATGTAGGTATTTACGTATGTTAATAACTGATTTTCAGTAAGTTACAAAACTTAACCAAATTTACCGATTTAATTTTGCAAGAATGATCATGATTATTTTAGTAACTTCTTAAGCCTTAACACATAAGAAAAACAAACCTCTTAAGTCTTAAATAAAATTTATTTAATAGCGACATATTTTGTCGTCATCTATTCGTTTCTTTACTTCACTAATCAAAAGAAGCGATCATGAACATTCTTTACCTACACGGATTAAAAAGTAAATTAAACGATGAAAAAAGAAGAATTCTTGAGAAATACGGAAAAGTATTTGCCCCCGACATTGACTACTCAGGGAAGCATATCCAGCCTCAACAAATTCTTCGAAACTATCCTGACACCCAATTTAATGTTGTTATAGGCAGCAGCATGGGTGCTTTGAATGGGTACATTATTTCGAACCAGATCGGCCGTCCTGCTCTCTTGTTCAATCCTCCCTTGGGAAAATATGCAATAGCGGAATTCTCTCTTGAACCCAGATTCACAACGGGCCTTTCACCTAAACAACTTCTACTGGGAGGAAAAGATGATGTTGTAGATCCAAAAGAAACTCTGACTTTTTTAAGTGATCATCTTCAGGAACATGAGCTGGAGATCAAAATAGATCCGAACCTCGGTCACCGCATTCCTCTTGACCTTTTTAAAGAACAGGTTTCCTATTTCTTTTCTAAACTTTGTTATTAATCAACTATGTCCGTACACCACACCATTAAGCGTTACAACAAGATCATTTCCATTCTTAGGAGAAGACCGATGAGCTACGAGGAAGTTCAATATGAAATAGACTCAGATCCCGATGCCAGGGAAGAAAACCTCTTAACCTCTCAACGCACTTTTCAAAGAGACATCAGGAACATAGCCAGTATCTATGAGATCAAAATAGAGTCCAATAAAAACACCAATCAATATTATATTAAAGACGATGTGGAAGACATCCACTCCCGTCGCCTTCGGGAGAATTTCGAAATTGTAAATGCCATCAGGCTTTCAAAAGGTTTCGGCCAAAGCCTGATTTTTGAAGAACGCAGGTCCCTCGGCACAGAACATATGGCGGGTCTTATTCACGCCATACAAAATCGTTTAACCGTCAAATTTGAATACCATAAGTTTTGGGACGAATCTGTTAGTACAAGAACTGTAAACCCTGTTGCTTTGAAAGAGTCGCGAAACAGGTGGTATTTAATTGCACAGGACGAAGACATGGTAAAAAACTTCGCCCTTGATCGTATCAAGGATCTGCTTATTTCAGAATATAAATTCAGCCCTGTCGATTACAATATTCACGAGGAATTTGACAACTGTTTCGGCATCATCAACGGAACGAATGAAAAAGCTCAAAAAGTGGTTCTTTCATTTACTCCCCAGGAAGGGCGTTATGTCGAATCCCTTCCGCTTCATCACAGTCAGCAGCTCATCCTGAAAAACGAGGAGGAAATCAGGTTCAGTTATTACATCCGGCCGACTTACGACTTTAGAATGGAGTTGCTCTCTTATGGAGATCAGGTGAAGGTCATTAAACCGGAAAGTTTAAAAAAAGCAATTAAGACAAAGTTGCAGGAAGCGTTGAAAAGCTATAAATAAGTTTTTCTCGCGACACGAATTGGCGTAACC
This sequence comes from Salinimicrobium gaetbulicola, assembly GCF_042676025.1. NCBI lineage: Bacteria > Pseudomonadati > Bacteroidota > Flavobacteriia > Flavobacteriales > Flavobacteriaceae > Salinimicrobium > Salinimicrobium gaetbulicola. Next base: position 1,240,469 of record NZ_JBHTJP010000032.1, read on the forward strand.
GCTTGTCATCTTTGAAACATCCGTCCCGGCAGAAAATCTTCCGGAATGTAGGGTACCTGGAGAATGGAAGCCTGGGCGGATTTTTTACTAAACTAAATTTGACAAAATGAACTACGGAAATAATAGAGAGCCCCAATTTTTACCAGATTTCAATCTGCAGCATGTCAATCACATGTTGAATTTTTTTCATGTAACGAAAATGTACCTTGGCTACTTCGGCAAGGTTCCCAGTTACTATACTTTTCCGGAGCGTGACATTGAGAAATTTCATAAAGAATTTCCACAGAAATACGGCACAAATATCCTGGGAAAGCATTTCAGGCAAACCTACGGAAGGAAAGATCATAAAGCCGAGATCATCTATATTCTAAAAGATAAAATAATAGTTGAGCAGGATCCGGATGAAGTTACAATGTATTTCCAGGAAGAGAATTCACCTCTTCTGCTGGAAATACTTGATTTTATGAAAGGGTATAAGAAAGAGAAACCTGAAAAAGCCCATATTAACCTCATCATAATGCAGCCTAATGGCCTCGATAATAGAAAAATAGATTTCGCCAAACCTGATCTTGACCTCTCAGGGAGTTACAATGATGATTTTAAAAGCTTTCATGAGAAAATGCTGAAGATCTTGCAGGAGGACAATAAAAGCGGGCTCCACCTCCTCTACGGAAAACCGGGAACCGGAAAAAGCACCTACATCAGGCACCTCTGCGGCCTGGTCACAAAGGAGATCGTCTTCCTGCCCGGGCAGATGGCTCAAAATCTTGATAATATCGCTATGACCAAATACCTTATGGATAACCCTAACTCCATACTGGTTATAGAAGATGCAGAAGAACTGATCGTTTCCCGGGACAGTCAGCGGAACTCTAACCTCGCAATGATCCTAAATATCACCGATGGTATCCTGGGAGAATCACTGGGCATTCAGATCATTGCCACCTTCAATACGGATGTTCAAAACATCGATCCCGCTCTCAAACGCAAAGGACGGCTGAAATCAGCTTATGAATTTAAACCTCTTTCTACGGAAAAAGCAAACTTGTTACTTTCGGAAATGAATACGAACTATTCCACAGATAAGGAAATGACCCTGGCGGAGATCTATAACATAAGCGAAGAAGAGCAGTATAAGAACCCGGTGAGAAAGGCGGTTGGGTTTAGATAAAAAATAATACAAGAAGTAAATATGGTTTTCCACAACTGAACTACCCGACTCTTTTGTAAATTAGAAACGATTAAAAATCAAACCTTTGAAACCACCTCGCTATTTAACCAAATCCCGCTTCAAGCTTGCCCTGGATTGTCCGACCAAACTCTATTATACCCGCAAAACAGAGTATGAAAACAAGAGTGACAGCGATTCATTTCTGGAAGCACTCGCTCAGGGAGGTTTCCAGGTGGAAGAATTAGCCAGAATGGATCACCCCGATGGTCATACAATTCTAGGGGATGATTACAACTATCAGTTGCTTGCCGACAAAACTGAAGAACTGCTGAAGCAGGAAAACGTCACCATATTTGAACCTGCGTTCCTTGTAAACGGTCTTTTTATTCGGGTAGACATTCTTGTGAAAAAAGGAGATAAGGTCAAACTAATTGAAGTCAAGGCAAAATCAATCAGAAGCGCCGATCATCAATCTTTCATTAATTCAAAAGGAAGACTAAGTGGTGGCTGGGACCTCTACCTGTATGATATCGCCTTCCAGAAATACGTCATGCAATTGGCCTACCCTGGCTGGAAGATCTCGTCTTACCTGAAACTGGCTGACAAAGACGCCACTACCACGGTAGACGGACTCCACCAGTGCTTCAAGGTGGTTTCTGACTCAGATCTACGCACCGGGATTGAAAAGAAACCGGGTCTTACCAGGGCAGATCTGGGTGAACCCATTTTATGCAATATTAATGTTGATCAAGAGATCGATTTAATTTTGACAGCCAATCCATTAGATGAAACCCGAACCTTCGAGGAGACCGTTGAGCATTTTAAGAAGCATTACAGGGAGGACAAAAAACTCTTTTCGGAAATCGGGGCACAATGTAAAGGCTGTGAATTTATTGCAGCAGATCATTCCAATGGGTCTAAAAGTGGCTTCCATGAGTGCTGGCAGGAGCAATTACGATTATCGAAAGAAGAAATTGACCGTCCCAAGGTTTATGATGTATGGTATAATCCCACAGGCAAGATATTGGAGGAAGGCCGGTTTTTCATGGAAGAGATCACAGAAAATGATATTAATATCAGGCCCGAAGCTGGTAAGCTCAGCCGTTCTGAAAGACAATGGTTACAGGTTCAGAAACATCAGGAAAAGGATGACAGCCCTTATTTTGATATTGAAAATCTCAGGGAAGAACTTTCGTCCTGGACGTTCCCTTTAAACTTTATCGATTTTGAAACAACGGCGGTGGCACTCCCCTTCACTGCCGGCATGCATCCCTACGAACAGGTCGCCTTCCAGTTCAGCCACCATATAGTCTATGAAGACGGACGGGTGGAGCATTTTAATGAGTATCTGAACACTGAGATCGGGGTGCTGCCAAATTTTGATTTCATACGAGCTCTGAAAGAATCTTTGACGGTAAACCAGGGAAGCATCTTCCGATATCACAACCACGAGAATACCATAGTAAATGTGATATATAATCAGTTACTGAAGTCCGACGAACCCGATAAGGAGGAATTGCTGGATTTTATCGAAACCATAAGTCACAGTACAAGCAAAAATGCAAAGAATTGGTATGGGGATAGAGACATGATAGATCTGCAGAAAACAGTGGTTAATTACTATTACGATCCGGTGACCGGAGGCTCAAATTCCATTAAAGCAATTCTTCCGGCTGTATTACATTCAAGTTCATACCTGCAGAATAAATACCAACAGCCGCTGAAAGACCTGAAGGTCACAAGTAAAAATTTCCCTTATGATCATGTCTTTCTGAAAGTGGAAAAAGGGAAGGTCATTAATCCATATAAAGCCCTGCCACCGATATTTGACGGCTGGGACAATGAAAAGCTGGACCAGGTATCAGAAAGCCTTACCGAGATCAGTGACGGGGGAGCTGCCTTATTCGCATACCAGAAATTGCAATTTGAAGACGTTCCCGAAATTGAGCGCAAAGCTATCCGGGAAGGATTACTGAGATATTGCGAACTGGACACCCTGGCCATGGTGATGATCTACGAGTATTTTAGAGAAGTCTGTCTTTTTGAGAAGCAAGAAGCAAGAAGCAAGAGCTAAGAGACAAAACCTGAAATAGTTTTTTGAGTCGGTTTATACAAATTCAGGATTCTCTTAATTTTTTACTAAGTACCATTTGCAGAAATTAAAATACCCAGATTCTAAAACAGAAAACTGGGTATTTTTGCAGGTAAGGATTTAATTAATATGAATAGGTCCACTTCTTGTATTTTTCAACCTCGTCTTTTATGAGTTTTAGACATAACGCTACCATTGAAGCGTCGTCTAAATAGCCTGCTCCCAGTATGAAATCAGGTATTAAATCGATTGGGGATAACACATAGAGAAGAGTTGAGCCTATTGCAGCGATTACGTACCACGGCACTTCTCTGTACTCCCCGGAGATGTAATCTTTTATCATCTTGAACAATAATTTAAATTCCTCGTAAAAGGTTTTTAATCTTGGATCTTTAGTGAATTTCTCTTTTAGGTTCTCGTAATTTTCTAAAACCTTTTTCAGATCTTTTATTTTGAAATTTTTAATTGCTTTAAGAAGCAAATTTTTTAATTTATTTTTCATTTTGTTGTTGTTTCAATTATTAATCAATGTATCTGTTTACCACCTTCCATATATATACTTCCGGCTGATAAGTATCAAGAATTAAATATGCATTCTCGAATTCCTTTTTTTTCATGTAGTGGTTATAAGCCTGCCTGATTATAGTATTTATTGCAAGCCCCCCTACCGTGATTTTCATATCTGTTTTTTCATTTAAAAAGATTGTAAGTTCTACTTTATCTGTTTCTTTATTATTTCTCGCATGAAGCAATACAGCTTCATAAATTTGCTCCATATAATTTCTTTCCTGGTTTAAATAATACTTTTAATTTTAATTCATTACCTATTTTTCTTAGGTAACAACACTTAATTAGCTCTGGATAATCCATTTCTAATTTTCTATACATCACTTCACTATTGGAAGGAAGTATTTCTGTCTTTAAATGATCTCGTAGTGAGATAAGATTCTTCTGAAGAAAAACCTTAGGGTGCTCGGATACATAATTTTTCCATGTTGATTGTATTTCCTTTAGGGTTATTGATAAAAGCTTACCTGATAATTCGGCGTAAGAATTATTTAGCATAAAAAGCAGATCAGATTTTCTTATGTGTGGATCTATTGCAGTAAGGGGAGCATAAGCTACCATTTTTAGGTAGCCTGATTTTTCTTTGAATAGCATTGCAGAGATTAATTCTTTGTTTTGAAAAGTTAACCTCCAAACGGGGATGCTATTAACCATATCATCTGCGTCAGTAAAGCCATTGGCAAGATTTATTCCTCCACAATCTGTATATGCAACTTCCAAAAGGTTGTAAACTTGATTTGCATACTGCATTTTTTCGGACAGATTTTCTGCTTTTAAAATTTTTACTTCTACTTTCATAATTTCTGGTTTTGTATTGATTACGAGGTAAAAGTATAGAGAGAAGAAAACCTTATATTGTTTTGTTCAGGGCTGAACAAAAGCGAATTGCTTTAAAAATTTTATATAAAAAAATGCTCCCTAAATTTTTAGGGAGCATTTAACTAATAATAATATTGAGAAAGGCTTGTTAGATGTATTTCAATTCAATAAAATTATTCTCACTTTTGAATTCACACCATTTTCCATTATCCATTTTGACATTTAATAAATTATTATTATCCAACTTCAAAACAGGGTTTATAACAGACAAGACTCCATTATTAGAATAAAAATATTTCTTATTAATAAAACAGGACACTTTCTTTTTTAAATCATTATCAATAAATAATTCCGTTTCAGCCAAACCAGAATCGTTTAAATATTTATTGGTTAAACCTTTAATGTAGTTCTCTTTATCATTACTGGTTCTGAGAATTAAGTAGTAATAGAAATTTTTATTTATCGTTGATGAATTTGTCAGCATATTGTTCTTAACAACAAAAGGATAAGCACTTTTTCCAGAGACTAATACGAATGCAACGTTATTTATATCTTCATAATCGGTACGAGCAAATTTCCCTTCTTCAGAACTCTCTGGAGTCTCAATTGTTCTATTGTTAATTAGCAATTCAATCTTACTAATAGAAGGTTTTAAAACAATATCCGATTTGACTTTATAATCTATTTTAAAGGCTTTACAATAAAAATCTTTTAAAAATTTGCAGGATTTAGAAACTTCAATCGACGGTAGAATATTTTTATGGCTATTTAAGGTGATTAGGCTATTTATTTCATGTAAATATTTATGAAAATATGTTGCAACAATTTCTGCAGTATCTGATTGTACTTGAAAAACAACCTCTTTCAATTCTTCATTAATCTTTAAGTATATTTCGCAATTGTCATGTTCAATGAAGCAATAAAAACCGTTTTGAAATTGTACAAAACTGGGAATTTCTTTTAAATGCTTTGCAAATGAATATTGAATATCAGATAAAATTACGTTTACAGGCAATGAGCTATCAGTCCAAAACACCTTAATAATTTGACTTAGATTTTTTTCATTGCTAATCACTATTTCTCCCTCTTGATGTTTAAATTCAATACCCTCTAAAAGGTATTGCACTCTTGCAAGACAATTTTTATTTTCAATATCTCCCAGGAATTGAAAGGGCACACCGTCTGTTTTATTGTCCAGCAATTCCAAATATTCCAAATTCGGAAATATTTCCAATATTCTGTGTAATACGGATGTAGAGATATTTAATTTATTATTGGTTAATAGTAGGTAATTTAAATTTTTATGAACTGTTCTTTGATCGAAGAAATCATTTTCAATTAGGTTGTTGGACAGGTTTAAATACTCTAAATTTTTAGGTAAGTCACTAATTTTAAACCCTCTTATTAAATTACGACTTAAATCTAAGTCGTCCAGGTTCTCTGGTAACACTGAAAGGGAATCTAAATTTTTCAGAGTGTTCCCACTCAAGTCCAACTCAATAAGATTCGGCAAATTCAAATTGATTTCAGACAAGCTTTGTATCGTGGTGCCATAAATACTCAACTGGGAGAGGTTGATTGGCAACCATTTAATACGGTCATTGTAACAATACATTAGGCGCAATCCCTGTAATTGTTTCAGTTTTGATAATATTTTAAAATCAAATTCAGTAAAATGTACCCATCCAACTGTGAGTTCCGTAATTTTAGAAGATTCTATTTTCTCAAAAAAGTTACTTAAACCTGTATTAGTTATGTAAAGTGGAATTTCCTTATTATAAATGCTTCTTAATTCTTCTTCAAGTAAAATTCTTTCATCGGTTGTTATAATGAATTTATAAAGGTTTGATAGATTAATTACTTTCTTCCAAATGGCATCTCCCTCGTGAGTTTTAGCCATTTCCAAAGCCATTAAATTTCCTCCCTCAAAATAAATTCGTTTTGTTTTTTTTGGAATAGCAATTTTTGCAGCTTTTTCCAGCGGAATTCCTGTGTAGGAAATTGTCTCTGTACTCGCGTTAATTTTAAAGCTTTTTAAATCACAATTTTCAGAAATGAGTTTTTCATTTTCCACATCGAATTGATATATGCTATTTTTATCCTTTACGGGATAAACAAATTTTTCAACGGATAAAATGTCATCTATAAATTCTTCATTGTCTTCTTGGTTTACATGAAATGCTTTATGATATTCAGCTTTGTGAATAGAAATATGTTTACTCATATATTTTTAATTATTTATTAATGGTGTGATCTCTGAAGGAGCTCTCTTCTTATAAGGCTTTAAAAGGTGCTGGGGAGAATTTTTATTTGCTAATTGAAGGAATACCAGAAATACTATCTCTTATATCCAATAAGAAAGGCATCCCATCACCAGAATATTTCCTAATAAGGTGAACCCTACAAAGCGAGTGTAATTCTTATGAGGAGTTAACGCCGAAATATGAGAATCCAATTTTTTCATCACTTGATCCTCAACCTTCCATGTAGCTTTTCTTTTCGATTCCTCCATAACTTCCACAACAATGTCTCCAAAGGGCACAAATTCCATAAAGAGAAACATTGGTTTCCTTACTATTCCCGGTATTTTATAAACAGAGGAATGAATAATATCATTTCCATTCTTCTTTAGAAGTCCGGTTACTTTGGCCTTTTTCAATCGTTCTTTACCTCCATTCTCAATCTCTTTGATACTGGTTGTGATCAGAATTTCGAAAAAGGATTCCAATAAGTGATAGACGCCTATTCCAATTTTAAATTGAGCATAGTTATAACTTCTATATGCTGCAAGTCCTGAAAACGCTATTCCACTAACTATAAGGCCAAACAGTAAAAAAAGATTTATCCATGCGAAATCAACTACGACAAGATATATTCCATAGATTATAAACCCTGTATTAAAAATGAAAAACAGAGATGCTACTACTGAAACATTTAATATAACATTGGATGCAATTTTTCTACATTCAGTAATCACTTCTTTCGAAGAGTTTCCAAGGAAGTTTGTTGCCTTTTTTATTTTTTCAGACTCTGCTGTTTTTTTACCTGCATCGATTGCTTTTTTGGAAAACTCCTTAGACGAAGACTTAACTATTGATACCGTCTGCTTAACCTTTTCAGAATTTACCGTTTTGTTACCTGCTTCTGAAATTTTCGCGCCGGCTGTGTTGACTAGATTGGTGAGATCTTTTGAGGTGGGAGATTTAAACATAATTTCAAAATTGGTTAGCTAAAATTATTAGGAAAAAATCACATGTCTTTTTCCTTTACTGTTGTTATACTGAATCATCAATTCTTGTGATCTTCTAAGATGTCTTTTCGGGAGATATTTAGCAGAAACATTACCACCTATCGCTTTTATATAAATGTCTGCTCCAAACAGATGTTCATCAATTTTAATATTCCGAATAAACCTGAATGAAATAATATTTCGATCCTTACCTATGAAATACCAGTTCCGTTTTTCCACAGTTATAGTTTCATCGTTGAAATTCAAACGTAGTACCCAGGGATTTATAATGTGAGCAATCTTTCCATTGAAAAGTAAGGCAAGAAATGAGGATCTGGTTTTAAAGTTCATAATCAAGAATTATAGTTGATTTCTATTTCCGCCCATACTCACCATCCTCTTCATCGTATCAAAAAAGGCCTGGTAAAAAGCTTCATCCTTGGCATATAGCCTGTAAAGATCAAGCTCATTTTTGCGTTGCTTACGCATCACTTCATCAATGATCTTCTCCAGTGCCAGATCACTGTTCTGTTTATCGGTATTATTGGCCACCTTCGATTCAAAATCCTGGTGTGCCTGGATATGTTTGCTTAGTTGAATGAACTTCATTTTTTGTTCATCGGGAGTTGCTTCCCATCCCTGGAACCATCTTTCATTGAAATTTTTAATGATATTTTCCAAAATATCTTCTTCTTTCTCGCCATGTGCTCCTCGAGGATTCGGATTCTGTGGATCCAAACCTGTCTCAGATGCATCCAGACCAATTGAGTCATTCAATTTTGTACGCTCCAGGCCGTAGGTTGAAAGATCTACAGACTCTAATAATTCATTCAGGTTATGATCCTGCTCTTTGATCTTTTCAATGGTGATACCGGAAAGGGTTTCCTGGATAGCGGCTTCTAAGGCTTGTTCGTTGGTTTGGCTAGGCATTATGGTTAATTTATATATTTCCCAATACTTTCTATGATCTCTTATAATTTAAGCTCCAAAAGATTTAATTAAATCTCCACCTTTTTCTGTAAGATGGTGGGCATTAGTGTCTCTTTTATAATGTTCTTGTATTACCTTTATCATTTCATCTCTATGTACTCTGATTGAGGTGACATCCCATTCTCCATCTTTCTGAAAAATGAAATATGACTTCAATGTGTCATAAGTATTTTTCTTTTCCTTAAACATCGATCTCTTTACTCCAACCGGTTTTGCACCATACTCAGAGTTTTGCGAAACACTTAACAACACTAGGTTTCCAAAAGAATGTAAATGGTCATCATCAATTTTTGCGTTTTTTTGAGGGTAGATGTGCTCAATAGAATTTCGTGAAACGATACGATAATTATTAAATTCCTCGGTTTTATTATCTTCTCTCCAATTTTTCCAAAGGAGATATTCTAATTTTTGGAACCAGTAATGTTTAAACTTTGTACCGTTACTTTTATTCAAATATTCTTCAAATTTTAATTCAAAGTTCAAATCCAATTCAAGCATTTTATATGTAGCATCTTTATCATTCATAGATGAGCAAAGCGACAATTGATTATCTATTTTTTCTAAACCTTTTAAAATGCTTTCATCAGTAGCAGACTTATCTTGATTCTTCTTATACAGAAAATATAAAAAGGGTGTTAGCCAAAACTGTCTGAGATAGTCTCCTGTAAAGTACAAAACACTCTGCAGCATCAAGATGGCCGATTTTTCATAAGGAGTTCTTGAGTAATAGTTTTCGGAGTTCTTATTAATATTTAGCAACTCTAAACTCTCAATTTTGGTATTATTATCTGAAACCCATTTTACTATGTATTTATCAAAAAGGTTTCTAATGGTCCACAACCTTTCTATAAATCGCTTAATCTCTGCCTGATCCTTCAAGTTGGAAAATATCTCTATAAGACGATTGACATGAAATGTCCCCTCAAAATCTGGTTTATCTTCTAATTTTAAATGAATGCGATATGTATGAAGTAGGAGCTGTCCGAAATTAATTATTGACCGACAATAAATTACTTCTGAATCCCTTTTTTCGTCCTGATCTCTTAAACCTGAATCTTTATAGGGTTCTAAATTCTCCACGTCAATATCGTCAATGGTGAAATTCTCATTTCCGAAATTTCCACTATCCATATCTTCGTATATAAAAATGCTCTTGTTGAAATTAATTTGCTTTGAAAGATCAATTTTAGCCCAAGAACTTTTAGGAAATGAAATACGAGCATTTCTCTCAAAAAAATTTGACATATCCTCGCAAGATTCCCATATTTTACCATATAACACTTTTTCGTCAATATGGTTTAGCAAATTGGATTTAACAATATCTGTTTGCTCCAATTGTACCCCGGCACTGTTGATAGTGGAAAAAAGTTTATTCAAATCCTGTTTTTTAGGAGTGGTATTTTTAATCAGACGTACCCGACTATTTATATAATTCCCAAAATCCTTCAATTCTATCTCTGGCACTTCTTCATCTATAATGCTTTGAATGGTAGTTAATGCTCTGGCAATATTCTGTAAATAAGGGTGCTCTTGTGTATTATAAATTGCCTCTTCAGCAGTTTCTTTATTTTTAATTAAGGCATATAAATAGTTAGCGACCTCCGTTCTTATTTCAAAACTCATTTTCAATTTTCCATCAGGAGTCTTTAGTATCTTTTCTATTTCAGAACCTGATTGTTTGGTCCAAAATACAAAAGCTATAAGCCACATTGTAGTAAAGCGCTGCTGACCGTCTATCAATTCTGCCTCAAAGGAGTTTTCTCTTGTTAAAATAGTTCCTATGTAATAATTACTGTTTTTATCTTTTTGAAATGCCTTATAAAAATCACTCAGTAACTTTTTTACTTCTTGATCACCCCATACATAAGGGCGCTGATAGGAAGGAATAACGAACTTAATATTTTCAATTTGCTTCAAATTGATTAAATCTGTTCCAAATAGTCTATTCTTAATCATCCTGTAAATTTATTTTGTTCGAAACAGCAATGGTTAAATCTTGATCAAACTGCTTTGGATTACTAGTGTAATGCTGTATTTCATTTATATGATCTCCTCCAAAAAAATCGATTAAGGTTTGAATGTGCCTATCTTTGGATTGGTTTTTTTCGGTATTATCTGTGTTAAAAGAATAGGTAAACCTTTTGAGGTAATCATGCAGTTGCTCCACAGTAAACACTTCAAGGATATTGTCTATGAGTTGATTATCATAGACAAGTTTAAAGACACTATCTTCTCTCACATTTCTGCTTACAGAAACCCGTAAAGAATATATTAAACGATATAGCCATAAAGCTGATTCTGTTATCCTGTGGAAACCGAAACGACTTACATAAGTTATTATAGATATTTCTAAAAGTTCCTTTAGAAATATGGTTCCCGAATGGCCGTGCATCAATTTTTCCACGAATTCATAGAATGAGTCTGGTACTCTATGGTCTCGCTTTTCATAATTGAAGAGCAAATCAAATAAATTTATGTATTCATTAATGTAATCCATTGAGTTGTTACCGTCCCAAAGGGGCTGCTTCAACTGTTTATAATGGCTTTCATACATTTGAAGTTGCCTTCCATTTTCAAACTTCACTGCACTGTAATGGTATGATATATCTTCACCAGTTTTAAGTGTTCTTTCCGTAAATTCATCTAGTAGTTCACTTTTGATACCTCTGGTGTCTCTATAAAAAGGAAACCTTCTCCAGTGGCGGTTATCCCAATAGCGTATTTTACTGAGATATTGCATTATATGCTCTACCTTATCGCTTTCCATTTGCTCCCAGCGCCTCGCCTGATAATTCACTACTTTTTTTGAGTTGATGGCTCGTAAATGATGAGCTTTCACAATATCACTTCCACTTAACCGTATTCCTCCTGTATTCTGAGTTTCAAAAAACGTATAGGCTAAGTCCTCGGTTGGAGTTATTACAAGGGTAATATTGATTTGAGAAAAATCTAGATTTTCAATGATGTTGTAATGCTTATACTCATAAATTTCTTTCTGCTTAATTGCATAGAGATAGCTCAAATTCTTTTTGATGTTCTGTACACTGGTAGAAGTTTTATATTCCAATCCTGTTTGAAATTCAGGAGATTGCAATTTACCCAACATCAACATGGTGGTAATTCTTTGTTGACCGTCAATAATATTTAATTTATCATCGTCTTGATGCAAAATGATACTACCGAGATAGAACATGGGCTTGTCAGTCTCATCCCTTTGTTGATAATCACTAAGGTCGTTTAAGAGACGGTTGATTTGTTTCTCAGTCCAAACATATGGCCTTTGATATTCTGGAATGTTTAACTTACCCTTTATATCTGAATTTAGAATCCTTACACCTTTCAAATGAGCGTCTAACAAATGCTGAAATGTGCAACTAATCACTTGTACTTCATTATTCCGTTTCATACAATACTAGCTTCTGTTTATCATAACCTTCGAATTTTTCTTCCTTAAAATATTTGTTATTGCTCTATTTCAAGCTTCCCTGCTTCTCGAACTTCTCCAGCGCCTTCTTTAAGACTACCTCCTCTAGCTCTTTAATAGAGTTCCATTCATCAGAATAAATTGTGTTTAAATAGGCGTTGCAATAGCAATCAATAAAAATTTTCTGCTCCTTTATTTTATTCTCAGTGGCATATTCCCAACCATTAATAAAAGCTTTGGCTTTATCTCTTGCGAATTCAAGACTTTCTTCGTCATCATAAATACCTGCCCTTCCTTTCACATTAATCAGTTCACTGGCGTATTTTTCTCCATATAGCTCAGCGTACTCTTCACTTTTACCTTTAATTAAAGATTCCTCATATGCAAATGCATAATCTTCGCAGTAGATTTCCTGGTATTCATCTCCATACATTAGATCAGCATATTTTCGAGCGTAGATTTCTGATTTTCCACCGTCTATTTGCTGTTTATAAATTTTGGAGTAATTAGCTGCGAGGTTTTCAATAGGTCGCCTCGCATAATCATCGTTGATTACACGATCGATTAGGAATTCTGTGTAGATTTCATCCCCTTTTTGTGTTTTGCAAAAAACCTGCAAATCTTTAAGAGCTTGGTCTTTATTTGTAGCTGCAACTTTTTCGTAACACTTAAATAGCACTCCGTTATCATCCATCATTATCTTAAGATCTGCCCGTGTCATACTCCACGTTTTGCCAAATCCTTCTTCTCTGCATTTGATATAATGGTTAATGAAGTCTCGGGGCACCTCCAATAAGGTATGAGGAGTATCATCTTTTTCTATGTCATTGCTATATTCTAAATCCCTAAGAAAATCTTCTAAAAAAGTTTCAAATACCTGCTCATATTCCCTGTTGCCATTGAACTTGTGCACAACCTCTTTATAGGCTTCTGCACCAATATATTCCTTGATATGCGGTTTCATGTCTTATTTTAAATTTTTAGGAGCTTGATCAGCATTGGTCTGTCTGCCTCCCGATTTCGTAATAGCTTTTTATTTCTTTTATGGTCAAACCGGCTGTAATCAATTTCCAACAGTTTCAAACCATTGGCCGGGATTTGAATTCTTCTGCGCTCGTCGTATCTTCTTCGTTGTTCTCCCCTGGAAATTCCTGAAGCGGTAGATTTCTTATCCCAAAAAGCAACGGTCTCAGTATGCTGTTTTTCCCGGTATTCTATTACCAGTTTTAAACCCGGATAATATGCATCTACCGGTAATTTTGTGCCGGTGTCTCCTCTAAGAAAATCAAAACGGTGTTGCCGCAGACTTTTTTCCTTTAAGATCTCGTCACAGAGATCCAGAATATAAGCCTCATCGCTTTTTGCCCTTTTTGAGATATTAGAGATGGATCTTGTTCTGCCGGCTGATTTTGTTGTTTTTTGATTGACTGAAGCCCTGTCATTTCCTAATATGTCGGCAACCCTTCTGAAATCATCTACAGTATAGCCACCTCCAATTCCAAAATCTGAAGCATAAAAACCAAGCTTTCTGATTTTATTCCTGATGCCTTTTTGCTCCGAAGCACCGGCAACCAGTTTTTGTTTAATTAGCTGCTCGATCTGCCTGGCTTCTTCTTTGGTAAATTGGGATTTGCCTTTCATTGCTTAGTCTTTTGTAACCTTTATCTTCCCTGTCACCGCCGCGTCTATTAAACTGCTCTAATATTCCCAATTGCTGTATAACGATCTTAATCTTTTCATTTTTAACTTAATAAAACTCCTTCAATCTGTCATTGAAGAACCTCTTCAAAAACACCAATGACTCGAAAAGAGTATAAATCATCCTCTTCAATTTCTATATCTTCATATTTGTTATTAAAAGAGAGTGGTTTCAATGTTATAGAGGAATGACTCCAGTCTCCATTTTCCACAATTTTTTTACTGTGATATTCTTTAACTGTATAGCCCGATCCAAAATCGGGATCCTGAATGTTGGTATGCTCAACCAGGACAATTTTTCCATTTCTGGTTCCGCCGGGATCTTTCCTGAACAAACAAATCGATCCGTTTGGAATTATCTTGTTCATTGATTCCCCATTGACATAACAGGCAAAAAGGTCTTTTGAAGGTCGAAATCTTGTAGGAAGCTCAACCCAATCTAGATCTTTTACATTTTGTTCCTCACTGAAGTCTCCGGCAGCAGCTCTAAGATCATAAAGAGGTACACTATTCACGAAGGGAATAACCTCTTCATGAGGTAAAAGTTCAAGTTTTTCCTCTTCAGCTTCAAATTGCGGTATGAACTTTTTAAAATATTCTCTCAAGTTTGCATCGCAGACGTAGATGTAAGTTCCCCTTATGCCCCTCAGCAATACTGTTTTATAAATGTTGAGGATGAAAGCTTTAAGTTCCCCAGGATCTTCTATAGACTGCTTGCCATTTTTATCAAAGTAGTTTTCCTTTATAATAACAATCTCATCCTTTTCCTTATTGTAAGTGATTTCATGACCGAAAATTACTCCCGTGTAATTTAAGTCGTAACCCTGGGTGGTATGAATACAACCAACCTCATTTACAGAACCCTCTGAGTTTACCCAGTCAATATTTGTGGTATTCCACCTCAATTCAGTTTCTCCAATTTTAATATCGTAGAGTTCTTTTTTCTTGTTGGAAACCCATTCCCATGAATATCCAGCGACCAGACGGGCCAAACCATGTTCGTTGTTCCTTTTCTTTATTTCCTCTACAAGATTTTCAACCGAATTGAAAAGAACTACTTCATAATCTTTTGAATTATAAGGGGCTTCTTTAAGACCTGGATGGCAATCCAAAAGATCTTCAACAAATTTCACATAGTTATTTCCTCCCTTGACCCGGAACTGAGATTGCAGAAAATCAATAGTCGTGTAAGGATCTGACTTGAGTTTCTCAAAACTTTCCTTCTTAGCATCTGAGGGTTTTATGGCCTGGTTCTGATCATAAAACAGAACACATTTTTTTGATTGTTTTTGCACCCAATCAAGCTCGCTGCAATTATTCTTATCTAAACCCAGTTTTTCACACACCCGGTCAAAAGCTCCGTAATATGCACCCAGATTTATTCTACGGCGTAGACGATGAGATTCATCAACCAGAACTATATCATAATCTTCTTTAATGACTTCAGCCGGACCAATTACCATGTTAGCTGTTAAGCCTTTTATGTTTTTAAAGACCTTCTTTATAGTATTTCTGAAAGAAGACATTGGCACGACCAAAGCCATTTTTGGATGGGGGTACTTATATTTTAAGGAAGTAATCTTTTCGAGAAACTCAGCTTCGTCATCTCCAAACTCCTTGAAATTGAAGTCTGTATTATCTGTGTTAAGAAGTTTGAAGAGAAAAACTGCAAGTATGGTTTTGCCAGTGCCGGCCCCCCCTTCAATGACCACATTTTTGAAATTATCATTTAAGAGGCTGTTGATGATCTTTAGCAGACCTTGTTGTTGTTCAGGAGTAAGGGTTTTATAGGGGGAATATTTGAATAAATCGGAGTTATTTATATACTCCAGCGAATGCTTGGTAACTCCTTCGGCACGAAGCTTATCCCATATGGATCTGAAAATTCCCCAGTAGACTTCTTTTTTCTGGTAGTAATTATGATTCGCCAGACCAATATTTCCGTTAAGTAGCTTGTATTGTCCGTCTCCGGAGATATACTTTATAAGATTGGACTCAACATCTAAAGTTGCAGATTTGTTGAATTTCTCACTGGTGATAAGATGAACTGCAGTAAGCTTGCTTTTAGTGTTATTTTTAAGATGACTGTTCATCCGGGAGTATGCATCAGTAGTTTCGCCTACATAAGCTTCCTTGGTCTTGCCATCACTTAAAATGTAAACTAAAGGCCAAAGATCCTTTGCGAAATGGGATGTCTGGAATTCCTGGAACAGATTTGAGTTAAAATCGAAACTATTGATTTCAACATCATAATTGGAAATCATAGTTCGGTGTATTTCTTGGCAGTACCCTTGGATTTTTCTACAGTATATTTTAGACCGTTCTTCTCGATTTTATCTAGGACGATCTCCTTAACATCCAATCCATACTTTTCAGCCAGTAAGAATGCGAAAGAGAAAACATCCGCCAATTCTTCTTTTACTTTTTCTTTATCGGCTTCCTCTGCTTCCTTCCATAAAAATAGTTCCAGTAGTTCCCCTGCCTCGACATTGAGTGCTACAGCCAGGTCTTTTGGATTATGAAATTGCTCCCAATCTCTTTCGTTCCTGAATTTTATAAGGGCGTCGATAATTTCTTTCATATCTTTCTTTTTATTGCAAACATTCTTCTGTGAAAAATTTACACAGACTTAAAAAATTAAGAAAGTCGTTCGGAATAGT
Source organism: Salinimicrobium gaetbulicola (assembly GCF_042676025.1). Lineage (NCBI taxonomy): Bacteria > Pseudomonadati > Bacteroidota > Flavobacteriia > Flavobacteriales > Flavobacteriaceae > Salinimicrobium > Salinimicrobium gaetbulicola. The sequence continues at coordinate 1,257,119 of NZ_JBHTJP010000032.1, forward strand.
GAAGTAGGGGAGCAGAATTCCAGAACAGGAGTAAATCTAAATATTTTCTTAAAGCTTTGAAAGCTCAGACACCAAAATAACCAATATTTCACAAGAGAAAATGAGGTTTTCCGTAAGTTCAGCGACAAGAATCGTCATACAGTTCTTTCAGCAATACGAAAAACAGATTTTTTGAGGGAATTCCTCTTCTTACTCCGGCGGTTATAATATCTTCCACACAAAGGTTATAGTGATTTTGGAATTCGGTTAGATCAAGGTCCATTTCTATCTGTACCACGGCTGTTTTCAGATGCCGGAGTTGCTCCAGGGTTTCCCTTATCCCATCTAGTAACTCAGGATCATTTTCTACCAGCACAAATATGTGTGCCACCGGGCTGGTGAACAATAGGCAACGATCCTGGAAATTTTCTACTACAAAAGAGCTGTTTTCAAAATCCTCAAAAACACAAGCCAATACTGCTTCCTGAAGAGTAAACCGGCATAACCTTTCAAAACTGCTGGTTTTGCTCAGTCCTTTGAAGAATTGAATATCTTTCATTTGCCTGAAGATTTATTGGTGAGACTGAACCTCCACTCCACCTCACCAAGGTCTATGGTATTATTTATCTTCATTTCAAGATGAGCCCCAAAGACATCTGGAATTCCCACCTGCAGGCAAAGTTCGTACCCGCCAAAGATCCCTTCGGAAAGATGTGTTCGGGCTGCATATTTGATCTCAGCCTGTATATGCTGATATTGTTCTTCAGTTATAGTGACCTCAAGTTTTCTCATACTGCTATTTTAACAGAACAAGGATATAAAGAGGTGACGACAAAGGGTGACGTCTAAGATGGAATCCTCCTAAATTAATTTTGTGGAATTACTTGTATAAAATATCGAAAGTAAAAATATTACTACGTCTATTTCCCTGCACTTGGACTGGATAGTTTTTACCGTCATATTCATAGCTCCAGGTACCATGTATTTCACCATTACTTTTTACTTCGGTAATATTGTTATTTAAATAGGAAAACTCATATCCTTGATAAGGAAAAAGAAGATCCTCACCATAAGATAGGTCACCCATAATATCTAGAAATTGGATAAGATAAATTGAATTGAGTTGACCATAAAAAGGGTTTAGTTTATCATCATAGGTATAGCTATGAGTATATTCTAAGACATTTTCAGGACTATAGGTTTGTATCTGGATCAGGTTGCCATGTGCATCATAGGCAAAGGTTGATTTACTACCATATTTGAACATCTCACTAATTAAACCACTACTATTTACTTTTAGGGAAATTATCTCATCATTGTTAGAAGTAACTGTGATAATATCCTGATCATAAGAAAATTTTAAAGATGTAGGACCAATATATTCTACATTGGATGTCATCTCTGAACTCACCAATCTTCCTTGATTGTCGTATTGATATAGTGTAACAGACTCATATCCTGAAATTAATGAGCGGTATGTATTTTCAATAACATTATTATTTGAATCATATTTAAAGTTAATCACACTATTAATATCTTCTTCCAAAAAGATGTCATTAATCTGAACCAATAGATCAGACTCATTATAGCGATATTCGAGATTATAATTATCTCGTACATACTCCTTATGAACTAAATTTCGGCGATCACCGCTTTCCTCCATAGTTTCCGTTGAACAAGATGTGAAAAGGGTTAGTGAAATGATTGCAATGATTAAAAATTGTGTTTTCATTAAAAGAAAAATTTTAGAGTACTGTTGTATGGGAATTAGTAATGTTGCGAATTGGTTCTCCAAAAGGATTGAACAATTTTGGTTTAAATTTAAGCTAAACCATGGGAAGGAGGTAGGGGGCAACTTTCAGGATCAGCATCGTTAAAGATTTCTTAAAATTAAAAAAATCTAGAAGAACAATCTATTAAGATTTAAGGATATTTTTTCAATACGGATTAAGAGAATATAAAAATTGTGGGGAAAATGTGGGGAAAAACGAGGCTTAAAAACTAAAAAGCCTTGAAAATCAAGTGATTAACAAGGCTTTAAGTACTCGGAGCGGGACTTGAACCCGCACGACCGTTGCTGGTCATTGGATTTTAAGTCCAACGTGTCTACCAATTCCACCATCCGAGCGTGGAAGGTTATAAAAAAACGAAAAATTATTCGCTTTTCAGAGCGAAAAACGGGATTCGAACCCGCGACCTCCACCTTGGCAAGGTGGCGCTCTACCAACTGAGCTATTTTCGCGATTTGTAAGAACTTTTGCTATTGCCTACTGGCCTGATAGCGGATGCAAATTTAATACAATTCTTATAATAGCAAAGATTTTTTTATAAAAATGAAGCCTAAACCCCCGCTTTATTTTTCGCCGTCAGCATTCTTTTGATCTCGTTCAATTTCATCTAAGCCTCCACCGGGGTAAGTGTATCAATATCAGCATGTAATATTTCCTCCTTTAATTCCTCTAAAATTGGATCAGCTAAATTAAAGAAGCTTAGCCGCATCTCTTCTTCGGCCGATTCCTTCAAAATACTGCCGTTCTCCTGGATGCCATGTGATTTTTCGAGCTTCGTAAGGATCTTATTCCCCGCGCTATTATTGTTGCATGCTTGTTTCCTCCTGTGCCTTACGGCCCATCCCATTAGAACATAGCCTGGTGCAAATGCAAACTTACGCCTCTCAAAGTTTCAGGAAGTGCTATCAACGGGTTAAACAGCAGGAAGATTTTACTGCCAAACAGACTACTGCACAGGTCTCTATTTGATTAATATAGAATTTCCTAACTTTCAAAAATTTAAAAACCAATACTGTGTTCAAAAACTACTTCCTGTTTCTGCTTCTTTCGGTAATAGTACTTTTGACTTCCTGCGAAAAAGAAGACCCTGTTCCGCAAATCGATTACGCTATTGCATCCACTTCACATTTCGAGCTGCTTGATCAACACCCGAACGGCTGGATAAAGCAAGGCCGGTATCAGCTTTCCGGAAATCCTACCGAAGCCTTTGAATATTATGAAAACGGTTATATAAAATCGGCTAAAATATACGCCAGCTATCCGCAGCACCACCTGTATATGGAGGTTAGTCGTAGTGAAGACAATAAGCCACTTTGGTCTAAATACTACCATCCCACCGGGGAGTTATGGTTTGAAACGGAATATAAGAACGGGCTTCCCTCCACCAAGAAAGTATATAGTGAGGAAGGTACAGCTATCCATAAGTATTCCGATGGAGAGTTGAGTTCGGTGGAATTTACTGCGGCTGATGGCAGCAGTACCACACTCACCACTTACAACAAAGCTGAGGGAACCCGGAATGTAACCATCACAAATAATGGAGAAACCGTTCTTGATGAAAATTATGCTTACCGGGAGCAGGTAGGCGCGGGAATGTACACCAATACTCATGTTCCGGTGGCAAATCCTTTTGGTGCTGCTGAAACCTCCTACAATAAAATTAATCAGTCATTTTCCCAAAGTCCTGCATGGCAAAACAGGGCCGACCCAATTTCAATGATGTTTCCTTATCGGCTATTCGATGAATTTTACAATCCGGGAAATTATTTTGCCACAAGGTTTGCTGTCAGCACCGAACTCTACCAGTCGGTCATTGAACAATATCCGGTAACCGAAAGGGGAGTATTAATTGGTGGTGGTAAATACGAGGACGGTTACGAATACTTCCACAACCAATGGGAGGTACGGGACTCCCTGTCCAAAGTATATGATGAAGATCCTGAGCTGTACAAGCTGAAATACGGAAACCAAACTGTTGAAAAAGTAGGTTACGGGAAGATCTTTTTTGTAATTGGTGCAATCCGAAACCTGCCCACTGACAGTAATGTAGCCGATAACATTAAAAATATTGCCCGCAAGCATATGGAGGCCATGATCAACGGCAGGACCGGTATCACCCCTAAGGAGCAGGAAATACTTGACAAGGTATGGTTTGAGGTTAAATTTTTCTCCACCCTTAAAGAACACCGGGATGGAGTGGTGATTAATTCTGCTGAAGATTATTCAAATGCCGTTGAAAAAGTAAATACCGGCGAGCTTTCGGTAGTTCAACTGAAATACGAATCGGTTGAAAATCTATAAAGAGGAATGTAAGATCGAGAGGAAATCGAAGATTCGACAAAGTCAAAACTTGTCAGGAATTCAACTTTGAGATGAGCTGGGAGTAGCTCAAAGTCAGGAGACTTTGAGCAGCAGGAAGGCTCTTGGTTGCAGTCAGCATGATGATTTTTAAAACTTCATTAAACTCCCGCTTTATTTTTCGCGGTCAGCATTCTCTTGATCTCGTTCAGTTTCATCAAAGCCTCCACCGGGGTAAGTGTATCAATATCAGTATGTAATATTTCCTCTTTCAAATCCTCCAGGATGGGATCGTCCAGGTTGAAGAAACTCAGCTGCATCTCTTCCTCGGCCGATTTCTTCAAAATGCTGCCGTTCTCCTGCATGCCGTGTGACTTTTCAAGCTTCTTAAGGATCTTATTCGCCCTGTGCAGCACCTGTTGGGGCATACCCGCCATCCTGGCGACATGTATCCCGAAACTGTGCTCGCTTCCTCCCGGCACCAGCTTCCGCAGAAACAATACGTTATCCTTAAGCTCCTTTACAGAAACATTGTAGTTCTTGATCCTTTTAAAGGTCTCTCCCATATCGTTCAGCTCGTGATAATGGGTCGCGAACAGGGTCTTTACTTTTGCCGGATGTTCGTGCAGGTACTCGGTAATGGCCCAGGCAATGGAGATCCCGTCATAGGTGCTGGTTCCCCGTCCTATCTCATCCAGTAGCACCAGGCTCCTGTCTGATAGGTTGTTCAGGATGCTGGCCGTCTCGTTCATCTCGACCATGAAGGTAGATTCTCCCATTGAAATATTGTCGCTGGCCCCTACCCTGGTGAAGATCTTATCTACCAGCCCCGCTTTCACCGATTCGGCCGGCACGAAACTTCCCATTTGCGCCATGAGCACAATGAGGGCGGTCTGCCTTAATATTGCCGACTTACCACTCATGTTGGGCCCCGTGATCATAATGATCTGTTGTTCCTCGCGATCCAGGAACACGTCATTGGCCACGTAGGTTTCTGAAAGCGGCAGTTGTTTTTCAATTACCGGGTGTCTTCCGTTCCTGATATCAAGCTCGAAGGAGTCATTAATTTCCGGTTTGCAGTAGTTTTCAGCAACTGCCTGCTGCGCAAAGGAACACAGGCAATCCAGCTGCCCTATCAAATGAGCGTTCTGCTGCACCGGCTGTATATAATCCCCTATCCATATAATGAGCTTCTGAAAGATCTCCTGCTCCAGTTGCTGGATCTTCTCCTCGGCGCCGAGGATCTTGGCCTCATATTCTTTTAATTCCTGGGTGATGTACCTTTCGGCATTCACCAGGGTCTGTTTTCGTATCCAGCTTTCGGGCACCTTGTCCTTGTGGGAATTCCGCACTTCGATATAATACCCGAACACGTTGTTGCTGGCGATCTTCAGGGAGGTGATCCCCGTTTCCCTGATCTCACGCTCCAGCATGTTATCCAGGTAATCTTTCCCCGAAAAGGCTATTTTTCGCAGCTCGTCCAGTTCTTCGGAAAAACCGTCGGCTATACTTTTTCCCTTCAGGATATTAACCGGCGCCTCTTCAAAAAGGGTCTCCTTGATCTTGCTTCGCAACAGATCACAGCTCTGGAGGTTCTCCCCCAGTACTTTCAGGGCTTCATCTTCAGAATTCGCCGCCAAAGATTTAACCGGCACTACCGCTTCCAGGGAATTCTTCAGCTGAATGATCTCCCGCGGATTCACCTTTCCGGCAGCCACCTTAGAGATGAGACGCTCAAGATCACTGATCTGTTTTATGTGATGCTGAATTTTCCGGTGCACCTCTGCATTCGCTGTAAAATATTCCACGACCTGGTGCCGTTTCCTGATCTTTTCAGCATTTTTCAGCGGCAGGGCCAGCCAGCGCTTCAGCATTCTTCCCCCCATCGGGGAAATGGTTTTATCAATGACATCAAGCAGGGTGACCGCGTTCTGGGCGGTGGAATTGTACAGCTCCAGGTTGCGGATGGTAAAACGATCCATCCACACGTATTCCTCTTCAGCTATTCGGGTGATGCCCGTAATATGCTGCAGGCGGTGGTGCTGGGTTTCCCCGAGATAATACAACACCGCACCCGCAGAGATAACTCCCTCTTCCAGCTGCTCCACCCCAAAACCTTTTAAAGACTTAGTCTTAAAATGGGAATTAAGGGTCTCGTAGGCGTAATCCTGCTTGTATACCCAGTCTTCCAGGAAAAAAGTGTGATGATCTTCTCCAAAAGCCTTCAGGAATTCCTTCTTCCTGTTCTTGGGAACAAGCACCTCGCTCGGGCTGAAATTCTGAAGCAGTTTGTCTATATATTCCGAACTTCCCTGGGCCGTCAAAAACTCTCCGGTAGAAACATCCAGAAATGATATTCCCAGCTCCCTTTTTCCGAAGTGCACGGCGCAAAGAAAATTATTCGATTTACTCTGAAGTACCTCATCGTTCATGGAAACTCCGGGAGTCACCAGCTCGGTCACGCCCCTTTTAACGATCGACTTGGTCATTTTAGGGTCTTCCAGCTGATCGCAGATAGCGACCCGCTCCCCTGCTTTCACAAGTTTGGGCAAATAGGTATTGAGGGAATGGTGAGGGAATCCTGCCAGCTCCATCTTTTCGCCACCATTGTTCCGGTTAGTGAGCACGATATTCAAAATTCGGGCAGCCTTGACAGCATCTTCCCCGAAAGTTTCGTAAAAATCGCCCACCCTGAACAGCAACAGGGCATCAGGATATTTCTTCTTGATGGTATTGTATTGCTGCATTAAAGGCGTAACCTTCTTACCTGATTTTGCTGACACTTGCTTGAATTTTTAAGTAGCTGCTAATGTACTTATTCCACGATTTTAATTAAAATAAAAGTTTCAGGAATTGGACTGAATATAAAATTCCGGGAAGCTGAGCCCAGATAAAATACCTGTTCAAAAAACTTCCCGGAATCTAAATTATTCAGCGGGCGACTACTTTTTACTTTCCTGCATGGCTTTCCAGAAAGGAGACATATCATAGAAGCCGTATTCCTCTACAATTTTTCCATCCTTGTACATTAGAGCCAGGTGTACCGGGATCTTAAGATTCTGCCTGTTGGACTTCAGCGTGCCTTCCCAGATTCCCCAGAAATAGACCCACTTTTGACCTTTGTCATCAATTATTTGTTCGAAGAAAGCCGGTTCGTCCACAAACTCATACGAAGAAAAATTGTCAAGGAAGCCTGAATGATCCTCAATGAACTCATCGGGAGAAACAGATTCATCCCAGTTGTTATGAAAGATCCTGGCATCATCTCCAAATTGAGCTTTCCAGGAATCCCAGTCTTTCTTTTCATAATCCATAAGACCCTTTTTAACCAAGTCGATCATCGGGGACGAGGTGGTGTATCGCGCTTCCTGCATCTCTCCTGCCCCGGTTTCTTTAGATTTAAATTCGATCTGTATGGCTTCAAGAGGTTGACCTGCCGTATTCTTAGGCTTGTGACTGTCTTCCTCTGTCCAGATAACATCCCCGGCTGTAGTGGTCATGGGTGCCGTCTGCCCGTTGGGCAAGGTAAAATCAACTTTAGCGTCAGTAAGGAAAACCACCACTCCTTTGGGGTGTTTATGCATCACCGATTCCTCTCCGGGCCCGTAATTTATTCTTAATACCCGCACCTCATCATTATCCAGCTCTACTTTGTAATGTTTCGGGTCCTCCTTAACCGGATCCTGGGCCATTATCGCGGGCGTGAGAAATAACATGCATGCCCCTGGCAGCAAGCCCTTCAACAGGTTCATTTTCAATTTTTCCATCTTAGTTCTATTATTGGTTACACTTAAAATTATTATTACAACCAATTTGGGACTGGATTTGCAGGAGGTTCAGTTTAAATTAGCGGTATGTCCTCCATTAATAAATGATATTATTGAGTATTCTTTCCAGGTTTCGCTCCAGGGGTTTGAACTTCTCGTCGGCAAAGAAGATCTCCTGCATCTCTTTTTGAAGCGCGGTCAATTCGCGGTGTGAAAAATGGTGTTTCGAAACACTCTCCCTGATCTTTTCCAGGGCCAGGTCTTCATTATCTTCAGAAAATTCATCGTAGATCTTCTCAAAATCCTGTGGCTTCACTTTAGATTTTATGAGGTTTACCTCTTCCTCGCTTTCCACTCTGTCTGCATTCGCACACAATAAAAGGATGTAGATCTTTAATTCATTTTTAGACCAGTGAGCTTTACCGTTTTTCATAGCGCCTTATTTTAAATATAGTATATCGTTAATCTCCGGAGCCTTTACACCGCAGGGATAATGCAAAAAAATAGGGGGATGTTTTTAAATACCGCAGAAACAGCCTTCAATTTACTCATTTTTAAGGATTTAAACCAATACTTATTTTTAGATCTGCGATTTTCTCTTCGGAAGGATCGCGCAAGAAAAGAGTCAAAATTTCCTATTTTTGCGCCTATGGAAAACCGCAAACTCAAGAACAGCGAGCTGGAGCGCAAAAGCCCTGACGAATTCAAGGAAGCCAAAAAGACTCCTGTAATTGTCATTTTAGACAATGTACGCAGCCTGAATAATATTGGCTCCATCTTTCGCACAGCCGATGCGTTTTTACTCGAAAAAATATACCTCTGCGGAATCACCGCTACCCCGCCACATAAGGACATTCAAAAAACGGCCCTGGGTGCTACCGAAACCGTGGCCTGGGAATATGTTGAAGACTCGCTTAGCCTGGTTGAAGAACTGAAACAGGAAGACATCCGGGTCTTTTCCGTAGAACAAGCCGAAAATGCCACGATGCTGAATGACTTCCTACCCGAAAAAGGCAAAAAATACGCCCTTGTCTTTGGGAATGAGGTAAAAGGGGTGCAACAAAAGGTAGTATCTGCAAGCGACGGCGTCATTGAGATCCCGCAGCTGGGCAGCAAGCATTCTCTCAATATCTCGGTAAGCGCAGGCGTGGTGCTGTGGGATGTTTTTTCAAAATTGCAGTATTCTTAAAAAGCAAAGCCTTTCAAAAATGCCATTTTTGAACAGGAACTTTTAGGAGATCTCCTGCAGGAGTTTCAGATAATCCTCGCGGTTACTTACAAAATCCAGTTCCGATATATCGATGATCTTAACATTGAGCCCGGGTTGCGACTTGATGAATGACAGGTAACTTTTATTGATGTTCGCCAGGTAATCATGCTGTATGTTCTGTTCATAATCGCGGCCTCTCTTTCGAATATTCTCCAGCAGCCGCTCGGTATTTTGATAGAGATACACATACAGATCTGGCTTTACCAGTTCCTTGTACATCAAGTGGAAAAGCTTTTGGTACAACTGGTATTCATCTTCATGCAAGGTGATCTTGGCAAAGATCAGCGACTTGAACACATCGTAATCTGAGATCACAAAATCCTTGAAAAGGTCATACTGCGCCAGGTCATCTGAAAGTTGCTGATAACGATCTGCCAGAAATGACATTTCCAGCGAAAAAGCATAGCGCTGCTGATCTTCGTAAAACTTTGGAAGGAAAGGGTTGTCCTTGAAGCGCTCCAGTATCAATTTCGCGTTGAAATCCTGGGATACCATGGTTGAAAAACTGGTCTTCCCTGCGCCGATGTTTCCTTCTACCGCGATATAATTATACTTGGAAAAGGAGAAAGAAACCGGCTTTTTAAGATCTTCTGAAATTCGGTTTACTTCAGAACTATCGGGAGTTTCCAACAACAATTCTTTGATCTTCTTTTTCCTTTCCGGATGTTTTACTTCCGCCGCGATATCGGCAAGAGGTAACAGGACAAATTTCCTGTTGAGCATCTCCGGATGCGGCACCTGTAACACTTCCGAAGAAATTAGTTCCTCCTCAAAAAGGATGATATCGAGGTCAAGGGTCCTATCCTGGTAACCGGCGTCCAATTTTCTTTCACGCCCCAATGATGTTTCGATCTTCAGTAATTTATCAAGGATCACCTCGGGTTCAAAGCGGCTGCTTACCTCGATGCAGGCATTGAGAAAGGCGCTCCCTTCAAAACCCCAGGCCGGAGTCTCATAAACTGATGATACTTTGATCACTTCCCCCACCTGCCGCTGTATCTCATTTACAGCTTTTTGGAGAAAATCAAACCGGCTCCCCTTGTTGCTTCCAAGGGCGATATATACAGTTTTAGGAGAATTCAAGGGTTTTTAAGAAAAGTTTAGTAAGACTAAAGTCGTAAATTTCACAGCAAATTAAATAAAACAAAACCACATACTCTTAACTTTGATAGAAAGAGTTTTTAACTAAATGGAGGTTTTAACACCTCATAATTTTCTTTTTGAATTCTCTTAAATGTTCTTTTATGAAAAAAATATTGAAAATAGCTGCGATAACACTGGGGGTAATTCTGGTACTTCTTTTCTTAACCCCTATCATATTTGAAAGCCAGCTAAAAGGTTTGGTTCAAAAGACCATGAATGACAACCTGAATGCCCGGGTTGCTTTTACCGACATTGACCTGAGCCTTTTCCGGAACTTCCCCAACGCGACGCTGGGCATTGACGACCTGAGCGTGATCAATGAGGCTCCTTTTGAAGGCGACACCCTTGCCTACAGCGAGGAGGTATTCCTGCAAATGTCACTTACAGAACTCTTCCGAAGCGGGGAAGCCATGAAAGTAGACGCTCTCACGCTTAACAACACCCAACTGAACATCAAAGTGGACTCTTTAGGGAACAATAATTACGACATCGCCATCAAGGATGAGACCCCGGCCGATACCACCGGAGGCTTCAAGTTTGACATGAAGCATTACGAGATCAACGACTCGCGGGTCACTTATCACGACCAGGGGGCCGGAATAAAATTGATCGTAGAGGATCTTAACCATGAAGGGAATGGAGATCTTTCAGCTAAAACCTCGACATTAAGCACTTTTTCGACAGCCCTGGTAAGTCTAATGGTAGATGAAGTAAACTATCTAAACCGGAACAAGGTGCAACTCGACGCCGATTTTAAGATGGATCTCGAACAACAGCGCTACACTTTCCTGGAAAACGAAGCCCTGGTGAACCAGCTGCCACTCACCTTTGACGGTTATGTACAGGTAAATGAAGACAACAACGAGGTGGATATTTCCTTTAAGACCCCAACCTCCTCGTTCAAGAATTTCCTGGCGGTCATACCTGAAGAATACTCCAAGAACATTGAAGAGGTGGAAACCAGCGGGGATTTTATCGTGAACGGTTTTATCCGCGGAATTGTAGACGAGACCTATATCCCTAAAATGGATATCAAGATAAGGTCTGATAATGCCTCTTTCAAGTACCCTGACCTTCCGAAGAAAGTGGAAGATATCACTATTGCCGCCGAAGTGAAGAACGAGACCGGGCTGGCCGATGACACCTACGTAAATATCGACACGCTTAACTTCAGGATCGACCGGGACGCCTTCAGGGCGAATGCTCAACTAAGGGATCTCACTGAAAACATGCTCGTGAACATGGCGGTGAACGGGACCATAAATCTCGCTAATTTAAAGCAAGCCTATCCGCTGGAACTGGAACAGGACCTCAACGGAATGCTGACGGCCAATATGAGAGCCAGCTTTGATATGGAATCTATCGAGAAGGAACAATATCAAAACGTGAACAGCAACGGGACTGCGAGTATCACGAACTTTAAGTACGCCTCGCCGGAATTTCCGAATGAGATAGCGATCGCACAGGCTAATATGAAATTCAATTCCGGGAATGTGACCCTGGAAAATTTCAAGGCTACTTCGGGAAAAACCGATATTACCGTGAACGGAAACATTCAAAACCTGGCGGGTTACCTGTTCACCGATCAAAAACTAAAAGGTACGTTCAATGCCAGTTCCAACACTTTTTCAGTGAACGATTTCATGATGAAGAAATCAAAATTAGAGCCGGAAAAAACTACCGCCAAAAAGACGACTGCAGCCACTGAAGAAGCGATCAAGATCCCGTCTTTTTTAGATGTGGCGCTGAATTTCACGGCAGATAAGGTCTTATATGACAACTTAACCCTCACCAATGCTAAAGGAAAACTGAGCATCGACAATGAGACTGCCACCCTAAGCGGAGTAACGGCTAACCTATTCAATGGGAATATCGCTTTGAACGGGAATGTTTCTACCGGCCAGACGGTGCCAACCTTCGGGATGAAGCTTGACCTTAATTCCATAGATATCGCCAGCGCGTTCAGGGATATGGATCTGCTGAGAAATCTGGCTCCCATTGCCGAAGCCTTAACCGGAGACCTCACTACAAACATTGACCTTCGCGGAAGTCTAAATGACGATCTCACTCCTAAACTACAAACCCTTGCGGGGAACGCCCTGGCCGAAATTTTAGGCGCCAAAGTCAATCCGGCCCAAACGCCTTTATTATCAAAACTGGATCAAACCCTGAATTTCATAAACCTGAACGATCTGAATTTAAAAGACCTGAAAACCGTGCTTACTTTTAATAACGGACAGGTGAAAGTCCAGCCCTTTGATTTCAACATAAAAGGCATCAAAGCAAGCGCTTCGGGAACTCATAGTTTTGACAACAACATGAATTATACCCTGGCCCTGGCCGTGCCCGCAAAATATTTAGGTAATGAACTGGGAGGCACTTTATCAAAACTTAACGCCACCGCGCAGGATTCCATGACCATAGCCTTACCCATCGGTCTTAGCGGTACTTTTTCCAATCCTAAGATCAACCTGAACATGGAACAAGCGGTTAGTGATCTTACTCAAAAGATCATCGCCAGTCAGACCGCGAAACTTCAGGAGAAAGGGAAAAATGTCCTCACAGATATTATTACCGGAAAAACAGGAAAAGACAGCACCGCAAAAGCTGGGGGAATCAAAATACCCATTCCCACCAAAAAGGACAGCACTAAAACCGGGGATGATGTGGTAAAGGAGGCTGCCAAAAATATTCTCGGCGGACTTCTAGGCGGTAAAAAGAAGCAAAAGGATACTACAGAGCAATAAGCTTACATAACATTTAGGCTTACCTCGTAGCCTTCGTGTTTTCGAACATTGAAGACCACGCCATCTTCAAAGATGAGATACTGACCTTTGATACCTTTTAAGACCCCTTCATAGAAAGGGGTTTTTTGCAGGTTCAGACTTTTACATTTTGCGGGATAGTTCACCACCGGAAATTTGATCTCCAGCTCCTTCGAGTTGGCCAGGTAGTAATCCTTCACTTCCTCCGGAAGATATTGTTTGAGATCTTCCCTGATCTGGGAAAGGTCCAGATCTTTCAGGTCATTGGTCAACATCCTTCTCCAGTTTGTTTTATCAGAAACATGATCTTTTAAAGCGACCTCGGCGATCCCTGCAAGATAGCGGTTTGGCACCTCCACGATCTCGATAGCCTCATGAGCACCCTGGTCGATCCATCTTGTAGGGATCTGGCTTTTTCGGGTAACCCCAACCTTTACGTTACTGGAATTTGCCAGGTACACGATATGAGGTTGCAACTGGGCTTTTTGTTCATAATCAAGATCGCGGTCTTCCTGGCCCAAGTGGGCTTTACTAAGTTCAGGACGCATGACCCAGTCTCCCATTTCAGGAAGTACCGTAAAACAGTTATAACAAACGCCGTTAGCAAAAACTTTTTTTTCGAGTCCGCAATTCAAACATTTATAGCGTAAAAAATTAATGCTAAGCTTTTTATTCAACACCTGATTGAGATTTAAGAAGTCCTGCTCAAAAAGCAGGTAGTATTGAACCGTGTCACTTAATTCAGTTTTCATCTTCGTTAGTACGCCTTCGTAAATCATAAATCAATCGTAAAATTTTATCTGATGCTAACTTTGCAAGCTGTCAGAATAGTTTTATTTTTAACCGGCCAATCAGGCAGGTCATGTATGTATAAGAAGGCCTAAAGATATAAAGAAAAATGCCAATTCCATTAGTTCATTCCGTTGCTTCCTGGTTCTTAAAGAAGCGTATTCACCAGATGGAATTTTTCATCAAATACCCTCATGAGGTACAGTTTGAACTCTTAAAAGGCCTCCTTCAAAAAGCCAAAAATACCGAAGTCGGTAAAAAGTACGACTTCGCCTCCATGACCACCTATGAAGATTTTGCCTCCCAGGTGCCCATGCAGCAATATGAGGATTTCGAACCCGATATTGAACGCAGCCGCAGGGGCGAAACAAATATCTTCTGGCCTACTCCCATCAAATGGTTTGCCAAGTCAAGCGGGACTACCAACGCGAAAAGTAAATTCATTCCCGTTAGCGAGGAATCGCTGGAAAAATGCCATTACGGAGCAGGGAAAGACATGCTGTGCATGTACCTCAATAACAATCCCGACTCCCAGCTTTTCAGCGGAAAAAGCCTGAGACTGGGAGGAAGCAAAGAATTATACCGCAGTAATGGCACCCAGTTCGGTGACCTTTCGGCGATCCTGATCGACAATATGCCTTTTTGGGCAGAATTCAGCAGTACGCCCAGCAACCAGGTGTCACTTATGAGCAACTGGGAGCAAAAAATGCCGGCTATCGTAGCGGAAACCATTCAGGAAGATGTTACCAGCCTTGCCGGGGTCCCTTCATGGATGCTGGTACTTTTAAACAATGTACTGGAGGATTCCGGAAAGGAAAACCTGTTCGAGATCTGGCCTAATCTGGAAGTATATTTTCACGGGGGAGTCAATTTTTCACCTTATGTAGACCAGTACGAAAAGATCCTGCCCTCGCCGGACTTTAAATATTATGAGACCTATAATGCTTCGGAAGGTTTCTTCGCCATCCAGGATAGAAATGACTCTAAAGAGCTCTTATTAATGCTTGATTATGGGGTTTTCTATGAATTCATTCCGATGGATACTTATGGTACTCCACAGGAAAAGGTGATCCCGTTATCGCAGGTTGAAAAGGACAAAAATTACGCGGTGCTCATTACTACCAATGCCGGACTGTGGCGCTATAAGATAGGGGATACCGTACGTTTTACTTCTTTGCACCCCTACCGAATTAAGATTACAGGCCGCACCAAACATCATATCAATGTTTTCGGGGAAGAACTCATCATTGAAAACGCCGAAAAAGCCCTTCGGGAAACTTCCAGGCTTACCGGATGTGAGATCGTTGATTACACAGCCGCACCTGTATTCATGCAGGGCAAGGAAAAAGGCGCGCACGAGTGGATCATTGAATTCAAAACCCCTCCAAAGGATTTCGATCTTTTTGTAAAGACTTTTGACAAACACCTTCAGGAGATCAACAGTGATTACGAGGCCAAACGTCATAATAATATGACCCTTGATCCGCCGAAGATCCACCAGGCACGTGAGAAACTTTTCTATGACTGGCTTAAGAAAAGAGATAAACTGGGCGGACAACATAAAATTCCGAGGTTATCCAACCAACGGAATTACCTGGAAGAATTACTGGAAATGAACTATTAAAAAAGGCTTCAAAGGTTTTAACCCCTGAAGCCTTTTCAGTTTAAATACTATTCGATTAAAACGTCTTACTAACCTTTTCTATAGCAGCAATTGTCGCATCCAGATCTTCGTAGGTCAATGCATCTGTAAGGAACCAGGTCTCAAACGCGCTTGGCGCGATATAGATCCCGTTCTCAAGCAATCCATGGAAGAACTTTTTGAAAGTGTCATTGTTTCCTTTGGCCGCTGAAGTGAAATCCACTACCACTTCTTCAGCAAAGTGAACTGAGATCATAGAGCCTTTTCGGTTAATGGTATGGGTCACTTTATTCTCTGTTAATACCTTACTGATCCCTTTATGGAGGTATTCGGTTTTTTCAGCTAAACTGGTATATATCTCAGGAGAGTTATTCAGTTCGGTAAGCATGGCTAAACCTGCTGCCATCGCAAGAGGGTTACCACTTAAAGTTCCCGCCTGGTAAACAGGTCCGTTAGGAGCAAGATGATCCATGATCTCCTGTCTCGCCGCGAAAGCTCCTACCGGAAGTCCGCCGCCAATCACCTTTCCGAAGCAAACAATATCAGCGTCCACTCCTGTCAATTCCTGGGCCCCACCTCTTGCAAGACGGAATCCGGTCATTACCTCATCAAAGATCAGCAGCACACCGTATTCATCACACATTTCCCGAAGGCCTTCCAAAAAGCCTTCTTTTGGAGGGATACATCCCATGTTTCCGGCAATGGGTTCCAGAATGATACAGGCGATCTCTTCTTTATTCGCTTCCAAAAGATCTTTTACACTATCAAGGTCATTATAGACCGCCAGTAAAGTATCTTTCGCGGTACCTTCGGTGACCCCCGGACTATTGGGAGTTCCAAAAGTTATGGCACCACTCCCCGCCTGGATAAGGAAGGAATCACTGTGACCGTGATAGCAGCCGGCGAACTTGATGATCTTTTCGCGATTCTTGAAACCCCTGGCCAAACGCACCGCGCTCATACAAGCTTCAGTTCCCGAATTCACGAACCTGATCTGGTCAATATTAGGAACCATGGACACCGCAAGTTCCGCGATAGTGGTTTCAATTTCAGTCGGGGTTCCAAAAGAGGTTCCTTTTATAGCTTTTTCAACCACCGCGTTTACAACTGGTTCAAAAGCATGCCCCAGGATAAGCGGACCCCATGAATTTATATAGTCAATATATTTATTCCCGTCCTCATCATACATATAGGCGCCCTTTGCTTCTTTAATGAACAAAGGCTCACCTCCAACTGCATTAAATGCTCTTACCGGAGAATTAACCCCTCCCGGAATCACTTTTTTGGCAGCAGCAAATAACTCGCTGCTTCTCTTATAAATCATAAAAATATCTTTTCTGTTATGGGGTAACATACAGGATCTGGCCGATCCCGATGGCGTTATCCCTCAAATTATTATACTTTTTTAACTGCTCTACGGTCAGATCATATCTCTTCGCGATAGAATACAAGGTATCACCCTGCTTCACCACATACCTTTCATTTGAATGGGCCTGATTTCTTTCGGCATAGGCTACCATATCTTTTCCTAAAACTTCCCCGTCATACTTGTAGAGTTGATACCTCTCAATAATACTGATCAGTTTATCAGGATACTTTCTGTCGGTCGCGTAACCTGCCGCCTTCAGACCTTTAGCCCAGCCTACGTAATCATCAATATCTAAATCGAAAAGTCCGGCATAGCGTTTTCTTTCCGTCAGGAAAAGAGAATGGTCTCTGTAAGAATATTTTGGATGGTTATATTTCCTGAAGCATTCCTGCGGGCGGTCATCATCGTGATACACCCCGCCGCCACTCCAACCGTGACATTTGATCCCGAAGTGGTTATTGGCTTTTAAGGTAAGTTCACCCTCCCCGGCACCCGACTCCAGAATTCCCTGCGCCAGGGTAATACTTGCAGGTATCTTGTACAGTGCCATCTCTTCCTGCGCGATAGGGGCATACAATTTAATATAGGCCGCCACTTTATCCACATAGGTTTTTGGAGCCGGCGTTTCCACTACCTCAGGTTCTTCGGAAGGCACCCCGGTGATCTCTTCAACCACTATGCGGGTTTGATCTTCGATCCTTTGTTCTTTTTTAACCTCCTTCTTTCCGGCAACTTTCTTTTTGCTTCCGCAGGAAAAGGCGGAGAAGACTAATAAGAGCAATAAAATCTTAAAAGCATATTTCATACTATAATTCAATTTGGGGTAAATTCTTGTTTTTAAGCCTGTTGTTCATTCCGGAAATTCCCTGAAGCCCTCCCGTATGGACGGCTAAAATACGAGTATTTTCGGAAAAATTTCCTTTCGAGATCAGTTCAAATATCCCGTACATCATTTTACCTGTGTAGACAGGATCCAGCTGTATTCCAAACTCCTTTTTAAAGCCGTTCACAAAGTCGATCAGGGATCGGTCTACCTTAGCATAACCTCCAAAATGATAATTTGTTATGATCTCCCAGTTATTTTTTTTGGTGAATTTCTCTACTTCGGGTCTTAGGAAATCACCTTTCAGGGCGGGAAACCCCAGCACTTTTTGATCTTCTGCGGAAGCATTTATGATGCCCGAAATAGTTCCTCCCGTGCCCATGGCACAGCACAGCACGTCAAATTCCTTGTCTTCTTCGGAAAGGATCTCCTCGCAACCTTTTACTGCGAGCACATTGGTCCCGCCTTCGGGAACCAGGTAGAATTTTCCGAATTTTTCCCGAAGCCTTTTCAGCATGGCTTCTGAAGTCTTTTCGCGATAAGCGCTCCTGCTCACGAAGTCGAATTCCATTCCGCAGGAAGCAGCGAAATTAAGGGTCGGGTTCTCCCGAAGTGTTTTCTCAAGGTCCTTTCCCAGCTCCTCGCCTCTAATCACCCCAATTGTTTTAAGATCACATTCCTTTCCCGCAGCAGCGGTCGCCGCTATGTGATTGGAGAAAGCTCCGCCAAAAGTTAACAGGGTATCATGACCTTCAGAAATGGCATTTTTGAGGTTATATTTGAGCTTCCGGAACTTATTCCCGGATACATGAGGATGCAAGAGATCTTCCCGTTTCATATAGACTGAAACCCCGTTGAGCTCGGTCACGAATTGATTCGGAATTTCGGGATGATCATCAAATACTGCAGCCATACAAACCTTCTGAAATGCAAAGGTGTAAAAACTTAGGTGCTTTTCCGAAGAAGAAAGAAAGAAGTTACATGTATTTTAAAAAGCCCCACAATTTCCTCCTGGGAATATACCCAAGATCCTTTTCGTTGGCATAAGCTTCCCTTTCAAAACTGATGCGGCTGTAGGCTTTATAGGAATCGTTGTACTTGATAAGCCGAATAAGGTATTCCAGAAGGTACCAGATAAAAAAAAACAAAATGAAGAGTTCCACCTGTTGTTTGAGATGGATACGCTCATGGTTCATAAAGACCTGGTTTTCTTTAAGGGCTCTTCGCTTTAGAACGATGAAGGGCCAAAGCACTACGCCATCAAAGTTTTTAGACAGAAGAAATTTATTTACCACCACGAACATGAGGACAAGGTAAGAAAATGCTATTTTTGTAACATGAGTTTTTTCAAGAAAAAAATTCCTTTAGAAGAAGGAGATTATTACCTAACCCCCGAAGGGTATCGCTGCTTCACCGAACAATACCACCTCAAGCGAGGCTATTGCTGTGAAAGTGGTTGCCGACACTGCCCGTACGGCTTCAACAAAAAAACCAACCAACAGACTAAAAAATAAACAATGGACTTCAAAAAAGCTATTTTAGAAGGCATTCCTGATACGCTGCCTGCAGCAAAGAAATACGACCCAAACGTCAACCACGCACCAAAACGCAAGGAAATTCTAAACGCCGAGGAAAAGAAACTGGCTTTGCGAAATGCCCTCAGGTATTTTGAACCTCAGCACCACGAGACCTTACTTCCTGAATTCAGGAAAGAACTGGAGACTTACGGACGCATCTACATGTACCGTTTCATGCCCGATTATGACATGTATGCCCGACCTATCGGAGAATACCCGGGGCAGTGCGAACAGGCAAAAGCGATAATGCTGATGATACAGAACAACCTGGATCCCAAAGTCGCTCAGCACCCGCATGAATTGATCACCTATGGCGGGAACGGAGCCGTGTTCCAGAACTGGGCACAATACCGACTGGTCATGAAATACCTGGCTGAAATGACCGACGAGCAAACGCTGGTCATGTATTCGGGCCACCCCATGGGATTGTTCCCATCTCATAAGGACGCTCCAAGAGTGGTGGTCACCAATGGGATGATGATCCCTAACTACTCCAAACCCGATGACTGGGAGAAGTTCAATGCTCTTGGGGTGACCCAATACGGGCAAATGACCGCGGGTAGTTATATGTATATAGGTCCGCAGGGAATTGTTCACGGTACGACCATCACAGTGCTTAACGCACTGAGAAAGATCGCTGAGAAGTTCAATTTACCAACCGGAGCACAACTGGGAGAAGGTTCCCTTTTTGTCACTTCAGGCTTGGGAGGTATGAGCGGAGCTCAGCCAAAAGCAGGGAATATTGCAGGCTGTATCACAGTTTGCGCCGAGGTCAACCCGAAAGCGGTAGAGACAAGACATTCCCAGGGCTGGGTGGACGAGGTAGTGACCGACCTTACCACACTGGTTGAAGAAGTAAAACAGGCAAAAGCAGATAAAAAGAGCATTTCCTTTGCCTACCAGGGCAACGTGGTAGAGGTGTGGGAGGAATTTGATAAACAAGACCTGCACATTGATCTTGGAAGTGACCAGACTTCCCTACACAATCCGTGGGCAGGAGGATATTACCCCGTGGGATTATCTTTTGAAGAGTCCAATGAGCTAATGGCCAAAGATCCCGAAAAGTTCAGGGAAAAGGTACAGGAAAGTTTACGCAGACAAACCGAAGCCATTAACCGGCACACTCAAAAAGGTACGTATTTCTTTGACTACGGAAATGCCTTTTTACTGGAAGCTTCCAGAGCGGGCGCTAAGATCTTCAAGGATAATGAAGGTAATTTCGTAACCGCTGAAAAAGCTAACGACAAAGAAAACTTCGCTTACCCGAGTTATGTGCAGGATATCATGGGCCCCATGTGTTTCGACTACGGGTTCGGACCGTTCAGATGGGTATGTGCTTCCGGAAAGCAGGAAGATCTCGATAAGACCGACGCGATCGCTTCAGAAGTACTTGAGCGCCTCAAGCAGGATTCCCCTGAAGAGATCCAGCAGCAAATGCAGGACAATATCAAATGGATCCAGGGTGCCCGAGAGAATAAACTGGTCGTGGGATCCCAGGCGCGTATTCTATATGCAGACGCTTTAGGAAGGATCGAGATCGCGAAGGCTTTTAACGAGGCTATAGCAAAAGGGGAGATTGGAACCGTGGTGCTGGGAAGAGACCACCATGATGTATCGGGAACTGATTCCCCGTATAGGGAAACCTCCAATATTTATGACGGATCCAGGTTCACCGCCGATATGGCCATTCATAATGTGATAGGAGACAGCTTTAGAGGAGCCACCTGGGTGAGCATCCACAACGGCGGTGGAGTTGGCTGGGGAGAAGTAATGAACGGCGGATTCGGTATGGTTCTTGAGGGAGATAAGGAGTCGGAAAGACGCCTACGATCTATGTTATATTGGGATGTAAACAATGGGATCGCCCGCCGATCCTGGGCGCGCAATGATGGCGCCCTGTTTGCGATTAAACGAGCCATGGAAACAGAACCTCAGTTAAAGATCACAATTCCTAATATGGTAGATGATAGTTTATTGAAATAACTGTAAAACCAAAACCTTTAGGATTATGAGATCATTAAAAATTACTTCTGTCCTGGTACTGTTCGTTCTGGTTCTTGCTTCCTGCAGCACGGTAAAAGTGGCTACAGATTATGACAAGGACGTGAATTTCAACCAGTATCAATCATTCGCATTTTTTAAACCCGGTATTGATAAAGCTGAAATTTCAGACCTGGACAAAAAAAGGATCCTTCGCGCTATAGAAAGCGAGATGCTGCAAAAAGGATTTACAAAATCTGATGATCCCGACCTTTTGGTAAGCATTTTCACCAAAACCAAGGAAAATATCAACATCTATAATAATAACTACGGTTACGGTTATGGTTGGGGATGGCATCCATGGTATTGGGGCGCCGGTTACAACACGGTAAACTCAACCACAGAAGGCACTCTATACATTGACCTGATTGACGCCGGTAAAAAAGAACTTGTATGGCAGGGAATGGGTACTGCTGCCCTGGCCAAAGATGTAGATCGTAAACAAGAAAGGATCAACGAGATAGTTGAAGAAATCCTTGAAAAATATCCCCCCGGTAAGAATTAATAGAAAAGCCCCCCATTTTCTTACAGGCCGCTAGAATGAAGATTTTAGCGGCTTTTTTGTTTCTCATTTCAAGACAACCATCAGGGTCACAGAAGTTTACAAATCCAATATTTTTGTATCTTTAAACACCTGTTTATTTAAGATATTTATGGAACAAGAATTTGAATCCAACGAGATAATTGAACGCCTGCCGGCACACCTCAAACAATTCATAAAACCACAGAATTATGAAGAGTATACCGCCATCAACCAGGCGGTCTGGAGGTATGTAATGCGCAAAAATGTGGAATACCTGAGTAAGGTTGCCCACTCCTCTTATCTGGAAGGACTACGTCAAACCGGGATCTCCATAGACCATATTCCCAACATGTACGGAATGAACAGGATCCTTAAAGAAATTGGCTGGGCCGCCGTGGCAGTGGACGGCTTTATCCCTCCCGCTGCCTTCATGGAATTCCAGGCTTATAACGTTCTGGTGATCGCCAGCGATATCAGGCAATTGGAACACATTGAGTATACCCCGGCACCCGACATTATTCACGAAGGTGCAGGCCATGCTCCTATTATCGCCAATCCTGAATATGCTGAATATTTACGTCGTTTTGGAGAGATCGGATGTAAGGCGATCTCCAGCGCCAAGGATTATGAGATCTATGAAGCCATCAGGCACCTTTCTATTATCAAGGAAGCTGAAGACACTCCCGAAGAAGAGATCGCGGCCGCTGAGAAAAGAGTGGATGAACTTCAGAATGATGTAAGGGAACAGAGTGAAATGGCCCAGATCAGGAACCTGCACTGGTGGACCGTAGAATACGGACTTATAGGCACTCCTGAAGATCCTAAGATCTATGGGGCCGGACTTCTCTCCTCGATAGGGGAAAGCGCCTGGTGTATGACCGATAAGGTCAAAAAATTGCCGTACAACATTGAAGCAGCAAACCAGGATTTTGATATTACCAAACCTCAACCTCAACTATATGTAACTCCTGATTTTGCCCACCTAAGCTCAGTTTTGGAAGAGTTTGCAAATAAAATGGCATTACGTGTGGGCGGGCTTGAAGGTTTGAAAAAACTTATCAATTCAAAAAATATCGGAAGTATAGAGCTTAGTACCGGGATTCAGATCTCAGGTAATTTCTCAAGGGTCATAGAACATGAAGGAAAGCCTATCTATATCCAGACAAAAGGAGAAACCGCTTTAGCTTCCAGAGAAAAGGAACTGGTTGGCCACGGAATTAAAAATCATCCCGATGGATTTGGTTCACCTGTCGGAAAATTAAAAGGCATCAATCTCGCCATCGAAGATATGAGTCCACGTGACCTTAGGGCATATGACATTTACGAAGGAGAGAAGATCACTTTCGAATTTGAAGGAGGTATTGTCGTCAAAGGGGAGATCATTACCGGAACTCGAAACCTTCAGGGAAAGATCATACTTATTAGCCTTAAGAACTGTACCGTTACCTATGGGGATGAAGTGTTGTTCCAGCCTGAATGGGGCAATTACGACATGGCCGTGGGAAAAGAGGTGATCTCAGCTTTCGCGGGCCCTGCCGACTGGCATTCTTTCAACATGATCACTCATAAGACTTCTTCCACTACTATTAAGAGCAAACGCACGCCCGAAAGAGAGGAACTGGAATCCTTATATGAATCGGTTAGAAATATCAGGGAAGGCAAGAACACTAAGTTCTCTCTGAATGCCGCCTTTGATATTCTGAAAAAACATCACCCAAAAGACTGGCTGCTTTCCGTAGAGATCTTTGAACTGGCACATGATAAAGATGAAAAGCTGGCAACTGAAGTACTAGAGCACCTTGAAGATGTAAAATCAAGGCGTCCTGAAGTCGCCCATTTGATCGATGGCGGAGTGAGCCTGATAAAACCTGATACGGTAGCCGGGTAGGTTTAAAGTTTTAGCTCTTTCAATTCTTCGGAATGGATCTCTTCACCTTTATACTCCAGGGTCCAGCCCAGGGTACTGGTAAGTATATAGATCTTTTGAAGTTCACTGATGAGGCGGTTTTGAGCATTCGATTTTAAGCCAGAATTCTCGACCTTCTCGCGAATTGAGGCGGTAACCCGTTTCTTGATCAAATTATAATCATCTGCCTCAAACTGGTTCAGGTAATCCTGCGTGACATCATAGTATTGAATATCGGGATAGATGGAGATCTCCTCCTTGGGAATATGGGTGATAATGACCTTTTTGTTCGCCTCATCAATCTCCACCTTCAGTTTACTTAGATCGTAGGCTACAGTGGCCTTGGTATTCACCACTATTAGAGCTTTTTTCCTGGCCGAAAAAACATCCAGGTAGAAGCGTTTTGAATCTTTATAAGTAAACACCTGCGAGAAAGTACCTTCGGTCACTACCAGCTTTCCTACATTTCGCAGTTGCTCCTGTATCAAAGCCGAACTCTCCTCCAGGTTTTGGCGGTCACTGCCACGTCGCTCACAATAGCGCACGGCGAGCACCAATAAGAATACACTTAACGCTCCAAAAATAAATTTCCTCATAACTTAAAGTTACAGGAATTTTGAGGATAAAATCAAAGGGAGGTTTAGAAGTTTATCTGCGGATAGTCTTTTTGCAGCGTCCTTATCTTTTCCTGAAGATCATTTTTAAACTTCTGATGTGCTTCGGAAGTCTCACTGAAAGGCCTGTGAGAAAGCCCTTTTTGAATGGTGTCGATACGTTTCATTACCTGCATGGCTTCGGAAGAGATCCAGGTCTCGGTGAATTTTTCCCAGATATAATCAATGGCAACCTGGTTAGGGTGCACCATATCTTCAGCATAGAACCGGTAATCGCGAAGCTCATCCATCATGATCTCGTACGATGGAAAATAGTGCGTATTTAGTTCTTCAGTAATGATCTCATGGACTGCCGTGATCAAACGGGCCTTACTTTGCTGATTCTCCACAAATCCGTCTTTCAAATGTCTTACGGGGGAGACCGTGAAAATGATCTCTGCGGAAGGGTTTATTTCTTTGATGATCTTTACGCATCCAAGAAGGTCGTTTTTGGCATCCACCAACTCTTTTTCAAACTTCTTTTGCGGCACCTTATGGCAGTTCGCTACAAACTCATCGGTCTCTTTAAAGCGATATCCCCAGGCAGTCCCGGGAGTGATGATCACGTGCGAAGCATTTTTTAAGAAATCATATGTTTCCTCTACCGCCGAATTAAGCCCTTCAATAATTTCAAATTTCTCGGACCTGTTTAGATCTGAATGTGCCTGAAAGCAGTGCCAGGTTTCATTGTGATAAAAAATATCAGCTTCGGAAAAGCGCTTTTTTGACCTAACATTTTTCAGGAAGTTATGGATAGCGGAAGGATGAAACAGGATCCCAAAAGGGTTTAGCGAACTTCGGAATTTAAAGTATTCGAGCTTCCTGCCTATGTTCTCAACAAAACAGGATCCTAACAGTAAGATCTTCGAATCATAATCGATCTTAGCCTCTTTAGATTGTATGGTTACCCGGGTTCTGAAATCCATAGTTTCAATGTAAAACAAACAGAAATTAAAAGGCGCTGAAAATGATGTTTTTCAGCGCCTTTATAAATCTATTTTATAAAAGATTCTGCATTTTGCAGGGCTTCATTCAGGCCATCAGGATTTTTCCCTCCTGCAGTCGCATAGAATGGCTGGCCTCCGCCGCCACCTTGAATATATTTCCCTAGTTCCTTCACCACTTTACCGGCGTGCAGTTCTTTTTCAGAAACCAGTTCTTTTGAAATATAGCAGGATAATAAGGCTTTCCCGTTTTGCTCGGTTCCAAAAATGAGGAACAGGTCATTGAACTCCTCTCCCAACTGGAAAGAGAGATCCTTGATACCACCGGCATCAAGGTCTACTTTCTTCGCTAAAAAGTGAACTCCGTTAACCTCTTTGATCTCATTTTTCAGATCTCCCTTCAGGTTTTTGGCTTTCTCCTTCAGGAGGTTCTCCACCTGCTTTTTAAGTTCGGCGTTTTCATCCTGCAAGCTTACCACCGCTTTTACAGGATCTTTCGGATTTTTAAGTACCGCTTTGATCTCGCTGTAAACTTCAGTTTGAGAAACATAATATTCCTTGGCCGCTTCCGAAGTGATTGCTTCGATACGACGGATCCCCGAGGCTACAGCACCTTCAGAAATGATCTTAAAATGCCATATGTCTGCGGTATTTCCAACATGGGTACCTCCACACAATTCAATGGAATCTCCAAAACGTATCGCTCTTACCTTATCGCCGTACTTCTCACCGAACAGGGCGATCGCCCCGTCATTGATAGCCTCTTCATAGGTCATTTCACGGTTCTCAACCAAAGGCAGTTTATCGGCGATCCTGGTATTTACATAATCTTCTATTTCATTTAGTTGCTCCGGAGTCACTTTACTGAAGTGTGAGAAATCGAAACGCAAGTAATCGCTCTGCACCATCGATCCTTTTTGCTCCACGTGAGTACCCAGCACATTTCTAAGTGCCTGATGCAGCAAATGCGTAGCCGAGTGATTCGCGGCCGTGCGGGCCCTGCGAGCAGCATTCACAACCGCTTTGAATTTTCCTGAAAGGTCCTTCGGCAGTTCTTTAGTAAGATGAATGATCAGGTTGTTTTCTTTGCGCGTGTCGTCAATATAAACGATCTCTCCTGACTCACTCTCCAGTATTCCCTTGTCCCCTATCTGGCCTCCGCCTTCAGGGTAGAATGGAGTTTTATTAAAGACCAACTGATATAGGGCTCCTTCTTTCTTGGATTCTACTTTCCTATAACGCAAGATCTTCACTTCGGCTTCCAGAGAGTCATAGCCTACAAAGCCTTCAGTTTCGCCCTCGTTCACTTCTATCCAGTCACCTGAAGTTACTTTAGAAGCGTTCCTCGAACGATCTTTTTGCTTTTGAAGTTCTTTTTCAAATTCCTTTTGATCCAGGTCATAGCCTTTTTCACTTAAGATAAGCGCGGTAAGATCAATTGGGAATCCGTAGGTATCATATAATTCAAAAGCCTTTTTCCCGGATACTTTTTTATCAGGAGTTTCCTGCATGATCTGGTCCAGAAGAACCAGCCCCTGGTCAAGGGTTCTCAAAAAGGAATTTTCTTCCTCTCTTATCACATTTTTACACAATTCTTTTTGGGCACGAATTTCAGGGAAAGCTTCCCCCATCTGGTCGGCCAGAATATCAACCAGCTTATAAACAAAAGCTTCCTTTTGATCCAGAAAGGTAAATCCGTAACGGATCGCCCTTCTTAAGATACGACGGATCACGTATCCGGCACCGGTGCTGCCCGGCAATTGTCCGTCTGCAATAGCGAATGCCACCGCCCGAACGTGATCTGCGATCACACGAATAGCGATATCTGTTTCTTCGTTCTTGCCGTATGTTGATTTTGTAATATTTTCAATTTGCTTGATAAGCGGAGTGAAAACATCTGTATCGTAATTTGATTTTACACCCTGAAGCGCCATACACAGGCGTTCAAAGCCCATTCCTGTATCCACATGGCTGGCAGGAAGTTTTTCCAGCGAACCATCGGCTTTACGGTTAAACTGAATGAACACCAGGTTCCAGATCTCAACAACCAAAGGGTGATCCATATTCACCAGGTCTCTTCCCGAAACTTTTGCTTTTTCCTCTTCAGATCTCAGGTCTACATGAATTTCCGAAGAAGGTCCGCATGGTCCCTGGTCACCCATCTCCCAGAAATTATCTTTTTTATTTCCGAAAATGATTCGTTCTTCAGGAACGATCTCCATCCAAAGGTTTAGGGCTTCCTGATCTACAGGGATTCCCTCTTCTTCACTCCCTTCAAATACTGAAACGTAGAGAATATCCTTATCGATCTTATAAACTTCGGTCAATAATTCCCACGCCCACTGGATAGCTTCTTTTTTAAAGTAATCGCCGAAACTCCAGTTTCCAAGCATTTCAAACATAGTGTGGTGATAGGTATCCTTCCCCACCTCTTCCAGGTCATTATGTTTACCGCTTACCCGAAGGCACTTTTGAGTATCGGTCACGCGAGGGCTTGCAGGGGTTCCATTTCCTAAAAAGAATTCTTTGAACTGGTTCATCCCGGCATTAGTGAACATTAGCGTGGGGTCATCTTTGATAACCATGGGCGCCGATGGAACTATGCTGTGATTTTTGGATTTAAAGAATTCTAGGAATTTAGTACGAATGTCCTGGGATTTCATGAACGAATATGATTTTCAATTTTTATTAAATTATGCGGGAGAGAAAACTATTTTTATATTTGTTCGTTTCTCAAGTTCAATGTTGCACTGTTTTTGCAACATGCATAGTAACGCAAAAATAGCATAATTTAACTTATGTCGAAGGTTAAATATTATTACGATAGTGATACCCTTTCCTATAAAAAAATCGAGCTGAAAAAAAGCCGTAAGATAGGAATTGCCTTTCTGAGTATCGCCGGTGCTTTCCTTGCAGGATTCATACTTTTGATCATATACCTGAACATTCCGCAGCTGGAAACCCCCAAAGAAAAAGCCCTTAAACGAGAGCTTGAAAACATGAAACTTCAATACGGGCTTTTAAACCGAAAAATGGATCAGATCCAGGAGGTTTTAGCAAATGTGGAAGACAGGGATAATAATATCTACCGTCTTTACTTTGAAGCCAATCCAATTCCCGAAGAACAACGACTTGCCGGGTTTGGTGGTATCAATAGATACCAGGACCTGGAAGGTTTTGACAACTCTAAGCTGATCATTGAAAGCCACAAAAAACTGGATGTCCTGACCAAGCGTTTGGTAGTACAATCCCGTTCTTTGGATGAGATCGTCAGCCTGGCTCAGGATAAAGAAGAATTGCTAGCTTCGATCCCCGCGATCATGCCGGTCAAAAATGAGAATTTAAAGAGAATGGCCTCCGGATACGGATGGCGAACAGACCCATTTACTAAAGTTAGAAAATTCCATTACGGAATGGATTTTTCGGCACCTAGAGGAACACCGGTTTACGCTTCGGGTGACGGAAGAGTGACAAGAGCAGATAACCGCTCCAGTGGATATGGCCGACACATTAGAATTGACCACGGATTTGGATACACCAGTTTATACGCACACCTGTATAAGTACAATGTAAAACGCGGTCAAAGGGTGAAGCGAGGGGACCTGATCGGGTTCGTGGGAAGCACGGGACGCTCACAGGCACCTCACCTTCACTACGAGATCTTTAAGGAAGATGACAGGATCAATCCTTTGAACTTTTATTACGGCCAATTATCTGCCGAAGAATACGATCAAATACTTAAGCAATCACAACAAGAAAACCAATCCCTGGATTAATGCACGTAGACTTACCAGACAAATTATATTACGGCATAGGTGAAGTTGCCGATGCCTTTGGCGTGAACGCATCCCTCATTCGGTTTTGGGAAAAGGAGTTTGATGTGATCAAACCTAAAAAGAACGCAAAGGGCAACCGGAAGTTTACCAAAGAAGACATCAAGAACCTTGAATTGATCTATCACCTGGTAAAGGAACGAGGCTTTACCCTCGAAGGCGCAAAAATCCATTTAAAGGAAGAAAGCCAGAAAACATTGACTAACTTTGAAATTATCCGAAAGTTAGAGAACATAAAATCAACTTTAATAAAACTAAAAAACCAACTATAATGAAAAAGTGGCTAGTCCCAGTATTGATTATCGGAGCGATCGTGCTCGGATTCTTTTTATTGTTCACCGGAAAGTATAACACAGCTGTAGACAAGCAGGAACAGGCTCGCAAGACCTGGGCTGATGTGGAGAGCTCTTACCAGCGCAGAAATGACCTTATTCCAAACCTGGTAAATACAGTAAAGGGAGCAGCAGATTTTGAACAAACAACACTGACACAGGTTATTGAAGCTCGCGCCAAGGCAACTTCGATCAATGTAGATGCCGAAAATATGACCCAGGCCCAAATGCAGCAGTTCCAGCAGGCACAGAGCCAGGTTTCATCTGCCCTTTCGCGCCTCCTGGTTACCGTTGAACGTTACCCTGAACTTAAGGCCACTCAAAATTTCCAGCAGCTGCAATCTCAGCTTGAAGGAACAGAGAACCGAATCAACGTGGCAAGAAACCGTTACAATGAAACGGTTACTGAGTACAACCGATACATACGTCAGTTTCCTAACAATATCATCGTTGGAATGTACGGGTTTGACAGGATGCCTGTTTACGAAGCAGATGCAGGATCAGAAGACGCACCAGACGTAGAATTTGATTTTTAAAACCCATTATTATGGCTAACATAGAGGAGTTCCTGACAGCAAATGAGGAAGAAGAAGTAGTAGAAGCCATTAGACAGGCCGAGAAGAAAACTTCCGGAGAGATACGGGTGCATATCGAAAAATCCAGTAAGGGCGAAATCTGGGAACGCGCCATGGAAGTCTTCCACCTTCTTAAGATGGATAACACCAAGGAGGATAACGGCGTACTGATCTATGTAGCCATCGATGACCGCAACTTTGTGATCTACGGTGATAAAGGGATCAATGAAGTGGTACCTCCCGATTTTTGGGAAAGCACCAAAGACGAGATCGCAGCTGAATTCAAAAAAGGTAATTTCAAGCAAGGCCTTATTAACGGAATTACCAGGGCAGGTCACGAGTTACAGGTGCACTTCCCATGGAGCGAAGACAGTGATGAAAACCAACTGTCTGATAAAATATCCCGATAAATGAAAAATTTCCAACGGAACATCACTCTTGTTATCTTATTGCTCTTTGCAGCGTTTACAGTAAATGCCCAACGTGATATTCCGCCCAAACCCTCAGAACAGACCAGTGTCTATGACGAAGCTGACGTTTTAAGCGCTTCGGAAGAACGCAGCCTGGAACAGAAGCTGATCAACTACGCCGATACCACGTCTACCCAGATCGTGATAGCGACCATCAACTCGCTGCAAGGGGAATATATTGGTACTTATTCTGCCGAATGGGCACATGAATGGGGAATTGGACAAAAAGATGAGGACAACGGTATATTCATACTTCTATCCAAAGAAGATCGGAAAATATGGATCTCTACCGGTTACGGGATCGAAGGAGATCTCACCGATGCCTTATCCAAACAGATCGTTGAAAATGTCATTTTACCGCAGTTCAGGAACGGAAGTTACTATGGCGGTCTTGACGCCGGAACTACAGCTGTAATGGAAGTTATGTCCGGGGTCTATGAAGGCACTCCTACTTCCCGAAATGGAGGTGGAGCCGCTCCAAGATTTATTGTGCTCGCACTTATCTTTATCTTTTTCATGATCGTATTCAGTCAGCGCAATAAACGCGGTGGCGGACGCAATGGCGGACACAGGCGAGGCGGCGGATTACTGGACGTTCTTATTTTGAGCAGTCTCGGAAGAGGCGGCTTTGGCGGTGGAAGCTTTGGTGGCGGAAGCGGCGGCTTCGGCGGTGGCGGAGGCTTTGGTGGCGGCTTCGGAGGCGGAGGCTTCGGCGGAGGCGGTGCCGGAGGCGGATGGTAGAATAGTCTTTAGTCGACAGTTCGGAGTTCAGACTTCGCAATTTGAACTAGTATAAAAAAATAAACCCTCTCAAAAATGACTTTTCTGAGAGGGTTCTTTTTTTGGTAAAACTTATCTTATTTCTTTCTGAAGTACACCGAAACGGGAACTCCTGTGAAGTCAAACTCCTTCCGAAGTTTATTCTCAATAAAACGTTTATAAGGATCCTTCACGTACTGCGGAAGGTTACAGAAGAAAGCAAACTGTGGTTGCGGGGTAGGCAACTGCATACAGAACTTGATCTTCACATATTTACCTTTATAGGCCGGTGGAGGATATGCTTCAATGATAGGAAGCATTACTTCATTCAACTCGCTGGTCTTGATCTTCTTACTTCGGTTCTTATACACCTCAACAGCCGTTTCAATGGCTTTAAAGATCCTTTGTTTGGTCAATACAGACATGAATACGATAGGCACATCAGTAAACGGTTCCATTTCCTGGCGTATCTTCTGTTCGTACTCTTTCATGGTATTGGTCTCCTTATTGTCAACCAGGTCCCACTTATTCACGAGGATCACGATCCCTTTTCGGTTTCTCTGTGCAAGCCAGAAAATGTTCTGTACCTGTCCGTCAAATCCGCGGGTGGCATCCATTACGATCAAACAAACATCACAATGTTCAATAGCCCTTACGGAACGCATCACAGAATAGAACTCAAGATCTTCCTTAACCTTAGCTTTCCTTCTGATCCCTGCGGTGTCGACCAGGTTGAATTCAAATCCGAACCTATTATATCGGGTATCAATAGAATCACGGGTAGTACCCGCGATATCGGTAACTATATATCTTTCTTCGCCAATAAGCGCGTTGATAAATGAAGATTTTCCGGCGTTTGGTCTACCTACCACCGCAAAACGAGGCAGTTCGGCTTCTTCTTCGCGGGTATCTTCCGGCAGGGCTTCCACAAGGGCATCTAACAACTCCCCTGTTCCACTTCCGCTGGTACTGGCAATTGGATAATATTCTCCAAGTCCCAAAGAATAGAATTCCACCGCATTTTCAAGACGTTTGGCGTTATCGACTTTGTTTACTGCCAGTAAAACCGGCTTATTTACTTTTCTCAAAAGCTGGGCTACATCCTCATCCATTGGAGTCACTCCTTCCTCCACATCTACCATGAAGATGATGGCATCACTCTCTCCAATGGCCAATTCAACCTGTTTATCGATCTCTGCTTCAAAAATGTCATCACTTCCAACCACATACCCTCCGGTATCGATCACAGAAAAATTTCTGCCATTCCAGTCGGTTTTTCCATAATGACGGTCACGGGTCACCCCACTCACAGAGTCAACAATGGCTTCCCGGCGTTGAATTAAACGATTAAAAAAAGTCGATTTTCCAACATTAGGTCTCCCTACAATGGCTACTATACTACTCATAATTAATTTCTTCTAAATAAGGCTGCAAAATTAGGTCTTTTAAAACAAATGCAATCAACTTATATCTATCTTATTTTCAGGAAAGAAACTCAGTCGCTAAATCTCCCCTTTTCTTCCGAAGTGAAGGAAAGACGATAAAAAGCCCTGAATTTTCAGGATCCTAAGTAAAAAGATAAGGATTATTTGTTATCTCCTGAATACCCGAAGCGTCTTAACTGCCGGGCATCACTCCTCCAGTTTTTATTGACCTTCACATAAAGTTCAAGATGCACCTGTTTTCCGAAGAATTTTTCCAGGTCTTTTCGGGCTTCTACCCCTACTCTTTTTAAGGCGGCTCCTTTATGGCCAATGATGATCCCTTTCTGGGTCTCTCTTTCTACCATGATCACACTACGCATCCTAATGATCTCCTCCTCTTCAAAGAATTCTTCAGTATCGATCTCGACGCTATATGGGATCTCCTTTTTATAATGCATGAGGATCTTTTCACGAACGATCTCATTGACAAAGAAACGCTCAGGCTTATCTGTAAGAGTGTCTTTAGGATAGAATGCAGGCGATTCCGGAAGTAATTCCACAATTCGGTTGAATACCTGCGGCACATTAAAACCTTCAAGTGCAGATACTGGAAATATTTCCGCATTCGGCACTTTTTCCTTCCAAAGCTGCACCTGCTCCTCAAGTTGCTCCTGATTTGATTTATCGATCTTGTTCAGCAGAAGGAGAACAGGAATTTCGGAATGAATGATCTTATTGAAGAAAGATTCATCTTTCAGCTCTTTTTCACCGATCTCGACCATATATACCAGCACATCGGCATCTTCAAAAGCCGATTTCACAAAGTCCATCATAGACTCCTGAAGCTGATAGGCAGGTTTGATTATTCCCGGTGTATCACTCAGGATCACCTGGAAATCCTCCCCATTAACGATCCCTAGAATACGGTGACGGGTAGTCTGCGCCTTCGAGGTGATAATACTTAGTTTCTCACCAACAAAAGCATTCATGAGTGTGGATTTCCCTACGTTAGGATTCCCAATTATATTGACAAAACCGGCCTTATGTGCCATAACATTAATTTTTTTACAAAGATACCTATTTCAGGCTCGTTCCGGGAAATTTTCTTCGGAAGCTTACTGCTTCATTCCTCGGTCGTACATTACGATACTACCTGCAACAGAAACATTGAGACTGTAAGTGGACTTGAACTTCACCAGAAAATGGGCTTTTTCGATCGCCTTTTTTGAGAGCCCATGATCCTCAGCTCCTAAAAGGTACACGCAGCGTCTTGGATGTTCAAAAGTTTCTAACGGCTCTGCTTCTTGGGTCAACTCAACCCCTACCAGCATCGCCCCCTTCGGAAGGTGTTTATAGAAATCTTCAAAATTCTCGTAATGAAAATAAGGCATGGCACCCACCGCTTTGTGAGTGTCACAAGCCTGCTTCGCGTACCGGTTGCCAATGGTAAAAATAAAACTGGCTCCCATATTCTGCGCAGAACGCCATAACACTCCAAGGTTCTCGGGTGTTTTCCCATTTTGGATCCCTATTCCGAAAAAGCCCTGTTCAAGATTATCTATTTTCATGCTGCAAAAATAAGGCTTTTAACCACCTCTGCAATTAAGCCTCCTGCTCCAGATCTACCTGGAAATTGATATCCCTGACATTGACCACGGTATTTCCCGAAGCAGCCACCATCACCAAAAGATGATCTTCGCCAGGTATAATATCAGAGATCCTGAACTGCTGGATCTTACCGGTAAGACTTATTCCATCGAACACCTCTGCTTCCTTTGCCAACTTCTGATTTACTTCTGCCAGTTTCTTTTCTATCAAAGGCTGGAAATTGAACTTCATTTTCTTTTTCAGGCTGCTATACATAAATGTATTGGCCAGCACCTGGATAAATTTATTCATGATCCAACCCCTATTCTCCCCCTCGAGGGTATAATCTTTTACAAACACTTCCTGATCTTCGGTTCTAAATTCCAGGGCTGCGTGAAATGACATCCGTACGATCTTGTTTTTAAAAAAAGAAGTCAGGGTTTTAAGTCTCAGGATAAGAGCGAGATCAAAGTTCTCCTTCGGACTTTTCCGCAGGGAAAGAGCCTGGATCTCGGCATATTCGGTAGTATCCCCGTCACTGTTATCATCCCGAACCACTTCGCCAACCAACTCATTCCGTAGAAAGCCCTCCAGAACCTTGTAGTTGATCTTGACAGGCAGCCTTAACACGATATTTTCCTGTTTTTCCTCCATATCTGAAATTTAAACAGAAGATAAGGATTTCTAAAATTATCTTTTCCTAATGCCTTCCCAACACACACAAAAATAGCTTCTAGGAGTAAAACTGCTTTAAATTAAAAATTTAGAGTCAAAAATTTCGTGAAAGAATCAGGTCCCGATTTAAAGATCGGCTTAAAAAACCTTTTTTAGAAAAGAAGGGATGCAGATCAACCAACAACACTCAATTATCTGATTTTTAGGAATTTGTAAATAACTTAGAGTTAATTAAAGTATCTTTATACTACCAACAATAAATTCTTGAATTATGAAAAAGAAAAGCAACAACCGGTTCAAAAGATGGATCCTTATTGTATCCATAATGTTCTTTACAGTCGGGATGTATTCCCAGGATATGAAGTCTTATGATGACGCGAAGAAAGAAATTGAAGCAGAATTCGGGATGTTCCCCTCCATGTTTGAAGTTTTTCCCGAACATGCCCTTGCGGGAGCCTGGGAGAATTTTAAAAAATTGAACAGTCCTGAAAGTAAGATCCCGCCAAAATACAGGGAATTATTACAGCTGGCAGTAGCAGCTCAGATCCCTTGTGACTATTGCATTTATTTCCACACCGCTTCGGCAAAAGCTTTTGGGGCTACAGATCAAGAGATCGAAGAGGCGGTGGCACATGGAGCGCAAACCCGGTACTGGAGTATGATCTTACAGGGAAACCAGGTTGACTTTGAAAAATTTAAAACGGAGTTCAATTCGATGATGGAGCACATGGCTGCCAAATCAAAAAAATAACTTCTCCGGAATTCAGAGAAAAGTCCCTTTAACAGAGGGATTTTTTTCTGCTTCAGGCTAATCTTTTGAAATATCTTCTACTACAGCATCTGCTGCATTTGACTTTACCGAGGTAATCCCTTTTTCCATAGCACCCAAACTTGAATATATCTCGCTGGTAGCTACTACTTCTCCATTTAAAGCTTTCAAATTGAACATATACCCTCCGGTAGCTTCTTTCCTTTCATAATGATCATCATCAAGCGCGTTCTCCTTTACCGATTTAATACCGTTTTCACAGGAGGGTTTATCATTATAGCCCTGACTCTTCAAAATAATCTCACCATTCCCGGCCTTTAAATTGAATCGAAACTCCCCGGCTTCATCCTTTTTGATCTCAAATTTTGACATGAATGTATGTTTTGGTTGATAGTCCTTAAAAGGTAAGAATTAAAGAGTAAAAACTGCATTAAAATTTAAAAGGAGGTAGCGAAGGTTTTCTTAAAATGTAAGACTCTGAAATATTCAAGAAATACTAAAATGGTTTTAAATCAGGAATAGGAAAAACCAGGATTTTTCATATATGACAAAAATTAAATTCCATCTGAAGGACCACAACAGGACTGTAATTTCTGAACAGGTGGACAGGGAACAGAGCCGTAGCTACAAAACACACAGCAATCACCCTCTTCAGGTTTAATTCTGGTTCCGCAGTGAGAACATTCGTAGAAAAATTGACAAGCATCTGTCGGCATTACTTCTTCTTTAGAACGCTTGCAATTAGGACAGGTAATTACTGACTTCAGAATAACTTCCATAATCATCATTTTGTTAAGACCTTTTAATTTACAAAATTATCAAGGTCTATTATTTTGTCTCAGGCCTTGAACTCACAGAATACTTCACCGACCAAAACAAAAAAAAACCACCTTGAAAAAGGTGGTTTTGGTAGTAGCGGGAACTGGACTCGAACCAGTGACCTTCGGGTTATGAGCCCGACGAGCTACCTACTGCTCTATCCCGCGATATTGGACTGCAAATATACAGTCAATTTTCATTTCCCCAAAGCTTTTATGAAAAATAATTTCTTTAGCAATTCACCTTACCACTTACTATACTTGCTGTCAACGAATTGTACGGTAAAAAAATTTTTATTACTGCTCAATACTTCCGGCCTCAAAAGAAACCAGTTCACCGTCTTCAAAACTGGCATGTACCTCTATAGGGTTACAACAGACTTCACAATCTTCAATATACCTCTGATCTGAGACCGAAGGATCCAGTAAAACAGAAATCTCTTCCCAACAATAGGGACATTGAAAAAAGTGTTCCAGCATAGTTAGTATTCCACATTCAACAATTGGCCGGTAAGCCTTAACAGCTCCAACTCTGCTAATTTAGCTTCATATTTGGCAAGGTTGAGACTTGTTTCGGCATTCAAAAGGTTTATTTGGGCCTGGCGGAATTCAATAGAAGTGACCTGTCCAAGTTTATATTGTTCCTGGGTACGATTAAAGTTATCGAGGTTGGTAGCCACATTCTCTTCCTGCACATGAAAAATATAGAGTTTATTCTCATAAGTCCCAAGGGCGTTGGCTATATCTCGTCGCACTTCCAGTTCGACCTGCTCCTTTAATAGCTTCTGGTTATCATTAACTATCCGGGAATTCTTGGTTTGCACCCTGGTGCGCCCACCGTCAAAAATATTCCAGGTAAGATTTACCCCTGCCGAAAGTCCTGTGGTGGTAGTCGTTGAACCCGGAAAAAAAGCTGTAGGTCCTCCAATATTCTGATTCCAGCCATAAGAGCCGGTTAAACCTACCGATGGTAAATATCCCGATCTGTTTACTTTAATATCATATTCGCTTATAGCAATAGAAGACTCGCTTTGAAGGATCCGAACATTATTTTCAGCTGCCTGTGCGATTAAATTTTCCAATTGCAACTTCGGAATAAAGGTCACCGTAGTATCTACCACATAACCCAACTCTTCCATTTCCCGGTCAAGAAGTACATTCAGATCTCTCTTTGTATTTTGCAATTGCTGCCTTGCCTGGATCAGGTTGATACTGTCATTATTGACGTCAACCCTTGCATTGAGAACCGCCAGGTTATTTGCCTGACCGTACTCATACTGATATTGAGCTCTTAATTCGCGATCCCTCGAGATCTTAAGTCCTTCCTCCAAAACATCAATATTTTCATACAACCGGGCGATCTCAAAATAAACTGTAAACAGCTGCAAAATGGTATTCTCAACTGTCTCCCTTGCTTCCAGACGCGAGAGATTGTATTCCTCCTTCAGGCTTTTAAAATTATAATACCTGCCCAAACCATCGAATAAGACGTAGTCAACATTTAAAGACCCTCTGTAAAGCTCATTCTCTACATCATTCTGTTCAATAGTTTCTTCTCCCTGTATGTCGGTAGTGCGATCGTTCACATCATAAGATGCTCCTGCCAACCCCGTAAGGGAAGGAAGGTATCCAGAATTCCAGATACTCTGATTGTTCTCTGCGATCTCGACCTGATTGGATGATATCTTAATTCCGTAGTTTGATTCCAGGGCAGCCTTTACAGCTTCATCTTTTGACAGAACTGTCTCCTGCCCGGCCATGTGAAAAGTCACGAGGGCAGGCAAAAAAAACATCCACTTAAATATTCGCTTCATGCTCCTCTTCTTCTTTTTGTTCTTTAATAGCTCTTTCAACTTCCTCACTAGTAACATTGTTACCAGTAGCCAGCCATTTGGTTCCTACCTTCAGCTTATTACTTACAGAAAGCAACAATGGCAAAAGGAACAGGGTTAAAATAGTAGCGATCGCAATTCCGTAGGAGATAGATATAGCCATTGGCTTTAAAAATTGAGCCTGCCTGCTTTTTTCCAGCAATAATGGTGCAAGGCCGGCAATCGTCGTCAAGGAGGTCAAATATATGGCCCTGAAACGCGAACGTCCTGCCTGATATAAAGCCTCCTTGAATGGCAGGCCTTCCCTTAAATAACTGTTGAATTTCCCTATCAACACCAGTCCGTCATTCACCATGATCCCCACCAGGGCAATGATCCCTAATGCCGAAAGTACATTTATAGGAAAATCATGAACCCAGTGACCCCAGGCAACGCCAATAATACTGAACGGGATCATGATCATTAATAATAAAGGCTGACTATAACTTCTGAAGGTAAATGCTATGGTCGCATAGATGAGGAAAAAGATGATGGGAAGGACCTTTTTAGCAGATCCTGTGAGCTTTCCTGCCTCCCTGTTCTGGCCTTCGTACGATACTGAAATACTCGGATATGTCGCCAGGATCTCCGGCATCACATTCTCCTGAATATCGGTAAGGATCTCAGTAGAACTTCCGTTAGGATCTTCCATATCTGCAGTTACCCGAATTTCCCTTCTTCCGTCAAGATGGCTGATGGATTCGGTTCCTCGAATTATTTCATAGTTGGCGATCTCATCAAAAGGCACCCTGTTCCCGGAAGGCGTCACGATTCTCATTTCATCCAGGTCATTTATGGATGAACGATTCTCCAGGTCATAACGCACCCAAACCCGAATCTCATCCTGACCACGTTGAAAACGTTGTGCCTGGGCTCCAAAAAAGCCATTTCTCACCTGCCTCATCACCTCGCTCAGATCAAGCCCTAAGGCATAAGCATTATCCTTAAGCTTTACATTGATCTCCTTGATCCCCTTTGGGTCGTTATCACTTACATCTTTCAATAAAGAGTTATTCTCAAGGTTTTCCTTAAGCTCCTCTTTGGCCGCTTCCAGTTCGTTCAAATTATTACCCAGGAGAGATACTGAAATTGGCGCGCCACCAAAATTACCTCCGGAACCAAAAGTGAGATTTTCAACCCCATAAACAGGGCCAACCTCATCTCTAATGGCATTGGTGATCTCAGGAGAGCTGAAATCCCTTTCCTCTCCAGGCAAAAGGTTTACCTGCAAAGAAGCCTTATTATTTCCAGGGCCGACTCTTTTAATGATGTTTTCTACGACCTGCTTGTTGCCGGTCTGTCTCTCTGTGAAATCTTCATTCACCCTCCAGGCCGCTTCTTCTACCATAGAGATAATAGAATCGGTTCTTTGAGGGTTCACCCCTTCGGGCATAAGAAGGTCAATACTTACGCGGTCACTCGCGATACTCGGGAAAAGCGTTACCCTGATAATTCCTCCACCGACAGATCCAATGGTAAGGATGAGCACCGCCGCTAAGACACCCAGTGAAAAAAGCTGGTTATTCAGTACAAATTTTAGTACAGGGGAATATATTTTATCCCGCTGGTATACCATTACACGATCTCCCAGCTTATTGATACCTCTCATTTTTTGAAAAAAGGCACCAAAGCGTCTCTTTCTAGTTCTTTGATCTTTACTTTTATCACGAAGAGCTCTTGAATGTGCGATGTGAGCAGGTAGAATAACCAATGCCTCAATTAACGAGACAACAAGGGTGAGGATCACTACGGTAGATACTTCCCCAAAGAACTCTCCGATCCTGCTGTCCAGGAAAAGGAAGGTTGAAAAGGCCAGTACAGTTGTTATGATCGCAGAAATAATAGGTGGAACCACTTCCATGGTACCATCAAGCGCGGCATGAATGGGCGATTTTCCTTTTTCGTATTGCTGATAAATATTTTCTGAGATCACGATCCCATCATCTACCAAAATACCTATCACGATGATCATTCCGAAGAGAGAAAGCACGTTAATTGTCACTCCTAAGGTCCCTGCAAAGATGAACATCCCCAGGAACGATATCGGTAATCCCAGGGCTACCCAAAATGCCAAACGAATATTAAGAAAAAGGGATAAAAAGAATAGCACTAAAAGAATTCCCATAATACCATTTTCAAGCAACAGCTGGGTTCTTTGTTCCAGGGTTATAGAAGAATCGAAAACTACGTCCAGCTGTACATTACTGCTGCGTTGATTGTATTCTTCAATATATTCCTTCACCTGCTCGGCAGTAGAAAGCAGGTCTTCATTATTGGTATTGCTAATGGTGATGTTCACCGAAGCATTTCCGTTGAAATAAGATGCGTTAGGAGTTTCGGAAAACTGGTCCCGAATCACAGCTATTTCCCCGAGCCTGGTTATTTGACCGGTCTCTGAAGACAGTAACACCAGGTCATTCAATTCGTCAGCAAAATAGGCACGATTATTAGCCCGAATAAGATAATCTTCAGCAACGGTCTTTACCGTTCCACCTGTTGAAAGAATATTGGCATCCGCTACCGTTCTGGCTACCTCCTCAAAGGTAAGGTCATGAGCCAAAAGGTCGGCTTCACTTACCGCGATCTCTATTTCTTCCTGTGGAAAGCCCGAGATCTCAATTTGTGAGACTCCATCTAACGTCCGCAGATCGTTCTCGATCTGTTGAGCGATCCTTTTAAGGGTTACCAGCGGTACATTCTCTCCACTCACCGCAAAGGAAATGGTAGGCCTTACAAATTCTTGTTTGGCAACAACCAGAGGTTCCATACCCGCTGGAAAAGTAGGCACTCTATCTACCGCGTTCTTCACTTCGGTGAGCATGACATCGATATTCTCATCCTGCTCGATCTCTACAGTGATAGACCCTCCGCTTTCACGAGCTACCGAAGTGACTCTGTCAATACCGACCAGGCCTTTTAAATTATCCTCGATCTTCAGAATAATACCTTCTTCGATCTCTTCAGGCGCAGAACCGGGGTAAGCTATATTTATATTGATGATCCTTGATTCTTCCAGCGGAAAAAAGGAGGATTTCATCTGCAATGCGCCCACGATCCCGAAGATGGCGAATGCGATGATCACTACATTAACAGCGACCTCATATTTTATAAAGTAACTTATGATCTTTCTCAAGGCATGTCGCTTTTAGTGGAACCATTTTCTTTCTGAATGGTCACCAACATTCCTGAATAAGCTCCCGGAACATTAGACGACAACATCTGTTCACCGTTCTCCAAACCTTTTATCACCACCGTGTTTTTTCCGAAGTAAACCGGTTTCACCGTCACAAGATCAAGAACACTGTCCCTTACCACATATACTTTTGACCTGTCAACCAAAAGCTCCCTAGGAATCTCAATGGCGTTCTCCTCATCCCTGGCATCGATCATGGCCTGCAGGAACATACCCTCCCGGATATCTTCCCCCTGTACCTTAATGAACACCTCAATGGTTTGAGTTTCCTGGTCTACCCTGGCGTTGATCCTACTAATTACACCGGTATAATTCTCAGTCTCGTCGAGGTTTGCCAAGGCTACTTTTTCACCAACCTTTAAAAGATCACTGAATTTTTTAGCTACCGAAACTTCCAGTTCATAAACTGAGGGGTCAATAAATTCTCCCAGTTTCTGTCCTTGCCTGATAAGGGTTCCCCGGGTTACAAGGGCTTCGGTTAAAATCCCGTCAAATGGCGCGACTATCGTATATTTCCCCAATCGCTCCTCCAGATTCCTAATGCTATAGTAATCCGAAATAATTCCGCGGCCGGTAATAAAATATTTCTCTTTCTCAGAATCGGTTTCAGGTAAGGGAGGAACTCTTTTGTTAATGTCAAAATTATTCAGTTAATTTTCCCACTTCGGAAAGGCTTCCGGGTAATCGAGCCTTAGATCGGGCATGATGGCCGTGATACTGTTGTATAGATCACTTTTAGCCGATTGTACGCTGGCAGCGTATTCCCGTGAATCAATATTCAGCAAGATCTCTCCGCGACGATACCTCTGCCCCGGTCTAAAATCATGGCTGCTGCTCTGAAAGATCCCTTGAACTTCAGCAAAAAGTTCAAGTTTTCTAAGAGCCGTAACACTTCCATTAGCTGGCACTGTAATAGGAACAACCCCATTTTGCACCGTGTCAACGAAAACATTTTTAACGATTTTTGAAACCTTTGGTTTTTCTTTGACGTTGCTGTCAATAATAGCTTTAGCGCCAAAGATGGCGGCGATTATAAGCACCAGGCCTATAATCGAGAGAATGATTTTTCGTGTATCCATAGTTGAATGGTTAGACTTGAAAGTCCAGCAATAGTTTAAAATTGCAAAAATATTTTGGAACTATCAGTTATAGCTCTCCAGTTCTTCCTGCACGCTTTCCCATTCCTTCATCAACTTTTCCACCTCTTTCTTCTGAGAATCATACTTTTTAAGAAAATCGGGCTTTGCGATCGTTTTCTCATAATTGGTCGCCAGCTCCACATCCTTCTCCTTCAGCTCCTTCTCCAGCTTGGTGATCTTAGCCTCTATATTGCTCAATTTATTATTGAGAGATTTCACCTTCTTTTGATTTTGATAAGAATCCTTATTGCTTTCTTTAGGAGCCTGTTTCTGAATTTCCCTTTTTTCAACCTCCCTCATATCATTAAGCTTGCGTTGCTCCAGATAGAAATCAATGTCTCCCAGGTATTCTTTGATCTTATGATCTTTGAACTCATAGACCTTATTGGTAAGCCCCTGCAGGAAATCCCTGTCGTGAGAGACCAGGATAAGAGTTCCTTCAAAGCTTTTTAATGCGTCTTTAAGGACATTTTTGGATTTAATATCCAGGTGGTTGGTAGGCTCATCCATTACCAACACGTTAAAAGGTTGTAACATCAATTTTGCAAGAGCAAGCCTGTTTCTCTCCCCTCCGGAAAGCACCCTTACATATTTTTCAACTTCATCTCCCCTGAACAAGAAAGAACCTAAGATATCACGCACCTTCGCACGGTTAGATTCGTTGGCCGCATCTATCATGGTGTCAAGTACGGTTTTGGAGCCATCCAAATATTCTGCCTGGTTCTGCGCGAAGTAACCTATTTGTACATTGTGCCCTAATTTTAATTCTCCCTTATGATCCAGGTCGCCTACAATGATCTTTGCAAGGGTTGATTTCCCCTGTCCGTTCTGGCCCACAAATGCAGTTTTAGAATCTCTTTCGATCAGCAGATCTATATTCTGAAGCACATTTTTGTTGCCATAACTTTTTGAAATATTATGAGCCTCTACCACTACTTTCCCCGGGGTAACAGAAACCGGAAATTTCAAGGTCATTACCGAATTGTCATCTTCATCTACTTCAATCCGGTCTATCTTATCAAGTTTTTTAATAAGAGATTGAGCCATGCTCGCTTTAGAAGCTTTCGCACGGAATTTTTCGATGAGTTTCTCGGTTTGCTGAATTTGCTTTTCCTGGTTCTTTTGAGAAGCCAGCTGTTGTTCCCTCAACTCCTTCCGAAGCACCAGATATTTGGAATAAGGTTTATTGAAGTCATAGATCCTTCCAAGAGAGATCTCTATGGTCCTGTTAGTGACGTTGTCCAGGAACATCTTATCGTGAGAAACGATCACTACCGCCCCGGGATAATTATTCAGAAACCCCTCCAGCCAGATGATAGATTCAATATCAAGGTGGTTGGTAGGCTCATCGAGCAGTAAAATATCATTTTGCTGAAGCAGGAGTTTCGCCAGTTCGATCCTCATTCTCCATCCTCCCGAAAAAGTGTCTGTAAGTTTATTAAAATCTTCTCTTTTAAAACCAAGTCCCTGAAGGATCCTTTCGGTTTCACCCTGGTAATTATAACCACCATGGATCTCATATTGATGTTGCACATCGTTTAGATCCACCATAAGCTGGTGATAGGAATCACTTTCATAATCTGTACGTTCGGCCAGCTGATGA
Source organism: Salinimicrobium gaetbulicola (assembly GCF_042676025.1). Lineage (NCBI taxonomy): Bacteria > Pseudomonadati > Bacteroidota > Flavobacteriia > Flavobacteriales > Flavobacteriaceae > Salinimicrobium > Salinimicrobium gaetbulicola. Next base: position 1,301,445 of record NZ_JBHTJP010000032.1, read on the forward strand.
TTGATCTCCTCCAGCTTCTTCTCTAAGCGTTTGATCTCCTCAAATGCCTGATACGATTCCTCAAGCACGGTTCTTCCTTCAATAAAATCAATATCCTGCTTTAAAAAGCCGATCTTAAGATCTTTATCGGTAGCAATTTGTCCGGTATCCGGCTCCATCTCTCCGGAAAGAATTTTGAGCATAGTAGATTTCCCAGCTCCATTCTTTCCTATAAGTCCTACCCTGTCACCAGCTCCCAGCCTAAAAGTTATTTCTTCAAACAGGTATTCCCCACCAAAGGAAACTGACAAATTGTGTATATTCAACATTCTTTTCCGTTATTTTTTTGCAAAGATGCTTAAATTTACGTCGCAAAAAAAACTCCCATGACATTCTTAAAAGGTAGTAAGCTCTACAGCATTTTCACAGGCACATGTCCTGTCTGTCAGGAGGAAAGTATGTATAAGGAACCGAACCCTTATAAGATCTCAAGGTTATTTGCCATGCACGAACGTTGCTCTAATTGCAATACCAAATACAAAATGGAACCTTCTTTCTTCTTTGGAGCCATGTATGTGAGTTACGCAGTAGGGATCGCCTTTGCGGTCGCGGCCTTCGTAATCGCCTATTGGCTGCTGAAGGTAAGCTTGCTCACAACCTTTATAGTCATAGTTGGAACACTTGTGGTATTCCTTCCTGTCATTGTGCGCTGGAGCAGGAATATCTGGATCAATTTCTTCTTTAGCTATGACGAATCAAAAGCTAAGAAGCATTAAACCACTTTTTGGTGAATCGGCTAATATTTGTTTCCGGATCGAGATCTTTTTCGTGTTCAATAAGATCCAACAATTCTTCAGAGATCATAGGAGCCAATAAAATACCACGGCTTCCAAATCCATTACAGCAATAGAGATTCTTATGTTCCGGATGTCTTCCAACCAAGGGCCTTCTGTCGATGGTGGAAGGGCGTAAACCGGCCACCTGGTGGACCACCTCAAAATCAACCGTGATCAAATCCTTTAATTTTGTGACCAGTTCCTGTCTTGCAGATTCTGTTGGACCCGGTGTCTTATCAGTATTACTGTAAGTAGCACCTACCGCATACAGATCTTCTCCTGCCGGAAATATGAAAACAGAGGATTTCACACCTACTTCAAGATCAAGTCCCGGGGCCTTAATAATAATATATTCCCCTTTATTTCCTCTTAGCGGAAGGTATTTGAAATATGGGTTATTCAGCAAGCCGAAGCCTTCGCAGAAAATGATATTTTTAGCTTTGATCCCTTTATACTCCACGCCTTCTTCGGAAAGTACCAGGTCTTCATGTTTAAAAGACTCTTCTTTCAAAAGATCATTTTCAAGAAGGTGAGCAGCATAGCTTTCTAAAAGGTTTCTGGGATCAATTCTTTTGGTATTCAACACTTTCCCGAAGGAATGATTTCCGGGAACATTGGGATTAACTGTAGAAACCAGGTCAGTATCCAAATAAGGAGCCAGTTTAGGCTTATCGGCAGCTTCAAACCAGTTATTCTGCTCCTCTACTGATGAGAACCTACGGTATATTTCAAGGGGAGAGAGAAATTCCTTCCCAAGTAATTCTTCCATTTCAGAATAAAAAGCAACGGCCTTAGGCATTTGAATATCGGCCTTCCAGGCTAAGGTAAACCGCTTTAAGATCACCGGATTCATAAAACCTCCGGCTACTTTTGATGCTTCCTGCGAGTTGTCGTCAAAAACGAGGAAAGACTTTCCTGTCTTCTCCAGTCTATATGCTAAGCTGGCACCGCTAAGGCCCAGTCCTACTATGATGTAATCTTTCATGGAGTAAAATTATAACAAAAAAACGCCTTTCGTAATGAAAGGCGTTTCTAAATTGTTCAAAATATGAGCAAAATCAATAGTTCCACATATCTTGCTCGAAGTTTCTGATCTGTTCTTTGATTCGCTGTGATTCCAATAACTGCATAAATGCATTATCATTGATATAATCATCCACCTGCCGGTCTCCCTGCAGATTATCTTCAGCATAGACCACTCCATTAAATCTTCTTGCATTCAGCAAGTGATCAAAGGAAATAGGCTTAGAAGTATTATTCGGATTAAAAGCGAAAGCCTGATTCAACACATCTCTGGCAGACGGATACCAAACCCAGAACAATTCCACTAAAGCTGGTTCATCGCTGTCAATAAAGTTTACATCAGGAGCAACTGGAGCGATCCCCAATAGCCTGTACTTTAACTCAGCCTGGCGTTTGTCAAAATACCAGTAACCTCTAATGTGGTACTCAGCAATATCAGCAGCAGAAATATCCCTTCTACTGATATACTGCGGATCAATTTGCTCACCGGCGTTATACTGTTCTATACCAAGGTCTGTAGTATCAACTTTTGATAAGGCAGCCTGAATGTCCTTCAAAGCGATCTTATCGTTGAAATATGAATCGGCGTAGATCTCTTCGATCTTTCCGTTTTTAATGTTCTTGATAAGAACATCATACAGAGCACGTCTGGAACTTCCAATTTGATTGGTGTCAATTGGATAGTACAGCGGGAAATTCACTCTTTCATCAAGGTCTACAACTTCCCAGGTAGTTTTTGACCACAAGATATCACGAGTATCTACATACCCGTATTCAAGCGGTGCATTCTTTCCATATGCCAATTCTGCGGCAGTAGGCGCCTCGATCTCATCCGGACTTTTAGCATTCAAAATGTTCTTTTGGCCAAAAGTTGTCACCGAAACGAGCAATCCACATATTCCAACTAAAAATCGGTTCCAGTTCATATTCTAATTTTATTTTAATTCGTTAACTCCACAAATACGGGAGAAACCTGCTTTAATTTATAGCTTGCGTTGTTAGCTAATTGAGCTTCCACATCAAAAATTTGAACAGATTCACCTCTACCCGCACGTCTTAATGCAGCGACAGCCCTGTCATCCAGTTTCTGACCACGAACCTGTACGGTAGGTTGTCCAGGTACTTTAAATTTAAACCCTGTTACCCGTAGGTTAAGGTCAAAATCAAAGTCTGGTAAGGTAGCTCCAATAGTAGCGATCTCAAGGGTATTTCTTTGCATTCTCACCGTTCCGTCTTCTCCTCTTACGGTTCCAACAGGACGAGGAATATCTTTCACTCTGAACGTTTTGCTGTCTCCTACTTTCTCTCCTCCCGGAAGTTCTCCGGAAACATTGATAGTAACCTCTCTCGCCTGAAGGGTAGTCACATCCATTACATAGTTAGGACCACCTACAGATCTAAGACCCGGAGCGTTTGCCGAAACATTTCCTACTCCCGGAATCGAAATGGTCATTGGGTTTTGAACCCCACGATATACCACGTTCATCTTATCTGCAGAAATTACGGCAGAATTAGGTTTAGGAATTACGCTATATGAATTGTTCACAGGAATAGAGATTATAGAATCTCCTTCTTTAAACTGAAGTTCTCCTGTGATCTTTTGTTGTCCAACATTTCCAGCAGGAAAATCAAGCTTTACCTGACCGGCTTCTGTACTCTGGATCTCGTTACCGTTGATAATTACCTTATCAAATTGCAAAGTTTTGTCAACTCTACCTAACACCACTTTTCCTTTATAGTTCTCACCATTGAAAAACGCTGTCTTATCTGATATAACGATCGCTTCATAATTCGTTAAAGAAACTTCGCTCTGTAACTGTCCGGAAAGCATTACAGAAAGAATATCATTTTCGGCACCACGGGCATCACCCTGCATTTGGGTGAATTTAGTAATAGATGCGATCATTGGGAAACTTTCAAAATTGTATGCCAACCAGGGTTTCTTTACTCCTTCAGAATCTTTTACAGGATCTGTACTGAATTCCCTTCTAACTTCAGCAGCGATCTGAGGATAATTATCTTCGATCAAACTTGCTACACCTTCACGGTAGCTCTCTACTTTATTTAAAAATTCCTGACCTTTATTACTAGCTTTTCCACTTTGGAAAAAGTATTCATCCAGGGGAGATGATTTATCCATTGCCTCATAATTTTGAGGATCGTCTACTCCTTCCAGCACCATGCTTTTCATCTCTTCAAGATAGGCGGTGAATTCAGTAGTCATTTCATGGATCTTTGAAGCCTTTTCCTGTAAAGGCTTATATTTTGCAGGTTGTTCTTCAGCCTTTGCAACAAGACCGGCCATGGCAGCCGAGTTTCTTTCTGCAACCGAGGAATTCGATTCTGCTAATTTCTCATTGATATTACCAAAAGCAGTAAGGACCTCTTTTGACATATTCAAGGCCATCATCGCGATGAAAACCAGATACATCAGGTTGATCATCTTCTGTCTTGGTGTTTGTTTACCTCCAGCCATTCTCTAATTTAGTTTAATGTTTTAATACTGTTTTAGATCGATTTTAAACCAATTAGGCTTTGACGTGCATAGCAGATAACATTCCGCCATAAACACCATTTAAAGAAGAAAGGTTGGAAGCCAAAGACTCCATCTGCTGATTTAATCTTCCGGCGTTCTCGGCCACCGCTTCGTTAATTTCAGATTGACGGGCAGCAGACTCTACCTGTACTTTATAAATACTGTTCAATGACTCTAACTGACTTGCAGCAAGATTCATTTCTTCGCTATATCTTTTTTGAGACTCGATACCATCAACGGTTGGAGCGATGTTCTTAGCAGCACCCTCAAAGTTGCGAATACTTTCGCCAAGACTGCTCATTAGTGTAGCATCAATTTTTGCTTCTTTAAGGATCTCATCAAGTTTTCTGGAAAGCATCCCTTCAGTCTCGTCATTAGTTACCACTGCACCACCTCTTGCTGAAGCTTCACCACCTGCAAGTTCAGGGTATACTAATGACCAGTCTAATTCATCATCTACAGGCTCAAATGCAGAAACGGCGAATACTAAAGCTTCCACGATAAGTCCCAAAATAAGCATAAGGTTACCAAATGGCCAGTGCATGATCTTAAAAAGAGCTCCAAGGATTACCACAGAGGCTCCTAAACCATAGACCATGTTCATTAATTTCTTGGTTGATTTATTGTTTGCCATAATAATTAAAAATTTAGATAGAGTTTTTCTTTTAGGTTGTTGTTATAATAAATTAGGGGGTCTTAACGTGTCTGATTCAAGGTAACATCTGTTCCAAGATAATCCTGGACAGTTCTGAAACCAATATAACTTCTTGCAGTATCTGCATATTCATAATCCCGGGAACTTACCTGTAGGAAATAAGCAACATCCTTCCAGGATCCTCCCCTAACTACTTTCTTCATATTTTCCTCGTCATTGACAGACGGGTTCATGGATGATGAATATTCATAAGAGCCTGGATCGTATGATGAGAAAACCCATTCTGAAACGTTCCCCGCCATATTGTACAATCCATAATCATTAGGTTCATATGAATGAGCTTCTACCGTATACAATGCTTGATCTGCTGCGTAATCACCTCTTAAAGGTTTAAAGTTCGCCATAAAACATCCTCTATCATTCTTAGTATATGGCCCACCCCAGGGATAAGATGCAGATTCGAGTCCGCCACGGGCAGCATACTCCCACTCCGCTTCAGTAGGAAGCCTGTATGCATTCACATTGTGCTTACCTCTTTTCTTACGGTAAGAATTGTGATACAGAGTTCTCCATTGAGCGAAAGCTCTCGCTTGTTTCCAGGTCACTCCCACAACCGGATAATCTCCATATGCATCATGCCAGAAATAGTCATTGTGCATTGGCTCATTATAGGAATAATTAAAATCTTTGATCCAAACGGTGGTATCAGGATAGATAGCGATTTCTTCTGTTTTAATGAATTCTGAACGACGTCCCGGTTCTGCCCTGGCAGCTTCCTGAATATCCATCCAGGAATACCTGAATTTTAAGTGCTTTACATCAATTGAACGTTGCCCGTTGTACACCTCTTCAATTGGAATATACATGGTGTCCATGATCTCTGCATAATATTCATCTGGATAATCACGAGTATCCCAAATGATATCAACATCCTTATTTAACTTTCGCCCTTCATAACCACCCATACTGTAATAGTTATCATACATGTACTTTTCGTAGACTGACATGTTCTCTTCGTCAGTATCAGCAAAAGCGTATTCACCAATTCCGCCGGAACCTGGAGTCTCCCCCATTTCCTCAGCAAAAATGGCAAGTTTCATTCGAACAACAGAGTCACGAACCCAGTTGACAAATTGCCTGTATTCTGCGTTTGTTATTTCGGTCTCGTCCATGTAAAAAGAACGAACGGTAACGGTTTTAGGCGGTGCATTTTTAAGGCCCACGATATCATCGTCAGACTTACCCATAATAAAAGCACCTCCAGGAACAAGTGTCATTCCTAAAGGTTTCTCCGGATGCCATTTCTTTCCCTGTACACCTACCAATTGCCCTTGATCACCCCGGCCACAAGAAGCCAATAAAGAAATTACAGCAATAAGTAAAAAAAGTTTCCTCATAATATCTTTCAAAGTTAGGACCTAGTAGTACTTCTCCAAGTCAGTAAACCTATTTATTTATTTTCTAATAAACAATTTATTTCTAAAAATCGACCGGCTACAGGTGTTTAAATATAGTTAAATTTCGTTCTTCCGCTTGGTCTTATACCACCTTTCAGGAAGAATTTGGTTGCAAGCATCGATGTAATCACCTTCAGTGCAAGGTAATAACGTGTGCCTCTTTAATTTATTACTTTCAGGGGACATAAAGGGGATTTCTATCCACCAACGACCACTTACCGGGCTCTTAAAAAACACCAAAACCTCATCTTCTATCGGAACCTGGTACTTTATAAACTCCTTTTTCGCCGAAATAGTATTCTCATTCTTCCTAAAATTGACTCCTTCTATGAAATACCAGAGCATTTGTGCCACCAGCATAGTCGATGTCGGGAAGTTCAATTCTGAAGTAATTTCATATATCCCAAATGAGGAAACCTTATCGCTTATACCTGCATAACGAGCCAGGGCACAAATTTCTTTTCCGTCGAAACCATTAGGAGACTGCAGCCTGTAGTTCCCTAAGGCACCTGCACTTACTGCTCCCATATCCACACCTACCAGGTTTGCATCCCTCATGACCGGCTCAACAATACTAATATCATTTGAGACCTCACCTAATCTGTACGCATCAAAGAACAGTCGCTCCATTAACTCGATCTCATCCTGAGAATTGAAATAGGTTTGATATCCAAGATTAGAATAATTGAAAAGGTTATAAGGCTTGGTTACCACGATTCGCCCAACATAAGACCTATTAGACAAAGGCTTATCGGCATCACCCAGATCAAACCTGGAATCGATATTCACCAAATTCACCATCTGCTCCACCCCGTCATAGGCTCTGTACTGACCATAGATCAGGTCCTGCGAACCTCCTAAGATCACAGGGATGATATTTTTCTTCAGAAGATCTGCAACTACGGTCTGTACTGCGAAAAAAGTATCCTCCACACTTTCACCGGGTCTTATATCTCCCAGGTCAGCTATTTTATGAAACCAGTTACCCGGATAAAGCTGATAAAAACTCTTCCTAATATTATCAAAATTGAAGGGTTCACCGGTAGGATTTTCGGCAAGGCGGTCTTCCAGAACACCAAAGACAGCGATCTTCACTCCCTCAAGATCAGGAAATGCAGACGCTTCTGAATGTATTAATAATGACGCCCCTATACCGGGATCTTTGGCAAAATCATCTACGAGCTCATGATTTACCGGGGTAAAAAAATCAAAATCCATTGATTATTTCTTTTTGGTGGCCGTTTTCTTTGTCGTGGTCTTTTTAGCAGCAGTCTTCTTCGTCGTAGTCTTTTTCTTAGCCGCTTTTTTCTTTGGAGCCTTCTTCTCAATGATCTCCTTCACCTCGTCTAAAGTAAGCTTTGTAGCATCTACCGTTTTAGGCAGTTCTATTTTAGTCTTACCTTTTATAATATTGGAACGCCCCCAACGTGCCTTTTCAACTCTTATTCCTTCCTCTTCCCAGTTATGAATGACTTTCTCACGCTCCTTGCGGATCTTGTCTTCGATCAATTCCTCAATGTCTTCTGCGGAAAGATTATCAAAATCATATTTTTTGTTCACATTGATGAACATACTGTTCCACTTCAGGTAAGGCCCAAATCGACCAACACCTTTTTGTACCGGAAGGTTTTTGTATTCATAGATAGGAGCATCTGCTTTTTCCTTTTCAGCGATCAACTCAAGCGCCCGATCCATGCTAACTTCGATCGGGTCTTCTCCTTTATCAAGGGAAACGTATTTTTTCCCATACTTTATATAAGGACCAAATCGCCCGTTGTTCACTTCCACCTTCTCCCCTTTGTATTCACCTAACTCCTTCGGAAGCTTGAACAGCTCCATAGCTTCTTCAAAGGTAACGGAATCTAAAGTCTGATCTGGTGATAAACTGGCGAATTTCGGTTTTTCCTCATCTTCTACAGAACCCATCTGTACCATGGGACCAAATTTCCCTAATCGTACACTTACCGGCTTTCCGGTCTCAGGATCCTTTCCTAAGATCCGCTCTCCCACTTCCCGATCGGCATTTTCAGCGACATCTTTCACATGCGGATGGAAATCATTATAGAAATCCTTCATCATGCGGGTCCATTCCTCCTTACCTTCAGCGATGTTATCAAAATCTTCCTCCACTTTCGCGGTGAAGTTATAATCTAAAATACTTGAAAAATGATTTACAAGGAAATCATTCACTACCATACCAACATCAGTAGGCACCAGTTTTCCTTTATCACTTCCTATAGTTTCAGAGAGCTTTTCTTCCTTCAGCTTATCATTGCTTAAGGAAAGCTTAGCATACTCCCTCTCCACTCCGTCAACGGAACCTTTTTCAATATAATTCCTGTTCTGGATAGTGGAAATAGTTGGAGCGTATGTTGACGGACGACCAATTCCCAACTCCTCCAGCTTTTTAACTAAAGAAGCTTCTGTATAACGATAAGGTGGTCGGGTAAAACGCTCGGTCGCTGTAATGTAATTATTCTCCAGCTTTTCATTCACTCGCAATGCCGGAAGCATCCCTTCCTGCTCCTGCACATCTTCATCCTCATCATCTCTTCCCTCCAGATAAACTTTAAGGAATCCGTCGAACTTCAACACCTCTCCGTTAGCAGTGAATTGTTTGTCGTGCTTGTCTGCTTCGATCTTTACATTGGTTCTTTCCAGCTGCGCCTCGCTCATTTGAGATGCGATCGCTCTTTTCCAGATAAGATCATACAATCTCTGCTCATCCCTGTCGGCATTCACCGTGTGGTTTTCAAAGTTCGTAGGTCGAATCGCTTCGTGAGCTTCCTGGGCACCTTTTGATTTACCTTTAAACTGTCGGCTTTTACTGTATTTATCCCCGTACGCTTTCAGGATCTCATTTTTAGCACCTTTTCGAGCATCATCAGAAAGATTCACACTATCTGTTCTCATATAAGTAATATGACCGGCTTCATATAAACGCTGAGCCATGGTCATGGTCTTACTTACTGAAAAATATAATTTTCGGGCAGCTTCCTGTTGCAGGGTTGAAGTGGTAAACGGAGGCGCCGGAGACTTCTTAGCCGGTTTGGTGGTAAGATCTGCCACCTTAAAATTGGCCCCTATATTTTCTGAAAGAAATTTTTCCGCTTCTTCTTTTGTATCAAAGTTCTTGGGAAGCTTTGCCTTAAAGACCTTTCCTTCTTCGGTAGTAAATTCGGCATCGATTCTAAAGGAGGCTTCAGGAGTGAAATTCTGAATCTCCCTTTCGCGCTCTACAATAAGACGTACAGATACGGATTGGACCCTTCCCGCCGAAAGTCCGCCTTTCACCTTTCTCCAAAGAACCGGTGAAAGCTCGTATCCCACCAAACGATCCAAGACCCTACGGGCCTGCTGGGCATTTACCAGGTTATAGTTTATATCTCGTGGATTCTCGATCGCCTTTAAAATGGCAGATTTCGTGATCTCGTGAAAAACGATTCGTTTTGTTTTCTTTTTATCAAGGTTCAATTCTTCTGAAAGGTGCCATGCAATAGCTTCTCCCTCACGATCCTCATCACTCGCCAGCCATACAGTATCTGCATCCTTGGCCAGTCCTTTCAATTTCCTGACTACGTCCTTTTTATCTTTTGAGACAATATATTTAGGAGTAAAATCACCCTCTGTGTCCACCCCGAGTTCTTTGGTGGGCAGGTCGGCAATGTGACCAAAACTGGAAGCGACCTTATAGTCCTTTCCCAGGAATTTCTCAATGGTCTTTGCCTTTGCAGGGGACTCTACAATCACTAAATTCTTCGCCATAGCATCTATTTTTGTTCTGCAAAAGTATAGGAAATTTTAAATATGAGCTGCTCTTTTAAGAAAAGGGGGATTTCCCTCAGTCAAAAAAGGCTTTAATTTACCACTGTCACTTTGTCACATCTCAACTAAAAACGTATCTTTGCACGTTCAATTACCAAACGGTATATTTTGAAATATGGAGAAGATAATAGACGAAAAACAACAGGGTAACTCCCTGGTGATGGAGCCGAAATCTGGGAACGGAAGAAAGTTGATGATAGAGAGTTACGGCTGCCAGATGAATTTTAGTGATAGTGAAATTGTTGCTTCCATTCTTGCCAAGGAAGGTTTTAATACTACCCAAAATCTTGAGGAGGCAGACCTTGTCCTTATTAATACATGTTCCATTCGCGACAAGGCCGAACAAACTGTTCGCAAACGCCTGGAAAAATATAATGCGGTCAAGAAGATCAACCCTAAAATGAAGGTGGGAGTGCTTGGGTGTATGGCCGAGCGCCTTAAAGCTCAATTCCTGGAAGAAGAAAAGATCGTGGATCTTGTTGTTGGACCCGATGCTTATAAAGATCTTCCTAACCTTATCAACGAGGTCGAGGAAGGCAGGAATGCAGTAAACGTGATCCTTTCAAAAGAGGAAACTTACGGTGACATTTCCCCGGTACGCCTTCAAAGCAACGGAGTATCCGCTTTTGTTTCCATTACCAGGGGTTGTGACAACATGTGTACTTTTTGCGTGGTTCCTTTTACCCGCGGAAGGGAGCGCAGTCGCGACCCGCAAAGTATTTTAGAAGAAGTGAACGACCTGGTAGCAAAAGGCTTCAAGGAAGTTACCCTTTTAGGGCAGAATGTGGACAGTTACCTTTGGTATGGCGGCGGACTTAAAAAAGATTTCAAGAATGCTTCGGAAATTCAAAAAGCGACAGCCACTAACTTTTCAGGTTTACTGAAGCTTGTTGCTGAAGCCCATCCAAAATTGAGGATCAGGTTCTCCACTTCCAATCCTCAGGATATGACGCTTGACGTGATCGAGACCATGGCGAAATATCCAAACATCTGCCGATATATTCACCTTCCGGTGCAAAGTGGAAGTGACCGAATCCTGAAAGAGATGAACCGCCTACATACTCGAGAAGAATACTTTGAGTTGATCGATAATATCCGAAGGTTAATGCCAGAATGTGCCATTTCTCAGGATATGATCACAGGTTTCCCGACCGAGACCGAAGAAGATCACCAGGATACTTTATCTTTAATGGAGTACGTAAAATATGATTTCGGATTCATGTTCGCCTATTCTGAAAGACCCGGAACCATGGCGGCCCGTAAACTGGAAGATGACGTACCAGAAGAAGTTAAGAAAAGAAGGCTTACCGAGATCGTGAACCTTCAGCAGAAACACAGCCATTACAGAACTCAGCAGTTCGTTGGAAAAACCGTGGAGGTTTTGATCGAAAAAGAGTCCAAGAAATCAGACGAACACTGGAGCGGAAGAACGACACAAAATACCGTAGCGGTCTTTCCGAAGGAAAATTACAAAGTAGGAGATTTTGTCAATGTTAAGATAAATGACTGTACCAGCGCCACCCTGATCGGGGAAGCCGTGGGTTACAGCGATAATAATTAAGCAGTCAAGGTCATTTATGGAATCAGTACAAGCAATAAAACAGCGTTTTGGCATTCTTGGGAATGACGAAAAATTAAACAGGGCGGTCGAGAAAGCAATTCAGGTCGCACCTACAGATATTTCGGTTCTGGTTACAGGAGAAAGCGGAGTGGGAAAAGAGAACATCCCAAAGATCATTCACGCCCTCTCCCATCGCAAACATGGAAAATATATTGCAGTGAACTGCGGTGCCATTCCCGAAGGCACGATCGACAGTGAATTGTTCGGGCATGAAAAAGGCTCTTTTACCGGAGCCTCTCAGGCACGAAGTGGATATTTTGAAGTAGCCGATGGCGGAACCATTTTCTTAGATGAAGTAGGTGAACTTCCGTTGACCACTCAGGTTCGTTTATTACGGATTCTTGAAAATGGAGAATTTATGAAAGTAGGTTCCTCTAAAGTTCAGAAAACGAACGTGCGCATAGTGGCCGCCACCAATGTGAATATGTTCGAGGCCATCAAAAAAGGGAAATTCAGAGAAGATCTTTATTACAGGTTAAGTACCGTGGAAATTCACCTTCCGCCGTTAAGGGATAGAAAAGGCGATATTCACTTACTCTTTAGAAAGTTCGCAGCAGATTTCGCTTTAAAATATAAAATGCCTACCATTCGTCTTGACGACGCTGCGGTAGCTCTTTTACAAAAGTATCGATGGAGCGGTAACGTTCGACAGTTGCGCAATATAGCCGAACAGATCTCTGTTCTGGAACAGGAGCGGGAAATCAATGCAGAAAAACTAAGAGGCTACCTGCCCGGTGTTAGCGACAACTTGCCGGCCGTCATCGAAGAAAAGAAAAAGGAAAGCGATTTCAGTAATGAGCGCGAAATACTTTACAAGGTACTTTTCGACATGAAAAGCGACCTTAACGACCTTAAGAAACTCACCCTTGAACTCATGAAACATGACAGCAGCAAGGTGAAGGAGGAAAATGAAGGCCTTATTGAAAAGATCTACGGAAATGGCGACGAACAGGATGTAGAATCCGAAGAGATCACAGACGAACAGCTGGAAGTGCTTCAAATTCCGCAGAATAATACACCTGATAAGCAGGATAAATATTATTTTGCAGAGGAAATTGAGGAAGAAGAAACGCTTTCGCTTCAGGACAAGGAGCTGGAACTCATCAAGAAATCGCTGGAGCGTCACAACGGAAAGAGAAAGGCAGCAGCCGACGAGCTGGGGATCAGCGAACGAACCTTGTACCGCAAAATAAAACAATACGACCTGTAAAAAGGCTTTTTGAGACCTTAGGATATTTATGAGAAACCTACAATTATTACTTATCGGTCTGTTACTTTTCAGTTTTCAGTCCTGCGGAATTTATTCGTTTTCAGGAGCCGATACAGGAAACGCCCAAACTTTCCAGGTAAACTATTTCCAGAATGCGTCGGCTATCGTTGAACCGGGTATTGACCGAACATTTACGCTTCAGTTACAAGACCTGATACAAAGCCAGACCAACCTGAATCTTACCGATTCAAACGGAGACCTGGTCTATGAAGGAGAGATCGAAGATTACTATGTGTCGCCAATGAGCGCCACGGCGCAAAGCACCGCCGCTCAAAACCGATTGACCATCGTGGTGAACGTACGTTTTTATAACACCTTAGACCCCGAAAAAGATCTTGAAAGAAGGTTCTCTTTCTATTATGATTATCCCGCCAACTCTCAACTTCAGGGAGCAGTTCTGGCAACGGCTCTTGAAGAGATCTTTACACGCATCACTCAGGATGTATTTAACGCTACCCTGGCAAACTGGTAATGAAACAAGAGGAAATAACATATTTGTTGCAACACCCTGCTGAGATCACTCAGGAGCAGACTACCACTCTAAAAGAGGTTTTACAGCAATATCCTTATTTCCAGGCCGCCCGGGCCATTAGACTAAAGGGACTTAAGAACGCTAACAGCCTTCATTATAATAAAGAATTAAAGGTAACCGCCGCTTACACTACAGACCGCAGCGTATTATTTGACCTTATCACTTCGGAAGAATTCAACCAAAACCAGATCTCTGAGCAGATCAGGAAACAGGAACAACTTGAAAAAGAGGAAGCGAAAAAAGCTGAACAAGAGGAAACTTCCGGAGAAGACAATTTAAGCTTGGACAAGGCATTAAAAATGAAGATCAAGGAATCTGAACAGGTTTTCGACCCGGAGTTGTTCATGAGATTCGAAAAAAAGGAAAAAGAGACCAAAGTAACCGATCTGCAACTGGGCAAACCCCTGGATTTTGACAGGCAGGAAAATCACTCCTTTACCGAATGGCTAAAACTGGCTTCGGCGACCCCAATCGAGCGGGAGGAAGAAGAACCTGAGGAACAGGATGATGCTAAAGCCAGAAAATTTGACCTCATCAGTGAGTTCATTGCAAAAAGTCCGAAGATAGTTCCTTCTAAAACCACTAAAAAAGTGAACCTTGCAGAGGAAAATCAAACCTCCCCGGAATCATTGATGACAGAGACCCTGGCAAGGGTTTATCTCGAACAGAAAAACTATAAAAAAGCAATTCAGGCATATAAAATTTTAATTTTGAAAAATCCCGAAAAAAGTGGTTTCTTTGCTGACCAAATTCGGGCGATCGAAAAATTACAAGAAAATAACAGTTAAGTATAATGAGCACGTTTACAATCTTTTTAGCATTAATCATTATCGTAGCATTTTTGCTAGTGGTAGTTATCATGGTACAAAACCCTAAAGGAGGAGGATTATCTTCTGCTTTTGGAGGTGGTGCAAATCAAATTGGTGGAGTTCAGAAGACATCAGACTTCCTGGACAAAAGCACCTGGACCCTGGCTACCTTGCTATTGGTTCTTATCCTACTTTCGAACGTGACAATTATGGGCGGAAACGGATTAGGAGAGTCAAAGATCATGAATGGAGACACCGAGGTTGAAACCAACGTTCCTGCTCCTGTTGAAACTCCTGCTACGACTCCTGCAGAGGAAAACTAAGAAATACTTTTTACCAAATATAAAAATGCCGGCTTATGACAAGCTGGCATTTTTTTTTGGCAAATGTCAGCAAAAGTCAAGTGGCACAATTTTCGTCATTATGGGTATTCAAGTAAAAAAATTAAATAACTAAAATACAATCAAAAAATGGCACTAAACATTAAACCTCTTTCAGACAGAGTACTTGTTGAGCCTGTAGCAGCAGAAACTCAAACTGCATCAGGTATTTACATTCCGGAAACCGCTAAAGAAAAACCTCAAAAAGGTATTGTGGTAGCGGTAGGAAATGGTAAAAAGGATCACGACATGACCGTAAAGGTTGGTGACACCGTGCTATATGGAAAATATTCAGGTACTGAGCTCAAGTTAGAAGGTAAGGAATACCTTATGATGAGAGAGGACGATATTCTTGCCATAGTTTAATACTGTGGTTCCTGCCGTACTAACAGCGGTTTTTACCTCATTTTTTTTAAAAAAATAAAATCTAACTAATTCCCGGTTATCGGGATTCAAAAAAATTATTCAAAATGGCAAAAGATATAAAGTTTGACATTGAAGCACGCGACGGTATCAAGCGTGGTGTAGATGCATTGGCGAACGCAGTTAAAGTTACCTTAGGACCTAAGGGACGTAATGTGATCATCAGCAAATCATTTGGAGCTCCTTCAGTAACTAAAGATGGAGTTACAGTAGCGAAAGAGATCGAGCTGGAAGATCCATTAGAAAACATGGGTGCTCAAATGGTGAAGGAAGTTGCTTCCAAGACCAACGACCTTGCCGGTGACGGTACTACTACTGCAACTGTTCTTGCACAAGCCATCGTAAAAGAAGGATTAAAGAACGTTGCTGCCGGAGCAAACCCAATGGACCTTAAAAGAGGAATTGACAAAGCTGTTGAAGCATTAACAGCCAACCTAGGTAAGCAGACTCAGGAAGTTGGAAATTCTTCAGAAAAGATAAAGCAGGTAGCATCTATCTCCGCTAACAACGATGACCAGATTGGTGAGTTGATCGCTCAGGCCTTCGGAAAAGTTGGTAAAGAAGGTGTGATCACCGTTGAAGAAGCCAAAGGAACCGACACTTATGTGGACGTTGTGGAGGGTATGCAGTTCGACCGTGGATACCTTTCTCCTTATTTCGTTACTAACAGCGAAAAAATGACCGCAGATCTTGAAAATCCATACATCCTTATTTATGATAAGAAGATCTCTGCTATGAAAGACCTTCTTCCAGTATTGGAGCCGGTAGCTCAAAGCGGAAAACCGTTATTGATCATCGCTGAAGATGTGGACGGGGAAGCGCTTGCTACTTTGGTAGTGAACAAGCTGAGAGGATCTTTGAAGATCGCTGCTGTCAAAGCTCCAGGATTTGGCGACAGAAGAAAAGCAATGCTTGAGGACATCGCGATCCTTACCGGTGGTACCGTGATCTCTGAAGAAAGAGGATTCACTCTTGAGAACGCAACTATCGATCAATTGGGTACTGCTGAAAAAGTAGCTATTGATAAGGATAATACCACTATCGTAAACGGTGCCGGTGAGAACGAAGCGATCCACAACAGAGTTAACCAGATCAAAGCTCAGATGGAGACTACTACTTCTGACTATGACAAGGAAAAACTGCAGGAGCGTCTGGCTAAATTGGCCGGAGGTGTAGCTGTACTTTATGTTGGTGCGGCTTCAGAAGTTGAAATGAAAGAAAAGAAAGACCGTGTAGATGATGCACTTCACGCAACCCGTGCGGCTGTTGAGGAAGGAATCGTTGCAGGTGGTGGTGTAGCACTGGTACGTGCCAAAGCGGTACTTGCAAACCTTGAAGCTGCCAATGCAGATGAGGCTACCGGAATCCAGATCGTGAACCGCGCTATCGAGGCTCCTTTGAGAACCATCGTTGAAAATGCAGGTGGAGAAGGATCTGTTGTGATCAATAAAGTACTTGAAGGTAAAGACAACTACGGATATGACGCTAAATCTGATTCTTTCGTTGACATGCTAAGCGCAGGTATTATCGATCCTAAGAAAGTAACCAGGGTAGCTCTTGAGAACGCTGCTTCGGTTGCCGGAATGATCCTTACTACCGAGTGTGCTTTGACCGACATTAAAGAAGACAACGCCGGAGGTGGCGGAATGCCTCCAATGGGTGGCGGAATGCCAGGAATGATGTAATGATCAAACGTTAGATTATTATAAAAAACCCCGCTTCAAATTTTGAAGCGGGGTTTTTATTTAAATTCTTCTGCTAAAACAGCAATTCGGAAATTTTTATTTTTTCTTCATAAAATCAAAAGCCCCTTTTCTAAGGTTTATTCCATATTCCACATAAGCCTTAAGACAGGCCAGGAAATTAGCCCACCCTGCAGTATTCTGCTCCAGCCATTTTATCCCTGCCTCATCAGCATCCATTTTACCTTCTGTCACTTTTACAAGCGTACTTGGGCCTTCCATTTTTTCTAATTTTATTTCCACCTTAAGTTTTTGCCCGTGGGCACCATCCCACTCAAAAGTGATCAATTCATTGGGGCTTATTTCCAGAATTTTCACAGGAAAAGATTCTTCAAACTCAGGGAATTTCCACTGTATGGTTTTCCCGGCTTCCATCTTTCCCGAACTTTCAGAAATAAAATAATGAGACATGTTCCAGGGATCAACAATAGCGTCAAAAACGGTTTTTTGAGCTTCGGAGATCTGAAGAGCGGTGTTTATGGTTAATTGTTCCATCACTGCGGATTATTTTTTACTGTGTTTCATGGCATTCCTGGCCTGTTTGATATGCCTTTGGTTATGATAGACCAAAACCCTGAAGGTATCTCCCAGCTTCAAGGTAAGCCATTTTGATATACTGGTTGGAACCCGGGTTTTTATGAGGCTCACATCCCGGGCTTCCTCAAGCAGTTCCAGCAATTTATGTTGCTGATCCAAAAAGGTGGTGAGAACATTCTTATCGAGCCTGCTACCTAAAGGATTTTTATCCTT
Source organism: Salinimicrobium gaetbulicola (assembly GCF_042676025.1). NCBI lineage: Bacteria > Pseudomonadati > Bacteroidota > Flavobacteriia > Flavobacteriales > Flavobacteriaceae > Salinimicrobium > Salinimicrobium gaetbulicola. The sequence goes on from NZ_JBHTJP010000032.1 coordinate 1,319,283, forward strand.
GAAAGTTTTTATCTTTTTCATGGATTCCTTCGGAAGCATACTTTCAGCAAAAAAATCTCCCAAACGAACACTTTTAAAAACCTTTTGGGGAGCGTAGCCACTTTCCATGATCTTAAGTTCAATCTCAGGAATATAAAATTCGCCGTATCTATTGAGATGTTCAATACATTCCAAGGCACTCCAGCTTTCTGAAGATTCCCGGGTATTAAGTTCCTCTAAGGAATGTGTCTTAAATTCCTGGGCATCCCGAAGCACCTGTTTCGTCCTCGCGGTCAAATCAGCTATCAATTCAGCTGTACTTGTTTTCATACCCGGTAAATTTGTTTCTTTACTTTACATTCGGTTCGGTATAGCTAACCATCCAGTTCACCCCGAATTGATCTGTACACACACCATAGTAACTACGCCAGAAAACATCACCAATCTGCATTATGATCTTACCATGTTCACTAAACGCTTCAAAATAGCGATCGGCTTGCTCTTTACTGGACGCAGACACAGAAAGCGAGATGTTATTTCCGCTCTTTACCTCGGGGCTCCATTCTTCACCCGAATCACTGCCCATCAATACCACTTCTTTCCCAATAGGAAGAGAAATATGCATGATCTTATTCAACTTATATTCAGGAATTAGCACCTCATCATTCGTGGGAATATCAGAGAACCTGCCGACATAAAGAAACTCTCCTCCAAAAATAGATTTATAGAAGTTGAAAGCCTCTTCACAATTACCTGGAAAAGTCAAGTAGGGATTTAATTTTTCCATTAAAATTGAATTACAAAAATTTATAACCCTGTAATTTACATTTAAAAAATTATTGGAAAAATAAATTTTATAAAAAAATCTGGTATAATAATTACAGTAATAAAAAAAGCCACCTGAAATTTCAGATGGCTTCTATCATATTAAAAATAAGAATCTTAAGAAACTGCTTTCAATCTCTTGATTCCTGATTTATCTAATTTTTCTTCAGCATAATCTCTCGTCACTTTTAAGGTAGAATTTTTACCCTCAGGCATCTCAAACATAGCGTCTGTAAGGATAGCTTCACAAAGTGATCTAAGTCCTCGAGCCCCGAGTTTGTATTCTATTGCCTTTTCCACGATGTAATCAAGAGCCTCATCTGTAATGGTGAATTCGATATCATCCATTTCAAATAACTTCTGATACTGCTTGATAATCGCATTCTTAGGCTCGGTCAAGATAGAACGCAGCGTTTTCTTATCCAGCGGATTCATATGGGTCAATACAGGAAGACGACCAATGATCTCAGGGATCAATCCGAAGTCTTTAAGGTCTTTTGGAATGATATATTTCAACAGGTTTTCACGCTCAATCGCATCATCGCTTTTTGAGGCGCTAAAACCTACTGCCTGCATATTCAATCGCTTACTGATATTTCTTTCGATCCCGTCAAAAGCACCTCCCGTTACGAAAAGGATATTTTCTGTATCTACTTCAATGAACTTTTGATCAGGGTGCTTTCTTCCTCCTTTTGGCGGTACATTTACCGTGGTTCCTTCCAAAAGCTTCAATAATGCCTGTTGCACACCTTCTCCCGAAACATCACGGGTAATAGAAGGGTTGTCACTCTTACGTGCGATCTTATCGATCTCATCTATGAAAACGATCCCATGCTGGGCTTTTTCAAGATTATAATCGGCAGCCTGTAAAAGTCGGGTAAGTATACTCTCTACATCTTCTCCAACATATCCTGCCTCGGTTAATACCGTGGCATCCACAATTGCCAAAGGCACGTTCAACATCTTGGCGATGGTCTTTGCCATAAGGGTCTTACCGGTACCGGTCTCCCCTACCATGATGATGTTACTCTTTTGTATTTCGATATCCTCGTCTGAAACCGGCTGCAATAATCGCTTATAGTGATTATAAACCGCCACAGAAAGGACTTTTTTGGTATGCTCCTGTCCGATCACATATTGATCAAGGAAAGATTTAATAGCCTGAGGTTTTCGAAGTTTAAGTTCAGAAGACAGTTCACTGGTGCCCTCCTGCTTAGATTCCTCGATCACGATACCATGAGCCTGCTCGATACAACGGTCGCAAATATGAGCGTCCAGTCCTGCAATGAGCAAGTTGGTTTCAGGTTTTTTCCTTCCACAAAAGGAACATTCTAATTCTTCTTTTGCCATAATTTTTTTATTTCGATCACTTCTAGAAGTGACCTTTTTCGCTTGCTACTTTTAAAAGAGCGCTTAGGCTCTTGTTAAAATCTCATCGATCATTCCGTACTCCAAAGCTTTATCAGCTTTCATCCAGTAATCCCTGTCGCTATCCTCCTCGATCTTTTCATAAGTCTGTCCGGAGTGCTTAGCGATGATCTCATACAATTCCTTTTTTAAGGTAAGGATCTCACGCGCAGTGATCTCAATGTCACTAGCCTGACCTTGAGCTCCTCCTAACGGTTGATGTATCATTACTCTGGAATGAGGCAATCCACTACGTTTTCCTTTTTCACCTGCACATAAAAGAACTGCTCCCATAGATGCGGCCATTCCCGTACAAATAGTAGCAACATCTGGCTTTATGAACTGCATGGTATCATAGATCCCAAGACCTGCATACACACTTCCTCCAGGAGAGTTGATATAGATCTGGATGTCTTTTGAAGCATCTGTACTCTCAAGAAACAACAACTGTGCCTGAATAATATTGGCCACCTGGTCATTGATCGCAGTACCTAAAAAGATAATACGGTCCATCATCAACCTTGAAAAAACATCAAAAATGGCAATGTTCATCTGCCTTTCTTCAATGATATTGGGGGTCATCCCCAGCGGGTTCATACTGCTAACGATCTGGTTATAATAATTACTGTTGATCCCGTGGTGCTTGATAGCATATTTTTCGAATTCTTTTCCGTAATCCATTTAAAATGTTTTTATCTGTGTTTTGCTGTTTCAGAGTCTTCCGGATTTGCCGGAAAACCCTTTGTTAATTGCCAAAAAAGGCGTTCTCCCTGATTGGTCAAACGCCTTAAAGATAAGTATTAATTTATAAAAGTTCTATTGATAAACCTCTTTAACAAATTCTTCATAAGTCACCTCTTTTTCTTCAAGGTTCACCTTGTCTTTGTAAAGCTGAAGTAACTTCTGGTTCATCAATTGCTCAGACAAACGCTTCACTTCATCCTGACGGGATAAGATACGTGCCGCGATATCATCAAGCTCTTTTTCTGAAGGATCCATCTGACCAAATTGCGCCATTTGCTCCTTAATTCTTTCAATCGCGAAAGCTTTCAGGTCTTCGAATTTCACCTGAAGGTCATTCTCAGCGATCAATTTTCCTTCGATCAACTGGAAACGCAATCCTTTTTCGCTCTTTTCGTATTCTTCTTTAGCTTCTTCTTCAGTAAGCTCCTTTTCTCCAGCCGTCTGGATCCACTTCTGAAGAAATTCCTTAGGAAGGTCGAATTTTGTATTCTCGATCAACATTTCAGTTACATCATTCAATAACTGCTGATCACCTTGCTGCTCAAACTGCTTGGCAGCGTCTTCTTTGATCTTTTCTTTAAGCTCAGTAACCGAAGTAACTTCGCCTTTCCCGAAAAGTTTATCAAACAATTCCTGGTCAAGATCTGCAAGCTCCTGCTTGTTGATCTCAGAAACGGTGAATTCCACCTCGATCTCAAGTCCGTGCGCTTTATCATGCTCCACTTTCAGGAACTCCATCAAGTCATGATCATCTTCGAAAAGACCTTTAGTCTTAAGAGTGATCACATCACCTACTTTCGCACCGATGAATTTATCTTTATTTCTCTTTCCTTTTAATTTCTCGATTGGAAGAGTTGCAGTAGCATCGATCCCTTCTTCCTCATTTTTGAAAGTTCCGGTTACCTGGTCACCTTCTTCAGCAACATCTTTAGAGACCAATTTCCCGTATTGCTTCTGGATGGTCTTGATCTGGTTCTCGATCATTTCATCACCGGCAACGATCTTGTAGTGAGTGATAGGTTTTTTATTCTCAAGGCTTACTTCGAATTGCGGAGAAAGACCTAATTCAAACTCAAAAGTGTAAGTTTCACTATCCCAGTCAAAGTTCTCCTGCTCCTTAGGAAGCGGGTTCCCAAGTACATCCAGTTTCTCTTCGGTAAGATATTTATTAAGGGCGTCCTGAAGTAATTTATTCACCTCATCAACCAAAACAGCTTTTCCATACTGCTTTTTAACCATTCCCATAGGCACATGACCTTTTCTGAATCCGGGAATATTAGCGTTCTTACGGTAATCCTTTAGGACCTTTTCAACTTTGTCGCTGTAGTCTTCTTTAGCGATATCAACCTTAACTACTGCGTTAAGTTCATCAATATTCTCTCTCGTTATATTCATTACAAACTCTTATAAAAATTGGTTTGCAAAAGTACAACTTTTTTAAGAGCAAGCAAAGTTTCAAACTTCTGAAATTCAGGAGGCTTTATTTCCTATCAGCCAAAGAGAAAAGCAAGGACTGAAAAATTGATAATAGAATACTGAACAACACGGCGATCCAGAATCCCGATACGTCAAATCCGTCTACAAAAGCATCTGCCAAAAGAATGATAATCGCATTGATCACAATGAGAAACAATCCAAAGGTGAGAATGGTGACAGGAAGGGTGAAAAGAATAAGTATAGGCTTCACTATTAAATTCAATAAAGCCAGAACGAGGGCAACTATAATAGCGGTAAGATATCCGGCTACGGTAACTCCGGGAAGGAACTTAGCCAGGAAAACCACCACTACAGCGGTAAGCAGAATACGTAAAATGAAGATCATTGGTTAGAATTTTAATCTAATATACTATTTCAAAATAAAAAAACGCCGGAAAAAATTTCCGGCGTTTTTTTATATAAGATTAAAACAGTCTTATTGCACGCTGTTACTAATGGTAATGGTACCATAGGTTCCAACATTTACCTTTGGAACGTTTGAGCCATAAGTAGCATTGATCGCATCGATCATCTTATTAGCCAGTACGGCAGAACCTCTTGGAGTAAGGTGAATACCGTCAAGGGAGAAAGCCCCTCCAGAAGCAAATTCGGCAGTAATCACACCTCCGTCGTATGCAACACCACCATTAGCCAATTGCTGAATGATCTCATTCACATCAACATATGCAAGGCCTTTTGACTGTGCGATACCCTGAATATATGTATTGAACTGTACACGGGCAGTATTAAGAATCGTCACCTCATCTTCAGTTAACACATATTGGTCCGCCATTGGAAGAGTAATACCTTTAACTGAAAGTTGTCCTGCACTTGCCTGATCCAAACCGGCAGCCATCCAGGCTTGTAAAACTTGCATATCTACTTCGGAAATTGCACTGGAACTGGTCAACAAAATGCGATCTTCTGCGGTTGCCTGACGCGCCTGACCAAATTGTTGACCATATTGCACAGCCAGTTCCTGAGGATACCCGCGTTGCATAAGAGCACCGGTTATTTGCTGAGAAATATCTATTAAAGCTTCATCCTTAATAACCAACGGACTCGCTCCCGCGGGATCGAATTCAATGGTATATTCTGTTTCGGCAATCTTATTCCCTTCCGCGTCAAATTCATTAGTACCTCTAACCGCAGATATGATCTGGTTAAGACCCGCGAAAGATGCATTTAAAGTTGAGATCATTGGCCCAAAATCAGGATTTGTTGGATCTAAAGGGGCATGAGGAACACGGGTGAAGAATGGCGCTATTGTAACATCCGGTACCGCATTTACCACTCCCTGCTCTGCACCTGAAGCGATCAAAGCATCAACTACGTTAGAATATACTTGTCCAAATACGTCAGGATTAGTAATATCATTACTTCCGTAATTCGCAGGGTCTTCAGTTACAGGTTGGGCTATCCCAACTCCACCCGAAGTAGCGAAGCTTAAAATATCATTTTTCCCGATCCAAAGACTGAAGAAAGTAGGGTTTTGAGCTAGAGCATCTCCAAGAATAGTTGCATTTGGAGCAGAGGCAAAACGCACAAAGTAAGGGTTTGCTGTTCCTGTTTGAAGATTTGCAGGGTTCCCATATCCTTCTGCGAATAAATGGAAACTCTTCATTCCCGGCACACCCATATTATTAAAAGGTCCTGAAAGTACATTGGTAACCTCAGTAGTAGGCTCCTCATCTAAATTAGTCGGAAAGAGCGGCATTCCCCCATCGGTAAAAGGCAGCACTAAACGTGTATTAAAAGCAGGATTACGTTCTCCGTTGAATAAAAGCCCACCATAATTATCAGCCATTAATGGCTGTGTAAAATCACCCCCACCGGCTTTAGCGAATTGCTGAGCCATGATGTTTGGATAAGAGGCTTCCTGCGCACTGATGTACAAAGCATTGTCTGCATACCCTGAAGTAATAGAGTTTCCTATCGCCACGAAGTTCGAGAAATCTGCTTCTCCACTGGTATAAGCGTCATTGGCATCTACCGGATTTTCGAATTCCGGCTCACACGCTACCATTCCAAGAGCAAGAATCCCGATATATTTTATATAGTTTTTCATTGTATATGAATCTTTTTATTAAAGTTTATAAGTAACACCTAAACCAGGGATAAAGGCTACAGATTTATAAGTTCCTCCAAAAGGAACATTTTGACCATTTTCATCTATATAATGATCATAAGAAGCATCGACCTCATCAAATCTTATGTAAGCGAAGGAAGCATCTATCGCCAATCTTGAAGTTACATCAAGTGAAAGACCTGCAGTGAACCCCATAGAATCGTTTCTTGGAGTTTCGGGAGCGAAATACCCTTCCTGAACAGGAGACTCATCATAGTAATAACCTGCCCTTAAAACCAATTTTTCAGTAGCAGTATATTGCGCACCAAATCTCCAGGTACTGGCATCTTTATAATTACGAGGGTTTTTCGAATCAGGAATATTTGGATCACCAAAATCAACATCCAGAGACTCATATACACCCCAGAAAACCATGTTGTAATCAAAAGCAAAAAGCCATTTCTCATCAAATTGATAAGAAATCCCTGCTGTAAGTTCTGCAGGCAATGGTAAAGTAGCGTCAAAAGTGGTATCCTTGAATGGAACAGCAGGAGAATTCGGGATATTCTGGAAATCAGCTTCCCCATCTTCAGCGTCCATCATAATTTCTGAACGGTAGTTAACACCAATCTTGATATCTTCAGTGGCCACAAACATTGCACTGGCCGACCATCCAAAAGCATTCACTCCAGAAGCATCAATGGTTACATTAGACCTGTTACCTTCTTCATCTTTCAAGGTTCTTGTCAAGTTACGGTTGAAATTAACCGCACCGGTTACAAAAATAGGACCTCCACCAAGGCTTAAAAAATCGGCTACCTGAACCGAAACTAATGGCTGAATATAGATAGCCTGTAGCTCAATATTATTTACAAGATGAGAACCTGCCCAATCGTCTTCCCACATTACGGTACTTCCGTAAGGAGTATAAACGCTCAAACCTAGAGCCAACCAATCTTTAAGTTTATAAGAAGCATTGAAATAAAATGGGGTTCCAACAGGATTGTCGGTACGAGCGATCTCACCTGTTTCCTGGTTTTGCCAGGCAACGTCAGAAAATATAACACTTGCTCCGGCAGAGATTGTAAGTTTATTCTCCAGGTAAACCAGACCTGCAGGGTTAAAGAAACCAAGCTCGGCGCTATTTACGACAGCCACCCCGGTATGTCCCATTGCGAGGGCTCGTTGCCCCTGAACACCTACCCGATAACCGCCGGCATAAGTTACAGCGCTTGCTAATACAAACGCCATCAAAAAGAAAATTTTTCTCATAATTGAAAATGTAGATTTTAGTAAATGGATAATTACGTCAAAAATAGCATAAAATAGATATTATGCAATATTTCATCGTTTTTTATTATGCACGCACAATAAATCCCCTCTTTAATTACAGGAAACGCATTACAGCTGTGAAAAAGGCATCTTTATTTTCAGCGTGTAGCCAATGACCTACATTAGGAATAGTTTCCACCTCTGCCTCAGGAAAGTGGCTTTTTATAAGAGGAATATCTTCGGAAGTGATATAATTAGAATTCCCTCCTCGAAGGAATAAAGTCGGCTTGGAAAAAAATGCATCTTCAGGAAGTGCCTCACCAACATTTTCTACATTTTGAACCAAAGAATCTAAATTAAACCTCAAGGCAAGTTTACCTTTTGATTTCCAATATAGATTTTTAAGCAGGAAAAGGCGAACTCCTGCTTCCTTGACATATTGGGATAACAAATCTTCAGCCTCTCCCCTGCTTGACAAACTTGCCCTGTCAACTGCCTGTAAACCTTCCAGGATCTGCTGATGATGCGGAGCGTAATATTTTGGAGCAATATCCGCAACGATCAATTTCTCAATTATATGCGGAAATAAGGAAGCGGCCAGCATAGCTGTCTTCCCTCCCATGGAATGTCCTAACAGGATACAATTCTCCAGTTTATGGGCATCACAATATTCTTTAATATCTTTTGCCATAAGGAGATAACTGAAATCTTCGCTATGCGGGCTTCGCCCGTGATTGCGTTGATCTATTAAATGAACCTGGAAGCCGGCATCTGCGAATTCCTTCCCCAAAGTTTTCCAGTTATCGCTCATCCCCAGAAATCCGTGAAGGATCAACAAGGGCGCACCTTCTCCTAAAATATTTGAATACAACTTCATTAATCTTTCAATAACTTTAAATACTGTTTAACCACATTTTCCAGTCCCATATATAACGATTCCGCTATTAAAGCATGTCCAATCGACACCTCCAAAAGTCCGGGAATATTTTCTTTAAAAAACCGGATATTCTCAAGGGATAGATCGTGACCGGCATTGATCCCCAATCCCAGTTGGCTGGCAAGCTCTGCACATTCAGCATAAGGTTTGATCCCTGATTTATCTCCGGCAGCGTAGGTTTTCGCAAATTCTTCGGTGTAAAGTTCAATTCGGTCAGTCCCTGTATCGACAGCCCCTTCGACCATTTTAAGATCTGGGTCAACAAAAATAGAAGTCCGAATGTTATTTCTTTTGAATTCTGAAATGATCTCTTTCAAGTAGTCCTTATGCTTTATGGTATCCCAGCCGGCATTAGAAGTTATGGCATCCTCGGCATCTGGAACCAGGGTAACCTGCTCGGGCTGCGCCTTTAGAACCAGGTCAATAAATTGCTGAATAGGATTTCCTTCAATATTAAATTCAGTATAAACAATGGGACGAAGATCAAAAACGTCCTGATATCTTATGTGTCGTTCATCTGGCCGTGGATGTACAGTAATACCTTCACCTCCAAATTTTTGAACATCTTTTGCAACCTGCACCACATTTGGAACGTCTCCCCCTCTGGAATTTCTGAGCGTTGCGATCTTGTTAATATTTACGCTTAATTTTGTCATTTTCTGCAATTATTTCAAACAAAAATACAAAGTTGAAGATGCAAAAAAGTACTTTATTTTAATTAATTTGCAGAAAAATGAAGGCGCCATGAGTATTGAACCATACATTATCAATGACATTGAAATGGCTGATATCTCCTCCAGAGTTGGAGACATTCAATCAGAATTCGATGGACTAACCTATTCCCATATTCCGGTGAAGAATGAGGAGGTGTATGTTGGCTGCATTTCTGAAAATGACATCAGATCATTTGACCCGAACAAATCACTCAGTGATTTTCAATATGCTTTGGAAGGATTTTACACCCGGCGGGACGATAACTGGCTGGATGTTTTACACGCTTTCGCAAAGAACGACACCAATATCCTACCTGTCCTTGATGAGGATAATTCCTATCTGGGATATGTGGAACTCCATGACATCATGAATCTCTTTACCGAAAGTCCTTTCCTTAATAATCCGGGAGGAATTTTTATTCTTGAAAAAGGCATTAGAGATTACTCTTTTAGTGAGATCAGTCAGATAGTGGAATCTAATGGCGCGCATCTTTTAGGCGCTTTTGTCTCAAGTCTTGAAAATGACTTAGCACAGATAACTTTAAAAATAGGACCCTCGCCTGTAAATGCCATCCTGCAAACCTTCCGAAGATATGGCTACAAAGTAACCTCTACCCATATGGAAGATAGTTTCTCCTCAAATCTCAAGGACCGATCAAGGTACCTGGACAAATACCTGAACATGTAATGAAGAAAGTAGGTATTTATGGTCAATTCTATCACGCTAATTCTGGAGAATACATTGAGGAACTTTTAAACACCCTGGATGAGCTTGCGATCGAAGTTTGCATTGAGAAGGAGTTTTCAAAGTTAATTGAGGAAAGTAAATCAATTGAAAAAGATTACCCGCAATTCAGCACTTTCACAGAACTGGATCGTTCTTTTGATCTTTTTATAAGTGTGGGTGGAGACGGTACCATCCTGAAGTCTATAAATTATATTAGGGATCTTAATATTCCTATTGTCGGAATAAACACCGGGAGATTAGGATTTTTGGCCACCGTAAACAAAGAAAACATCAAGGATACCATTTCAAGGATACTTGCAAATGACTTTATGATCTCTGAACGAGCGGTATTATGCATCACCACCTTACCGGAAGAGAAGGAATTAGGCGTCAATAATTTTGCGCTCAACGAGATCGCCGTTAGCCGGAAGAATACCACCTCCATGATCACTATTGAAACCTGGCTTGACGAGGAATATCTTACAGCTTACTGGGCAGACGGACTTATAATTTCAACCCCGACCGGCTCAACCGGATATTCCCTGAGTTGCGGTGGCCCGGTTATCACCCCTACTACAAAAGCACTTGCCATAACCCCTATTGCCCCTCACAATCTCAACGCAAGACCTTTAATCATTAAAGACAACACCAAAATAACCCTGAAGGTATCCGGAAGGGAAGACAACTACCTGGTTTCCATGGATTCCAGAATTGCCTCCCTTAAGAACAACACCACGGTTATCATTTCAAAAGCACCTTTTACCATCCAGATGGTTGAATTTTCTGATGACACCTTTCTATCTACCCTCCGTAAAAAGTTATTATGGGGTGAAGACAGGCGTAATTAGGCAATAAAACCCGTGAAAAAGTTGTTTATGCTTAGGTACACGCCTGCTTAATTTTATAATAGAGCAAACATTATTATTATATTTGCAAACTTTGATAACCAATGAGGTACACAGTTGTTATGGTACTCCTGTTCTTTTGCAGTAACCAGACATATTCCCAAAATTTTGAAATTGGCCCCTACGCAGGTGGCGCCAATTACATTGGGGATGTAGGCAACTCAACCTATATCAATCCTAACACCCCTGTCTTCGGAGGTATTTTTAAATGGAATCGCAGTCACAGGCATACCATCAGGTTTTCAGTGCTGCACGCTCAAATTAAGGCTGATGACGCAAAATCTCACGACACCCGAAGGCAGCAACGCGGCTACTCATTTGAAAATTCTATAACCGAAGCCTCTTTGGGACTGGAATTCACTTTCTGGAACTGGGACCTACATTCTGATAAATATCAGTCAACACCTTACCTTTACACGGGAATAAATTATTACTTTGCCAACCATTTTATGCTTAAGAACAACGCATATACGAATCCGCAGGCAAATGAGTTGCAGAAAGCCGGAAATAACTGGGAATTTTCCATTCCTATGGTATTCGGTTACAAGCAAACCCTCAATTCATTCTTAGCCGCGGGAGTAGAAATTGGAGCAAGGTATACATTTACCGATAATCTTGACGGCAGTCAGCCTTCTGAAGTGGACGGCAACTACGTACTTAAAGATTTCGGAAACAGAAATACCACCGACTGGTACATGTTCACAGCCGTGTACCTCACCCTGAATTTTGGACCCAAATCCTGTTACAACGAATATTAATATGAATTTCAAAGAAAAGATCGATCCTGAAAACCTTCCGCAGCACATTGCTATTATCATGGACGGTAACGGCCGCTGGGCCAAAAAACAAGGATTGATGCGTGCCATAGGCCACGAAAAAGGAACCAAAGCGGTTCGCGAAGTAGTAGAAGCCTGTAGCGAAATAGGCGTTAAAAACCTGACCTTGTACGCGTTTTCCACTGAAAACTGGAACCGACCTAAACTTGAGGTGGATACACTCATGAAATTACTGGTCTCCTCTTTGAAGAAGGAAATTAAAACGCTGCAAGACAACAACATCAAGCTTAATGCAATTGGCCGCCTGGAAAACCTACCGTCCAAAGCCTACAAGGAATTGAACGAGGTGATCTCCAAAACCAGGGACAATGATCGCATGACGCTCACCCTGGCTTTAAGCTATGGCTCGCGGGAAGAACTTACCAATGCCGTAAAAGAAATAGCAAAAAATGTAGAAAATGGAGAGATTTCCGCAAAAGCTATTGATGAATCGGTTATAAATAAGCATCTTTACACCCAAAATTTGCCAGACGTGGATCTTTTGATAAGAACCAGCGGCGAACAGCGCATAAGCAACTTCCTTTTATGGCAGATCGCGTATGCGGAATTATATTTTTCAGAAATACTGTGGCCAGATTATCGTAAAGAGGATCTATTTGAGGCCATTTATAATTATCAAAACAGAGAACGAAGATTTGGAAAAACAAGTGAGCAACTTAGCTAGTGCAAATACAACAAAGAAGATTATAGCACTCTTGGCATTCTGCCTTTTTTACAGTTTCACCACCACAGCCCAGGATATGCCGCTTGCCAATGGCAAAGAATACACTATAGGGGATATTGACGTAACCGGAACGGTTTCTTATAACGAACAAACAGTGATCGCCTTCACCGGACTTAAAAAAGGTGAAAAAATTTACATTCCCGGAGACAGAATCAGTAAGGTTTTAAAAAAGCTTTGGGACCTGGGTCTTTTTAGTGACATTAATATCTATGTGACCAGCATTGAAGGTGATACTGCTAACCTGGAATTAGAGATCCAGGAGGTACCTGCCTTATCTGAAGTTAAACTGCAGGGAGTTAAAAAGAAAGAGCAGCAGGAATTAATCAAGGAGAACAAACTTACTGCCGGTGCGAAGGTTACCGAAAACCTGCTTACCACTACAAAGAATTACATTGAAAATACCTACCGCGAAGACGGTTACCTTAACACAAAGGTTTACATAAACACCATTCCGGTTGAAGACACTACTAATGCCAACCTGGTTAACCTTGTAGTCAATGTTGATAAAGGAGAGCGAGTGAAAATTGAGGAAATTGAGTTCGAAGGAAACGAAGCTTTCTCAGATGCCAAGCTAAAGCGTAAGATGAAGAAGACCAAACAGCAAAACTTCCTTAGATTTTGGAAAAGGTCAAAATTCATCGCTGAAGAATATGAAACAGACAAGCAAAATATCATTAAGGCTTATAAAGAAAAGGGTTACCGTGATGCACGAATCGTATCGGACACTTTAATCAAAAAAGATGAAGATGACGTTGCTTTAAAGTTGAAGATCGAAGAAGGGAACCAATATTATTTTGGAGACATTGAATTCATAGGAAACAGCGTTTACACAGACGCGCAGTTAAAAAGAGCAGTTGGGATCAATAAAGGAGATATCTATAACGGGGTATTGCTTGAAAAGCAAATTGCCGATCCTACCAAACCCGATGCCGAAGACCTTACCAACCTTTACCAAAACAACGGTTATTTATTCTCCAATATCAATCCTGTTGAGGTCAAGGTTTACAACGACACCATTGATTTTGAAATAAGAATAAGGGAAGGAAAGATCGCCTACTTTAATAACATAAGCGTTATTGGAAATGACAAGACCAAAGATCATGTGATCTACAGAGAAATGCGCACCAAGCCGGGTAACAAATACAGCAAACAGGATGTTGTTCGAACTATTCGTGAACTTGGCCAACTAGGTTATTTTGATGCTGAAAACCTGGAGCCTCAATTCAAAAATGTAGACCCTAACAGCGGAACACTAGACCTTGAATATTCAGTGGTGGAAGCGGGAGCCAGCCAGATCGAACTTCAGGGAGGTTATGGTGGTGGTGGTTTTGTTGGAACCCTTGGGCTTTCCTTCAACAACTTCTCACTTTCCGGTTTATTTGATAAGGACGCCTATAAGCCGCTACCCATGGGAGATGGTCAAACTCTTTCTCTAAGAGCGCAGGCCAGTACATATTATCAAACCTACAGCCTTTCATTTTCTGAACCGTGGTGGGGTGGCGTGAAGCCGGTGAGATTATCAACTTCTTTCTCGCATACTGAGCAATATTTCTACGATTACAGGAACAGAGAGGCAGATAAGGACAGGAAATTCTCCATTACAGGAGTAACATTAGGTCTAGCCAAAAGACTGAACTGGCCAGATGACTGGTTCACCTTATCTCATGCAGTAGCATTCCAGCATTACAATCTTAGCAACTACAATACAGGTTTATTCACCTTTGGTGACGGTTACTCAAATAACCTTTCTTATACTGTAGGATTGACCCGTGACAATACTTTCACAAACCCTATCTTCCCTTTGGGAGGTTCAAAGTTTGAGATCGTAGCTAAACTTACTCCTCCATACTCACTTTTCAACGATGTGGACTATGCGAATTTGGGTGATCAAAAGGAATTCCAGCTTCAGAATGCAGATGGAATTTTGATCAACCGTCAGGGAAGACCTTTAAGAGACGGGGAGGATCCTGTAGCCGATCAATCTAAGATCGACCAGGAAAAATTTAAATGGCTGGAATTCTATAAGATCAAATTCAACGGAACCTGGTATACCAACCTATTCGATAAACTGGTGATGAGAACCCATGCAGAATACGGTTTCCTTGGAGCATATAACAATGATCGCGGAGTTCCTCCTTTTGAAAGATTCTACCTTGGAGGGGACGGAATGGGAACATACAGTCTTGACGGAAGAGAAGCCATCGCAATGAGAGGTTATCCAAACCAATCTTTGATCCCTGTTGACCGCGGAACCTTAAGCACTGCTACAGATAATGATGGGGCAACAATTTATAACAAATACTCGTTAGAATTAAGATACCCCATCACCCTGAAACCATCTGCTTCAATTTTTGCACTTACCTTTGTAGAAGGTGGTGCATCATTTGACGGATTCAAAAATTTCAATCCGTTTGAACTGAATAGATCTGCCGGAGCAGGACTTCGTATATTTATGCCTGCCTTCGGATTATTAGGAATTGACTTTGGGTATGGTTTTGATCCTGTTCCGGGTGAAACTCAGCGTAATGGTTGGGAAACTCACTTCATTATAGGTCAGCAGTTCTAATTTGGCATGGTATTTTCTATAAACACTTGAGATATGAAAAAATCGATTCTTGTAGCCCTCGCTTTAATTTTTGCCGGTTTCACCGCAAAGGCACAGCAAACGGTGAGAATTGGTTATGTTGATATGGAATACATACTGGAGAATGTCCCGGAATACCAGGAAGCTTCAGCACAGCTTGACAAAAAGGTCCAGCAGTGGAAACAGGAGATCGAGACTGAAATGAACAGGATCGATAAGATGAAACAAGACCTTGCGAATGAAAAACCGCTTTTGACAAGGGAGCTCATTGAAGAACGGGAAGACGAGATCGCTTTTGAAGAACAAAAGATCCTGGACTATCAGCAGAAGAGATTTGGTCCCAAAGGGGATCTGATCATTCAGAAGATGCAATTGGTAAAGCCAATCCAGGACCAGGTTTTTGTAGCTGTTCAGGAGATCGCGAAGAACAGAAAATACGATCTGATCTTTGACAAGTCGGCAGACGTAATTACATTATACGCTGCAGATAGATTGGATGTAAGTGACCAGGTCTTAAGAAGTATCACACGGGCATCTAAGCGAGAGCAACTGGATACCCGAAAGGAAAAGGACGAACTTATCAGGGATGAGGAAAAAACCCTGGAACAAGATGAGGCAGTTACTGAAAGGGAACTTATTCAGGAACAAAGACGAAATGAAAGAGCGGCGCTTATAGCTAAAAGAAAACAAGAAAGAGATTCCATACGTGCTGCAAAGCAAAAGGAATATGAAGAAAGAAGAGCGAAGATCCTAGAGGAACGTCAAAGAAAAAAAGATTCCGTAGCCAAAGCTCGAGAAATGAAAAAAGAAAATAATTAAACCCGGCCGATCATCGGCAATGAATAACTGAAAATTTTATAAATCAACAATTAACACTTTAAAAATGAAACAATTTAAGACCCTTCTAATAGCTGTAACCCTTATCCTAGGAGCAACTTCATTCGCAAATGCACAGACTAAAGTAGCTCACATCGCTACCCAGGATTTGATCGAGCAAATGCCTTCTTATAAGTCAGCTATGAACCAATTGGAAAAACTGCAAAAGACTTACGATACAGAAATTAAAGATATGGTTACCGAAGCTCAAAGCACCATGAAGAGATATGAGGCTGAGGCGCAAACCAAAACTGATGAAGAAAACGCTAAAAGAGCGAATGAACTTCAGCAGACTCAAAGAACCATTGGTGAGTACCGTCAAAATGCAATGCAGGAATTGCAGAAAAAAGAGATGGAACTTTTGAAGCCGGTATTAGAGAAAGCCCGTACTACCATTCAAAAAGTAGCCCGTGCTAAAGGATTCGACTATGTGTTGGATTCAACTACTGGAACAGGAGTTATCATGGCAGACGGATATGATCTAATGCCAGACGTAAAGAAGGAATTAGGTATCTAAGACATTCTTTTAAAAAATAAATCATGGAAACTGCGCATCATTGATGCGCAGTTTTTATTTTTACACCAATGAGCAAAAGCAGCCCCATTGGAATTTTTGATTCGGGAGTAGGCGGAACTTCCATCTGGAAAGAGATCCACAGTCTGCTGCCGTTGGAACATACTATATATCTTGCTGACAGTGATAATGCTCCTTATGGCGAAAAGCCACAAGAGGAGATCGTTCGCCTTAGCATCAAAAACACTGAAAAGTTGCTGGCCATGGGCGCCAAGATCATTGTGGTCGCCTGTAACACAGCAACTACAAATGCAATTCAGGTTCTTCGTTCAAATTACCACGTGCCTTTTATTGGTATTGAACCTGCAATAAAACCAGCTGCACTTCAAACCCAAACTAAATGCATTGGTATACTGGCTACCAAAGGGACGCTTACAAGCGCGCTCTTCGCAAAAACATCTGATCTCTACTCCAAGGATACAAAAGTAATAGAAGTCGTAGGAAAAGGTCTTGTACAAGAGATCGAAAAAGGTAATAAGGATTCCGAAAAAGTGGAAGCCATGCTGGTAGACTTGTTGCAACCCATGATCGACGAAGGTATTGACTACCTGGTTTTAGGTTGCAGCCACTATCCTTATCTCATTCCTACCCTTAAAAAGATACTTCCTTCCTACGTAAAGATCATTGATTCGGGAATGGCGGTTGCAAAACAAACAAAGCTGATCTTGCAAAGCATGGACCTTTTGACATCTACAAGTCAGATGCCACCACAATTCTTCACGAACGGTGATCCAAAAATCCTTCGTAACCTCATTACTTCCGAAGAAAATAATTACGAAGTTACCTACCTGGATTTCTAAAGCTTATACCACCATAAAAGAATGATTCTAAATACCGGTGTTGGAACTGTATGATTTTGTAATTTTGCGAAAAATTTGACATGCAAGATTTCAATATCTCTATACAGCCTACTACCAAACCTACCATTGTAAAGTTTGAGGCCAATAAATTCCTTACCAAACATGAAAGTTTCGAATTCCACAATATTGAAGAAGCTGCAAGATCTCCTCTTGCCCAACAGCTATTTCACCTGCCATTTATAAAGACCGTTTATATTGCGCAGAATTTTGTAGCAATTGAAAAGTACAATATTGTTCACTGGAAAGATGTGCAGCAGGAAATAGCAGAGCAGATCGAAGCATTTTTGAATAATGGAGGGATCGTTGCTCATCCTTCAGAAAATGAGAACCAGAAGATCCCTGTTACGGTTTATGCCGAAACAACACCCAATCCTACGGTAATGAAATTTGTTTCGAATAAGAAACTGGTTTTACAAACTGTGGAATTCAAGAACATTGATGAGGCGAAAAACGCACCCCTTGTAAAAGAGCTTTTTCACTTCCCTTTCGTAAAAGAGGTTTTCCTGGATGAGAATTACCTGTCCATCACCAAATATGATATTGCTGAGTGGGATGAGATCACTTCAGAATTACGTGAGTTCATCAGGCAGTACCTGGAACAAGGAAAAGATGTTCTTTTAGAAGATGAGATAAGCCCGAAGGCTTCAAATACTTCCGAAGAGCAACCTATTCAAAAAGTAAAACTGGACGATACTTCTGCTGAAATTGTAGCGATCCTGGATGAATACATTAAACCTGCCGTAGCCAGTGATGGAGGGAATATCATGTTTGATTCTTATGACCCCGAAGAAAAACTGGTAAAAGTGATCTTACAGGGTGCCTGCAGCGGATGCCCTTCTTCTACTTTCACTTTGAAGAACGGGATCGAAAATATGCTGAAGGAGATGCTACAAGGAAAAGTTGAGAAGGTAGAAGCCATCAACGGATAAGCTTTTTTCAAAATATATATTTTTATGCCGATTGGATCTCACCAGGACCCTATCGGCATTTTCTTTTTCAGGCTTGGAGGAAGACAACTATTAAGGTTTAACAAATTATTAGAAGCCTTAGCGATTTGCATTTTGTAAATTGATAATCAACGATTTAAAGTTAATAACTAACTAAAAACATTATCAATTATGGCCACAATGAAAGTTATCGAGTTAATGGCGAACTCAGAAAAAAGTTGGGAAGACGCCGTTAAAAATGCAGTTAAAACCGCCGCCAAATCAGTACAAAATATACGCTCAGTATATGTAAAGGATCAAACCGCTCATGTTACCGGAGAAGAAATTACAGATTACAGAGTGATCGTAAAAGTTACTTTTGAAGTAAAATCATGATCTCCATTTTAATTAGTTAGATTAAGCTCCAATTTTTGGGGCTTTTTTTTATTCCGGAGTTTAGCACGTATCTTTGAGAGATAACAGAAAAATCCTACAATTAACAGAATTTAAACTATTAAAAAGGCAATAAATTTTAAATTTTGCCGAAAATCATTTTTATGGAGGAAATTTACAATATCAAAGAGATCGCCCAGGAATATTCTCAACGCTTTATAGAATTTCTACCTACCCTACTGGGAGCTCTCGTTTGGCTGGTCATAGGTTGGTGGATCATTAGGATCATGGTAAAATATATGAAGCGTTTTTCTGAAAAGAAGGGACACGACCCGGCTTTGACCAATTTCCTGATAAACATTGTGAACTGGGGCCTAGTGGTACTGCTACTGGTAAGCGTCATAGGAATGTTAGGGATCGAAACCACCTCCTTTATAGCCATCCTGGGAGCCGCAGGCCTGGCCATTGGACTTGCGTTGCAAGGCTCTTTATCTAATTTCGCCGGCGGGGTCCTTATAATCGCTTTAAAACCTTTTAGGATTGGGGACTGGATCGAAGTGAACGGTATTTCAGGGAGTGTCAAGGAAATTTCAATGTTCTATACCAAGCTGAATACTTTTGGAAACCAACTGGCCATTATCCCAAACGGAGAACTTTCCAATGACAATATTATAAACTACTCAGGGGAAGGAACCCGAAGAGATGCTATCACAATTGGAATCTCCTATGAAAGCAATATTAAACTAGCCAAGGAAACCCTTATGAATTTGCTAAATGAGCAGGAAGACATACTCGAAGACCCGGCTCCTGCGGTTGTGGTAACCGAACTTGCCGATAGTTCAGTTAACCTTTCTGTACGCTTTTGGGCCAAAAATGAGCATTTCTGGGATCGTCACTGGTATACTATTGAAGAGGCTAAAACACGCCTAGAAGCAGCCGGTATTTCAATACCTTTCCCACAGAGAGATGTGCACTTTTTCGACCATAGTAAAGAAACATCTTCCGCGAAAGCCGAAGTATAAATTGTACTCTATATAAAAACAAAAGCCGCGGAAAATTCCGCGGCTTTTGTTTTTATATCTTTTTCAGAATCTTATCCTGCCTGAAAATCTTTCAAATAGTAAGGCTCAAAGTAAGCCACATCCTCAAAATCCTTATTCACGAATTTTTCCGAAGCAAGCTCAACCATTTCAGCAGCCGAAGGTAACTTTCCTATTATGAACTGCGCATTTTCATGAGCGCATACCTTTTGGAACTTTTCAACTCCGTTACCAATAAAACTAACTTTCCCCTTATCCAACGTTTCTGAAAATGAATTCTCATCAAGGATCTTGGCACGGGTATTAAAAACGGAATGATATTTTGAATCAAAACCGGCAGTGTATACCTCCATGCGCCGGGCATCCAGCAATGGGATTATAAAGTCTCCGGCCTGCTTATCAACCTGCCTGGCAAGCGAGGTTAGTGTCGCGACAGAGATCAACGGAATGTCTAAAGAAAAACATAACCCCTTGGCTGCCGAAACCCCAATTCTCAGCCCCGTATATGATCCCGGGCCTTTACTCACTGCAATAGCCGAAAGGTCTTTCGGGGACAATTGATTTTCATTAAGGATCTCCTCAATAAACACATGCAATCTCTCTGCATGCGAGTAATTGTTGCTATAATCCTCTTTTAACGCAAGTAATTTTCCTTCCTTTCCCAAAGCTACCGAACAATTAGTGGTAGCTGTCTCAATACATAATATTACTCCCAAAATTCAATTTTAATTTAATCTTTTCCTTCCTCTTTATTCGAGACCTCTACTTTATCTCCAGATTTAAGTGACTTGGTAACCGTATTATAAGGCCCGGTGATGATTTCCTCACCTACTTCCAAACCTTCTTTGATCTCGATATTGGCATCATCCTGAATGCCGGTCTTTACAACGCGCAATTTAGCTTCTTCTCCTTTCTTAACGAAAACAGTTTCAAATTTTTTATCACTTGGCTGAGGCTTTTCTTCCACCTTTTTTCCAGGTTGGGCTGTTGCGGTATCGCTCTTTATAACAACGGCACTAATAGGAATAGCGATCACATCATCTTTTCTGTTCGTAATGATATCAACCGTTGCGGTCATTCCTGGTCTAAAAGGGGAATAATTTTCAGGCTTCCCTTCCAGTAGATCTTCATATGATTCCTTAAGGATTCTCACTTTCACCTTGAAGTTAGTCACCTGGTCTGCAGTCAGGGTTGAGTTTGCAGAATTTGAGATCTCGGTAACAAGACCTTTAAATTCCTTTTTAAGATACGCATCTACTTCAACGATAGTCGAATCGCCGATAGCCACTTTTACGATATCATTCTCGTTAACGTCAACCTCGACTTCCATATTATCCAGGTTAGCGACACGAAGGATTTCGGTACCGGCCATTTGTTGAGTTCCCACAACTCTTTCACCCAGTTCAGCGTTCAAGGAAGAAATAGTTCCCGACATGGGCGCATAAATATTGGTTCTTCCCAGGTTTTCACGGGCTTCATTTACAGTAGCAGACGCGCTTTTCACATTATAGAATGCTGATTCACGACTTGCTTTCGCTACTTCATAGCTGGAAACGATTCGATCCCATTCTGCTTTTGAGATTATACCTTTTTCGAAAAGTGTTTTATTTCTTTCATAATTAGATTCGGCCTCTTTTAAGCTGGCCTCTGTCTGAGCCAAACCAGCACGAATATTCTGCAGACCTGCCTGAGACCTTTCCAGGTTAGACTGATAGATCTCCGGATTAACACGAACCAAAAGATCTCCTTTTTTAACCTGCTGCCCTTCAACCACCGGTAAATCGATGATCTCTCCGGAAACTTCCGAAGAAAGCTTCACCTCTACCTCCGGCTGAATTTTTCCGGTAGCCGAAACTGTTTCGATAATATCGATCGTTTCAACTTTGGTGATCTCTACCTCTTTGAAATTTCCAGATTTACCGAACCAGCCTGCTTTTTTTCCTGCAATAAGTATAACGATTAAAACAAGGGAGATCCCAAGAATTATAAATAATGTCTTTTTTTTCATGGTCTAAAATTTAAGCTCTGTTACGGGAACACCGAAGTATAATTCCAGAACTTTCAGGTTAAATATGTATTCGTATTTGGTTCGGACTACTTCACTTTGGGCATTCTCAAAATTGAACTTAGCCTGGCTGAAGTCAAAGGCGTTGGTTAGACCCACATTATATCTTTCTGTCGCGTATTCAAAAGCCAGGGTCTGAGCTTCTAAAGCTACCAAAGAGGCTTCGTAAGCCTTCAATGCTCCTTTAGCATCTGTATACGCCTGGTATACATTTGCTTCAAGATCAAGCTTAGCCTGCTCTAATTGATACTCAGATCTCAGGATGTTCACCTCGCGTCTCTTCACCGCGTTCCTGGTTGAAAATCCGTTGAAAATTGGAACATTCAATTGCAGCCCGTAGGAGATCCCGTCATTATTTTCCAGTTGCTCAAAAAATGGCAATGGGTTACCCACTTCAGTCACAAAGTTGGGAGCTACCACTGCTTCCTGGGTGCTTTGGACGATCCCAATTTGGCGGTAAGGTTCATTCGGGTCCTGTCCTCCGGCAAGGATTCGGTTTGCTCCAGATTCCCGGGTGTTATAGTTAAAGAAAGCTCCTAAAGAAGGATAATAAGCACCTTTCGCTATCTCTTTTTCCTTTTTTGCCATTTCTAAATTAGCCTGGGCGACCTTAACTTCGTATCGTTCTTCTTCGGCATTAGCGATCACTTGTGAAACAGGAACCTCAATAACTTCATTTCCGAAGACCTCATAGTCACGCTCTGCGATATCAAAATTCTCGTAATCTTTTATCAAAAGAGTTTGGGCTAACGCGATCAATGAAATTCTCACATTATTGGCAGCCACGATCATTCGCTGCTCTTCATTAGCAGCAGTAGCTTTGATCTCAAGAAGATCTCCCTTTGGTAGGGAACCCGCGTTCACCAACTCCTGTACTCTCTCCAATTGCTCCAACGTGATCTCGTGCTGTGCCTCGATCACCTTTAAACTCTCCTTGTTGAAAAGCACCTGCAGGTATGAATTAGCCACAAAAAGGGTAATATCATCCTTCATTTTTTCAAGGGAATACTCACTCGCCAGGCGCGACATTTTTGCCAGTTGCAGTTGTTTCACATTGCGAAGTCCATCGAACAAGTTCATGCTGGCCGTTGCTCCTGCGGAAAAGTTTCTGGTGGTTTGAGTTTGAAGGATCCCGGTAGTGACATTCTGGGTCAATCCCGTATTCCAGGAATTTGACGCCGAAGCATTCAGTCTTGGTAAAAGATTTCCCACCGCATCGGAAATTTCAATTTCTGAAAGTTCCACATCCAGTTCAGATTGTCTTACTGAAATGTTATTCTCAAGTGCATATTCCACGCACTCCTGAAGGGTCCATTCTTTATTTTGTGCACCGGCACTTATTCCGAAGAAAAGAAACAGGGCAGGTAATAAAAGTTTTTTCATAATAATGGTTGTGATAGGTAAGTCTTAAATATCCCGAACTTGTTACAATTAATTATCGGGCGGTGAATTGTGCAGGCTTGATCTGGTTCCAAACTTTGATCTTATCATCCTTGGAAATGCCTTTTTTGACCTCTACAAAAATTCCGTCGCTAATTCCCAATTCAAGATCCTGGCGCTTGAATTCCTGTTCGCCGGTCATGATCTCCACATAAGGTTGCTGGGTCTTTGGATCAAATTGCACCAGGGCTTCTTTAATAGCCAGTACATCATCTGCTCTGTCAAGGATGATCGAGGCATTGGCACTTAAACCCGCTCTAATGAACGTAGTATCTGCTTTATTCAAAGTTCCTTTGATATTGAACTGGATGGCGCCATTCTCCTCTACTCCTTTTGGCGCGATATAATCAAGGACCGCGTCAAAAGTCTTATTTTCAATAGCTCCTACCGTCACTTCTAACGGAAGGTCTTCTCTGATCTTACCAACTTCACTTTCATCTACCTTTCCTTCAAAGATCATCTCATTAACATCGGCCAGTACAGCCAAAGTTGTTCCGTCGTTGAAATTATTACTTTCAATGACCTGGTTCCCCACTTTCACAGGAACGTCTAAAACCATCCCTTCTACCGTCGAACGGATAAGAGTATTGGCGGCACTTCCCAGTCCGCTGGTAGTTCCGGTTTTTACGATATCGTAGTTTTGAACCGCAGACCTATAGTTCTGTTCAGCTTGCTTGAAGCCGGCGTCGACATTTTCGAATTCATTGGCAGAGATCACTCCCTTCTCAAAAAGGGCTTTTTGACGCTCATATGTTTTTCTTTGGGCCTCCAGGTCGATCTTTGCAGTGGCCACCGCGTTCTTCGCGCTTTGCAAAGCCGATACGTTCGGGATTACCCTGATCTTTGCGATCAGGTCACCGGCTTTCACACGTTCCCCCGCTTCAATATAGATCTCATCAATGATTCCTGAAATATTCGGCTTAATCAACACTTCTTCTTTAGGAACAATATTTCCCGTGGCTACCGTCTTTTTTACGATCGTTTGTATAGAAGCCTGTTCAGTTTCATAAATCGTAGGATCTTCCTGATTCTTTTGGTAGAGATAATAAAGGGCATATACAAAACTGATGCAGATGACAATTATAATTCCGATGGTTGCAACTCTTTTCATTCTGTTAATTATTTGACTTAATATTTTTTTCTATTCTGTTCGCAGGGCATCTACGGGTTTTACTTTTATGGCATTTTGTGCCGGGATCAAGCCGGCTAGCAATCCTGAAACCACTAGAATGCCCAGTGCTGTCATTACCACACCCAGGTCTACACTAGGATTGGCAAACATCATTTCTGAAGTATCCATGTCTTTCATTATAAAGTTTATCAAGGCGATCACTCCGGTGGCAAATACTATCCCTGCCATTCCTGAAATAATGGTCAGGAAGATGGACTCGGTGAGAATTTGCCCCCTAATGCTCCAGGGAGTGGCTCCCAAGGCGCGCCGAATTCCAATTTCGTTGGTGCGTTCCTTTACCACGATCAACATGATATTACTGATCCCGATTATTCCGGAAAGCAACACGAGAATTCCTACGAAATAAGCCACCCCTTTCAGGGCCACGAAAAGTCCGTTTATCTTGCTGAATTCCTGGTACAGGTCAAAGTTCCCGACTGCCCTGTCATCTTCGGGATGAATGGAATGCCTTGATTTGACAATATCGAAGATCTGATCTTTGAGTTCGGTAATAGAGGATCCATCTTTTGCGGTGATGGCCATCCATCCCACATCCTTACCCCGGTTGAAAGCCTGTGAAAAAGCCGTAAAAGGAACAAAGATCTGTTTTTGAGCTTCCTCCCGGTTTCCATTGTTATTGCCTTTCTTTTTATAGGTCCCGATCACCATGAAGTTCACCCCGCTTATTTTAAGATAGGATCCAATTACTTCTTCTCCCGGCTCGTACATTTCAGTTTTTACGGCTTCGCCGATCACAGCCACTTTTCGGTTATTATTGATATCAGCGTAATTGACGAACCTTCCGGAGGTAATATCCATAGGCTCCTGCTGAATGATTTCGGGATAATCCCCATACACGTTGTACGCCCCGGTATTTAAACCTCTGATCACATTATTGGTACCGCCGAAACCTCCCAGCTGATTACGGGGAGAAACAAATCTTAGATCTGGAACGGCGTCTTTGATCGCGGCCACATCGTCTACCTTAAAACTGTAACGTCTTCCCTTGGGTAGTCCCTTATAAGGTTTTGAGACGGGCTGGGTCCACATGAACATGGAGTTCGTGGCCATCCCGCCAAATCCTTGCTTTACACCATTTTCAAGCCCTTTACCGGCCGCCAACAGGATCACCAGGATAAAGATCCCCCATAACACGCCAAAAGCCGTCAGGGTTGTCCTGAACCAGTTGGAGCTCAAGGCTTCTATTATTTCGTTCCAATTATCTCTGCTGAACATCTTATTCGTCTCTTAGTGCTACAATAGGTTTGATCCTTGCTGCCCGCCAGGCAGGAAAGAATCCGGCAATGGCTCCGGCAATGATCAAAATAAAAACAGTACTTACCGCAACCGTAAAGTTCACAGAAGGATTCGCGATATATTGAGTCTCTATCATGGGGCCTACGAACTCTAATAGGGCCAGACTGCCTATTAATCCCACAAAGCCGGCAATGGCGGTCACAAAAATTGATTCATGTAAAACCATAACCACTATAGAGAGTGGCTCTGCACCCAGGGCTTTTCTAATACCAATTTCACGGGTTCGCTCCTTAACGATGATGAGCATGATATTGCTGACCCCAACAATTCCCGCGATAATGGTACAAATACCAACTCCCCAAAAGAAGAATTTTATCATGTCCATCAGGTCGTAGAAACGCTTCGCATTTTCAAGGCTGTTATTAATGTTGATAGCCCGGGTGTCTTCCGGGGCTACCGTATGTTGTTCTTTCAGGAATTGTTCAAGCTCTGCGGAAAACTGATTGGACGCCGCTAATGCTTTTTCAAAACTCTCCTCCTTCTGAAGGGTGAAAGCCATATTATTGATATTGTTGACACCGTTGAAGACCCTTTGCGCTGTCGTTATAGGCAAGAACACCCTTGATTCTTCCCTCTCTCCCCCTGGATCTGTATATACACCAACTACTTTGAAATTGATGTTGGAGATCTGTATGTATTTTCCAATTGCATCGGTCTCCTTAAAAAGATCCATTTTAGCCTTATTACCTAAAACCACGACCTTTTCATAATGTTTAAGGTCATTGGAATTGATAAAGCGGCCGGCGATCATATCACTGTTCTCAAGGAACTGGTAATCTGGATAGACACCTTCGACCCTGTAACTGCCTGATTCTTTTTTGTAATTCACCACTCCATTCCAGATGCGGTAGACGGAAGATTTGAACTCCAGGTCATCCTCATACTTTTGAGCGGTGAAATTGAAGTCCTCATTTTTCATTTGAATTCTGCGTCCCGGATTTAACCCTTTATATTCCACCGAAGTCACTCCCGACCATATATATAAAATATTGGCCGCGTCCTGTTCGAACTCCTGGGAAATACCATTTCGCATTCCCTCTCCGATCCCCAACAGGATCACAAGAATGAAGATCCCGGACGCCACAGAGAGTCCGGTAAGGAACGTACGTAATTTGTTCTTACTAATGGTTTCGAAGATCTCCTCCCAACGTTCCAGATCAAACATTTTGCGCAGCTTTTACCTGGTTTACTATGGTATCATCTATGATCACACCGTCTTTGAGGTTAACGATGCGTTTGGTCATTTGGGCAATATCATGCTCATGGGTCACCACAAGGATGGTTCTTCCTTCCTCATTTATGGCCTGAATAAGTTCCATCACCTCATAAGAAGTTTTGGTATCCAGGGCTCCGGTAGGCTCATCTGCAAGTAACACTTTTGGATCGCTGGCAAGGGCGCGGGCGATAGCCACACGTTGTTTCTGCCCTCCGGAAAGTTCATTTGGATGATGGCTGGCCCAGTCTGCAAGCCCCACTTTCTCCAGGTAGCTCATGGCCCTGTCAATGCGCTCTCTTCTTTTTATCCCTTGATAATATAGCGGGAGCGCAACATTGTCAAGAGCAGTTTTATAGGAAATTAAGTTAAAGGACTGAAAAATGAAACCGAGGAATTTATTTCGGTAGCGAGCGGCTACCGTTTCATTCAGATCTTTTATAGGAACTCCGTCAAGAGTATAGGAGCCTTCATCGGCTTCATCCAACATTCCGAGGATATTCAACAGGGTGGATTTCCCTGAGCCCGATGATCCCATAATGGATACCAGTTCTCCTTCGGCTACATTGAAGTTAATCCCTTTAAGCACATGAAGCGAAGTGCTCCCTGTTTTATAGGACTTGTGTAAATCTTTGATCTCTATCATAATCCGGAAAATCTAAAATTGGGCTCAAACCTTACCCATTAGACTATCCAAATCACAAAATGTTACATTATTTCTATTTTAAAGAAAAGAAAGTCAAGCAATCTAGAGATCCGCGGAATTTTTCCCGGCTTTGCTATTCTTCCTGGAGCGCCAGATGAAGTAAGCAACCCCACCCATCAGGAGGTAAGGAAAGATCATTAGATACATGATCCCGTCGTTGATACCTTCGGCAGCAGATTGTGAAGCCTCACTCTCCAGTACAGCCCGGCACATGGCACATTGCGCCGTAGCATCAAAAGACACTACAACCAAAGCTATTATCGTGAATAAGATCCTGTACTTCATAACTGTAATTAATAATAAGGCGCCATGAAAATATACACCAAAACTCCCGTAAAAGCAACATAGAGCCACACAGGAAAAGTATATCTCGCAATTTTTCTATGTTTCTCAACTTCACCGGTCAGGCCTCTGTACATGGTGAACAACACCAGGGGAACAATGATAGCCGAAAGTATAATATGAGTGATCAACACGAAAAAGTAAACATATCTAAGTACTCCTTCCCCACCATAAGGAACCGGATCATTACTGATCTTGGAGATCACGTAACTCACCAGGAACACCGCAGAAAGAAAAAAAGCGGTGATCATGAAATTTCTGTGCAATTTAATAGCACCAGCCTTCATGGCATAAAATCCCGCAATTAGTAAAATGGCGGTACAAAAATTAAGAACAGCATGAAAAAATGGAAAACTTCCCAATTCCAACCCCATGAAGTCATACCGCTCCGGCAGGTACATTAAGACCAATACCAAAGCCGGCACTAATACTGAAATTCCAATAATAGTGGGTACTACTACTCGATCGCTAGTCTTTAGCTCCATTTTTCAAAAGATTGATTATATCCTGTTCTAAAATATCAATTTGAGGCTCCTCTTCCCCAACTCCTACTTGCTTTCCTCTTTCTACGGAACCCCTGTAATAAATGATCGGGTTACCGAATTTATCTTCCCTGGAACGAATAAATCCTTCCTGATCTATTAGAGCGAAATACCCGGAATGAGCGAAACCTCCTTCTGCTTCAGGATCTTCCCCGGCATAAATATTAAAACCGGAATTGGCAAGATCGTAAATTTCCTCGCGATCTCCCGTTAAAAGATGCCAGTTTTGATGATCAATACCGTGCACTTCTGCATATTGTTTAAGGACCTGAGGTGTATCATGAGTTGGATCAATACTAAAAGAAGCGATCCCAAAATCTTCATTGTTCTTAAACTTTTCCTGAACACCTACCAGGTTCTTATTCATGATAGGGCAAATGGTAGGACAGGTGGTAAAAAAGAATTCAGCCACAAAAACCTTTCCTTTATAATCTTCCTGGGTGATCGTATCACCATCCTGATTCACAAAGCTGAAGTCAGGGATCCTTTTCTTTTCCCCGTTCATGATCACGTAGGCCAATTCCTTTTTAGAGGCTTCCCTTTCCTCTTTTGTGTCAGAGCGATTTGATTTAACCACTGCCTCCCCTTCTATCCGGTCAATGATCTCAGGGATCACAATAATTCCGAACACCAGGATCACTAATGAAATTCCTATGTATGAGTAATTCTTCATTTCTTTCTACTCTGGTTATATTTTTTAAGCTCCAGGCGGTACTCTGCCAGGATCACTTTTACATCGTCATTCATCTTGTTATTCAGGACGGCAATAGACCCCGTATCATACCCAAATAGTTTACCGGCACCTTCATCATCCTGCCTCCCTCTTAATTTCGCATCTTTATCTATTATAAAAACATGAGGGGTTGAAAGATCTGAATCCAGTTCTAGGTTTGAATCAAGGCTGGAAAATAAGGTTTTGATCTCCTCTTCGGAAGCAGTTACGAATTTCCACTTTTTGAGGTCTGCAATGGTAGAAAGTTCTTGTTTAAGAACTTCAATTTCTTTTTCATTTCCTTCCGGAACAACCGAGATAAAATAGAAATCCTTGAACTCTGAATAAGGCTCATATATCTTTTCCACCAAATGGTAGGCGTTAGTCTCGTAATCTACCGGATCCTTTCCGGGGAAACTTAGAATAGTGATATTACCTTCAAAGGCAGGCGTGTTTCCGTCAAGAGAACGGAATCCGTCAAGAGAAGCGACTTCGGCATCCAGAATAGGAAGCCTGGCAAAATTATTGACCCCAGACGCAAAGAAAAGATAAGCAACCAGCGGGAGGGCAAAAAGGACAATAATGACAAAGAATTTCTTCATTTCTCCGTAAATAAATAGAGCACAAAAATAAAAAAAGGCGGTCTTAAAACCGCCTTTCAAATATCATTTAACGTTTAAAAGTCCCAGGCGACATGTCCTCTGTTCATCACCTCATGAACATAATCTCCTTCAGTAAGAAGGATGAACACAAGATAAACGACCAGGAAGATCGCAGTCCATACTACAGACCTTCTAAGACCCTTGGTCTCGCCTTCCATATGCATGAAAGCCCAGGTAATGTAATATGCTTTATAAACGGTAAGAATAATGAATATCCAGTTCAGCAATTTAAGGCTGATAAAATATGTATCTGTAAGGAAGGCCGGTTTAATAATACCTAAAATAACTTCTACTAAAGTTACAATGGAAAGGATGATAAAAACAGTCCAGATCCTTTTTGTATTTGACTTGTGTAAGTGTGTATCGTGTGCCATGTCTTTTAAAACTCTTTATTATACTAAATAGAAGAATGTGAATACAAATACCCACACCAAATCAACAAAGTGCCAGTATAACCCAACTTTTTCAACCATCTCATAACTTCCTCTTCTCTCATAAGTCCCTAACAGAACATTAAAGAAGATAATTATGTTGATCATCACCCCTGTAAATACGTGGAATCCGTGGAAACCAGTTATAAAGAAGAAGAAATCAGCAAAAAGAGGGTTACCGTACTCATTGTGGTGAAGGTTAGCTCCTTCAATAACACCCACGGCCTCATTTTGAAGTTTCGCCATTGACTCCTGACGGGTCAATACTACTTTTTCACCGGTTGCAGTAAGCTCCTGAGTTCTAACAAGCAAGTTTGGATTTGCTTCAAATCCTGCAAGTATATCACTCACCTGGTACTTTGCAACTCCAGGTTCATCCACAAACCACAGTCCGTTAGATCTTTCGTGAAGCACTCTTTCTCTTGGCATAGCAGTAACGAAATCAGCGATCGCCACTCTCTCACCTTCTTTATTTACAACCTGAAGAATGTTACCCCCTTCAGTTTGAATAGCACCGTAAGTTCCTTTGATGAAGTTTTTCCACTCCCAGGCCTGAGACCCAAGGAAGATCAAACCACCAATGATGGTAAGCAACATGTAGAAGGTCACTTTAGCCTTTTTCATCTGGTGGCCGGCATCTACTGCCAATACCATCGTTACAGAAGAAAAGATAAGGATAAAGGTCATTAAGGCCACATAATACATGGGAGCATCTACTCCATGCATGAACGGGAAGTGATTGAACACCTCATCTGCAATTGGCCAAGAATTTGAAAATTTGTATCTCGCAAAACCATAAGACGCCAAAAAGCCAGAAAAGGTAAGAGCATCTGACAATATGAAGAACCACATCATCATTTTACCATAACTCACCTTTAAGGGATCATTTCCACCGCCCCAGGTTTTTCCTTCAGTACCTGTTCTAGTAACAGTAGCTTCCATAGAAAGAATTTGAAATTTAAGTATTCCGCAAAAATACGGTTTTTTATTATCTAAAGAAATATAAAAACAAAAACAGGTAAATCCATAGGGCATCAACAAAGTGCCAGTAAGTTGCACCCAGTTCTAAGCCAAGAGTTTGCCCTATTTGATAACGCTGTTTAAAATGGTTATAAATTAGGACAAAAAGGACCACAATACCTCCAGCAAGGTGTGCTAAATGCGCCAGCACCACCACATAAATGAAGGAAGTGGTCACCGTACTTTCACTTCCGGTAAAGTAATATCCATCAGCAATAAGAGCGCTAAAACTTTCAAATTGCAGGTAAATAAATCCTACAGCCAACGCAAGGGTTGCCCACAAAAGAATAGTTGCATTCTTGCGATTTCCTTTCTTGACAGCTTTTTCAGCAAGAAAAATGGTAATACTGCTAAAAAGGATAACCAAAGTACTCCAGTAAAATGCGTTTGGAAGTTGAAGATCTGAGATCCAATCCGGTCTGTTCTTACTAACCACGTAAGCACTTGTAAGCCCGGCAAACATCATAGCCATACTAATAATCCCAAACCACAGCATCATTTTCTTGGCGCGACCGGCTTTGTGTTCGTGTGTTCCTTGTGTTAAATCCATGTACGAATTAATTTATCTAAAACATATATTATTTGAAGCAAGGTGATATAAGACACACTTGCAAGCATTAACTTTTTGGCGGCTTTTGCATCCCTGTCACGATACAGCTTAATCGCGTAATACAACATTCCTAAGCCCAGTGCCAGTACGATCACTGCAGAATATGGCGTGATAAACAATTTACCAGTAACTCCGAAGACAGGAATAAGTGACACCAGAAGCGTCCAAACCGTGTACAGCACTATCTGAATCGCGGTGCCTTTATCTTTCTTCCCGGTTGGAAGCATGAAAAATCCTCCTTTGGCGTAATCATCATACAACCACCATCCAAGTGCCCAGAAATGCGGGAATTGCCAGAAGAACTGTATCATAAAAAGTGTCCCCGGCTCTATTCCGAAGTTACCCGTTGCCGCAACCCATCCCAACATAAAAGGGATGGCTCCCGGGATAGCCCCTACAAAAACCGAAAGCGGAGTCTTTGTCTTTAAAGGAGTATACACACTCACATATATAAAGATACTGATCGCTCCAAACATAGCTGTTCTGGGGTTGATCATATACAGGATCACCAATCCGAGTATGGTTAGGAAACTGGCGATGAAAAAAGCAGTATTTACAGACATTCTTCCGGAAGGAACAGGCCTGTTGCGGGTCCTGTCCATCAAAAGATCCAGGTCCTTTTCAATTATCTGATTGTAAGCGTTTGAGGCGCCCACCAAACAATAACCACCTATTGCCAGCATTATTACCGTCAAAAGATCAATTGATTCTGCTCCTAAAAAGTAACCTGCCACCGAGGAAAAGACCACACTAACAGCAAGTCTCACCTTCGTGATCTCTTTTAGGTCTGAAATTAGAGAAACAGAAGAAGTATGTACACGGGTATTCTCCAAAAAGGGTATTTTTTTAATTGGCGCAAAGATACTTCTAAATCTCTTTTTCACAAGGAGATGGAAACGTTAATTTTTTAAGACAGAAAAATCCGAATACTGAAAATCAGATATTTAAACACCTAGTAGTCATAGTACCAGTTAAAGATATCGGTTCGAAGACCTATGTTCAGCCAATAAGTACTGTTATCAAAAACAGCGGGAGTATTGGTCTTAGCATCGAAATTGCGATAAATAAAACTTCCGAAGAATTTAAGATTGGTGACAGGATTTACGATATACCCTAACTCGGTTTCAGCGAAAAATGAGTTCACGGTATTACCCTGACCTATTTCAGCTGATTCAAAAGGACGATCTTCCTCTACCCTGTATATATTTCCGCCGTAATTCGCCATGTCTCCCGGCGTATTATAATCAAACCCTCTTTTCCCGTAGATCCCTTTAAAGCTTCCGTACATACGACCTTTCTTGTAGCGGGCGATCCCTACCACTTCCTTGAAATTCGCTCCCCAAAAATGAGCCATTGACTGGTTTGTATGCCCGTAATTAAGGGTAATGGTATTATGAGAATAGGTATAAGGCCGCACCTGATTGTATTCAAGCTGCAAATAAAGTTCAGGAACATTGAAGGCATTGAAATATTTAGCTCCCACCTGGAAACCGTGCTTGTTCTTCCAGCTGCCTTCACCTCCGAAAACGTCTACTGAAGAAAATTCGTCGATAAGCCATTGCCCGTAAGTAAGGAATTGGTCACTCCATTTGAATTTTCCGGTTAGCCCTATAATTGCATTCCCGGCCTGCGCCCCGGTAGAGAATTCGATGGCACGGTAAAAAATGATAGGATTAAGATAATTAAGATCAAAACCGCGATTGTTGTCATTTTCCCACATTACCGATTCGAAAAAGCCAATATTCAGTCGCTTGGTAACATTGTAACTCAAATAATGATTGGCCATGAACTTGGTGCGATACGAGTCTTCCCCGGTAACCTCAGGTCTTACATCTCTTAGCGACATCCAGGTATTCGTGTATTTTATCTTCCAGAAAGTAGTGTTCAACTTAAAGAAAGGATAAGGCGAGGCATTATCGCTTAAAAGCAACGAACGATAGCCATCCCCAATAAAGTTCTTACCGTGACCGAACTGAAGATTAAAAAACTTGCTTGGACTGAATGACAAATATCCTTCGGCAACCGGATAATCATATGCCTGACCCATAAAACCTTTCGCGATCCCTCTCCCCGGAATGATCGCAGCACCTTCGGTACCCGGCTTAATAGATTCCGCATAGCGATTGTAATAATCGGCAAACCTTCCCTGGTTTTCATATACTACCGAATAGAAATTGAATTTTTCTCCCAGCCCACCCTGAAAAATGGCTGCACGGGTATTATTATAAGTTACATCGAGGTCACTTTCGAAATCTTTTCCCACCTGTACATCCAGTCCAAAATCGACTGTAAACCAGTAATCCTCCCCCTGAAACCTGAAGAGGTGCTCATTCCATAATTTTCTACCCAACCAGGAATCGGTTTGCTTGAAAAGCTTTTCATTTTCTGCCTCAAAGTCATAATACGGCTGCACCTCGCTATAAACGAAAGGTTTTGAAGCCGAATGGAAATTGGTTCCTACCCGGTTCACCTCATCATCGAATCTGCTGTATAATTCATGAGATAAAGGAATGTTGATCTCACTGGAAGCCCTTCTATTGGTAATTTGCAAAGTCTTTATAGAATCATATTCATTTACCGCCTTTTGAAGAGAGGGTTTATCTGAACTCTCCAGCCTCTCTACGGTCACTTCCTCCCAACTATTTTGATCTAAAGGAACCCTAAGCGGCATCCTGAAATGCATATTGATAGCCCTGCTATTGTAAGTAGCAGGATCGATCTTTGGCAGGGTCGTAAAAACCCTTTTCACCTCTTCTTTCAATTCCTGATAAGGCGCATCTACATAGATCACCCCAAAATTCCCTTCGCGATCCACTTCAAAAAGCACCACCAATTCGCCCTTGAACTTATCCTGCAACACTACCTCGGGAACCTGAAATTCCTGAATCACTTTCTTCTTAAATGTATTTATAAAGCACGATTCTTCCCGATCAAAGTCTATTCTCTGACACTCCTCAAAAACCGGAAATCTTTCATGGTCACCCACAAAGGTTTGAGAATTAGAAACAAATGAAAAAAGTAAAAATAGTAGCAGATGGAACTTCTTCATAACTTGAAGGATGCAGGTTGAATTAGGTGTGGGAAAGATACCAATTTTTAAGAAAGTTCTTACTTTCTGCGGAAAAATCCTTCTTTAAACAAACCTTTTAAAACCAGAATACCCGCTATAAAAAGCGGGCATCCTGTTTATGTAAAAAATTTAATTCTGAATTCTAAATGTTATCGGCAACATATACAAGACGCCAACCGGTCTTCCCTGCTGCTTGCCGGGTTGCATTTCGGGCAATGTCCTGACCACGCGAATGGCTTCTTCCTCTAAAAGCGGATGAGGACCTCTTGCCCCCAGAACCTTCACTGTTCCATCGGGCTGAATTTTAAAATTCACATAGATCTTATGAACCCCGGAAAGACCTAATTCCGAACCCAAAGAAATATCAAACTTTCGCCCTACGATCTTCTGAATTTTCCCGCTCATGCATTTCATTCGTTCATTATTAGAGCTGAGATTTTCACAACCTGGAAATACAGGAACTTCTTCTACTGCCATTATAGAATAATCGTCAACCGGCTCTTCAGGATCAACCACAACGATATCTTCAACAGGAACTTCCTTCCCTTCCCATGATTCGGTAGAGGCTATAAGAGTTTCCTTTACGGGCTCATCGTTATCTATCACTTCAGGTGCTTCAACCACTTCTTTCGGAATTTCAGGTAACTTCGGTTCTTTCAAAACAGTTATAGGGATATCTATTTCAGTAAAAGGATCAGGATCATTAATATCATCCACACCTGGCTCTTGATTATAGGCCTTCCATTCCAGGGCCTGCCAGACAAAAAACAGGACGAGGATCAACCCTATTTGAAAATAGAGGATACTTTTCCTTGAAACATCGGCACTCTTGTTTTTCTTGGTTTCCATAATTAAGTATTTAAAAGTTAATCTTATTCACAGTTTGGAAACCCCTGCTGGTTACGGCATAAAATCAAAAACAGGAAGGTTACTAATCAAAAACCAACAAGTATGCCTAAAATCTAACATTTAAATAAATTTTTAATATTTACATTAAAAAAACCATATCTTATTAACCATAAAACAAAATCATTGTAAAAAAAGCACAAAAAAAACCCGCACAATGTGCGGGTTTCATATTTAGATAAGCCTTCGCTTAGTCTTGTACTCTAAAGGTAATAGGAAGGGAGTAAAGTACCCCAACCGCTTTTCCACGTTGTTTACCAGGTTGCATTTTAGGCAACATGTTCACAACACGTTCAGCTTCTTGTTTTAAACGAGGGTGCGGTGCACGAGCCCCAAGAACTGTCACATCACCATTTTTCTCAATTCTAAACTGAACATAAATTCTGTTGATTCCGGTAAGACCAAGATCACTACCTAGACCTGTATCGAATCTTCTGTTCACGAAGTCGTTGATCTTTTCACTCATACAGTCTTTACGCTCCTGGTTGTTTCTTTTGCTTTCACAACCCGGGAAGATTGGCACATCCTCAATAACTGCAAACGGAACATCCCCAATTTCTTCTTCTTCTTCAACAACCTCAACTTCTTCTACTTCTACGATCTCTTCCTGATTGGTTTCTGTAGACTCAATAATGGTCTCTTCAACTTCTTCTTCATCTTCCACAACCTCGATCACTTCAGGAGCTGGCGGTGGTGGCGGTGGTGGCGGCGGTGGTGTATTTTGAAGTTCGGTAATTGGCACATCTTCCTCCTCAAAAGCATCCATATCTACCATCCCGGTATCAATAGCTTCTTTATCGTAGGTTTTCCACTCAATTGCCCTCCATGTAATAAACAGCATCAATATCATTCCAATCTGGAAGAACAGGATACTTCTCCTGGACAAATCAGCTTTTGGGTTTTTCTTGGGTTTCATAATTCCGTTTTAATTATAGGTTGGCTAAAATAATTAATTTTTAATAAAAAATAAATTAATCTTAGCTTTTAACCTGATTAGAGAATCCTTTAGTAGCCACACTGCAATTCCCGCTATAATCACCCCTATACTATTCGCTAAAATGTCGAAAAAATCGAGTTCGCGGTAACTGGTTAACCTGTCTTGAAGCACCTCAATAAAAATGCCAAATACTATCGCAGCACTACAAACGATCAGTATCTTGGGAAAAAGCACTTTTTCATTATAGTTATAGATCACAAAGAACAGCCATAAAAGCCCGAGCCCAAAATAAGCTCCTCCGTGCATGACCTTATCACTAATTCCCAATTCCGGAACAGCGGTATTGGCAAGATTGATCAAAGACAAGTAAACAATCGCAAGGGTATAAACCAATGCGGGAATAAAAAACAGTAGTTTAGCCTTCAACAACTTCTGTATATTCCTCTGCGCTTAAAAGGTCTTCTAGTTCAGACGCATCACTGAATTTAATTTTCACCATCCATCCTTCACCATAAGGATCTGTATTCACCTTTTCAGGCTCATCTTCAAGGCTTTCATTGAACTCGATGATTTCTCCTGAAAGTGGTGCGAAAAGATCAGATACAGTTTTCACTGCTTCAACAGTACCAAAAACCTCTTCTCTAGCTAAGGTTTCATCAACTGTCTCAACCTCTACATATACAATATCACCTAATTCACCCTGAGCAAAATCGGTAATACCAACTGTAGCCACATCACCCTCAATTTTCACCCATTCGTGATCATTGGTGTACTTTAAATCTTTTGGAATCTTCATTGGTTAATTATTTATTAGAGCAAAGTTAATTTTTTAATTGTTCTCGTCAAACAGCATTTGTTAATTTCCGAAGTTATAGCGCAAAGTAATTCCAGACCTGATAGTGGTTTGAGGGAATGCAGTAGAAATTGCGTATTCCGAAAAACTATGATCGTAATAAACTAATGCAGTCAGGTTCTTCGAAAGCGCATAATCTGCTGTGAAATTGATCGCCCATATATCCTGCCCGGCTGTCACCTGGTTATTCTGAATATCTAAATATCGAATGATGGTTTCATTATGACGGAATGAAACATCAGCCTTAAAATTAAGGTCACTGCTCAAAATTCGCTGTTTACCCCCCACCGTGGTAGTGAATTTCAAATCTTTGATCCTATACCCCAATCCTAAGGTATATTGATTTCCACTGATCTCGGTAAGCAGATTGTTATCGAAGCTCAAAGACAGGGCACGATCTTTTTGAACATCGGCCAGGATCTTTACAGAATTATTCATTTCCAGATCTACACGAATCAACGGACTAAACTGCTCGGTCAAATTTATATTAGAATACAACACTTCACTTTTATAATTCCCGGCCTGATCCTGCTCCAAAGGATTTTCAGGATCATAATCCAGATTAGTCTGAAACTGGTTGATGGTATAACCCGAATTATAGCCGTGATTTACAGAGAAACGTTTAAAGTTCTTTTTGAACCACGGAAGACGCATTAGTCCGGTGTATTTCAAATTCCAGTTTGGAAGCGGAAAATCCCTGAAGGCATCAAGCTTTATTTTATCTGGATCGCTTCCTGAGTAAGCAGCAAGAAAAGCTGGAAGCAACACATTCTGACTGGTTTTTCCATATCCTACCGGGTAACCGTCTGCATCGGTATTATTAGGATCAAATCCATTTGCTTCTGCCAGACGGCGAGCAATGGTCAATCTATTTTCCCTGAATTCCTGGAATACCGCTGAAGATTCGGCCGTACTTTCACTAAAGGCTGTCCCTAATAAAATAGTTGAAATATTGAAGTTTCCGAAGGTAACCGGGGTGAGCGGCATATACTCCCCGTTTGTGACCCGGTAGTTTTCAGAAAAAGTTTCCGAATACATCCTTCCTGCACTCAGTTCAACCGTAAGGTCAGGAATGAAAGAAAGACTCGCGTTAATTCCTAACTGATCGTTCTCGACCTCGGTATACTGCTGGTTAAAATCCTGGTATAACGTAAGCCAACCTTTTCTGGCCGCGAGGTATCTTATCTCCTCCTGGCTTCCCAAAGTAAATCCTACAGTGGGTTTCCAGGTCCCCAAAAAGCCAATATCATTGGTATACCCCGGAAGATAGATCCCGTTGTTCTTTTGATAGTTCACCTGGATCTTCTTGATCGCAGTCACCAGACCTATAAAGGTGTTATAAGATTTATCCCCGGCACTCAACCCAGTTTCTTCTTGCTGTGCCCCCTCTTCCTTTTTAGAGTTCAAGGTCGGAACATTTCGGCTTCTCTCTTCGATTGTCTTGCCGGCCTGCTCCTTTGTTTTCTTTTTAAGCCCAATATAATCGTACAGCGTCTGCATTTCAAGATTCGCATTGATCTTGTGAGAATTTGAATTCTGCACACTATTTCCAAGATCGGGAATATCTTCTAAAAACCGGAAGATCTCAGAACCCCTTTCCCACTGGAAGTTCCCTGTATAAGAATACGTAGCTTTTATGAAATCCAGCGCTGGCACTTTTGAAAAAGGCAGCTCATAATTCAGCTGAAGAGATTGAAAATGCTGATTTGGGATCCCGGTATTGAAGAACCCTTCCCAAATATCGGTTGTAGTGTCAGGGACATTCTCCTCATCCAGATAATTTCGCACGATCCTGTTAGTAGAGGAATTGAAGTTCAGGCTAAGACTTTTCGTGAAATTGTAATTAATAGTGTACTGCCAGTCAAAAAGGAAATTTCGCTGGTACAGGGTTGGTATCCCGTTCAGGAATCCCGGCGGAAGATTGATCTCCCTGAAAGTCTGCTCATTGTACTGCCTGAAAATGGTAGAACCGGCCGAAATATTTGTTGGCAACAGGTTAAAATTAAAATCTTTAAGTAAAGCGAAATAAGCACTGCTGTCTAAAGCCTTTACGTTTTTTAGAGGTTCGATCGTGATAGGCGCAAAAGTATAATCATAAGTAGCGCCCAATCGCACGTTCTGGTCAAAAGCTTCCTCGATCTCGAAATCGCGGTGATCAATTTGGTTATAACTGGCTGCAACCGTAAAGTTCTCAATGTCATACGGCATGGGCTTGGACTCACCTACCCGCTCTTTACGAAGCCCAATTACATTTATACTCTGTCTCTTGGTATAATCCTCTGCCCGTTCCTTCAATTCTTCTTTTCTTTCGGAAGTAGCAGCATTATCAAGCAAGGTTTCCAATTCAAGATCCAGATATTCGGGATCGTATTTGGGAGTTATCAACTCCTCACCAATACTATAACTCACCGGTATCTTCACTCCCCATTTCTGCGGAAGTAATTGCCCCATATTTACATTGCTCACAAAATCATACTGCTGCAGATCTTCACGGCTTCTTTGGTTTGGTCCCTGTTCAAGGGCGCCAAAACCTACCGTACTTCTTCTTCCGGTAGCCGAAACATTTGCAAAATCAGCGATGTTGGCATCCATATTGACGATCGCGGCCCAGCCACCTTCATTGTTAAGGTCTGAAAGTCTTAATTCATTGAACCATACTTCCCCGCAAAGATCTCTCGAATCAGAATCCGGAAGGCCATTTTTGAGTCCCAGCATCAGCATTCTGATATTTCCGAAACTAGGATTCCCTTTGATTCCAATTCGCAAATCCCCCATGTCATAAGGATCTCCGTCGTTGACCGGTGTACCATCCTCACTAAAGAAATTGAGTTCCGTAGAAACATAGGTAGGATCCCCTATCACTTTTGCTTTTATCTCCTGAAGCAATTCCAGCGGCAGTTTCAAAAAGTTCTCTTCCGGCCAGATCTCGCTTGCACTTACAGCCCCAAATTGGGTTGGCTTAAGCGGCACCTCTATCTGGTAGAAATTGTTCGTAAAATCGGTTCCAATTCTTATAAATGCAACCAATTCTCCCTCATTCAACTCTGGTCTGTTTACAACAGACTCCGCGTGAATGAACATTTCCAGGTTCTTATACTGTCGCATATCCAGCTGGAAATTCTTATAAACTGCCCGCGCGTCCTGCGGTTCAAGTTCACAAACCGTAAGAGAAAGAGACTGCTCGTTCTGCCTGATTCTGGTATTGTTGTTCTGCAATTCTTCCCGCTCCACTCCCGGCGGAAGCACATAAGGAATAGGTTGCCTGTTTTCGTTCTCTTCAATACTTACCGCAGCCACCTGGAAGCTGGTATCTTCATTTGCAGGATCAGATTTATCAGGATCCAGAGTTTGGGTATACCTTCTGTAATCCCCTCTAACCAGATCCATAGTACCAAACCTTAAAACGGTTGGATCTTCAAATTCGGTCAGGAACATTCTCATGAATCGGATGGATCTGAAATCTCCAATTCCTCCTTTGGCAGAAGTAGGCTCAAAAATCGGAATTTTGAACTGCACCCAGCGAACCGGAAGTTCCTGCCCGTTAGCCAACGTCGTATTGAATTGTTTTACATCGGTAATATACTGGCTGTTGTCAATATTCATTCCGGGGAACAGATCTACTTCATATTCAAAATAGCTGTCAACCGTGTTCATGGTGTTATCACGGTTAATATCTTCAACCGTCGGAAGCGTTGTATTTCCCCTATCTGTATTGGTAACTGCAGTAGGAGAGTTTCCTTCGATCCCGTTGTATTCAAGATACCTGTTCAGGATCCCGCCCGAAGCACTCAGGAAATATGAGTAGTTATCGGCAGAAGGATCCGGCAAACCGGCAAAATCAGGAAATTCAACCGCTTCCTGGCTATCCAGTAATCCGTCGTAACCAATATCCTGGTTTAATCTCGCCTGGCCTTCAGTATTGAAAGCATAGATCAGCGATTGGTTGGAAGGCACTTTTCCGAAAGCCGTGGGAGTGGTCCCCAGCGTACCGCCATCTTCAGGCAGCCCGTTCTCGTATTGCTTCCGACCGTCCTTTAAAACATCTTCGGAAATATTCCCTAAGTTGAACACGAGTTTCCCTCCGTTGTTCGTGGCATTCTCAGAATAGATGAAAGGGTCCATCAACCAGAATTCAATGTACTCCACGTTGCTTTGCTCAAAATTAGTGGAGTTTATTGGCCTTGTGATCCCTCCAAAATTCTGTTCAGGATTAGGAAGATCGTTCCCGCCTGCTGCCGCAGGGTTATAGTTATACGGACCTCTTACATCGGGATAGTATGCAAGGTCCATGGTGTACAATACCTGGGATTGCCCCTGAACGATATCAACATTCGGAAAGATCTCGTCTATAAAAACTCTCCTGGTGGCGTAGCTGGAAAGATCGGCGTCTGAAATCCCTTCCGGGCGACTGCTGCCATAGAAAATAGGATCTATACTATACCAGGCCAGTTTTGCCCTTTTGTAACCTGTGGCCAGGTCACCATTTCCAAGTTCCCCTCCAAACCCGAGTGGCGCACTTGAAAGCTCCCATCCCAATGGATTGTCAATGGAAATGGAAGTTTGAGCAGCTTCAAAATCATCTACATAAGTGGTAGCCTTACCACCAATTTCATTTCCTTTTGGAGCTCCCGGCACCAAATAGGCCACTTCTCCACGTAAAGATAAATTCGAAACCACATCTGTATCTATGTTCGGAAGCTTGTTTACCATACGTGTCAAAAATGGCACTTCGGTAGAGTAATTCAGGTTAAGACCCAGGATGGTATTATTGATAGGCTCGTAACTATAATTGGATTTTTGGGTCAGCGGCCGCTCATTGAGGTTGAGATAGGTACCGCCTACCAAAAAGTTCTCATTGAACTGGTGCTCCACGTTAATTCCCGTAAACCGTTTTGTCTGCTGACCAAAAAGAGCATTATTCTCTGTAGACACCTGAATGGGAATATTGGACGCCAGTAAAGATTCGTCAAGGATCTGCACCCTTCCAAACTGGTAGTTCACTACATAATCAACCCCTTCCTGCAGCACCCTTCCACCGGCAGTAACGGTAACCGATCCCTGCGGAACGTTAAATGCGCCAATTGGAATTCCTTCTACATTTGAGGTTTTATACCTTCCTTTTAACTGGAACTTATTCTTGTCTGCCTGCTCCTGCTCTGCCTGTGTTTTAGTGGTTTCATAAAGCGCCCTGAAAACATATTTTTCCTGGTTGGCGTTATAGGTTTCCGGAAATTCGTAATCTTCACCACCCGCATTAGGATCGGGATCCAGTTTTTCAAAAAGGTATTTTCCGAAGGGTTCCACAGAGGTAAAAATGATACTTCCGGTTTGAGGGTCAATGGTGATCCCCGGCACGAAGTCAAAAAAGCCGTCCCCTCCTATAATGGGATCCCCGTTTATGGTAAGATTATCAAGGTTGAAGACTTTCAAAAGTGTGGTTTCTTCGACATCTTCCGGAAGGGGCACCCCATCAACACCGGTAATATAATTAAGCGGCTGAGGATCTGTATACACAATATTCATCCTGAAATCCTCCCTTTCCAGCTGAAGGGTTCCCAGGTTATAGATATTCTTCATCATGAGATCCCAGATAGGCTCATTGACATTTGTGACGGTACTTTTCAATAGTTTCACCACCAGGTTTTGAGAAATGGAAGCTTCTCCTGTTCCTCCCGAAGCATCTATCCCGTCATTTGCGAATTCACCAACCTGGTAAACCTGTCCACCCACGGTATACTGGAAAGCAACCGCCAGGATCTCGTCACTTGCCAGGCGCTGGTTAAGGGAAATATACCCCAGTTGACTGTTCAGGCGATATTCAGATCTATTAAGTTGCCGGGCATTCTCAAGTTTCACATAGTCTGTACCTTCGGCCACCTGTAATCCACCAAAACCGCTTTGGACCGTGGCGATATCCCTAATGGCAGGTGTAAGCACAGATTCTTCAGGACCGGTGATCCCAAAAGGATTGAGGTCGTTATTGCGGTTATCAGCATAAGCGCCTGCAGGCTGATTGAAAAATCCGGCCGGCGGATTTTCGAGTCCAATGTTACCTTCGACAGGGGATTCCCCAAGATCCTGGATCGCCACAATATTCCTGGCATCGGTAAGATTTTGAACGCTGTTACTTCGGTTGGTTACCCAAACCTGCACACGCGTTATCTGAACATTCGAGTTTATAAACGGATAATCTTCGAGAGCTTCATCATAATGATCCCTGAAATAGTGCGCCAAAAAGAAGTGACGGTTCTCGTCGTATTCGATGGCGAACTTATCAAATTCCTGTACCGTCGCGCCGCCTTCCACATTCACGGTTCGACGTTCCGACTTTTGCTCAGAAAACACCCCGGTGATCCTGGTTTTTCCAAATTGCAATTCGGTCTTGACCCCAAAAAGGCTCTGCGCTCCCTGGATCAAGGCTGAATTTAGCGGCATGTTGATATTACCAACTTCTATCTTCTGGATTATATCATCTTCAGTGGGAGTATATTCAAGTTTCAGCTGATTCTGGAAATCGAAGGTCGACTCTGTGTCATAGTTGGCGGTCACCTTCAGCCGTTCGCCGATATTTCCCAGTAAGCTCAATTGTATACGCTGGTCAAAGTCAAAGGTAAAGGTTCTCCTGTTCCGGGGAGAAAAAGCCGGATTATCCCTTTTCGAATAAAGGATCCCCAGATCGAGAGCTACCGAACCCTGCGGAATGAGTTCGATCTCCCCGCCTCCAAAAATGTTCTGAAAAAAATCTGAATTCACATAGAATCCAGGTAGCAGATCTCTCTGCTC
Organism: Salinimicrobium gaetbulicola; assembly: GCF_042676025.1. Lineage (NCBI taxonomy): Bacteria > Pseudomonadati > Bacteroidota > Flavobacteriia > Flavobacteriales > Flavobacteriaceae > Salinimicrobium > Salinimicrobium gaetbulicola. Next base: position 1,363,929 of record NZ_JBHTJP010000032.1, read on the forward strand.
TTCTTCGGTCCCTTCCTTTCTTCCGGAAAGCGCATCGATCTTCTGCTGGAAATAATTGTTCATCTCTTCCTGAAGCACGAGTTCTTCAAATTCTTCCGGAGTTAAAATAAGGGGGGCAGAAATATTAAAATTTCCAAGGCTTTCAGTATAAATATAACGGTCCAGCAAAGGATCATATTTATATGAAGCTATAATGCTGTTTGGCCTGGGCAGTTCGATCCTGCCTAACGAATAACCTGTTTTGGTAGTGTCCTGCTGAGTTTCTGTTTCCTGGGAAAAGGCCGCAAAAGGAAATGCCAGCACGCACAACAGCGTAATGGCAAACGAAAGCGAAAACCGATGATTGTAGTTCTGCCTCAAGACATTTATAATTTTTTTAATGCAAGCTTTATCAGTGTCTCTACTGTAGCATCGGGGGCTTCCTTAACAATTCTATCTACAACTTTCTCAGATTGCTTACGGGTGTAACCAAGAGTCTCTAAAGCAGATAACGCTTCTTCCCGACTTGTATTGCTTATAGGCGCCGAAACTTCGTCGAGTCCGAACACCTTCAAAATTTTATCCTTAAGGTCCAAGATCACACGCTGGGCCGTTTTCGCTCCAATTCCCTTAATACTCTGGATCGTCGCTACATCCCCGGCGGCAATGGCTTCCATAATCTGCTTTGGCTCCAGCGATGACAACATCGTTCGTGCCGTACTCGCTCCCACTCCGGATACCGATATTAATAATCTGAATATTTCCCGCTCTGTCTTTTCCCAAAACCCGAATAAGGTATGAGAATCTTCTTTTACCTGAAGATGTGTATATAGTTTAATCGCTTCCGAAGAAGGAATAAGACCATACGTGTGAAGAGAAATGTGAATGAAATAACCAATTCCGTTGCAGTCAATAACTACATTCGTTGGATTTTTCTCAACGAGTTGGCCTTTAATGGAGTGGATCATGTGTTAAATTGGCTTGGTGACTCAAATGTAGTAAAATTAACGGGACGGCGAAAAAGGAAAAATATTCCCCGATTTTGATCTTAAAAATGAAAAAAGGCTGCCGGAAATCCAACAGCCTTTTAATCAATTCTATAATTGCTATTTTACATACCGTCTTTTCGGGCTTTGCGCTCTTTTTCCTGAGCATCTACTACCGCAACAGCGGTCATATTTACAATTTCCTCTACACTGGCTCCTAGTTGAAGAACGTGTACAGGTTTATTCATTCCCATCAAAATAGGACCCACAGACTCGGTTTTATTCAGTTCCTTGATCAGCTTGTAGGTACTGTTACCAGAATCCAGGTTAGGGAAAATAAGCGTGTTCACCTTTTTTCCGGCAAGTTTTGAGAACGGGAATTTCTTCTGAAGTAATTCTTTGTTCAGGGCAAAGTCAGTTTGCATTTCACCGTCCACTGTGAGATCAGGATAGAATCTATGAAGGTAAGCCACTGCTTCTTTCACTTTTTCAGCATTCTCATCACTGGAAGAACCAAAGTTTGCGTACGAGATCATCGCCATTACAGGCTCCATCCCGAACAACCTAACGGTACGAGCCGTCATTTGCGCGATCTTGGCCAGTTCCTTGGCGGTTGGATTAATATTTACCGAAGTGTCACTAATGAAAAGCGGACCTCTGGAAGTGTTCATCAAGTTAGTTGCAGCGACTTTTGAAACCCCTTTTGCCTTCCCGATAAGTCGGAGGAAAGGTTTTAATACCGTTGGATAAGATCTGGAATAACCTGAAAGCAACGCGTCAGCATCTCCTTCATTGATCATCATGGCAGCGAAATAATTTCGCTCTCTCATCATTAATTGGGCATCATAACGGGTAACCCCTTTTCGCTTTCTAGAGTTCCAGAAAACTTCCGCGTAACGGTTTCTGCGATCTTTTTCTTCATCAGATTTTGAATCGATGATCACTACATCTGCAGCATGGAAGTCGATCTCCCTCATCAATTCTTCGATCACATCTTTTCTTCCTAAAAGTATAGGTTGCGCGATCCCTTCATCATGAACGATCTGAGCAGCCTTAAGGACATCCAGGTGATCTGCCTCGGCAAAGACCACTTTTTTAGGATCCATTTTAGCCCTGTTCATCAATAAACGGGTGATCTTATTATCGTTACCCATTCTTTCGAGCAACTCATCCTCATACTTCTCCCAGTCGTGAATAGGATTTTTCGCCACACCCGTTTCCATTGCAGCTTTCGCTACCGCCGGAGGAACTTCTGTGATAAGTCTTGGATCGAAAGGTTTCGGAATGATATAATCCTTTCCAAAGTTCAATCGGGTTTCACCATATGCTATATTCACCTGTTCCGGAACAGGCTCTTTGGTAAGGCGTGCCAGCGCTTTCACGGCTGCCATCTTCATTTCTTCGTTGATCTTGGTCGCTCTAACATCTAAAGCTCCACGGAAGATGAAAGGGAAACCAAGCACATTGTTCACCTGGTTAGGATGATCACTTCTCCCTGTTGCCATGATGATATCCTTACGGGTAGCACAGGCCAGGTCGTAATCAATTTCAGGGTTTGGATTGGCCATGGCAAAAACGATCGGGTTTTTCGCCATTTTCTTCAGCATATCCGGGGTCACGATATTTCCTACCGAAAGTCCGAGGAAAACATCGGCCTTTTCCATAGCCTCAGCCAGGTTCTTGTATTGTTTTTTGACCGCAAACCTTTTCTGAAGGTCTGAAAGGTCAGTTCGACCGGTATGAAGTACCCCGTTGACATCGAACATGACGATATTTTCCAGCTTCACTCCCATAGCGACATACAGGTTCGCACAGGCAATGGCCGCAGATCCCGCTCCTGAGATCACTACTTTCACCTTTCCGATCTTTTTACCCGCAAGTTCTAAAGCGTTGATAAGAGCAGCCGATGAGATAATGGCAGTACCATGCTGATCATCGTGCATCACCGGAATATCCAATTCTTCCTTCAGACGCTTTTCAATTTCAAAAGCTTCCGGCGCGGCAATATCTTCCAGGTTGATCCCTCCAAAAGTAGGAGCGATGTTTTTCACGGTTTCCACGAAAGCATCCACATCTTTTGTGTCCACTTCAATGTCAAAAACATCGATATCGGCAAAGATCTTAAAAAGAAGACCTTTCCCTTCCATTACCGGCTTGGAAGCCTCTGGACCAATGTCTCCCAGGCCAAGGACAGCTGTACCGTTTGAAATAACGGCCACCAGGTTTCCTTTGGTAGTATATTTATAAGCGTTTTCCTTATCCTTATGGATCTCCAAGCAGGGTTCTGCAACCCCGGGGGAATAGGCTAATGAAAGATCTCTTTGGGTAGAATATTTTTTGGTTGGCACCACCTGTATTTTTCCGGGGTGCGGCTTGGCGTGATAGACGAGGGCTTCACGACGTTTACGTTCGTTACTCATAGTTCCCGTATTTTTCAGGACAAACAAAGGTAGGTTTTTCTTAATTAAATGCTAAGTAAATTCGGGATGGGATTGATTGATTTTGTTGTTAAAAAACCGATTCCGGCGGCACCAGCTCATTTAGTTTCTCAATATACTTTTTCGGAAGCAGGGAAAGCCCCAATTGATAAGAAGCGTTCATCCAGCCAAAGCCTGCAGTAGTGATATAATCGAACTCGGTCCCAACATTGCCATACTCGGCATACACCTTATGCGTCCTGTTCACCACATCATATTTTTCGGGGATCGTGCCATTATAATCTACCGCATTTTTAGTGATCATGTACAGCCAGCGATATATCAAATCATGCGCCTCTTTCTCGTAACCGTAATTCAGCAAACCTTCCCACAAAAGCATTTGATGAGGCGCCCATCCATTTGGATGATCCCATTGCCGCTGCACTTCATTTGTCGCGGTCTCTTCTACGGAAACTTTCGCACTCGCGAGTATACCTCCGCTGGCTTTTAGATCGTTCAATAGATTAACAAGCATCTTCTCTGCCTGTTCTTCGGAAGCTATTCCAGCCCAAAGCGGATAAAAATTAGTAGCCGAAATATACCCGATCCTTTTCCCCTTTTTGAAGTTGTAATCAAAGTAGCCGCCTTTTATTTCATCCCACAGAAAAAGGTTCACTAATACCTTTCGAAAATCGGCTTTTTCATGCCAGTATCCTGAAGTGTATGATCTTCCGGATGAAGTTGTGAAATAACCATCAAAATATTTCCCGATCAAAAATTCAAAGTCCTTCTCGTACTTATACAGCAGCGAATTGAGGTCAACAGTGTTCAGGTGGGCCGCCCGGTTTTCGAGTCTCCAGGAGGTATCGTGACCGCTTTCCCTTACACTTCTGTCGTGCCTGAAATACTGATCTAATTCTTCGTCTTTTATCTCTCCCAAACTGTACCCGGTAACAAAATCTTCCAGCGACATCCCATGTTTTTTGGCATATTCAGAAAGAACCTCGTCGAAATGCCCTTTTTCAGTCTCAGGTGGGATCCCGATCCCTTCCGCGTAATAGCGATTAAGGCCATTTGCCGTCAGTCTTTTTCCTGGCTTCATCCAGACTTCCTCATATTCCTGGATCGCGGCCTCCAAAGATCTTCTTAGCCAATCGCTGTTCTTTTCTTCGGAAGCTTCAAAAACTTCCCTGACAAAGGAACTCATGAATGGTGGCTGAGTTCGGGTTAGATAATAGGAACGATTGGCGTTGAGGATCTTCCCGTAGTGTTCTATCTGGTACACGAAATTGTCGACCATTGCTTTGGCAAGATCGATACAGTCATCGATCAGCAGCCCTACTCCTTCAAAATAACTATCCCAGCCGTACATTTCATTGAAGCGGCCGCCCGGAACCACAAATGGCACACCCATCCCATTTTCTATTTTCAGGGCCAGGAGTCCGGGTTTATCATTGATCGATTTAACATACTCCGGTGTTATTTTCTTCGGAAGGACCTCCATCTTAAAATCAGGATACTCCTTTTGCAGATCCAGGTAATATTCGATCCCAACAGAATCTGTAGCCGGAACATACAAACGCCGGACATCTCCCGAAGCTTTTGTGTCCTTCAAAATATGCTTAAGCCCTTTACGGTCGATGCTTCGGGTGAGATCATCCCAGAAAAAATCTTTGATCCTTCGTGAAATTCGGGTGGCAGGTTCTTCCCTGATCTTTCTCAGTGAGATCTGCAGACTATCCTTGCCTTGAATATCGGCTAAAGCCAATTCCTGAAGTAAGTTTGAAAGATAATAGACCTTAGAAAGGCTCACAGAATCCCCTTTTTGACTCAGCATCCAAAAAGGGCTTTTTATGCTGTCTTCAACGGTGATCTTTTTATCCTCATCTGTATCTGCTTGCGAAAGTAGCCGCGACATTTCATGTTCTATATTCAGAATAAATTCAGGATCCTGGGAAAATCCGGAAACAGAGATAGAAAGCAGTAAAAGTGTTAGAAACCATTTCCTGAGGACCATAGAATTGAATTTTGCAGTCTTTAATTTACAAAATCCAATCTTAGCTTAAAACTTACACAGACTATTAACTGTCTTTTAAAAACTGAATATTGCGGGTGAGTCCGCTAAATTTTGTCCTTTTCACCGCCGACTTCTTGAATATCTTCCGGAAAGTTTCCTCGGTGATCTCCTCCCAATCCTTTTTGCTCATGGAAAGCAATTCCGGATGGGGATCAAATAATGGCTGAGAATGCGGTTTTGAAAAACGGTTCCACGGGCACACATCCTGGCAAACATCACAGCCAAACATCCAGTCATCAAATTTCCCTTTCATTTCGGTGGGCAATTGATCTTTCAGTTCTATCGTGAAATAAGAAATACATTTGCTGCCGTCAACTTTATAGGGTTCCACGATCGCATCAGTGGGACAAGCGTCTATACAGGCTGTGCAACTTCCGCAGTGATCGGTGACAGGGGAATCATATTCCAGTTCGAGGTCCACGATCAATTCGGCCACAAAAAAGAAAGATCCCAACTTTTTAGAGAGCAGGTTAGTGTTCTTCCCGATCCAGCCTAGTCCGCTTTTAGCTGCCCAGGCTTTATCCAGCACCGGCGCAGAATCTACAAAAGCGCGACCGTCAACCTCTCCTATCTCCTGCCTCATAAACTCCAGCAAGTGCTTCAGTTTATCCTTTATCACAAAATGGTAATCGGTACCATACGTGTATTTACTGATCTTGTAAGTGTCTTCCCGCTGGGTGGTTTCGGGATAATAATTAAGCAGCAGGGAAATGACACTTTTTGAACCTTCAACGAGTTTGGTGGGGTCGAGGCGTTTATCGAAATGATTTTCCATATACCTCATTTCGCCGTGCATGTTATTCTTGAGGTAATTTTCCAGGCGGGGCGCTTCATCCTCCAAAAATTCCGCTTTCGATATCCCGCAGGACAGGAAACCAAGGCGTTCGGCTTCGGCTTTGATCTGGGCGGTATATTTAGCAGCAGTGTTCATTCTTTACTGGTCTACGAAAAAGGGTTTTTCAGAAGGCATGCAAATTTACGGTTTTTGAGGAAGAATTTTTAAAAGCTCAGGAACTGCGTGGTGTAAATTTCAGGATAGCATTTTTAGGTTTCAGCGTGATCAGAGGCAGCATCTCAATCTCCTTTTTGGAGGTACTCAACTCGTATTTTGAGATCAACTCAGCTATTGTCATCACCATCTCGTACATCGCAAAATTATTGCCAATGCACTTTCGAGGCCCGGCACCAAACGGAAAATAATTGCTGCGTCTTCCTTCCGAAAAGCGATCTGGATCAAAAGTTTCAGGCTGTTCCCAGTATTTTTCATGGCGATGGATCTCGTAAAGTGAGAACAACAGATTCGATCCCTTTGGGATGAACATGCCTTCAAATTCGTCGTCTTCCACATTCACACGGTCTATGAAATATGCCGGCGGATACAATCGCATGGATTCTTCGATCACCTGCTGGGTGTATGAGCACTGCTGAATAAACTCAAAGAGGTTTTCAGATTCTGATCTTGCCTTTTCCACTTCGGAGGCAATTTTGTCCTGTACCCCAGAATTCCTGGCCAGCAATTCACAGGTAAATGTCAACGCATTTGAAGTAGTCTCATGGCCTGCGGTAAAAAGTATCAGGATCTCATCTATCAATTGTTCACGGGCCATGGCCGTACCATCTTCATAACGGGCGTCCAGTAACATATCCAACAAGTCATTTTCCCTTACTCCTGAAGTTTCCCGCTCTTCAATGAGCGTATTCAGAATCCCTCGAGCCTCATGGGTGAGATCCACACTTCTTTTGATACTGCCATTCATTTTGAACCACCAGTTCAAATATGGTTGTCGCAATTCCTTTACCAGCATTTTTTGAGCGGCTTCGGTAATATATTGAAGCCGGTCGATCTCCTTTTGTCCTACAGCACTGCTAAAAAGCGATTTTACAACGGTCTGGAATGCCAGGTCATTGAACACCGGAAAAATGTCCATTTTTTTGCCGGGTTTTATCATTTTAAGCTCTCCCAGAATGGCTTCACGTATGCTGTCTAAAAGGGATTTAAGCTGCTTCTTGTGAAAAGCAGGCTGGATCAATTTTCTTTGTTTCTTCCACAACTCCCCTTCCGCGGTAAGGAGTCCGTGACCAAGGTATTTGGCAAGGTCTACCGTCTGGATGGGAGATTTGGTGTAATTCTTATAATTCTTCTGAAGCACATATTCGGCAAACCCGGCATCGCGGGAAAAAACAACCTTCTGTCCCAGACCTATCGTCAGCCTGAAGGTATCGCCCAACTCTGTGAAAATCTGGTGATGAAATGGAAGCGGATTACGCAAAATCCGACCGGCATTGGCATAGAACCTTAACTGCGAAACTGTCGGAATTTGTTTCATGATTTACAAAATACAAAAGTTTATAACCCAAAAGGGTTTCAAAAAGGGCATTTTAGAAGAGTCCTCCCTGGATGCCTCCACGCTCTCTGCCAAGGTGCCTGTAAGCGGCTTCGGTTACTTCACGACCTCTTGGAGTTCTCACAATAAAACCTTGTTGGATTAGGAATGGTTCGTACACCTCTTCGATAGTTTCGGCACTTTCACTAACCGCAGTTGCCAGGGTAGTTATCCCAACGGGACCGCCCTTGAACTTATCGATGATGGTTGTAAGGATCTTATTATCCATTTCATCAAGGCCGTGGGCATCTACATTGAGCGCCTTTAAACTGTACCTGGCGATCTCTATATCGATCTTCCCATTCCCTTTGATCTGGGCGAAATCACGAACCCTTCTTAATAACGCGTTGGCGATACGCGGAGTTCCCCGGCTACGACCTGCAATTTCAATGGCCGCCTCCATAGTGATAGGAACTTTTAAGATTTGAGCACTTCTCTGAACGATATCAGAAAGTAATTCAGTGGTGTAATATTCCAGTCGGCTGGAAATCCCGAAACGGGCACGCATAGGCGCTGTTAACAATCCGCTTCTGGTAGTAGCTCCAATAAGGGTAAAAGGATTCAGATTTATCTGGACAGACCGCGCATTCGGTCCTGTTTCGATCATGATATCGATCTTGTAATCTTCCATGGCCGAGTACAAGTACTCTTCTACCACAGCGCTTAATCGATGGATCTCATCAATGAAGAGCACATCCCTTTCATCAAGATTTGTAAGCAGTCCAGCAAGATCACCCGGTTTGTCCAATACAGGGCCAGAGGTGACCTTTATCCCGACATTAAGCTCATTGGCCAGGATATGCGCCAAAGTGGTCTTACCAAGCCCCGGAGGTCCATGAAAGAGCGTATGGTCAAGGGCTTCCCCTCTTTGATTGGCAGCCTCCACGAACACCTTCAAATTATCCAAAACCTGATCCTGACCCGCAAAATCATCAAATTCAAGGGGTCTTAAGGCTCTTTCGATATCCATTTCTTCAGAAGAAAAGTTTTCCCCTGTAGGATCAAGGTGTTCGTTCATTGTCAATTTTTTAGGTTCAACAAAGATAAAAGAAAAAGCCTTTTCGGAATGAAAAGGCTTTTTCTTTTATCTAATTCAGGCTTTGACCTAGTGGTTCAACTCCTCTTCATCTTTTTGAAGCGGCACTGTTTGCGGTGCAAAATCCTGTCCGGGGATCACATATTCCCCTTTTTCATTTGTTTTACTGTAGTCATACGCCCAACGGTAAACAGTTGGAAGTTCTCCAGGCCAGTTCCCGTGGATACCTTTTACAGGAGTAGTCCATTCTAACGTATTTGCATTCCAAGGGTTGGCAGTTGCTTTCTTTCCGAAGAAAATAGAATGGATAAAGTTATAAAGGAATACCAATTGAACCAAGGCAGTGATGATAGCAAAAATTGTGATCAAAACATTGATATCTGCAAGGTCATCAAAGTATGGGAACGCGGTGTTGTCATAGTATCTTCTAGGAAGACCCGCCATTCCAACAAAGTGCATCGGGAAGAATACCCCGTAAGCTCCAATTATGGTAACCCAGAAGTGAATGAACCCTAAGTTCTTGTTCATCATTCTTCCGAACATCTTAGGGAACCAGTGGTAGATACCCGCGAACATTCCGTAAAGAGCAGAAATACCCATTACTAGGTGGAAGTGAGCTACAACGAAATACGTATCATGAACGTTGATATCAAGTGTACTATCTCCCAGAACGATCCCGGTCAAACCTCCAGTAATGAAAGTTGAAACGAATCCTATAGAGAATAGCATAGATGGGTTCATTTGAAGGTTACCTTTCCAGATGGTCGTGATCCAGTTAAACGCTTTTACTGCGGAAGGGATCGCGATCAATAAAGTTGTAAAGGTAAATACAGATCCAAGGAATGGGTTCATACCAGACACGAACATGTGGTGACCCCAAACGATCGTAGAAAGGAACGCAATACCCAAGATAGATGCGATCATCGCACGGTAACCAAAAATTGGTTTACGTGAATTGGTAGCAAGGATCTCTGAAGCGATACCCATTGCCGGAAGGATCACGATATAAACCTCAGGGTGACCAAGGAACCAGAACAGGTGCTCAAAAAGAACCGGAGATCCGCCCTGATAATGCAATACCTCACCTTTGATATAAATATCACTTAAGAAGAATGAAGTTCCAAAGCTTCTGTCCATGATCAACATCAAAGCTGCTGATAAAAGAACCGGGAAAGAAACCACCCCGATAATAGCAGTAACAAAAAGAGCCCAGATAGTCAATGGCAAACGAGTCATTGACATTCCTTTAGTTCTAAGGTTAATTACTGTTACAATGTAGTTAAGCGATCCAAGTAAGGAAGATGCGATGAAGATGGCCATAGAAGTCAACCAAAGAGTCATCCCAAGACCAGATCCTCCAATTGCCTGTGGAAGGGCACTTAAAGGAGGGTAGATAGTCCATCCTGCAGAAGCAGGTCCTGCTTCAACAAATAAAGATCCTAACATAATGATACAGGAGATAAAGAACAACCAGTAAGAAACCATGTTCATAAATCCTGAAGCCATATCACGGGCTCCAATTTGAAGTGGAATCAAAAGGTTACTGAACGTACCACTCAATCCCTGAGTAAGTACAAAGAATACCATGATGGTACCGTGAATAGTAACCAAAGCAAGATAGATCTCAGGACTCATCACCCCGTCTGGAGCCCATTTCCCAAGAAACATCTCAAAGATCTTGAAAGATTCAGCTGGCCATGCGATCTGCATACGGAAGAATACAGACATTGCTATCCCTATAATCCCCATGATAAGAGCCGTGAAAAGGTATTGCTTGGCAATAACCTTATGGTCCATGCTAAAAATATACTTCGTTATGAAAGTACCCTCATGGTGATGATCATCATGAGCGTGTTCATTAACCTGTGCTTGTCCTTCTACTGACATATTCTACTAATCTTAACTTAATTATTTTTCTACCTGTGCTACTTCTACTTCAGCTTATTTTGTGGAAGCTGTTGCCCCATCTAAAGGCTCAATGGTCTCACCAAATTTCTTTTGTTCAGCCATCCAGGCATCAAATTCAGCCTGAGTCTCCACAACTATTTTCATTTGCATATTGTAGTGAGCAACCCCACATATCTTGTTACACAAGAGATAATATTCGAATTGAGCATAATCTGGAAGTGGTTCTTCTCCCTGCTCCATTAATATCTTGCTGTTCTCTTTTCTGATCTCCTGGATCCTTGCTACTTTATCTCTCATGTACTCTGTATCCCTGATCTCTTCAGAAGTTACAGTTGGAGTAAAGGAGAACTGAGTGATCATTCCAGGCACTACGTTCATTTGAGCTCTAAAGTGAGGGAAATAAGCTGAGTGCAATACATCCTGAGATCTCATTTTGAAAAGAACAGGACGATCAACCGGAAGATGAAGCTCTGTAGTAACAACATCATCATAAGCATACTCGTCGCTTACATCAACACCAAGTGTGTTAGCTCCTTCAATAAAACGAACATTGGCCTTTCCAAGAACATTGTCCTCTCCGGCATAACGCGCGTTCCAGCTAAACTGCTTTGCATAAAGTTCAATAACGATAGGATCTTCCTCTTGATCTATGTCCATAATATCACTCCAGGTGAAAAGACCGTAAATGATAAGACCTGCAAGTACGATCACCGGAATGATGGTCCAGATAAATTCAAGTTTGTCATTGTCTGCAAAGAAAAGAGCTTTCTTCCCTTTTTCTCCCTTGTATTGAAAAGAGAAATAGAACAATAACCCCTGAGTGATGACCTGTACAAACATGATAACCGCCATTGTAATTAACAACAGGTTGTCATATTGAAGTCCGTGCTCAGAAGAGGCAGCAGGTAATGCGCGGTCTCCAAAGCTCCAGAAGTTGTAGATCATGAAAACATAAAACGCGATCCCGAAAGTCAACATATAATTACCCTGCTTGCGGTTATCCTTGTCAGTGGCAATCTCATTGTCATCATGACCTGTCGTACTCCTGGATAACTGGAATATTTTGGAAAGTTGCCAAACAGTTATCGCGAAAAGCGCTACTACTATAATGATTAAAAATACAGTCATTTTATAATTTCTTCTTTAAACAATCTTTCTTAATAATGATAATGCTCGCTTTCTTTTCTGAATGGGTTCTTAGTCACCAATAAAGGCGCTTTGGTTAACGCATTGAATACCACAAAAATAAACAATCCTCCAAAGAATGCCAGCGCACTTAATTCAGGAATACCAATGAACCATGATTCACCTACCGTCGCAGGCATGATCATCACAAAAATATCTAAGTAGTGACCACATAAGATCACGATACCGGTCATTACAACGAACCAGTTAACACGCTTGAAGTCACTGTTCATTAATAATAATAACGGGAATATAAAGTTTAGGGCTACCATCCCGAAGAATACAAGACCATAATCCTCGATACGGGTAACAAAGTATGTCACCTCCTCAGGAATATTGGAATACCAGATCAACATGAACTGAGAGAACCAAAGGTAGGTCCAGAAAATACTGATCCCGAACATGAACTTCGCAAGGTCATGGATATGGCTGTCATTGACGTATGGCAAATATCCTCTTGATTTAAGGTAGATAGTTACCAAAGCAATGGTAGTAATAGCAGATACAAACAAGCTGGCGAATACATACCATCCAAACAGTGTACTGAACCAGTGTGGGTCAACACTCATGATCCAGTCCCAAGCCATCATAGACTCAGTAACGATAAAGAATACAAGGAATCCTGCAGCAAGCTTAAAGTTCTTTTTGTAATAAGTGTTATCTGAAGACTCATCCTGTTTAAGCGAGTACTTCTTCATGAAATATCTAAAAATGTTCCATCCGGCAATATAGATCGCAGCTCTGATGAGGAAGAAAGGAACATTAAGGTATCCTGATTTATTCTGAATGATCTCGTCATGTGCAACTACTTCAGGATCCATCCACACGAAAAGGTGGTTAAAATGTAAACCGGAAAGCAACAACAAAGCGAATACGATCAAACTACCCGGTAAAAGGTAAGCGGTGATCCCTTCCATTACGCGGAACAATACCGGAGACCAACCTGCCTGCGCAGCATATTGAATGGCATAGAAAGCCAATGCTCCCAAAGCGATCATAAAAAAGAAAAATGCAGCTACATATAAAGCAGCCCATGGTTTATTCTGCAACTGGTGCAATAAGTGCTCAAGGTGTTCCTGATCGTGACCACCTTCTTCATCTAACAACATTCCGTGGTCAGCTTCGTCAGTTCTTTGAGTTTCTACCTCATGCTCACTCTGAACATAATCATAGCCTTTTGCATCATCTTCCAATTCGTCCTCAGCCTGACCGGAAAGAGGAGTTTCCAGCCCTTCTCCGTGTTCGCCATGTTCACCGTGAGAAGCAACATATTCCTTTACATCTTCTATAGTTGAAGGCGCAGCAATAAATCCGTAGACCAAGCCTAACAGACCTACCACCATAAGAATGATAGAAAATAATTTTAATTTACTGGATAGCGTGTACATATTTGATATATCTAAATGCTGTTATTCTTCGTTTTGATTGTCCTCTTCACCTGTAGTTGAAGTCTCTTTGGTTATCATCTCCTTTTCGGCATTAACTGCAGGAATCAGGTCAGTCTCTTGCTCAAAAGCTCTTTCAGGACCTCCTTCAAGATCGTTCTTCAACTTCATTACGTAGTGATCTATCAACCAACGCTCTTCAATAGAAGTTTGAGAAGCATATGATCCCATCGCGTTTAATCCGTAGTACATTACGTGGTAAACACTTCCCTCTGTAATAGCTCTTCCGGCGTCATCATAGCTAGGAATACCAAGAATCTTCTCTCTTTGTACCAATGGACCTTTTCCGTCCCCCTTATCTCCATGACAGATCGCACAATAGATCGTATAAAGAGCTTCCCCTTTATTCAAGTTCTCTTCGGTATAAGAAAGCGGGTTTTCAAGGTTAGCTTTAGCAGCTGCATAACCTTCCATTGAATTTTCATAGTCGTAAGGCTTCCATCCTCTGGATACAGTTCCCTCTACAGGCAATTTAGCCTCCTGCTCATTGACAAATACATCGTATGCTCCATATGGCTCATAAGGTACCGGTTCATACATGTTAGGCATGAACTGGTAGTTAGGCTCAGAGTTATCTGCACAAGAAATTACACTCGTGGCCAGGATTATGAATATGGATGTTTTAAATAAACTTTTCATTGGGTTTATTTGTTATCAATTAATTTTATTTCAGAAGCACCTGTATTGAATAAGAATTCAGTAAGATCTTCTGTGTTGTGATTAGCTACTTCTACTTCCATAAGGAAGTGATCATCTGTGGTTCTCACGTCTGGATTCTCAGCCGTTTTGAAAGGCCACAATTTACTTCTCATATAAAAGGTAAAAACCATAAGGTGAGCAGCAAAGAAAACCGTAAGCTCAAACATAATAGGCACAAAAGAAGGCATGTTTTGAAGGAAGCTAAAACTTGGTTTTCCTCCAATATCCATTGGCCAGTCTTCGATCATAATATAGTTCATCATAGCCGTGGCAACAGCAAGACCTACAATTCCATATAAAAATGCGGTGATCGCCAGTCTTGTTGGAGCAAGACCCATTGCTTTATCCAACCCGTGTACCGGAAACGGAGTATAGATCTCTCCAATTCTGTATCGAGCCTCTCTCACTTGCTTCACTGCCTGCAATAGCAAGTCATCGTCGGTATAAATAGCGTGTATAACTTTAGATGCCATTTTTATTTGTTTTTTAGTTGGTTTGCCTGCTGGTTCCAGTCACCTCTGTTCTCAGCTGTAGGGAAATTATCGATCACCCTATTAAGCAATACATAATCTTCTTCAGTCAAATTGCTAACCTGAGAATAAGTATAAATACCTACCTGGTGTAGCTTTTGCTCCATTACAGGACCCACTCCGTTTAACTTCTGCAGGTCATCTGCAGACTGGGTTGCAGGATCGAAAACTCCAACTCTGTGAAGCATTTCATCGATCTGGTCCTTATCTACTTCAGAGTCAGTAAGACTTTCAGTATGGGTAGTTTCTTCATGTTCATTTACCGGCTCATCTCCTCGCTTGATCCATCCTTCAGCAACATTTGAAGCTGGTTCTCTCACGATAGTATTTGTATGATCTGCATGATCTCCATGCTCTTCTCGTAGTGACTTATATTTTTCTCCGGAAGACTTCAGGATAGTTTTTACTTCAGCCTGAGCAATAACCGGGAAGGTACGGGCATAAAGAAGGAACAATACAAAGAAGAATCCGATAGTTCCAATAAAGATCCCAATATCTACGAAAGTTGGTGAGAACATCGTCCATGAAGACGGAAGGTAATCACGGTGTAGAGATGTTACGATGATCACAAATCGCTCAAACCACATCCCTATGTTTACCACAATAGAGATAAAGAATGAGAACATGATACTTGTTCTAAGTTTTTTGAACCACATGAACTGCGGAGAGAACACGTTACAGGTCATCATTGACCAGTATGCCCACCAGTAAGGTCCGGTAGCACGGTTAAGGAACGCGTACTGCTCATATTCCACACCAGAATACCATGCCATGAACAGCTCAGTGATATATGCCACACCTACGATAGAACCGGTGATCATGATCACGATGTTCATCAATTCAATGTGTTGAATAGTAATATAGTCTTCAAGATTTGACACTTTTCTCATGATGATAAGAAGCGTGTTTACCATTGCGAATCCAGAGAAGATCGCCCCTGCAACGAAGTACGGAGGGAAAATAGTGGTATGCCAACCAGGAATAACCGAAGTAGCAAAGTCAAAGGATACAATAGTGTGTACAGAAAGTACAAGTGGTGTCGCTAAACCTGCAAGCACAAGAGAAACCTCTTCAAATCGCTGCCAGTCTTTAGCACGTCCACTCCATCCAAAACTAAGAATCCCATAAATCCTTTTTTGGAAAGGTTTTATAGCTCTGTCCCTGATCATCGCGAAGTCAGGAAGTAAACCTGTCCACCAGAAAACCAAAGAAACAGAAAGATAAGTTGAGATCGCAAATACATCCCAAAGAAGCGGTGAGTTAAAGTTCACCCAAAGGGATCCGAACTGGTTAGGAATTGGGAGTACCCAATATGCCAACCATGGACGACCCATGTGAATAATAGGGAATAAACCGGCCTGTACAACAGAGAAAATGGTCATCGCCTCTGCAGAACGGTTAATCGCCATTCTCCATTTTTGACGGAACAAAAGAAGTACGGCAGAGATCAGCGTTCCCGCGTGACCAATACCTACCCACCAAACAAAGTTAGTAATATCCCAGGCCCAACCTACGGTCCTGTTCAATCCCCAGGTTCCAATTCCCGTAGATATGGTATATATTATACAACCTAACCCCCAAAGAAAAGCTACAAGCGCAATTGAAAAAACAATCCACCATGATTTATTTGCCTTCCCTTCAACCGGTGCAGCCACATCAATAGTCACATCGTGATAATTTTTATCGCCGGTTACTAAAGGCTTTCGAATAGGTGCTTCGTAATGAGACATATGCTTTTTATAATTGATTCTTTATTAAAATTTATTAAGCTTCAGATGTATTTCTAACTTTCGTCTGGTACATTACGTTAGGCTTGGTACCAATATATTCAAGTAAGTGATACATCCTGTCATCTTCCTTAAGTTCACTGATCTTACTGCCTTCGTCATTCACATCTCCAAACACAATAGCCCCCTTATCACAAGCAGCAGAACAAGCAGTCTGGAATTCACCATCCTCAATAGCTCTTCCTTCTCTCTTAGCATCTAAAATGGTCTTTTGCGTCTTTTGGATACAGAAAGAACATTTCTCCATTACCCCACGGGAACGAACAGTTACATCTGGATTCAATACCATACGACCAAGATCATTGTTCATGTGGTAATCGAACTCATCATTCTTATTATACAAGAACCAGTTGAAACGTCTTACTTTGTAAGGACAGTTGTTAGCACAGTAACGAGTACCAACACAACGGTTATAGATCATTTGGTTTTGCCCCTGTCTTCCGTGCATAGTCGCAGCTACCGGACAAACAGTCTCACAAGGTGCGTGGTTACAGTGTTGACACATTACTGGCTGGAATACAGTCTGAGGGTTATCTGCAGCGTGCTCCATTTCACCGAATTGAGAAAGAGCATCCCCAAGACCTGACATGTTTTCCTTCTTATCAAGATCCTTCTCGAAAGTATCCTCAGAAGAATAATAACGGTCGACTCTTAACCAGTGCATATCACGGTACTTACGCACTTCCTGTTTACCTACTACAGGAACGTTGTTCTCAACCTGACAAGCGATCACACAAGCACCACAACCGGTACAAGCGTTAAGGTCGATTGACATGTTGAAATGATGTCCTACAGAACGGTCAAATCCATCCCAAAGATCAACATCAGGAGAAGTTACAGGAGTTTCAACGTGATTCAAAGAAACCTCCGGCATCTTGTTCCAAACATGAGAATCTTTAGTATTGAAGATCTCAAGCGTGGTCTCCTTAATAATATCATTTCTTCCCATCAATGTGGTATGCAATTGAAGACAAGCGAACTCATGCTCACCGGCTGCCTTTTCAATCTTCACATTCTGGAATGATTTAAAATCTTTATAAAGCGGATAGGCGTTCACACCTACCTGCATTTCTTTTTGAATAGCTTCTTTTCTACCGTAACCTAAAGCAAGAGCCACAGTTCCTTTAGCCATACCCGGCTGAATGTAAACAGGAACATTCTTAAGAACCGTTTCACCTACAGTAAGATTCACATAGCTACCATTCAAAGCTCCGTTCGCCACGTGCTCATTTTCAAGCCCCATGGCTTCAGCATCGGCCCTGGATACTTTAAGGTAGTTATCCCAGGAAGCTCTGGTAATTGGATCAGGCATCTCCTGCAACCAAGGGTTGTTAGCCTGGTTACCAGATCCCATTGCAGTTGAAGTATACAACTCCAACTCAATTCCACCACCTTCAGCACCTGAAAGGTTTCTTAAAGCAGTATTATCATCGTTCACAGAAACCTGAGCAGTACCTGCCTGAGCTTCCATAGCCGGTGCAGTTCCTTCGAAAGCACCATCATGTAAAGCATCGCTCCATGACTTTGATCCTAAAGAACCGGACCAGGTTTCTTTTATATAGTTATAGTAAGATGTAGAGTTATCTGTCCATCTTAGCAACACATCCTGAAACTGGCTAGTATCAAACAACGGCTTGATAGTAGGCTGCATCAGGGTGAAATTCTTTTTTGCAAACTGAATATCTCCCCAGCTCTCTAAATAATGAGGAGTAGCAGCTACGTAGTTACAAAGCATCGCGGTCTCATCCTTTTTCATTGAGAATGCCACGGAAAGATCCACTTTCTTAAGACCTTCCAAGAATTCTTCAGCATTAGGAAGACTGTATGCAGGATTTACTCCGGCAATAAGGATCGCTCCTACCTGACCGGCATTCATATCTGCAACCAACTTTTTAACTTCGGCAGCATTCCCCTGTCTTAGCATGCGAGGATTCTCAGTATCCATCACATTACTTCCAAGTGCTTCATTGATCGCAAGAACAATTGATTGAGCATCAGAATCAGGAATTCCCGAAACCACAACGGCTGAACCTCCAGACTTCCGCAATTGACGTGCAGCTTTCACTACAGCCTCATCGATATTAGCAGGAAGTTTACTTGTAGAAGCTCCACCGGAAATATAACCATGAAGAGCCGCAAGCACCATCTTTTGCTGAGAAAGAGTTACAGGAACCCTTTTATCTGCATTCGCACCTGTAAGAGAGAAGTTAGACTCGAACTGAATGTGACGAGACATCTTTCCTTCCTTAGGAACACGTCCTTTCGCATAAGCAGCATCGTGACCACCACCAGCCCAGTCCCCTAAGAAATCTGCACCTACAGAAACAATAGTTTCAGCTTTAGAAAAATCGTAATTAGGTAAAGCACGAGTCCCATAACGAGCCTGGAATGCGTCTAAAGCAGCATCTTCAGATACCGAATCATACACAACATGCCTTACATTTGAATATTTTTGAGAAAAATCATTGATCAAACGAGAAGTAGAAGGACTTGCAAAAGTTTGCGTCAGCAAAACAATTTCTCCCGACACATTATTAAGCTTCTCCTTAACCTCTTTATCAAACTGCTCCCAGGAAACAACTTCCCCATTAGCTAATGGGCGCTGCAACCTTTTATTATCATATAGAGACAATACTGATGCCTGCACACGGGCATTCGCACCGGTATTAGCCATTGTATTGTGTTCAATCTTAATAGGTCGTCCTTCGCGGGTCTTTACTAGAACTCCTGCAAAATCAAAACCATCTGCCATAGTAGTAGCATAGAAGTTTGCCACTCCAGGAACGATACGTTCAGGCTGAACTACATATGGTATGGATTTCATCACAGGCCCTTCACAGGCAGCTAAAGAAGCTGCTGCAGTACTAAACCCAACGTATTTCAAAAAGTCTCTCCGGGAAGTACTAGAACTTTCAAGGGATTCTTTATCACCTAAAAATTCATCTGTAGGTATTTCTTCCACAAATTCTTTTTGCTGGTGCGTCTCAACAATAGAGCTTGATTCCTTTAGCTCCTCAACACTTTGCCAGTATTTCTTGCTTGATGACATATATATAAATATTTCTTCTAATTTATTAATAGTGGCACTTACCACATTCAATTCCACCCATCTGGGCAACTGTTAACTCCTCAACACCATATTTTGCAGAAAGCTCTTCATGAACCTTCTCGTAATACTCATTACCGGCAGTTTGCACATTGGTAGTACGGTGACAGTTAACACACCATCCCATTGTAAGAGGCGCATTCTGATACATGATCTCCATTTCCTGAACAGGACCATGACAGGTTTGACATGCGATACCTCCAACTTCAACGTGCTGCGAGTGGTTGAAATATGCGAAGTCAGGAAGGTTATGGATCCTGATCCATTTTACCGGCTCAGTTTCTCCTGTGTATGCCTGCTCGGCTACATCCCAACCTACTGCATCATATAATTTAGCGATCTCCGCGTCATAGAATTCTTTTGAATACTCCTCAGTAGCAGTTTCAGGAGCTACTTCACTGATTGACTTATGACAGTTCATACAAACATTCAGAGATGGAATTCCTGAAGTTTTAGAAACTCTTGCTGAAGAGTGACAGAACTTACATTCAATCTGGTTATCTCCGGCATGTATTCTGTGAGAGAAGTGTATAGGCTGAATTGGCTGATACCCCTGATCAATCCCAACCTGCATGAAGAACCCATAAACGAAGTAAGTACCTAATAAAACTAATATAACAGCACTTACAAGCACCAAAAACTGGTTCTCAACGAAAGCTTTCCAGATAGGCTTTCCTTTCTCCCTAACCGGAAGTTCTACCCCGCTGGCAGCCGCAAATCTTCTCAAAGTACGATTCACAAGGAAAAGGATCACCAACAGCATCAATAGCACAAACGCCAGAATCCCTAATAATATATCTGTAGAAACACCGCTGTCACCACCTGAAGCACCCGCCTCACCACCGGCTACCTGCGCAGCTTTTGGCTCTGCTTTCGGCTGACTCACATAAGCAAGGATATTATCAATATCAGCATCGCTTAACTGTGGAAACGGAGGCATAGCCACCTGGTTGTATTCATTATAGATCTCAACAGCTTGTTTATCACCGGCAGCGATCAACTCGCCACTATTCCTGATCCAGCTGTGCAACCATTCTGTATCTCTTTTTTCCGTCACCCCTCTTAAGGCCGGCCCGATAGATTTACTATCCATTTTGTGACATGCGGCACAAAGCGAATTAAACAACTCCTTACCTTGAGCAGCATCTCCTCCTGTAGTCTCTGCCGCCTGAACCTCTTGAGCCGGTTCAGCTGGTATAGAATCCTGAGCAAAAACAGCAGTATTGAAGGTTAAGAACAACGATACACCTAGCAATAAACTTCGAGCGACTGAATGGCGGTTTTTCACCTTTTTCATATTAAATGTAGAATTAACGTCTTTTGGTACGGTTTTTCGAGCAAAAAAAATGTGATAATTATCATATTTTCAAGGCCCGGAAATTTTACCGACAAAAGTAATACTTAAGTTCGATTTTAGGGGTCTCAAGACTAATTTATAATTGTTCTAAATAATATTAAATAGCCTTTTTAGCAGATTAAGTTATACATTTGTTACTCAGAAAATTGAAATTGAAATGTTGAAAAAAAAGAAGCTAATAATTACCGCATCCATCTTAATAGGATTTAGCGCTTTAGGACAGGCACAAGCGGGCCAGGTGACCATTAAACAAGATGAACTTATCCCTGAATTAATGGAGAAAAAAACTGAAATGGTTAAGGACAGCCGAATGGGTGATCGTTATAGAATACAGTTGTTTTCAGGAGACAATAACCAGGCTAGTAAAATGATAAAGGAATACAGAGCTCTATACCCTCAATGGCCTTCCACAATAGTTTATGAAACCCCCAATTACAAAGTATGGGTAGGAAATTTCAGAAGCAGCCTGGAAGCAGACAAGGCCTTACTAACTATCAAAAAAACCTTCCCCGCAGCCTTCAGATTTAAGCCGGAAAAAAAATAACTTTCGAGAATGAACAACAAAAAAGGGATGCTTTCGCATCCCTTTTTTTATTCTCCTATAATAAGTGGCTTATTTAAGCTTCTTCTTAACAGCTACTTCCTGGAAGGCTTCTACAACATCACCTTCCTTTATATCATTGTAATTCTTGATCTGTAATCCGCAGTCGTATCCTTTAGATACTTCCTTCACATCATCCTTGAATCGTTTAAGGGAAGCCAATACACCTGTATAGACAACAACCCCATCACGTATCAACCTGATCTGAGAGTTTCTGTAGATCTTACCATCTGTAACCATACATCCGGCAATACTACCTATTTTAGACACTTTAAAGATCTCTCTGATCTCTGCGTTACCGGTGATCTCCTCCTTCATAACCGGAGAAAGCATTCCTTCCATCGCATCTTTCAGATCGTTGATCGCATCATAAATAATAGAGTATGTTCTGATGTCGATCTCTTCCTTCTCTGCTACCTGTCTTGCATTACCTGCAGGACGAACATTAAATCCGATAATGATCGCATCTGAAGCAGACGCTAACAATACATCACTTTCTGTAATAGCACCAACACCTTTGTGTATGATATTCACCTGGATCTCTTCCGTAGAAAGTTTCTGGAAACTATCTGTAAGAGCTTCCACAGAACCATCCACATCCCCTTTAAGGATAATGTTCAATTCTTTGAAGTCTCCAAGAGCTATACGCCTTCCAATCTCATCAAGGGTAATATGACGCTGAGTACGAACTGACTGCTCTCTCTGTAACTGAGTACGTTTAGCAGCAATATCTTTAGCTTCCCTTTCATCAAGCATCACTTTGAACTTATCACCCGCCTGCGGCGCACCATCAAGTCCAAGAATTGATACCGGAGTAGAAGGACCGGCCTCTTTAATTTCATTTCCACGCTCATCATGCATGGCTTTAATCTTACCACTGTTCTTACCAGCAAGAACGAAATCCCCTATGCGCAAGGTACCTGACTGCACAAGAACAGTAGACACATAACCTCTACCCTTATCCAGATACGCCTCAACAACGGTACCCGTTGCCAGTCTTCCTGGATTGGCTTTAAGGTCAAGGATCTCGGCTTCAAGTAATACTTTCTCAAGTAATTCTTTAACCCCCATTCCTGTTTTAGCAGAAATATCCTGCGATTGGATCTTACCTCCCCAGTCTTCAACCAACAGGTTCATTCCGGCAAGTTTTTCCTTGATCTTTTCTGGATTCGCAGTTGGAAGATCAGATTTGTTGATCGCAAATACGATTGGAACTCCCGCAGCTTGCGCGTGAGAGATCGCCTCTTTGGTTTGAGGCATCACATCATCATCTGCCGCGATAACAATGATCGCTAAATCGGTTACCTGAGCACCCCTTGCACGCATCGCAGTAAAGGCCTCGTGACCCGGAGTATCTAAAAATGCGATCTTTTGACCACCTTCAAGTTCCACTCCATAAGCACCGATATGCTGGGTAATACCACCGCTCTCTCCAGCGATCACATTCTCTTTACGAACATAATCAAGAAGGGACGTTTTACCGTGGTCAACGTGACCCATCACAGTTACGATCGGCGCACGCGGCTTAAGATCTTCCGGTTTGTCTGGTTGCACCTCGGTAGTTTCTTCAAGGTCGGCGGTTACGAATTCTACCTCATAACCAAATTCATCAGCAACGATAGAAAGCGTTTCCGCATCCAGACGCTGGTTCATGGTTACCATCATTCCAAGTGACATACATGCCGAAATGATCTGGGTTACCGGAACATCCATCATGGTTGCCACCTCACTAACAGTAACGAACTCGGTTACTTTTAATACTTTGTTTTCGTCTTCAAGTTGAGCTTCCTCAGTTCTTTGACGGTGAGTATCTCTTTTATTTCTTCGGTACTTAGCACCTTTACCTTTACTGGATTTACCCTGAAGCTTTTCAAGTGTCTCACGAACCTGCTTTTGCACTTCTTCCTCACTTGGCTCTTCTTTGGTAATTGGCCTGGTACGTTTACCTCTTGCTTTTCCAGCACCTGGGGCATTAGAACCAGGAGCACCCTTTACATCTTTACTAATTCTTTTACGACGCTTCTTGCCTTTGTTCTTGTCAGCTTCCGCTTTTTTGTCGTCTTTTTTCTTAACCGGTTTCTTAAACTGAGAAAGATCGATCTTTTCCCCTGTAAAGTTAGGACCACTAAGTTTTTGATACTTGGTAGTAACCGTAGAAGATTCTTCTTCTTTTTCCTCTTTTGGAGCCTCCTCTTTTGGAGTCACTTCTTTCTTAGGAGCTTCCTCCTTTTTCTCAGGAGCTTTTTTCTCTGCTTCAGGTTGAGCTTTTGGCTTTTCAGCAGGAGCAGCAGGCTTTTCTTCCTTCTTCGCTTCTACTTCGGGCTTCTCTTCCTTTTTAACTTCCGGCTTAGCTTTTTCCTCCGGTTTTGGAGCTTCAACCTGTGGCTGTGCAGGCTCTTTCTTCTCCTCTACTTTTGGCTCTTGCGACTCTGCTTTTTCCGCCTTAGGTGCATCAAGATCAATTTTTCCAACCTGCTTTGGGCCTTCCAGGTTAGTCTTGGCTCTAATCACCTCTTGCCTTTCTTCCTGCTTTCGCTTTTCCTCCAGCTCCTTTTCTCTGGCAAGACGAATCTCTTCCTTCTCTTTCCTTTTCTCTTCACCTACCTCTTTGGAGGCTACTTTCTTACTCTTATCAGTCTGAAATTCATCAGCAAGAACCTGATAAATCTCTCCGGAAATTTTAGTGGTAGGACGCGCTTCTATCTCGTGACCTTTGGAATTTAAATATTCCACAGCACGATCTAGCGAAATATTGAATTCGCGTAGTACCTTATTTAGTCGCATTGTTTTTGCTTCAGCCATAAATTGCCCTCTAAATTATCCTCTTTTAATTTCTAATTATTCTCTTCTTCGAACTCTTCTCTCAGAACTCTCATCACATCCCGGACGGTCTCTTCTTCAAGATCTGTTCGTCGAACAAGATCATCAACATCTTGCTCAAGGATACTCTTGGCGGTATCAAGCCCTATTTTCGCGAATTCTTCGATGACCCAATCTTCGATCTCATCGGCAAATTCTCTTAGTTCAACGTCTTCTTCAACGCCTTCTCTAAATACATCTATTTCATAACCCGTCAATTGTCCTGCCAATCTTATGTTATGCCCTCCACGACCAATCGCTTTAGACACCTCTTCAGGCTTCAACATAACTTCAGCACGCTTGTTCTCCTCATCAATTTTC
This sequence comes from Salinimicrobium gaetbulicola, assembly GCF_042676025.1. Lineage (NCBI taxonomy): Bacteria > Pseudomonadati > Bacteroidota > Flavobacteriia > Flavobacteriales > Flavobacteriaceae > Salinimicrobium > Salinimicrobium gaetbulicola. Next base: position 1,388,606 of record NZ_JBHTJP010000032.1, read on the forward strand.
AAAGAAGTGATCTTTGCCGGACTCAAGGCACGGGTGATCAATAACTGGTTATTAGTTGTGTAGTTAATAACATCTATATTCTCGTTTCCAAGCTCCCTAACGATGCTATGGATTCTCGAACCTTTCATCCCAACACAGGCCCCTACAGGATCAATACGATCATCATAAGAGTCAACTGCCACTTTGGCCTTTTCACCAGGGATCCTAACTACTTTCTTCACATTAATCAAACCATCAAAAACTTCAGGGATTTCCTGCTCAAATAATTTCTCCAGGAATAATGGAGAAGTTCTTGACATAATGATAGTTGGTTTATTGCCCTTAAGCTCCACACTTTCGATCACACCGCGTACATTTTCCCCTTTTCTGAAGAAATCAGACGGAATCTGACGGTCTTTAGGAAGAATGATCTCGTTTCCTTCATCATCTAACAAAATGATCGCTCTATGACGGATGTGGTGTACCTCAGCCGCATAAATCTCACCCTCAAGCTCCTTAAACTGCTTGTAGATGTTTGTATTATCATGTTCGTGGATCTTCGAAATAAGGTTTTGGCGCAATGCCAGTATTGAACGACGACCAAGGTCGATCAATTTCACTTCTTCAGAAACATCTTCCCCAACCTCGAAATCGGGCTCGATCTTTCTAGCCTCTGTAAGGGAGATCTCCTGGTTTGGATCTTCCACTTCCCCATCTGCAACCACCACACGGTTTCTCCAGATCTCCAAATCCCCTTTGTCTGGGTTCACAATAATATCAAAGTTATCGTCTTCCCCGTACTTCTTTTTCAGAGCATTTCTAAATACATCTTCCAAAATCGCCATCAGGGTGACACGGTCTATCAACTTGTCATCCTTAAACTCTGAAAACGATTCTATCAACGCGATATTTTCCATATCATTTGTCTGTTAAAATGTTATTATCACTTTTGCCTCCTTTATATCCTCTAAAGGCAACACAGCTTCTTTATCTACAGTAACCTTCCCTTTTCCAACAGGTTTAGGCTCCCTGGCTTTCCATTGAAGCGTAATGGTTTCACCTTCCATCTTCACCAATTCTCCCTCTACTTTCCCTTCGGAAGTGGTTACAGCCAGCTTTCGTCCAATATTTTTTCGGTATTGCCTCGGCATCGTCAGGGCTCTTGAAACTCCCGCCGAAGCTACATCCAGAGAGAAATCCTCTTCCTCGCGGTCCAGATTGTGTTCAATTTTGCGGCTAACGGCTATACAATCATTAACAGACACCCCGTTATCCCCATCGATCACCACCGAAATGTGGTTTGCATCATCAATACTCAGCTCAATTAAAAATAATGAATTATTTTCTTCAAAAGCCTCCTGCAGCAAATTTTCTACTTTCTCTCTTAACATCCCCGATTCTGACTATAAAAAGAGGGGACTTTCTGTCCCCTCGTTGTTCATTTTCGCTTCAACGGTGCAAATATAGTAATATTTTGTCAGAAAGAAAACAAGATTTTGAATCAAAAAATATTTGTAGATTTATAACTACATCAACCTTACTTAATTACAAAATCTAGATGAAAAAGATCCTTGTTCCTACTGATTTTTCGGAAAACGCAGAAAACGCCCTTCAAATCGCGGCACAACTGGCTCATAGGTTTGGAAGTGAAATTTATCTCTTGCATATGTTAGAACTACCGGCCAACATGACAAACCCAGTAGGAGACATGCGCAGCAATGATCTTCCCGAAGCCTTAGGGTTCATGAAACTTGCTAAAAAAAGGTTTACCGAGATCCTCTCCCAGCCTTATCTGAAAGACCTGAAAGTTCATGAAATTGTAGAGTTTCACCAGGCTTTTGACGGCATAATGGAAACCAGCAAGGAACATGGATGCGATTTTATTGTGATGGGTTCAAAAGGAGCCAGCGGATTCAAGGAAATGTTCATTGGATCCAATACAGAAAAAGTGGTTCGCACTTCAGAAATACCCGTTTTGGTGATCAAAGAGAACAGACCTAATTTTATGGTGAAGGATTTCGTCTTTGCCACTAACTTAGATAACAGCAATAAAGGTACTCTTGAGAAAGTGGTTGAATTCGCCAGATTAATGGATTCCCGCCTTCATCTGTTATATATCAACACCGCTAATGAATTCATCACCTCAAAAGACACTGACAATTACCTGGAAAAATATGTAGACGGAATAGATTATGATAATTATGAATTTCACATCTACAATGATGATTCGGTTGAACAAGGGGTACTCAACTTTTCAAAAAAGATAAATGCCGACCTAGTTGGGATAGCCACTCATGGCAGAAAAGGATTGTCGCATTTCTTTAACGGCAGTATCAGTGAGGATCTTGTCAATCATGCTCACATCCCTGTGATCACCTTCAAACTGGAAAAAAAAGAACACAGAAAGAACTTTCCTTAGAACTTCTTTAACCTAATTTTTTAACCTTTCAAATCAACTGAGTTAAAGTTGAGTAAAAGGTTATTTTGGGTACGGGAATTGTTTTAACTACCGTGTATATTTACTGAAATAATTAGTATTCATGGTGTTGAAAGCAAGTTTCCAATTAGCGTTTTTAGCGATAGAGATCATCTTGACCTTCTATAATGATGTTCTACAGAACAGTCTTATGGTCAAATTCCTCCTATTCGTAATTACCGCTATTTTAATTGCCATGTCGGTAACCAAACTTGCCAGCAATATGTTACCCGCAGATAAAGATCATGTCTCTTATGAAGATGAGACAGCAGAATAATCTCAGTTCTTGCAGCTGCATGAGTAGATGTTAGATGGATAGTTTATTGTAAGGACTGTGATAGAAGATCCGGTGAATTTTTCACCGGATCTTCTTTTATGCACGATAAAAATCACATTTTTAACACCTTATATCCACTCCTTAAAGTTTGATATTTTTTTTAAATTTGGCTTTTGGATTTTGAGACAGATCATAATTTTCAATACTCAAATCCATATGATCAAGATAACCTTATGTTCGAAAAAACCGAAAATGTCTTTAATATACTCTTTGAAGCAGCTTCTGAAGGTATTATAGTAGTTGATTCATTCCAAAAGATCGTTAGCAGCAACATCGCAGCGGACGAAATGTTCGGATATAGTAAAGGCGAATTAGTAGGACAATCCCTTAATATTCTTATCCCCCGAAAGTATAAGGCGAATCACCCTTCCCACTTTAAAGACTTCATGGACCACAGTGAAAAGAGACAAATGGGTCATGGTCGCGATTTGTATGGGGTGAAAAAAGACGGAAAGGAATTTCCTGTTGAAGCCGGTTTAAATCCTTTTGAGATAAACGGAGAGCGATATGTCATGTCACTTATCATTGATATATCTATTCGTAAAGAAGCCCAGCGTCAGATAAAAGAATTAAACTCAGAGCTGGAAAGCAAGATCCAGGTCCGCACCCAGGAACTCGAGGAAAGTGTTCACAAACTTCAGAGTTTAAATAAAAATCTCGAAAAAGAGATAAAGCGCAGGAAAGAAGCTGAAAACCGAATAAAAAATGCTCTTCAGAAAGAAAAGGAATTGAATGAATTAAAGACAAAGTTCCTTTCATTGGTTTCTCATGAGTTCAAAACCCCGTTAAGCGGCATCTTAACATCCGTAGTATTACTGGGAAAATACAAACTGGAGGAACAGCAGGAAAAAAGAGAAAAGCACTTATCTACCATCAAGAACAAGGTGCATTACCTGGATAACATCCTCAATGACTTTCTATCTATTGAACGCCTGGAAACCGGTAAGGTTAATTATAAATTTTCGACATTCAGCTTGAGTAAATTGATAAATGAAGTTGTTTATAATGCTAATGTCACCCTTAAATCGGGTCAGGAAATTCACTACCCAAGAAATATTGAAAATATCACCCTTCATCAGGATGAAAAAATACTGGAACTAGTGCTTTCCAATCTTATGAGCAATGCGATCAAGTATTCTCCTGAAAACACACTCATTAATTTTGAAGCCAAAACGAATGGTGAAAAGATCATATTTAAAGTAAAAGATCAGGGAATGGGAATTCCGGCTAAAGATCAAAAGCATATCTTTGAACGCTATTTTAGAGCAGAAAATGCGTTATTGAATCAGGGAACCGGGATTGGACTTAATATTTCAAAAGTTCATCTTGAGAATCTTGGAGGAAACATAAGCTTCAATAGCGCCGAAAATGAAGGCACCGAATTTATTGTAGAACTACCTATTATTAAAGAATGAAAAAAGTTTTATTTATAGAAGATGATACCGTGGTAAGAGAAAATACCGCTGAACTGCTTGAACTGGCAGACTACGAGGTAATCACTGCTTCTAACGGAAAATCTGGGGTAGCCATTGCAAAACAGGAAAAACCAGATATCGTGATTTGCGATATCATGATGCCCGAGATGGATGGATATGGCGTTTTACAGGAGCTTTCTAAAGATCCTGAAACCCAGCATATCCCATTTATCTTTTTATCTGCTAAAACAGAACATAAAGACATTCGCAAGGGAATGGACCTTGGTGCCGATGATTATCTTACCAAGCCATTTGAAGAGGAGGAATTGATCAGTGCCATTGAAAGCCGTTTGGCGAAAGTCGCCATCCTTAATAAAATGCGCGACAATAAAACTTCCGAGCCTGAAACAAATGAATCGAAGATCAACTCACTGAATGAACTTAGGGAGATGGTCAAAAATTACGAGGAACAAAATTACAAGGGCGGCGAAACTATCTATGAGGAAGGGAAACAAAGCAACCATTTCTTTTTCGTAGATAAGGGAGTTGTGAAAAGCCACCGTATGGACGAGTACGGTAAAGAGTTGATCACATCCATTTATAAAGAAGGAGATTTCTTCGGAAATACATCATTCCACAAGCACACCCCATTTGAGGAATATGCAACTGCCATGGAAGAAACCCGGATCTACGCGGTTTCCAAAGATGAACTCAAGGAAATTCTAATAAACAATTCCGCGATCACCCTGGAACTTATTGATGTTATGGGGAACAACATTTCGGGGATCAAAGAACAATTATTGGAAATGGCCTATGGCTCTGTTCGTAAAAAAGCGGCCAGGACAATCCTGTTATTTTCCCAAAAAATAAGAAGGCATCCTACCCAGAGTATCAGGATCTCCAGAAGTGATCTGGCCAGTGTTGCCGGGATGGCTTCAGAAACACTTATCAGGACGCTTTCTGATTTCAAAAAAGAAGGACTCTTAGAAATAGAAGGCCGAAATATCAAGCTTTTAGATGTTGAGGCGCTAAAAAGGATTAGTTAAAGATCTCCTCTTTATTTAGAATGATTCAATAACTGATTTTCATCATTTTTTCCACTTTACTCTCCTCATATTTTTGCAGAGTAAAATAGATGTGACAGATGATGAATATCCTATTGCCAACAGATTTTTCTGCGAACTCGAGAAATGCAGCGGTGTATGCACTGCAATTTTTCAAGGATACCCCATGTAGTTTTTATTTATTACATGTGGTTCCGTTTCCTGCAGAAAAATTGACCACGGGATATATCAATATGTCTCCTGAGGTCAAGAAGAACTTCGAAGATCTTTTAACCTGGCTGGAAGCCCTGAAGACCAATCCAGATCATTCTTTTCATATTTGCTACAAGGCCGATTACCTGATAGAAGCCGTCAGAGCCAAAGTACTAGAAAAGAACATTGACCTAATCCTAATGGGCACCAAAGGCGCAACCAACAATCAAGGGGCTGTAATTGGAAAGCATACTTCAGATGTAATGAGGAAAGTGAAATGCCCGGTAATGGCTGTTTCTGAAAATGCTACTTTCAAGCAGCATAAAGAAATCCTTTTCCCAACCGATTATAAGATCCACTACGGAAGCAGAATGCTTAGAACATTACTGAACCTTGCTTCTTTGTCTAATGCTACTGTTAAGATCCTTGAGATCTTCGGATCTGAAAAAGAACCTTCCGAAGAACAAATGGAGAACAGGGAGTTTTTACAGGATTCCTTTTCACCAAAGGTCCCGATACATCAGACCTACTACAGCACAAAAGATCATAACCCCAAAAAGATTTTTGTTTCAAACAGAAATGTTGACATGATCGTCCTGGCGGCGAAGAATCTCAATCTTTGCCAAAAGTTTTTACAGAACGATCAGGATGACAACATCCCATTCATTAACCAGCTTCCACTACTGGTTTTACATGGATAGACTTTTTATTTAGTTATTACTTTTTTTAATCGCGAAACAGCACCCCTAAAAAGGTGCTGTTTTTTTTTAGAATTAATCGGACAAAAATATCCGTTTATGACTTCACTCATAACACACCTTTCTTTATTCAATGAATTTTGTTCCAACGATTTAATAAACCTATTAAGAACAAATAAAAATAAGATCATGGAGAATTTAGAATCAAGAACAGTTGCTGAGTTGGTCACCGAAAACATTAAGACCGCACACGTCTTCAAAAAGTACGGAATTGATTTTTGCTGCGGAGGCGGGATCAGCATCGAAAAAGCCTGTAAAAAAGCCAATGTGGACTTAGAAATACTTAAACAGGACCTTTTAAACACTAAGAACGAGATCACCAGAGCAACAAACTATAATTCCTGGAAACTGGATTTTCTTACAGATCATATTATCAATGTTCACCATACTTATGTAGAGGAAAATATCCCTTTACTTCTTCAATATGCAAATCGCGTGGCCGAAGTCCACGGTCATCATTATACCGAGTTACTGGAGATCAAGGAACTTGTTCATCACATTGCCGGGGAATTGAGCTCACATCTTAAAAAGGAAGAATTAATTCTGTTCCCTTTCATTAAAAAGATGGTCGCTGCAAAAGAAAACGGAAGCGAACTTCCCGAGGCACATTTTGGAACCACAGCAAATCCAATTAAGATGATGGAGGAAGAACATGAAGATGCCGGAGAAGCTTTAAGAAAGATCGCTTCGCTTAGCAATGGTTTTACTCCTCCCGAAAGTGCTTGTAACACCTACCGGGCTTTCTACGCGAAACTGGATGAGTTTGAGCAGGACCTTCATCAGCATATCCATCTTGAAAACAACATCTTATTCCCAAAATGCCTGGAATTGGAGAAAGAACTTAGAAATCAATAATCACCACTTATACTAATCAATTCTCAATAAAAGAAAGCTGCCTGAAAAAGCACACAAATTGTCAATAAAATTTTAGGTTTTAGGGACCTTGACAATTCCGGCAGCTTTCTTAAATACACCAACACTTATGACTAAAGAAAAAAAGTTATGGATCACCTTTTTGATGGTGATGACCGTATCATTTGCCGTTTTGGGTTATTATGGATTTGAGATCTATCAAAAAGCCCCTCCAAGACCTACTAATATCACAACCTCCGATGGCGAGGTGATCATAAATGGCCAGGACATACTTGATGGCCAGAACGTATGGCAAAGCATGGGAGGACAGGAAGTAGGATCAATCTGGGGACACGGTGCCTATCAAGCTCCCGACTGGACCGCAGACTGGCTTCACCGTGAATCTATTTATATTCTGAACCAGTGGTCTGAAGCAGAATTTGGAGAGCCATATGAAACTTTAAGCAGTGAAAAACAGGCCGGATTGGAAAGAAGACTGCAGGAGGAACTTCGGAATAACACTTACGATGAAGCTGAAGGAATTATTACGGTTTCTCCTTTAAGGGCCGAAGCTATTGAATACCTTCACTCCTACTACAAAGGCCTGTTCATGGACGACCCTGAACTAGCAGAATTACGTAATTTCTACGCGATCCCAAAAAACGCTATTAAGGATGAGGCCAGAATGCGTCAAATGACCAGCTTCTTCTTTTGGGCATCCTGGGCCACAGTGACCGAAAGACCGGGAAGCGATGTGACCTATACTCATAACTGGCCACCTGAGGATCTGGTAGGCAACAAACCAACCGGAGATCTCTTGATCTGGACCGGATTCAGTATTATATTATTGCTCCTCGGGATTGGAATAATGGTATTCTACCACGCTAAAATGAAGGAAGAGGAATCTCCAGAATTACCTGTAGAAGACCCGTTAATGCGTCAGATCATCACACCGTCCATGCTGGCGGTCAAAAAATACCTATGGGTAGTAAGTTTATTGATCCTGATTCAGGTCACGTTTGGAGTAGTTACTGCCCATTACGGAGTTGAAGGGGACGGTTTTTACGGATTGGACCTGGCTAAGATCCTACCCTATTCCATCTCCAGAACCTGGCACGTACAACTGGGAATACTTTGGATAGCCACTGCCTGGCTGGCAACAGGACTTTATATAGCGCCGGCAGTTTCAGGAAAGGATCCAAAATTCCAGAAACTGGGAGTGAACTTCTTATTCATTTGTTTATTGATCATCGTTGCAGGTTCAATGGCCGGACAATGGATGGGAGTAATGCAAAAATTAGGATTGGTAGAGAACTTCTGGTTCGGACACCAGGGATATGAATATGTTGATCTCGGCCGTTTCTGGCAGATCTTCCTTTTAGTGGGATTATTCCTGTGGCTTGCATTAATGGTAAGACCGCTTCTTCCTGTACTTCGGAAAAAGACATCTGAAAGAAATCTTTTACTGATGTTCCTGGTTTCTTCCGCAGCCATCGCACTGTTTTACGCGGCCGGTTTAATGTGGGGAAGACAGACTAACCTGGCGATCGCCGAATACTGGCGCTGGTGGGTTGTTCACCTGTGGGTAGAAGGCTTCTTTGAAGTATTCGCAACCGTAGTAGGTGCCTTCCTCTTCGTGAGACTAGGATTACTCCGCACAAAAACTGCTACTTTGAACGTTTTACTGGCCACCGTGATCTTCCTGTCGGGAGGTATCTTAGGAACCTTCCATCACCTCTACTTCAGCGGAACACCAACCGCGGTTATGGCACTTGGAGCAACCTTCAGTGCTTTGGAAGTAGTTCCTCTGGTACTGATTGGTATCGAAGCCTATGAAAATTACAAATTAAGTAAGGTCACCAAATGGATACAGGATTATAAATGGCCTATTTACTGCCTGGTCGCAGTGGCTTTCTGGAACTTCCTGGGTGCAGGTATCTTCGGCTTCATTATTAACCCTCCAATCGCGCTTTATTACATGCAAGGATTGAACACCACTGCCGTACACGCCCACACTGCCCTTTTCGGAGTGTATGGAATGCTGGGAATTGGCTTGATGATGTTCGTTCTGCGAAGCATGTACCGCAAGCAGATCTGGAATGAAAAACTATTGAAATTCTCCTTCTGGTCCATAAACATTGGTTTGATTCTCATGGTAGTATTGAGTGTATTGCCAATTGGACTGTTACAGACCGTTGCCAGCGTTAATGAAGGTATGTGGTATGCCCGTTCAGCTGAATTCATGCAGCAACCGGGCATGGACACCCTTCGCTGGCTGCGTGCTGTGGGAGACACCATCTTCGCCATAGGCCTTGTCACTTTCGTATGGTTCGTATTCTCGCTTAATAGCAAGAAAAAAGACCAGACTGAAATAGAGGCCATTGCAGAAGAAGAAAAGGTTCTGGAAGAAGTGGAGTAAAATCCTATGAGAAATACTTACAGCTAATTAGTTTCAAAAATGAGGGGAGAACAATTTCTCCCCTCTTATTTTTTATATTTTTAAGCCATGATAGATTTGAAAAAGCACACCAATATTGCACTTGGATATTTCCTGCTGGCAGGTCTGCTCGGGATATTTCTCAGGTCCTTTTTTGTGACCTCCATTCCCGCGAACTTCAGGCATGTGGTGCACGCGCATTCTCACATCGCATTGTTAGGATGGGTTTATCTAGGATTGAACACCCTTATCTATAAAATGTATTTTTCCGAAACAGACCAAGGGAAAACCTACAGAAGAATATTTTGGTTCACCCAGGTTACCTTGTTGGGAATGCTGTTTACTTTCCCATTTACCGGATACGCTGCGCTTTCGATCACCTTTTCAACCCTGTTCCTATTCGCTTCTTACCTGTTCACCTGGTTTGCGCTGAAAAAAACACCCTTAGCTTACAAAAGAACCTACTCTTTCAAATGCATCAAAGCCTCCTTATGGTACCTGGTATTTTCAAGCATCGGCCCATGGGCGCTGGGAGGGATCATGGCGACCTTAGGAAAAACCTCTATCTGGTATAAAATGGCTATTTACTTTTACCTGCATTTCCAGTATAACGGTTGGTTCCTGTTAGCCCTCTGCGGAATCTTCCTGTATTTTTTAGAAAGGAAAGATCTGCAGCTGTCTAAAAGATCATTTCAAAACTTTTTCAAACTTCTGAATGCCGCGGTCATTCTCAGCTTTTTCTTATCGGTCCTCTGGGTAGAACCGCACTGGATCTATTACGTTTTGGGAGCAATTGGTGCCGGTCTTCAAATCTGGGCTTTTGTTGTTTTCTTCAGAATGATCAAACCTTTCTGGAAGGAAGCCGTTCCGGATTTCTCCCCCTTTGTGAAATTCCTATTGAAACTAGTCGGAATTACCCTTGTTGTAAAATTGCTGATGCAATTATTTTCTGCCCATCCTTACTTCGCAGAGATCGCCTTCATGTATAAGGACCTTGTGATAGGGTATCTTCACTGGGTTTTTTTAGGAATGGTTAGTATCGCACTTTTTGCTTTTCTAAAAGCAGCAAACCTGCTGAAGTTTTCTAAACCTGATTTCTGGATCTACCTGGCAGGATTTATTTTATCTGAAGCGCTCATTTTTTATAAAGGTGTTTCAATTTGGCTGGAATTACCCTTCTTTAATGACTACTTCAAAGTTCTACTGACCGTAAGTTCTTTATTGCCCTTATCTATAGGGTTAATGCTCGCGCGAAACCTCCGAAAAATTTAGCAAGGCTTTATCCCCGATTTATCAATCTGTTAACGGAGATAACGCCTCATGTTTGGTAACTTTTAGCATGAGACTTTCTGTTAGCTTTTGCATTGTTGTAACTACCTTGCTGTTGGTGGCAGTCGCTGTCATGGTCTTTTACAGTATGAGATTTGATTTAATTCTCTATACCGTTCTTTTCGGACAGGCCTGGTGGATCTTCACCGTTTTTCGGGTCTTGAGCGACAAATACACTACAGACAAGACCTTTGACGATTGGTATGAAGATCACCCTATAGGAAGAGAATAATCAGAAACTCAAATGTCCTCGTGAAACATGAAAGCTTTCCTGAAAAATAAAATTTTAATAATCTGTTTCCTGATCTTCGGAATTCAAACAGCCTTTTCTCAGACCTTCGAACTTGCGCCCAAAAATTCAGAAATGATCGTAAAGGGTTCGTCATCTCTCCATGACTGGGAAATGAAAGTGGGCCAAATGAACGGTACGGTGCAACTTGAGATTAGGGAAAATGAAATCCTAGCGATTGAAGAGCTCAGCTTCTCTGTTTTAGCAAACAGCCTGGATGGCGGAAAAGAAGGCATGAATAAAGATGCTTATGAAGCACTTAGAGCAGACACTTACCGAACCATTGACTTTGAATTTGAAAACCTGAATTCGGCGACCTGTACCTCAGGAGTTTGTGAGTTACAACTCCAGGGATTTTTGACCGTTGCAGGCACTCGACAATCAGTTACAGTAAGCCTGAATGCCCTTCTATCAAAAGAAAAGATCACTCTCTCCGGCAAAAAATCTCTAAAAATGACCGATTTTAAAGTAGAACCTCCGCGTGCTTTCCTGGGCTTGATCAGGGCTTATGACGATGTCTCGGTGAATTTCGAATTGGTTTTTTCGAGGAAATGAAAAAATGATAGTTTCCTTTTCGGAAGCCAGTAGATGCTGAAACAAGTTCAGCATGACGTAAAGAAATAACTCAAGCCGTCACCCTGAATTCATTTCAGGGTCATTTCCCTTAAAAACATGTAGATGCTGAAACAAGTTCAGTATGACGAAAGGAAGAAAACATCACGGTGGAAACTGACCTTAATCATATTTTATAATCCTCTCATTTTCAATCTTTGCCCCGGTACGAAACGAGCAATTATTATTTATGGAGGAACTATCTTGTTATCACTGCGGTGATGAGATAAAGACACGCGTCATCTTTGACGAAAGGTCATTTTGTTGCAATGGCTGTAAGACTGTTTATGAGATCTTCTCAGACAACGGACTTGCGTCTTATTATGATATGGATGCGGCACCTGGTGCGGCACCCTCAAAATTTGAAGGCAAATACGACTTTTTGAGCAATGAGTCTATCGTTGAAAAACTTCTGGAGTTCAACGATGAGGGCATTCAAATAATTTCACTTTACATTCCGCATATCCACTGCAGCTCCTGTATCTGGATCCTGGAAAATCTCAATAAAATAAGACCTGAGATAAGTTCTTCCCAGGTGGACTTTCCGAAGAAGACAGTTAGGGTGACCTATAATCCGGAAAAGATCAATCTCAAGGAGCTGGTGTTGTTCTTAAGCAGTATAGGGTACGAACCTTATATTAGTCTTGACGATACTGAGACGGGCAAAAAGAAGATCAATAGAAGTATCATTTATAAGTTGGGAGTAGCTGGCTTCGCCTTCGGAAACGTAATGTTCCTTTCCTTCCCTGAATATTTTGAGGTAAATGAATTCTGGCTGGATCAATACAAAGGTCTTTTTCGATGGTTGATGTTCGCGTTCTCCTTGCCGGTGATGTTCTATGCCGCTCAGGATTACTTTATATCGGCATACAAAGGTCTTCGCGCAAAGATCCTGAACATTGATGTGCCACTGGCTTTGGGAATGGTCGTACTTTTCGTAAGAAGCACCCTGGAGATCACTTTTGACTGGGGCACGGGATTTTTTGACAGCCTTACCGGACTTGTGTTTTTTCTTACCCTCGGAAAGTTCTTTCAGCAGAAGACCTATAATTTTCTCTCTTTTGAAAGGGACTATAAATCCTATTTTCCCATAGGTATCACCCGGATCACTTCCGAAGGAAAGGAAGAAAGCGTACATGTTAATGAGATCGAGAAAGGAGACCGCATTTTGATAAGAAATGAAGAGCTCATCCCTGTTGACGGGATTCTTATCAACGGTAACGCGAGAATTGATTACAGTTTTGTGACGGGAGAGTCTGAAGCGGTCCACAAAGAATCGGGCGACAAGCTATTCGCGGGAGGACGACAGGTTTCCGGTATCATTGAGATGGAAGCCTTAAAATCGGTTTCCCAGAGTTACCTCACCCAGCTGTGGAGTAACGATGTATTTCAGACCAAAAAAGAAGATTCTTTCACCTCTTTGATCAATACCATCAGTCAGTATTTCACCATCGTTTTGCTGTTGATCGCTTTTAGTGCCACCGCATTCTGGGCCTTTTTGGATATGACCACTGCCATTAATGTATTCACCGCAGTGCTAATCATCGCCTGCCCATGTGCTTTGGCAATGTCAACCCCTTTCACGCTAGGGAACTTGCTGCGCATCTTCGGAAATAAAAAGTTCTACCTGAAGAATGCCGGGGTCATCGAGCAACTGGCAAAGGCTGACAGCCTGATATTTGACAAGACCGGCACCATCACCTCGAACAAAAAAAGCGCTATCAGTTATGAAGGTATCGAGTTGACTTCAGAAGAAGAAGCAGTTTTAAAAAACACCCTCAGAGCCTCAAACCACCCGTTGAGTCGCACCCTGTATGATCTTTTAGCCGAATATGACATTTCTGCGCCCGAAGAATTCCGTGAAGTGACCGGAAAAGGTATCGAAGCTGTCTATAAAGAACAGGCTATGAAGGTTGGCTCTGCCGAATTTGTAGGCAATGCCAAAGAAGTTTCAACCTTGAATACTTCGGTACACGTTAGTGCCAACAATGAATATAAAGGCCGCTATATTTTCTTCAATGAATACCGGGAAGGCGTAAAGGAGCTTTTTTCTGAACTAGCCCCCGAATATCATCTTTCAATACTTTCCGGAGATAATGAAGGTGAAAAAGAAAGACTGGAAAAACTACTCCCGACGGATACTGAATTACTCTTCAATCAAAAACCGGAAGACAAACTGGAATATATAAAGTCATTACAGAAGGAAGGCAGAAAGACCATCATGGTAGGTGACGGACTTAACGATGCGGGAGCCCTGGCACAAAGCGAAGTGGGAATTGCCATTTCAGAGAACGTGAACGTGTTCTCCCCGGCCTGTGATGCCATCCTCGATTCTACGGGCTTTAAAAATCTCTTTGGATTCATCAAGGCTTCGAAATCGGCAATGAAGGTGATCAAGATAAGTATGCTTTTGTCCTTCTTATATAATATAGTTGGGTTGTATTTCGCGGTAACCGGGCAACTTTCCCCAATTATCGCCGCGATCCTGATGCCTTTGAGTTCTATTAGCATCATTGTTTTTACCACGGTTTGCACCAATTTTATAGGAAGGAAAATAGGTCAGTAGGTTTGGCTAAGCTGAATTAATCCGCTTTCACTGACAATTACCTTGTTCAGGCAGGTAGGTTAGAATTTAGTAGATTAGTAAAAAATCTTCTGAAGCGGACATGACAAAATATATAGCTATTCTAAGAGGGATCAACGTTGGCGGCAAACGCAGGCTGAAAATGGATGATCTAAAAGCGCTTTTTAGAGACCTGGGTTTTTCAGACGTTCACACCTACATTCAAAGCGGGAACGTGATCTTTAATGCTTCGGAAAAAGGATCTGACACCACTATTTCTGAAAAAATTGAAGAAGCCATCCTTCAAAAATATGATTTTAAGGTGCCCGTCATTGTGCGTACTGCTTCGGAATTAAAAGAAGCTATTGCCTCTAACCCATTTTACACTTCCGGGAATGAAGAGGTTAACAGGTTACATCTCACTTTCCTTAAAATTTATCCATCTGCGGAAGGGATCGAAAAAGCAAGATCGGCAAATTATGACCCGGATGATTTTAAGGTAAGTGGCAAGAATGTTTTTCTTTCTTGTTCGGGAAAATACAGCGACTCTAAACTCTCCAATACCTTTTTTGAAAGCAAACTGAAGGTTCCCGCCACCACCCGAAACTGGAAAACGGTTTTAAAGCTGGGAGAGTTGATCGACCAATAACACTATAATCACCTTAGGGAGACTTTTAAGATTGTTCACTCCCCCATTTATCCAGGCGCTGCAAAATATCTTCCAGCGACCTTCCTTTTCCAGTAAGTTCATATTCCACTTTTGGAGGAACCACCGGGAACACTTTCCTGGAAATAAGTCCGTCCCGTTCCAGCTCCCTGACTGTTTGCGTGAACATCTTGTTGGAAATTTCGGGCATCTTTTTTTGAAGTAGTCCAGACCGCATAGATCCGGGAATTAAATGAAAAAGCGCCAGAGGTTTCCATTTAGTGCCAATAAGGCTCATAGTATACGCAAGCGGACAATAATCTTTTTCGGAATCTTTCATCGTAAGAATTTGATATTCAACATTTCACCCCTTTGGGTAACTATACAACCTTAAGGTAAGTTATTGTTTAACAGGTAAATATATCTTTATTTTACAGTTTTAAACTAGATAATTATGAAAAAGGAAGACACTTATCCACGTTCATTTTCCCACATAGGTATCACCGTTCCCGATATTAAAAAGGCGGTGAAATTCTATTCAGAAATTATGGGATGGTACGTGATCATGGAACCATCAACTGTTAAAAAGGAAAGAGATACGGCCATAGGTCAAATGTGTATCGATGTTTTTGGAGAGGACTGGGAAGAATTCGAAATTGCCCATATGTCAACTTCAGACGGGATCGGGATCGAATTGTTCACTTTTCCGCATGGTGTTAAAGAGGCTCCTGAATTCAATCCTTTCAACACCGGACTATTCCACTTTTGCGTGCAGGACCCTAATATAGAACTGTTGATCGACAAGATCGTTGCACATGGCGGAAAACAGCGAATGCCTATCAGGGAATATTATCCAAACGATAAACCTTATAAAATGTGTTATGTGGAGGATCCCTTCGGAATTGTCTTCGAGATCTACACCCACAGTTATGAACTCACGTATTCCTCTGGAGCTTATACTGAATAAATAATGTTAAGCCGGTTCTGTAAAGGGACATTTTACATTTGACAGAACCGGCTTTTTCTTTCCGATGCTTTATGATTTGCTATTTTCTCTGAAAAGTCCTTTCTCAGAATCACTTTTTTGAGCACCTATAATATTTTTTTATATATTTACTTTGGTTTTCAAAGTACTTTTAAATTATGAAGGAACAGGATTATATTCGGGACATTGCAGAAATTCGGTCTATGATGGAGCGCTCCTCAAAATTTCTTTCTCTCTACGGAGGATCCGGAATTTTAGCCGGGATCTATGCGCTGGCAGGAGCCTATATCGCCGTTTACATCTTTAATTTCAATCCAGACCAGATCAGTTACGAGACCAATAGTTCCGGAAGCATTGTTCTATTAGGCCTGACTGTTCTCGCACTGGCGCTGGGATCTGCCATTTACCTTTCCTTCAGAAAGGCTCAAAAAAGAGGTGAAAAGATCTGGAACACTGTTTCAAAACGACTGATGGTTCACATGGCTGCTCCTTTAGTGGCCGGGGGATTCCTCATCCTGATCTTAATGTTCAAAAACCTGGTAGGGCTTGTGGCTCCCATTAGTTTACTTTTCTATGGGATAGCGCTTTTTAACGCGGGAATATTTACCTATAAAGAAGTAAAAGCACTGGGATTATTCCAGATCCTGCTGGGGCTTCTGGGTTGTTACTTTGTAGAATACGGACTGTTCTTATGGGCTTTGGGATTTGGGATCTTACACATTTTTTACGGAATCTATTTATATTATAAGTACGAGCGGTGAAAATTTCGATAGAAGGTCTAAATAAAGCGTTTGACAACCGTATTCGGTTAGGCATCATGTCGGCTTTGGCCGTTAATGAAGTGCTGGATTTCAATGCCCTGAAGGAGTATCTCGATGCGACCGATGGTAACCTGGCAAGCCACCTGAAAGCACTCGAAAAAGAAGATTTTATCGGAGTACAAAAATCCTTCATTGGAAGGAAACCGAACACAAAATATCACATGACTAAAAGCGGGAAAATAGCCTTTGACGATCACCTTAAAACTCTCGAAAAACTGATAAAGTCACAGAAATAATTTTTTTACCCACTCACTTTGAAAAACAAAGTACTTTAAAAAATACAATCTATAATTAACTGAATAAATAACTAAAACTTCAAGATCATGAAAATCAACAGAATCACCTTCATCTTCTCAACCATTGTACTGTTATTAATGGTTCCGCTCTTAGCCATGCAATTCACCAATGAAGTGAACTGGACACTATCCGATTTCGTTATAGCGGGAATACTTCTTTCGGTAACCGGGTTGGCGATTGAACTTGTACTCAGAAATGTGAAAACCACCAAAAACAGACTCATTTTTTGCGGGATCGTATTGTTAGTCTTCTTAGTAATTTGGGCTGAACTTGCAGTGGGTATCTTTGGAAGTCCGTTCGCCGGTAGTTAATTGATAATTCTGAAACTGATATTTAAACTCCTCATTACGAGAATTTTAATTAACTTCATAATGACCTAAGCTCCCGGCTCATCCCTTCCTCTGTCCGGCAGAAATTGCAGTTAATTTTATCCTTTTAAAATGGATCTTAATGAGTTTGTAAATATCGTACAGGTTCTGGGGATCTTCGCGGTGATATTCGGAATCTGGCTGGCTTTAAAACAGTTGAAGCTGCTACGAAATCAACGTCGGGATCTGGCCATTATGGAATGTGCCAGAGCATTTGAAGATAAAGAATTCACTGAGGCATACAGGTTACTGACCTGCCTGAAAGTAGGGCAAACCAAGGAGCAGTTGCTTAACCGGGGCGAGAAGTATGAAATTGCAGCCTTAAGGGCAACCATGAAATTTGAAACCATCGGTTTACTGGTTTACAAAGGAGTAGTCCCCATTGATGCCATAGAAGATCTGGTTGGGGGCGCAGCGCTGGTCATCTGGAAGGTCCTTGTACCCTGGATCGAGGACACCCGGATAGACAGGTCCCATGCCTCATTTCTGGAATGGTATCAATGGCTGGTTGACAGGTTAATTGAGCGGGGCGAACCAGATCGCCCACCTGCTTTCCAGACCTATAAAAACTGGAAACCTCCTTCAACTTAAGCCAAAAGGCGCTGAAAAGAGCATTATTCAGTCTTCATTTTAAAAAAATTCTGAATTAAATAGTAATTTCGGGCTTCAAATCCGGTTCCCTTCCGAAGCTTGTTTGCTTCCGAAGAAAGAACCACACAACTCAAGGATATGAAAACCCGCAATTTTCCTACTGCCCAGACCATACTTTTGATCATCGCCGCTTTTGTGGCCGTACTCACCTGGATCATCCCGGCAGGAACCTATGATACCCTAACCTATAATGCAGAAGAAAACACCTTTTTACGAAAGGGTAACGAGGGAATTTCACGTTTGGCTGCGAACCAGGAAACCCTGGAAAGTCTGAATGTACAGATCCCTTTGGAAAAATTCACTTCCGGAGATATTTATAAGCCCATAAGTATTCCCGGCACGTATGATCGGGTTGAAGCAAACCCGCAGGGCTTCTATGAATTTGTAAAAGCACCCGTAAAAGGTATTATTGAGGCCGGAGATATTATCTTTCTGGTTCTCTTCATTGGTGGGCTAATCGGGATCATGAACCTCACAGGTGCCTTTGATGCCGGTATCGCCTGGCTTGCAAAGGCCTTAAAGGGCCGTGAGTACATTTTGATCATCCTTACCACTACTTTGGTAGCTCTTGGAGGTACTACTTTTGGTCTCGCAGAAGAAACGCTGGCCTTCTACCCTATTCTCATTCCGGTGTTCATTGCCGCGAAATATGATGCCATAGTAGGTTTAGCCTGTATTTACCTGGGATCGGCCGTGGGTACCATGTGCTCTACCACCAATCCGTTTTCTACCATCATCGCTTCAGATGCCGCCGGGATCAACTGGACTACGGGTCTTGAAGGACGTATTCTTATGTTGGTTATTTGTGTTATCATCAGCATTATTTATATCCTGTACTATGCCAACCGCATTAAAAAAGATCCTTCCCGTTCTCTTATTTATGACCAAAGAGAGGAGATGAATGATCTCTTCGGAAGGCATCCGGAAACAGGAAACCTTAAACTGAATACCCGCCTTAGAATAATCCTGCTGGTCTTTACCGCTGCATTCATCATCATGATCATCGGGGTTTCAAAACTTGACTGGTGGTTCACCGAAATGACCGCGGTTTTCCTGGTTGCCGCTATCCTGATTGGCTTCATCGCTAAACTTAGTGAACAGAAGTTCGTGGAAGCCTTCACAAAAGGAGCCGGAGACCTTTTAGGCGTAGCCTTCATTATTGGAATTGCACGCGGGGTGTACATTTTAATGAACGACGGATTGATCAGCGATACGGTTCTTTACAACGCCAGCGCCATAACCGAAGGTATGAACGAGGGAGTATTTGTCAATTCCCTTTTCCTGATCTTTAACGGACTTAGCTTTTTTATTCCATCCTCTTCAGGAATGGCAGTACTTACCATGCCCATCATGTCGCCCCTGGCCGATACTGTCGGGATCGGGAGAGAACTGATCGTAAATGCCTACCAATTCGGAATGGGCCTTTTCAGCATTATTAACCCAACCGGATTAGTACTGGCATCTCTTGGAATCGTAAAGATCGGGTATAACAAGTGGCTGAAATTCATATGGCCCCTGGTAATAATCTTATTGGTAGTCACGATGATCATGCTGACGGTCACTACCCTTTAGGTCAACCTTTCAAGACGAAGGTGATAAGAAGAAAGAATTTTGTCATTTTTGAAAAATTCTTTCGTCTTTAATTAAAATCAGGATAATGACACCGAAGTTTTATTTTAATCTTCTTTTTATTTCAATTTTTATAACCTCAACAAATGTTCACGGCCAGTCTGGTTTACCATTTGAAAAGATCCAACCGGCTGAAAAAAACTTTTCCGCTTCAAAATTAGACTCCCTGGGACAATTTCTTGAGCAGGCAGGATCTTCGGCGTTAGTAATCCTGGCTGATGGAAATCAAGTGTATAGTTGGGGAGAACCGGACCAGAAATTACTGGTTCACTCGATAAGAAAAGCTCTTTTAAATTCCCTTTACGGAATATATGTCTCAAACGGAACGATTGACACAACCATGACTTTGGCTGAACTGGGAATAGATGATACTGAACCTTCATTGACTCCGGAAGAGAAAAAGGCAACAATTGCCGACCTCCTAAAGTCAAGATCGGGGGTGTATCATCATGCGGCAGCGGTAGCAGAAGGTATGCTGCGGGGAATGCCTGAACGGGGAAGCCATGCTCCAAATGAAGTATATTATTACAACAACTGGGACTTTAATACCCTTGGACATATTCTGGAAAAACTTACGGGAAAAAGCCTTTTCGACCTCTTTGATCAGCATATTGCAAAACCATTAAATATGGATTACGGAAATAAATATATTACAGTTACCGATGTTTCTGAAAAATGGGAGATCCCTGATGTGGATGGTTTTTATCAATATGAATCTGATAAATCTAAATATCCTGCTTACCACTTCAGGTTAACCGGAAACGACCTTGCAAAATACGGTCAACTCTATCTTAATAATGGATCTTGGAATGGGCAACAGATCATTCCGGCGCAATGGATCGAAAGATCCACCAAACCACACTCCGTTACTAACGAACAATATGGAATAGGTTACGGAATGTTGTGGAACGTATTATTCCCAACAGAAAATCGGTCCTCAAAATCATTTTTCCATACAGGGGTAGGAATCCATATGCTGGGGATTTATCCGACTGCAGGGATGGTTTTGGTTCACCGTGTGAACACTGAAGAGGATCATCATTTCAACAAGGGAGAATTTTACCAAATGATCTCAAAAGTCTGGGCTTCAAAAACAGAATAAAAAAGCTGTAAAGATCGAATTGGACCTTTACAGCTCAATAAATTACTTCAGTTATTTAGTTGTTGCGATCTGCAGCAACCTCATCTGTATCCTTTCGGTACTTCAACATGGAGATTCCGGAAATGAAGAAAATGAACCCTAAAATAGCCAGAGCCCAAGGGCTGAACATTACCGCCACACTTCCGAAGATTCCTAAAACCCCCATTACAAGTGCAATTGCACCGCCAATTAACATGATAAATGCTAAGATCTTAATCATAACTTTAAATATTGGTTAAAGAATAAAATTAGACAATCCTCAAAAAACACCATATCAATTAACATTTTAGCAACAAAATTCCTAAATTTTTTCTTTTAAAAATATGAACTTTAGACTCTCTTCAACGGGAATTCCAACTCTCAATTATGTGAAATTATTAGAAAAGAAAATTAGGCTGAACAACCTCTAAGTAGGAATTTCTTTTTGAATTTTTGCCCGGCGAAAAAATGAAGCCCTTTGGAAACCATAAAAAACAAAGCGTTTTTACTGATAACCAGTAATTTATATCAAATTTTATTTTAACATTTTCTTACAAACATCATGTAGGATTAATCCGTAGGTTTATAATATCATAATTGAAAAGATTCCCCTGAGAGCATAATCTAACTACCCCTTTTAAAGATTGTACACGTAAATTCTCTTGGGGGTTCTTTACTGAAAGTAAATTTGAACCTGACTCAATATATGTTATGACCCTTAACCCTGTCCTCCCCGTAGACAGGGTTTTTTTATTCCAGATCATTATCAAAAGCTATCAGTAATCCATGAAAAATCTACTATACTCATTTTTTTTAGTTTGTATAGTGGCCTGCAATAATTCAGGGAAAAAGCCATCTACACCAATGGAAAGATCGAATTATGAAAAAGCATGTATTGAAAGGGTTCTTGCTCTTGATGACAGCCTTGGAACTGTTCGCAATGAAGCTCCGAAAGAAATTTCAATAAGTGAGAGTATCAAACAATATACTGGAGCCCTGAAAGGTCTTAATTTTGAGGGTTGTCCTCCAAAATTTGCTAACGCTTTCAAAGACCACCGGCAGGCATGGGAAGAAATATTGATTGTGACCGACAAGTATCCTAAAATGCGGGGAGAACTTCACGAAGTTTTTGACAGCATATCGGTTAGCAAAGATTCGGTTGAATTCAAAACCAGATTAGATAAGATCTGGGCCACTTGGGAGATGGTAGACGATCAATCCAAACCATAACAGTTCTATCCCTGCAATTAGGTTTCCAACATCAACTTTTCGGTAAATATTTCTCAGGCTTTTTTAGTAAATTTATAGAAGCATTTTTGCATTTCCCCTTTTTCATAAAATAATCCCCCACCAAATAATTTCAATTTATTTAAATCGGGTATTATGATAACCACAAACATCTATCTTCTATTTAACGGCAATTGCCGTGAAGCTTTTGACTTTTACAAATCTGCTTTCGGCGGGGATTTTAATTACATGGGCACCTTCGCTGAGATGCCACCTCAGGAAGGAGTTCCGCAGATGCCTGACAGTGAAAAAGACAAGATCATGCACGTGCACCTGCAAATAAGCCGGGAAACCGCTCTTTTGGGCAGTGACACTTCCCAAGTAATGGGAGAACAGGTAAAAATAGGTAATAACTTTTCAATATCTGTCAGTACCGAAAGTAACCTGGAAGCTGACGAGCTCTTTGAAAAACTTTCTGAAGGAGGAAAAGTAACCATGCCCCTGGACAAAACATTTTGGAGTTCTTACTACGGAAGTCTTACCGATAAGTTTGGTGTAAACTGGATGATCAATGTTGATAAGGGCGAGAACGTATGAAGCTTTCACTTTGAGAAATGTATTGAAGAAACTAAAAGTAAGGGCTAACTTCTTGAAGAGGGAATTAAGAGCTCTTCATATTGCCTTGTCTGAAGATCTCGCACCCTGGTATGCTAAACTTCTAATATTGATCACCCTGGGCTATGCGCTGAGCCCCATAGATCTCATTCCTGATTTTATACCTGTACTCGGGATCCTGGACGACCTGATCATTCTTCCGGTTCTTATTTATCTTTCTATAAAAATGATTCCCGATGACATCCTGGAATATTGCCGAAGGGAAGCAGAAATCCGCCCATGGAACAGGAAAAAGAACTGGATCGCCGGCGGAATAGTACTACTTATCTGGGCGCTTATCGTGGTTTGGATCGTTTACCAGTTCTTTCCTTCGGTTTTACAATAAAAATGAAAGGCTGTCAAAAATTGCATTTTTGACAGCCTTTCCAAACATAGAACCACTAATTAATTCTTTACTTCGTCTTTGATCGCTGTAATAGTTTCTGAATTATCAACTCCCAAACCCTCCTGTTGATGCACCAGCACACCTTCTTCATCAAATACGCTGATGATATTGGAGTGTGAAAAATCGATCGGGGAAATTTGTTTGTAGCTCACTGCCAGGACAGCGGCAAATTCCCGGGTATCTTCTTCTGTTCCCCGAAGGAACATCCATTGGTCATCTTCCATCTTGTTTTCAACAGAGAACTTCTTGAGTCTATCCGGAGTGTCAGTTTCCGGGTCAATACTTACCATGATGAATTTTACTTTGTCGAGATCCTCTTCCGGTACCTGTTTTTCAATATTCCGCATATCGGCTATCAACCTCGGGCAGGCCGCTTTACAGGAGGTGTAGATCATTACCATGACCAGCACGTTTCCTCGCAGGTCTTCCAGCTCAATATCCTCATTATCCTGTGTGGTCCAGGTGGAAGGCAGGTTATAAATTGAAAGCTCAGGCACTTCTTTATTGAGGTCTATGTTGACAGATTCTGCGAGTTGTTTTTCCTCGTTTTTCTCCGCTTTTTCAGAATTATTACAGGAACTCAACAGCATTACAATTCCAAGTAGATAGACTAAGTATTTCATCATTTTAAATTTAAAGAGCATTTTCATTATCCTCCACACATCTAAAGCCAAGGTTTTTGATCGAGTAATTGGCTTTCATGCTTCCGCGGAAGGCATACCGCATAAAGGCGGCATAGTTCATAAGATCTGTAGCGCCCACGGCAGCTGCACCACAAAAAAGATTGTTTTCCCCGGTCTTGTCACTTCGGGATTCCCCCGAGATCAAAACCGAATTGAAATCAATCGTCCACTCCCAAACAAGTCCGTGCAGGTCATAGACACCCCAGTAATTTTTGAAGGTTTCCCCTATCCGGTTCTTAAAAGTCTTTGGGGTTTCATACCAGCCTAAAATGAACTTATTATAAGATTCTTTTTCCCTTGCGTCAGGACTGGTTTCATCGGCCATGGCCACATATTCCCATTCATCAACTGTTGGCAAACGCTTACCCTGGCATTCGCAGTAATTCTTGGCGGCATACCAGGAAACATTAGTGACCGGTGAATCGGGGAACATTCCCTCGCCAAGGGTCTCATCATTCTTCCATCCTTTCAGGTAATTCTCATCGGCAAAAAGTTTTTTCACCTTTGATCTTTTCCACTCCGGACGTTCTTTTACAAATTCAAGGAATTCAGCGTTGGTGACCGGATACACATCCATTTTAAAATTCCCGACAGGGATCTCGGTCTTGGTTCCGTAAAGGGGAACGAACTCCCCTCCTTTTATTTTCACCATTGAATCAGATTGGCAATAAGCCTGGCTCTGCATCAATACCGCGAAACATACTACCAATCTGATTACAGCTTTCATAATTCCTTTTCTTTACAGTTACTTATTTTCTTGATTTTACCATCTCTGTGGTCACCTCGGTCTTGTTGTTGCCCCAGTTGTTATACACATAGGTCAACACGTTCGCGATATCTTCATCAGAGATATTTTGTTTTGGCATAGCGCTGTTATACACATCACCGTTCACTTTTACCTCTCCGGAAAGTCCGTATTTAACAGCATCTATAGCTCTGTGAACATCTGCATTCAGGTAATCTGAGTTTGCAAGAGGAGGGAAAGCATTAGGGATACCCGCTCCGGTAGCCTGGTGGCAGGCAAGGCAATTCTGAGTATAAACGGTTTTTCCTCTTTCCATTTTTTCAGATAATGAACCTTCAACTGCAACAGTTTCATTTGACTCTTCAGCCACTTCTTCAGAAGCAGTTTCTTCACCCGGCTGGTATACTTTTTCTTCGGTTTTTCCGCCGAAAACCTCTTTGTTTTCTGGTCCTTCCACATTAAGGATTCCAATGGCACCTTTATTAAATGCTCTAAAGATGGAGTGGTCAACCAGGATCAATTCACCCGGAACTTCTACTTTGAACTCCACCATGGCAGAACCACCGGCAGGAATAAGCGTAGTTTGAACATTTTCATTCACCATGGTTCCCCCTTCTACATAAACTTTGTCAAAGATCTCTCCTATCACGTGGAAGGAAGAAACCAGGTTAGGTCCACCGTTACCTACGAATAATCTCACAGTTTCACCAACTTCGGCCGTGATCGCGTTCTCTCCTGTAAGTGCACCTACACTTCCGTTGAAAACAACATAATCTGCATCTTCGTCAACAGCTTTGTTCATATCAAAGGCCTGTAACCCTCTTTCACCATGCTCACCTTCAGTATAGAAGTCACCCTGCATGATATAGTATTCTTTGTCAACAGGAGGTAATCCACCTTCCGGCTCAACCAGGATAAGTCCGTACATCCCGTTCGCCACGTGCATCCCTACAGGTGCGGTGGCACAGTGGTACACATATAATCCCGGGTTGATGGTCTTGAAGTTGAAAACCACTTCATGACCAGGTGCTACGAAAGAGGATTTCGCTCCTCCTCCAGGACCGGTCACGGCATGAAGGTCAATATTGTGCGGGAGTTTACTGTCAGGGTGGTTCTTTAAGTGGAATTCGATCTCGTCACCAACGCGGGTACGAATGAAACTTCCGGGAACGGTTCCGTCAAAGGTCCAGTATACGTAGCTTACACCGTCGCTCATTTCCATTTCCTTTTCAATAACTTCCATATTCACTACCAGTTTTGTGGCAGCTCTTTTTCCAACAGGACGGGGAACCAAAGGCGGAGCTGTTAATTCAGCTTCACTTTCCCCATACACTTTCATAAGTTCTGGTTTCTCTTTAGCTGCTTCAACCTGCTCGCAGGAAGTAAAACCTCCGGCAAGTAATGCAGCGCCAAACATTAAATAGACGAATTTCATTGTTGTTTTTTTATAGTTTTTCATGATCAGATGTTATTTGTAATTCTATTTCAGACACAAATGTCCTATTTAAGGATTTCCCAGAATATGAGCGTAATCATATATGCCTGAATTTTTTACAAATTTTCTTTTTAGGAAGAAACCTGATCCCGGTCATATTTCAGACAGAAGCATCCCATTAGATTTGCCACCAAATTAAATAGGTATGAGCGTCATCTATTTACTACTTACGGTAAGTATTACCGTAGCGGTATTCTTTTTTATTGTTTTCATTCTGGCTGTTAGAAAGGGCCAGTTTGATGACGACTACACCCCGTCTGTTCGTATCCTGTTTGATGATGAGCTTGTAAAAGAAAAATCAAACAAATCCACTAAACATTAACAAAGACAATTAAGTATGGAATTGCAGCAGTTCTATTACGACAACAAGATCGTAAAAAACTTTCTCTACGCTACCCTGTTTTGGGGCGTCATAGGGATGTCAGTCGGGCTATTACTGGCCTTCTTATTTCTTTTCCCCAACCTTACCGATGGAATTTCCTGGTTGAGTTTTGGACGTCTTCGTCCTTTACACACCAACGCGGTAATTTTTGCCTTTGTAGGTAATGCTATTTTTGCGGGAGTTTACTATTCTACTCAAAGGTTGCTGAAAGCGAGGATGTACAGCGACATTCTGAGTAAGATCAACTTTTGGGGATGGCAGCTTATCATTGTGGGAGCAGCGATCACTTTACCTCTTGGGTATACAAGCTCCAAAGAGTACGCTGAACTTGAATGGCCATTTGACATCGCAATCGCGGTTGTTTGGGTTGTTTTTGGATGGAACCTTATTGCCACCATCTTTAAAAGAAGACAACGTCACCTGTATGTTGCGATCTGGTTCTATATAGCCACTTTCGTGACCGTAGCAGTGTTACATATCTTCAACAGTTTGGCTATTCCTGTAGGATTGTTCAAAAGTTACTCGGTTTACGCCGGAGTTCAGGATGCATTGGTACAGTGGTGGTATGGCCACAACGCGGTAGCATTCTTCCTTACTACTCCGTTCCTGGGTCTTATGTATTACTTCATTCCGAAGGCAGCGAACAGACCTGTTTACTCTTATAAATTATCTATCATTCACTTCTGGTCCCTCATTTTCATATACATCTGGGCAGGACCACACCACTTATTATATTCAGCTTTACCAGACTGGGCGCAAAACCTTGGGGTTGCCTTTTCCGTAATGCTGTTAATGCCTTCATGGGGAGGTATGATCAACGGATTACTTACTCTTCGCGGAGCGTGGGATAAAGTTAAAACAGACCCTGTTCTTAAGTTCATGGTTGTAGCCATTACAGGTTACGGGATGGCGACTTTTGAAGGGCCTATGTTATCTCTTAAAAACGTGAACGCGATCGCTCACTTCAGTGACTGGGTTATCGCCCACGTACACGTTGGAGCACTTGCATGGAACGGATTCCTGACCTTTGGTATGGTTTACTGGTTGGTTCCAAGAATGTTCAAAACAAAACTGTTCTCTGTTAAGCTTGCCAACGCGCACTTCTGGACAGGTACTCTAGGGATCATTCTTTACGCTTTACCAATGTATGTTGCAGGTTTCGTTCAGGCTTCCATGTGGAAACAGTTCAATCCTGACGGAACTCTTGTTTACGGAAACTTCCTTGAAACAGTGACCGAGATCATGCCGATGTACTGGTTCAGAGCAATTGGAGGTAGCATGTATATCTTCGGAATGTTCATCCTGTTGTATAACATCTACAAGACTATCAAGACCGGCTCTGAAGTTACAGACGAACTAGCCGAAGCGGCACCTCTTCAGAAGATCAGCAAACGCAGACTTGCAGGAGAAGGATTCCACACCTGGTTGGAGCGCAAGCCGGTTCAATTGACCATTCTCGCTACTATCGCCATCCTTATTGGAGGGATCATCCAGATCGTACCAACTATCCTGGTAAAATCGAATATTCCAACTATTACAAGTGTGAAGCCTTATACTCCGCTTGAGCTGGAAGGACGCGATATCTACATTAGAGAAAGCTGTGTTTCCTGTCATTCCCAAATGATCCGTCCTTTCCGAAGCGAAGTGGAACGTTACGGGGAATACTCTAAGGCCGGAGAATATGTGTATGACCACCCATTCCTTTGGGGAAGTAAACGTACCGGACCCGATCTTATGAGAATTGGTGGAAAATATTCAGATAACTGGCATTTCAACCACATGTATGACCCTCAAAGTACTTCTTCAGGATCCATCATGCCCGGTTATAAATGGCTGATCACCAATGAACATGACCGTTCAAATATTGAAGCCAAAATGGAAGCCATGGTTACCCTTGGAGTTCCTTATACCGAAGCGGAAATCGCCAATGCCGAAGCTCTTATGGACGAACAGGCTTCTCAGATACAAAAGAACCTGTACAGCGACCCAGATTTCGTAGCATCTTATGAGGCAGATAAAAAGTATGCCGAAGAGAACGGACTTGAGTTCGTGGAAATGAAAGATCGTGAGATCGTAGCCCTCATCGCTTACATTCAGCGCCTGGGAACAGATATCAAGATCAAGGAACCAGAAACTTCAACAACCTCTAATTAATTCATCATGTTTAAATTCATAAAAGGACATATGGAGACCATCGGCGGTGTAGAGATCTACCCGATCCTTTCCCTGCTTATCTTCTTCGTGTTTTTCGTACTGCTTTTCTGGTGGGTGTTCACTGCCAAAAAAGACTATATCCAAAATATGGAACAAATTCCTCTTGAACCTGAAAACGACCAAGTAATATGAGACATGTAATCCCAGCCTGGATAAGAATCGCTGCTCTGCTTTTAATCATATGGGGCGGAACGGAATTCTTAATAGATTCAGGAGATAAATTAGCCATTATTGAATACCCAATGCTGCAATTAGCGCTAGCAATAGTGCTGTTATTCCTTATCTCTGCGGAATTGATCATCGCGGCCTTTGAAAATATACTTTTCAAATCCCTTTCTGATGAAGCCAAGGAAAGATACATGGAGGCTCATGAAAAGAGAATGCAGAAATATGACCTAAAGAGGCTTTACAGAAAGCTGGCAGGAACCCGTCCTCTTTCCGAAGAAGGAGAACTGGAACTTGATCACAACTATGACGGCATTAAAGAGCTTGACAACAAGCTTCCGCCATGGTGGTTGTACTCTTTCTATGCTTCCATCATCTTCGCTGCCGGATACATGTTCTATTATCACATTTTAGACGGTGCCAGCCAGGAAATGGAATTCGAGCAGGAAATGGCCGAAGCCAGGTTAGAGGTAGAAGAATATAAAAAGAACGCACCAGACCTTGTTGACGCGGAAACTGTTGTACTCCTTACAGATGCCGCAGAACTGGAGCAGGGAGCACAGATCTACCAAACCAACTGTATGGCTTGTCACGCTGCCGACGGGGGTGGTGGAATTGGACCTAACCTTACCGATGAATACTGGATCCTGGGTGGCGGAATCAAGAATGTATTCCATACCGTAAGTGAAGGTGGACGTTCAGGAAAAGGAATGGTAGCCTGGAAAAGCACTTTAAAACCGAGTGAAATTCAACAGGTATCAAGTTATGTGTTGAGTTTGCAGGGTACAACTCCAGCAAACCCAAAGGAAGCCGAAGGTGACCTTTGGACACAAGAATAATTTAAGAATAAAGAAAGCCATCGCCCCGTGAGCAAGGAAGAAGTAAATTATAGAGACCGCATCGTTACGATGAATGACGAAGGTAAACGTGCCTGGGTTTACCCTAAAAAACCCAGCGGCACCTTCTATAAATACCGTACCTGGTTTACGTGGTTCCTACTGGCTTTTCTAATACTTTCGCCCTTCATTCACGTGAACGGCAACCAGTTTATGATGTTCAATGTGCTGCAACGGGAATTCTATATTTTCGGATTCCCGTTCTGGCCACAGGACTTCTACCTTGGGGTGACCGCGATGATCATTGGGGTGTTGTTCATTACCTTGTTTACAGCAGCCTTCGGAAGGATCTTCTGCGGCTGGATCTGTCCCCAGACCATTTTCATGGAAATGGTTTTCAGAAAGATCGAATATTGGATAGAAGGAGATCGCGGCGCGCAAATAAGACTGGACAAGCAGGAATGGAATTCAGAAAAGATCCGGAAAAAAGGATTTAAATGGTTCCTTTTCTTTCTCATCTCATTTGGGATCGCCAACGTCTTTTTGGCTTACCTGGTAGGTAGCGAAAGATTACTGCAGTACATCACCCAGGGACCTCTTGAAAACCTGAGTACCTTCATTGCCCTGTTAATTTTCACAGGGGTGTTCTACTTCATTTTTTCATGGTTCAGGGAACAGGTATGTACAATAGCTTGTCCATACGGAAGGTTACAAAGTGTGCTGCTGGATAAGAAATCGGTGGTAGTGGCTTATAACCACAAACGCGGGGAACGGGAGCAAGGAAGATCGAAATTCAAAAAGAACGAGAACAGGGCAGCAATTGGAAAAGGAGATTGTATCGACTGTTTCCAATGTGTGAACGTATGTCCTACAGGAATTGATATCAGGAACGGTACGCAGCTGGAATGCATCAACTGCACGGCCTGTATCGATGCCTGTGACGCCATGATGGAAAAGGTGGACCTCCCAAAAGGTTTGATAGGATATTATTCCGAAGAGAACATTGAAAAAGAGGAAAAATTCACCTTTAACCCAAGAATGAAAGGTTTCGCTGCCATCCTGTTCGTGCTGATGGGAATACTCTCAGGAATGTTGTTTTTGAGAAGTGATGTGGAAGCCACCATTTTAAGATTACCCGGGCAGTTGTATGAGACCAAGGCAGATAACATGATCAGTAATGTGTACACGTTCAAATTGATCAATAAGACCACCGGGAAATTCGAAAATGTGCATTTTGAACTGCTTTCCCATGACGGAAAAATAGAATCGGTCACTCATGAGAACCTGGTAGTGCCTGAGAAAGGCCTTGCAGAAGGCACCTTGTTCATCGAGATCAATAAGGCCCTGCTCGACAATGAAAAAAGCAGTCTCGAGATAGGGATCTATAGCGGAGATAAATTAATAGAAACCACCAGTACCAACTTTTTGGGGCCAAGGAGTTTCAGATAGAACGAATGTAAGAGCTTGAAAAATGATATTAAAGGAAATTCTTTCAGAAATAGAAACGACCGATAAAGCTGTGGTGAAGAAATTGCAAAACGGCAAAGAGCAGCAGGTCCTCGCAATAGGGCTTCAGAAAAATGCCATTTTAAAAGAACACAAGACCGATATTCCCGCAAAGCTATATGTGCTAACCGGAGAAGTGGTTTACAGAGCAGGCGGTACCGAGAGTATCGTAAAACAATTTGAAGAACAGGAGATAAACATGGGTGACTTACATTCTGTAAAAGCCCATGAGAACAGTTTATTCCTGGTAATTAAAGGTTAACTATAAATACTGTAAAAGATGAAAATTAACTGGGGGACAGGATTAGTGATAGCGATCATATCGTTTGTAGGCTTCATCATGTATTTTGTAGTAACAATGAGTATTGACAAGTCTTATAGCCATGATCTGGTAACAGAAGAGTATTATAAGACAGAACTCACTTTCCAGAAACAGCTGGATAAGGAGATGAACTCACAAAAATTGAAGGAAAACATTCAGGTTGAAAAGACCATCGAGGGATTGGTGATCACTTTTCCCGAAGCCCTGGATCCTTCAAAAATTAAAGGCACAATGTTCCTATACAGGCCGTCGAACAAGCGGCTGGATAATGAACTTCCTCTTTCATTATCCTCTAATCAATTGCTCGTACCTGATAGTAGCTTGGTAGGCGGCCGTTGGAACATTATCATTGACTGGTCATATGAGGCCGAATCTTATTTCTATAAAAAGGAAATAACCTATTAATGCTGGTTACGGCTCTCATATTAGGCCTATTGGGAAGCTTCCACTGTGTGGGCATGTGCGGTCCTATCGCATTCATGCTGCCCGTGAGCAGGGAAAATTCCTTTAAAAAGTTCCTGCAGATCTTCCTGTACCACCTTGGCCGGCTCACTGCCTATGGTTTAATAGGCCTGGCGTTCGGGCTGTTGGGAAAGAGTCTTTATCTCTTCGGAATACAACAGCAATTATCGATCGCCGCCGGGATCTTAATGATCGCGGTGATCGTTATTCCTGCAGAAACATTCGCGAAATACAATTTTTCAAGACCTATGTACCGAATTATAGGAAAGATCAAATCTTCTTTAGGCGCTGCTCTGAAAAAGAAAACGCCCGATACTTTTCTTACCATAGGTTTTCTGAACGGCTTCCTGCCTTGCGGCCTGGTCTATATGGCTGTCTTTGGCGCCATAGCTTCAGGAGCATTGATCGAATCTGGTTTATACATGGTGTTTTTCGGTTTGGGAACCATTCCTTTAATGACCACGGCGGTATACTTCAGCAGTATGCTTAACGGTGTAGTTAAAAGAAAGATCTCCAAATTCATTCCGGTTTTTGTGGTATTAATAGGAATGCTCTTTATCATACGTGGATTGGGGCTTGATATTCCTTACCTCTCTCCTGCTCCGGTTACCGAAATGGTAGGTGCCTCTGCATCTTGTCATTAAATTATCCGGCACTTCCCTGAAAGCTCCATTTTTTTGGACCGAAATATCCTCTTTCAAGTACTTTTTTCTAAAAACTATCCTAAAGAAGTTTCCTGATTTTTAATAAAAATGACCAATTCGGTATTTTAGTACTCTTGAAAACATGAGCATAGTCATTATTTTCAGCGAATATGCAGCAGATATTTTCTCCAAACCCTTTGATTATAAGGCTTCAGGAAATATGTGAAAGAAATCTTAAAATAAATTTAATCCTCCCTAAAATTTTAATGGAAACCTGACGGCGGTCATAATTAAACCTGTGATTATGCCCCAAATTTGTATCAAATAAAAAACAGTAATCATGAACACAACAAAGAACTTTTGGATTGCACTTGGAAGCTTTCTCGTTATGATCTTTTCAGCTAATGTAACAATGGCTCAATCATACACAGTGAACTCTAAGGCTTCTGATTTAAAGGTAGAGGGAACTTCAAACATACATGACTGGGAAATTACAGCAAAAGATCTACAGGGTACTTTGAAGGTAGAAATGGAAGACGGGCAATTAGTAAAGATCAATTCACTTGATTTTGCGGTAGTTGCTGAGAGTCTTGAGAGTGGTAAGGGAGGTATGGATAAAAATACCTATAAAGCACTTGACACTAAAAAACACAAGATGATCACCTATAAGTTAGAAAAGGTAAACAACCTGGATTGCACCTCAAAATCTGACTGTAAGATCACTACCAGCGGTTATCTTACTATCGCAGGCACTAAAAAACCTGTAGACATGGTATTCGATGCTAAAGTAAGTGATGGTAAGATCGTCCTTAGCGGTAGCAAAAAACTTAACATGACTCACTTTAAAGTAGATCCTCCAACAGCAATGTTCGGAACTATCACAACCGGTGATGAAGTTACTATCAAATTCAAAACGGCTTTTTCAAAATAAATAACAATCATTACAAATTCACACAAGAACCTAAAATTTTAAACTATCAACTTTTTTTAAACTAAACAAAATGAAAAACTTAATTAAATATTCCGGGATAGCGCTTTTGATGGCCATGGGCTTACAAGTTCAGGCACAAGAGGTAGAAACAACCGAAGAGGAAAGAACTCAAACTATATGGGAAAGAGACCTTCCTAACTTTAGAGCTCCAGACCAAAGAGGAGTAAATGAATTCGAACCAACTAAAGACATTGATACTGAATTCAACGGATTACAAGTGAGAATAGGTGGAGCATCTACTCTTCAGTTCCAAGCTTTAAGCCAGGAGAGTGAAGGACCTATCGAATTAGAGGAATTAGGAAGCAACTTCAACCTTGCAACTGCTAACCTTGACCTTGACGTTCTTTTAGCAAAAGGTTTAAGAATGCACTTGAGAACGTACCTTTCTTCTCAGCACCACCACGAATCTTATGTAAAAGGTGGGTACTTCCAAATTGACAACCTTGATTTCATCAGCGAAGGTTTAGCTGCAGGTCTTATGGATCACGTAAGAATCAAGATCGGTCACATGGAAAACAACTATGGTGACGGTCATTTCAGAAGAACTGACAACGCGATGGCACTTCACAACCCATTTGTTGGTAACTACGTGATGGATGCTTTCACTACAGAAGTTGGTGCTGAAGTGTATATGTTCAACGGACCATGGTTAGGTATGGTTGGATTCACAAACGGTAAATTGAACCAAAACGTATCTGGTAAAGATTCTACAAGCCCATCTTGGTTAGTAAAATTAGGATATGACGACCAGATCTCTGAAAACTTCAGATTTAGATTAACTGGATCTGTATTACATGCTCCACACAACTACGGAAGAGGTGTTTACCTTTACAGCGGTGACCGTGCAGGATCTCGTTACTACCAGGTTCTTAGCGACATTGAAGGTAATGGAGACGGATTCAGAGGTGGTATGATGGTTCCAGATGTGAACAACGACATGACTGCTTTCCAGATCAACCCATTCATCAAAGTAGGTGGACTTGAGTTCTTCGGAATCATTGAGAACGTAACTGGAAGAAAGAAAGGTGAGACTGAAACAAGATCTTACAGCCAGTACTCTGGTGAGCTTCTTTACAGATTTGGAGCTGATGAAGACTTCTACTTAGGAGGTCGTTACAACACTGCAGGTGGAGAAGACAGAGCTGGAAATGACATCGACATCAACAGATTCCAACTAGGAGCTGGATGGTTCATGACTAAAAACGTTCTTGCAAAACTTGAATACGTAAACCAAACTTATGATGGTTACCCAACAGGAGATATCCACCATGAAGGAAGCTTCGACGGTCTTATGCTAGAGGCAGCTATCAGCTTCTAAGAAATTAAAAAGATTCGTTTGAACTTAGCCCGAGAAATGGGGGAATTGACAAGATTCCCCCATTTTTTTATTAAATTGAAAGAGTTATGAAAAAGTTATTGCTAGTTGTTATGTTACTGTTCACTGGTGCATTCACCAATGCACAGAACGGTTTTCATCAAAAAAAGGTTACGGTGCTGCCTTCAAGTCAGCTCGCTATCAACGGCGACACCAATATCAATAAATTCCAATGTGATTTTGATACCGCCTTTCTAAAGGAGGCGCAACAAGTCTACTATTCAAGGAAAGATTCTATCATGGATTTCACAGGTGCGATCCTGGTTTTGAACACCCGGGGTTTTGACTGCGGAAACAAAGGAATCAACCAGGACTTTCACGACCTCATAAAATCTGATAAATATCCAGAGATCCATCTCGAGATCAGCAAGGTAAAACTTCGCACCAAAACGTTTGGAGTGGCTACCATCTGCATTACCATGGCAGGGAAACAGAAATTCTATGAGGTACCCATCAATATTAAAGATGGGGAGATCGCACAGTTCCAGGGAGAACTTGAGTTAAACATCAAGGACTTTAAACTGGAGCCACCAAAAAAATTATTCGGGATAATTGTGGTGAAGGATGAAATTGAGATTAGTTTTGATCTAAAGGTGAAAAAATAAGAAGATGAATATAGTTACAGCTGCTGAAGCAGTATCGCATGTAAAATCAGGTGACAGAGTATTTTTCCAGGGAGCAGCAATGACCCCAAAAGTATTGATCGAAGCTTTGACAGATCGATACCGGGAAATTTCAGATGTGGAACTTTTCCAGATACATACAGAAGGTAATGCTCGTTACACAGAAGATCCATACAGGGCTTCCTTTAGAACAAACAGCTGTTTCGCTTCAGGCAATGTGCGCGATACCGTAAACTCAAGCTATGGAGCCTATATCCCTATTTTTTTAAGTGAGATCCACCTTCTTTTCAGAAAGAATATCCTCCCGCTGGATGTGGCATTTATTCAA
Source organism: Salinimicrobium gaetbulicola (assembly GCF_042676025.1). Taxonomy (NCBI): domain Bacteria; kingdom Pseudomonadati; phylum Bacteroidota; class Flavobacteriia; order Flavobacteriales; family Flavobacteriaceae; genus Salinimicrobium; species Salinimicrobium gaetbulicola. The sequence continues at coordinate 1,424,484 of NZ_JBHTJP010000032.1, forward strand.
GTGTCTCCTCCAGATAAGCACGGGTATTGTTCTTTAGGAGTTTCAGTGGATATTACCTTGCCGGCCATACAAACGGCAAAAAAAGTGATCGCCCAGATCAACCCTCAGGTTCCCAGAACTCATGGTGACGGAATCATCCATGTTAGCAAGATACATGCTGCTACAGAGGTTGATACTCCCATTCACTCCCATGATCCCGTTGAACCCAGTGAAATTGAGCAGCAAATAGGTAAACATGTAGCCGAACTCATTGAGGACGGCGCAACCCTGCAAATGGGAATTGGAGGTATCCCTAACGTGGTGCTTTCAAACCTCATGAACCACAAAAGACTGGGAATTCATACAGAAATGTTTTCTGACGGAGTTCTGCCTTTGATCGAAAAAGGCATTATCACCGGGGAAGAAAAAGAGATCAAGACCGGAAAGATCGTAACCTGTTTCGCCCTTGGATCTCAAAAATTATATGATTTCATTGACGATAACCCATTAATACACTTCAAAGAAGCCGGCTACACCAATGATACGGCCATCATTCGCCAAAACCCTAAAGTGACGGCCATCAACAGCGCCATCGAGATCGACCTTACCGGCCAGGTGTGTGCAGATACTATAGGAAATTATCAATATTCGGGAGTAGGCGGTCAAATGGATTTTATCCGCGGAGCCTCACTTTCTGAAGGCGGGAAAGCGATCATCGCTATGCCTTCCATCACTACCAAAGGTGTTTCTAAGATCGTCCCCTATCTCAAGGACGGTGCAGGAGTAACGACCACCCGGGCTCATGTGCATTACATCGCCACTGAATATGGCGTGGTAAATCTCTACGGAAAGAATCTGAAGCAAAGAGCCAAAGCCCTTATTTCTATCGCGCATCCCAATCACAGAGAACAGCTCGAAAAAGAAGCGTTTTCAAGACTGAATAAAACAAGATAGCAGAACCTTTCACGAGCTATTAACGAAACCTCAACTTAGTTTCTATTTAGAAATTAATATCTTTATTCTATTCCGAATACTTCGGAAGAACTGAAAAAAATAAGGTTATGAAAAGTAGTTTTAGCGAGATCATAAAAGATGAGAAACCTGTATTGGTAGATTTTTCAGCAGAATGGTGCGGACCGTGCAAAACCCTTGGACCCATTTTAAAAGAGGCCAAAGATGAATTAGGTGATGCCATAAAAATAGTAAAGATCGATGTGGACAGGAACCAGGTTCTAGCCGAGAAATTCCAGGTACGCGGAGTGCCAACCCTCATCCTCTTCAAAAACGGCGAACAACTCTGGAGACAATCGGGCGTGGTGCCTAAGAATGACCTGGTACAATTGATAAGGTCACATCAATAAGAATTTATGATAGAGGAAAACCTATTACTTGACCACGGAGCGAGAAAAATCCCTTTTTCAAAAGGCGATCAACTATTCCGCGAAGGCGAAAGCGCGCTTAATTTCTACCAGGTGGCTTCCGGAGAGGTTAAAATGAACAACTACAATGAAGACGGAAAGGAATTCATTCAGGGCATTTTTTCCGCGGGCGAAAGTTTTGGTGAGCCTCCCTTACTGGCCAATGTAAAATATCCAGCCAATGCCGAAGCCATCAATGATGCCGAAGTATTTCAGCTTTCAAAAGAGCAGTTTTTAGAACTGCTTACTTCCAACCCACAAGTTCACCTAAAGATAACCGAAACCCTTGCGAAAAGGCTATTTTATAAAGCTATCATGGCTTCAGAGATCTCCAGCCAGGAACCGGAACACCGAATTTTAAGGATCCTGGACTATCTTAAGAACCATGTACATAAAACTGAAGGTAAATTCTCTTTCAGGGTAGATCTTACGCGACAGCAACTGGCCGATCTTACCGGTCTAAGAGTAGAAACGGTCATTAGGGCTACCAAGTCTTTAGAAAAGAAAGGCGAGCTCGAGATCAGGAAACGCAAACTCTACCGATAAAACTCACCCCTGTAACTCAATAACTTACAACCTGTTTTAAGAGGATGAAAATGTCCCATTTTATGATTCAGGTCATAGTCTCTGCCCTGTTGTCCTGCTAATTTTGCTCCTATAACATTTAAACGAGCAATATGAAACTTTACAAATCATTGTATGAGGACTTTGAAAAATTGTATGTAGGATATTCGGCATTAGCCATCATCCTTTCAAGCTGTGTGGGAGCTGCAGCAGCCATGGTGATCTTAATGAACGGCCATGACTTTCTTCAAATGACCCAGTTATTCGTTGTAGTAGCGGTCGCCATGAACTATATGGCTTCTGTACTGGCACAATTAAAACCAAAATACGTATTCAATTCTTTATTGGTAAGTTTGCTGGTAAGCATTGCACTGTTGTTCATCAATGTAATAATGCGCTACTAAGAAAAATTACATGAAAACCGATATAAAAAACAGGGAGGACGTGTTTCTCCTTGTTTCTACTTTTTATTCCAGGGTACGCGCGAATCCTGAAATCTCCCATTTTTTCAATGAGACCATTGAGGACTGGCCTTCACACCTGGAAAAACTTACCGATTTCTGGGAAACCAACCTGTTCATGGTGAGCAAGTTCAGGGGGAATCCTATGAAGGCTCATAAAGAGGTGGACCAAAAGTTCCAATACAGTATTGAACAAAAACATTTTGGGGAATGGCTGAACATGTGGTTTCAAACCATCGATGACCTGTTCGAAGGCGATCGGGCTAACATCGCTAAGAATCGCGCCCGTAACATGGCAGGGAATATTTTCATGAACATGTATCAGAGCAGAAAAAAATCCTGAAAATTCAAACAGAAAATAAAAAATCCGAAGGCAGCACCTTCGGATTTTTTTGTTGGAAATTTCAACCTTCTATACCGTCATTGAGAACAGCTGAGTTTCCGGTTTGCTTCTTTGCAACAAAAGGTCAAAAGCCATGCAAACGTTTCTTACGAACGGCCTTCCCTCCTCTTTTATTATTAAACGATCCTTTTCAATTTCTATTAACCCGTCACTCTCCATTTCCTTCAGCCTGATCAGTACATCGGGCAATTCCGGAAAATACGAACTTTCGTCCTCCCATGAAGTCTCCAGGTTGCACATGAGGTTTAAGATATGCTTTCTAAGTTTTTCATCTTCTTCCGTAAGGATATGCCCGCGATAGAGCGGAAATTCCCTCTTTTCAAGAAGTTCATAATATTCTTCAAGGGTCTTCACATTCTGAGCAAAACCACTCCAGCTATCACTTATCGCAGATACTCCAAGACCTATCATTACTTTGGTCTTTGAATGTGTGTAACCCATAAAATTGCGGTGCATCTTCTTCTCCTCTACCGCCTTGTACAAAGAATCTGATCTCAGGGCGAAATGGTCCATACCGATCTCCACATAACCGGCCTCTGCCAGCATTTTTTTACCGGTCTCATACATTTCACGCTTCACATCGGCAGTGGGAAGATCTTCCTCGTTAAAGCCTCTTTGTCCGTTTCCTTTTATCCACGGAACATGCGCGTAGCTGTAGAATGCGATACGATCTGGCATCAACTCCTTGGTCTTTTCAATGGTAGTGCGGATATGTTCTACGGTTTGAAACGGGAGCCCGAAGATGATATCGTGGCCTACCGAAGTATAGCCGATCTCCCTGGCCAGTTCGGTAGCTTTTTTGACATTTACGAACGGTTGGATTCTGTGGATGGCCTGCTGCACGGTCATATTATAATCCTGTACACCGTAGCTCACCCTTTTGAATCCTGCTTCATATAAGGCTTCTAAATGCCCTTTTTGAGTATTGTTAGGATGCCCTTCAAAGCTGAAGTCAAAACCTTCGGCTTTTGTAGCGTTTTTAAAAAGGCCTTGGATAAGTAGTTTTAAATTTTCCGGAGAAAAGAAAGTGGGGGTTCCACCTCCCAAATGTATCTCCTTTATCACCGGTTTTTCCTCCAAAAGCTCCAGATACATCTCCCACTCGTCTAAAATGGCATTTATATATGGAGATTCCACCTCGTGCCGTTTGGTGATGCGCTTATTACAGCCGCAAAAGGTGCACAGGCTTTCACAAAATGGTAAATGTAGATACAGGCTGATCCCTTCAGACTGATTGCTTTCAGAAAAGGATCTTTTAAGGCTCTTTTTATACTCCTCAATAGAAAAATTGCCCAAATCCCAATATGGTACGGTTGGGTAACTGGTATACCGCGGACCCGCAACATTGTACTTGTTGATTAAATAATTGCTCATTCCTAATAGTTTACGGGCAAAAATAGAGCAAGGAAGAGGGGGAAAATATGATTTGAATCAGGTCGGACAAATCTGTCCTGTTTTAACGTTTTTCTATATCTGTACCAGGGCATCCAATACACCCTTTTTCAGCCCTAGCCAGACATAGTTCCAGAAAGATTTGGCCTTGTCTCTATTTACCTGAATATCTTTGATATTGTTCTCTTCGGAAAGTCCATCGTTATCCACGAACAAGTTGGCAATGGCCGATAGAAATTTACTTGTTTCCCGGCTCTGGTCTTTGAGAATCTCTATCCTGAAATTCTCATATTCCACCTGCACATCGCCGGAAAGCATATCATCGTTGCCGGTAAACGTAAAGGCCACTGAATTAATACTTCCCTCTGCCGCGAGCCCCATGGAAGGGCTTAAAAAAGCGTTCATAGAATCACCCGAAACACGGCCGAAGCTACCTGAAAAAAGGAATTTTTCATTCTGGTTCGCGGCATTGAAAGACCAGTCGATCTCAACGGGAGTGGTATCCATAAAATCAGCGCTGGCAGTGATCTTTGTCCGCGGAAGGTCTTTTTGATCCAAACCAACATTGGTCAGGTTGTCAATTTTCCCGTCCACATTATTGAAACTGATCCTGGCCACCTGGCGGTCTGCCTTGACCTTTTCTTCATAAACAATACGCGTGCTGTCTACGGAGACTTCCTTAAGATCAAGTTTTACTGGCGACTGTCGCAGCATCTGACTGTAAAGGGGTATCATTTTAGGATTATCCGGAAGGGTCTTGTTGCGATAGATCTGCAGGTCCCCGCCCGATATTCCCATGACAGGATTTTGTAAATACAAAGTGTCATTTCTGAAGCTAAAACTAAGGCTGTCCAGCCGAATTTGGTTTACCTTAAGCGAGATACGGTCTTTCTCATACAGTATTTTTTGATCGAAGACAGAGGGCCCATAATTCGGGATGATCTTGAAATTCCGAACCTCAACGCGGCCGTTTTTAGCATCAATGCTTTCCGAAGCTATATAATGCTCAGGGGTGATATTGATTCGCAGAGAATCAACTTTGAAGTTATAACCGTTATAGTTGAACGGTACCATTTGGTTTATGGTAGAGGAATCTACTTTTATCCCTGAAACTTCAAATTCCCTTATCCTGCTGAAAAGTTTATTCCCGGCGGAATCTTTTCCTTTAAGTTCCAACGTTGCTTTGGAAGTCTTAAACACCTTCACCTCTATTTCCTTCTTAAAAGAGACTTTCGATTTCGAGACAGAGTCCTGGGAAGGAGCAATGATGATCTCCGGCTCGGCTAAACTTACCTCATCGAAAACAATTTTTCCATTTTTCAAATATTGCAGGTAGCTTAGGCCTTTAAAAGAAAGTTTCGGGGTGTTGATTTCTGTGCCCCTGTTCCTGAATTTCAGACTCCGGAGGTGGATATTTTGCGCGAAAAGATCAACATCAATTTTCTCGTGGGATGATTTTTCACCTAAGGCGCTATTAAGCTCATCCTGGATTCTCCCCGATAAATAATTTGTTGCGATATACCCGGCAACCAGAATGATGAAAACTATTACTAAAATACTGACCCCTGTCTTTTTGCTGTTTCCCAATTTCTTCCCTATTTATTTTATTCATCAATTCAGAAATGATCAAAAAGTAGAATTATGGAATTCTCTGTTTTGAGAATAATGTCTGTTTCAACTGTTAAAGCTCTAAATTATTTTTTTGTCAGAATCTCACATTTCTGCTAATATTTTCACAAACCGTCTTTAGCGTTGTTAATTCTTTATTAATAAACATTTCCTTAGAACATTTTTAACAGCCCAACCCCTAATTTAGGTCCCGTAAGCAAGAATTAACTAACTAATAAAATAGCCAAATGACCACCTTTCAACCTACCGAGATTCTTAATGAATTCAAAAATATCATCCATAACAGTTGTACAGATTGTACCGGTGTGAACGCCATTTACAGCTCCCTTCATAAGGGAATTATTAAAATGTATTTCCAGGCAAGAAATGTGGAAATAGATTATGAAAACAAAGTGATCAAGGCCGAGATCCCTGTTACAGATAAGGAATTTACTTCTGTGAGTTTTGAATGTCTTGATCTAGAAAGATTTTTAACCTCGTGCATCAAAAATGACAAACGAAGCCTGAACTTTTACAAAAGCGCTTTGAATTATTACAGCCTTTCTAAGGTAGCATAAGAATAGTTGTCTCTGGTTATCATATAAACCTGAAGCTCCGGTTCATCCCGGAGCTTTTTTATTGTATAAAAAAAGCTTCAGTTTCCTGAAGCTTTCTTGGATAGGTTAGTAAAAAACCCCAATTAATTAACAAAAACCTCTTTCCGGAAAAAAGCATCTATACTGTCTGCTATCTCGTAGCATTTACTCACTTTTTCAGAACCACTGCATGATCTGGAATCAGGTGAATAAGACTTACAGGTAAACCCGGAAAGGTCCAGATCCTTGAATTTTGGATTGATTGCAATACATTGTTCATACAGGCTATTGATATTTTCATAACCTTGAGGGTCAATCCCCTTGCTTAAGAGATATCCTTTAAGGAAATTCTCTATTGCATTCTGGGAATTCTTGCAAACCAAATAAGAAACGACATCTTCCTCGGGCCTGCATAGTTCATCATTGGCTTCCCGAAGTTTTTGAATGGCTTCAGAAAATAGACCAAGTGCTTTGTTTTCCATGTGCAGAAATTTAAAAATTACGGGATCTTTAGGGCAAAGGCCTTAATAACCTCTGCCCTAAAGGATATATATTACATATCTCTATAGAGTTCGAGTCTTTCCCATTTAGACTCAACTTCTTCCTGTGCCTGTTTTAATAAGGCTTCTCCCAGTTCGGCATTTTCTTTAGCCACCCTGGTGAATCGGGTCTCTTTATACATGAAATCCTTCAACGGAGCCTGAGGCGCTTTCGAATCCAGTTTGAATCGCTTGCCTTTCTCTTTGGAAGGATCAAATCTGAATAACGGCCAGTATCCGGTTTCAACAGCTTTTTCCTGTTGAGTTGCTCCATGTTTAAGGTCATAACCATGCTCCCCACAATGTGAGTAAGCGATGATAATGGATGGTCCCGGGTAAGCAGCTGCCTCTTCGATCGCTTTAAGCGTCTGTAGGTCTTTCGCCCCGATGGCCACCTGCGCCACATACACATTCTGATAAGAAACGGCCTGCAAAGCAAGACTCTTTTTAGAGGTCTTTTTACCTGAAACCGCGAACTTGGCGCTTGCTCCTAATGGAGTGGCTTTAGACATCTGTCCCCCGGTGTTCGAATACACTTCGGTATCCATTACCAGGATATTGATATCTTCTCCAGAAGCCAGCACATGGTCCACACCTCCATACCCTATATCGTACGCCCAACCGTCTCCACCAAGTATCCAGACCGCCTTTTTACGAAGGTATTCGGTCAGTTGATTCAATTTGATGGCTTCAGGAGTTCCCAGGGTTGAAAGAATTTCTTTCAGTTCGGCAATTTGAGCGTGTTTCTCTTTCTTCTGAAGTTCATTCTCTTCAGGATTATTCAGAATAGCCTGTACCAATTCAGTTCCAACCAGTGGTTCAACTATTTTTAAAAGGTCAGCGGCGATCTCCTGCTTTTTAGAAAGTGCAAGTCTCATTCCTAAACCGAACTCAGCGTTGTCTTCAAACAGGGAGTTTGCCCATGCCGGTCCTCTGCCAAATTCATTGGTCTTGTATGGAGTAGTCGGCAGGTTACCTCCATAGATGGAAGAACATCCTGTCGCATTGGCGATCATGATACTGTCCCCGTAAAGCTGGGTCAGCATTTTGATATATGGAGTTTCTCCACAACCTGAACACGCGCCGGAAAACTCAAATAAAGGCTCAAGGAACTGAGATCCTTTGACGTTTGTGATCTGCAATTCTGTACGGTCGTAATTTGGAAGTGAGCTGAAGTAATCCCAGTTCTGATTTTCGGCTTCTGCCACATCCAGTTTTGGACGCATATTGATAGCCTTGAAGTTTTCAACCTCCTTACTTTCCGCAGGACAAACAGCCACACAAAGATCACATCCTGTACAGTCTTCAGGAGAAACCTGTAGCACATAAGAATCTGATGTACTGGTGAATGGCCTACCTTTGGCCGGAACAGATTTTAAAGTTGCAGGCGCGTCCCCCAGTTCTTCATTGGAAACAACCTTCGCCCTGATAGCAGCATGCGGACAAATAGCCACACACTTGTTACACTGGGTACAAAGATCTTCGCCTTCCCAAACAGGAACGAAATCGGCAATCCCGCGTTTCTCATATTGAGTAGTACCGGTAGGGAAGGTACCGTCAATAGGGAATGCGCTAACCGGAAGCTCGTCTCCTTCGCCGGCAAGGATCTTGCCTAATACTTCTTTTACGAAAGGATCTGCGTCACCGGTCATCATTGGCTTAAGACGTTTGTCGCTGGTGACCTGTTTTGGATAATCTACTTTTTGAAGGAATTCCAGAGATTTATCAACCGCATTGAAGTTCATTTGAACCACCTTCTCTCCTTTGTGGGAATAAGATTTAACGATCGCATCCTTGATCTTCTGGATGGCTTCCTCTTTAGGAAGAACTCCTGAAATGGCAAAGAAACAGGTTTGAAGTACAGTGTTGGTGCGCTTTCCTAATTTGGCTTCATGCGCCACTTTAGTCGCATCAACCACATAGAATTCAAGTTCGTTCTCTACGATCTCTTCCTGCATTTTTTGTGGCAGCATATCCCAAACCTCATCATTAGAGAAAGGAGCGTTCAATAAGAAAGTTCCTCCCTTTTTGATCTTTTTCAGGATATCATATTTCTCAACAAAATTGAACTGATGACAGGCAATGAAATCGGCTGTATTGATCAAATAGCTAGAGTAGATCGGGTCCGGCCCGAATCTAAGGTGAGACACAGTTTGAGAACCTGCTTTTTTAGAGTCATAAACAAAGTAACCCTGAACATAGTTATCGGTGGTCTCTCCAATGATTTTAATCGAGTTCTTATTAGCACCTACAGTTCCGTCAGAACCTAATCCGTAGAACAGACAGTTAAACGTTGATTTTTTGGTCTTGAAAACCGGATTATACAGTAAACTTTTGAAAGTTACATCGTCATTGATACCTATCGTAAAATGGTTCTTTGGCTGAGGTTTCAACATCTCATCAAAGATCCCTTTCACCATGGCCGGGTTGAATTCTTTAGAAGAAAGTCCGTAGCGACCAGCCAGGATCTGCGGCATTTCACGGTCACTTTCAGCAAAAGCCGTTACAGCGTCCAGGTATAAGGGATCCCCGGTACTTCCCGGTTCTTTGGTACGATCCATTACAACCAGTTTTTTTACTGTTTTCGGGATCATCCCGATAAAATCTTTCACAGAGAAAGGACGGTAAAGACGTACGATCAGCACTCCTACTTTTTCGTCGGAATTCAATAGAGTATCAACTGTTTCACGAACAGCACCCTCTCCAGATCCCATGATCACAACCACGCGTTCTGCTTCTGGATGCCCCTCATAGTCAAATAAGTTATACCTTCTTCCTGTATGTTGATAGAACTCGTCCATAACCTCCTGCACGATCTGCGGAACATTCTCATAATGCAAGTTCGCGGCTTCACGAGCCTGGAAGAATACATCAGGGTTTTGAGAAGTACCCCTTATCACCGGACTATCAGGATCTAAAGACCGCTTTTTATGTTCCATGATCTTTTCTTCGGGCATCATTGCCTCGATGATATCATCTGGAATAGCATCTATTTTAGAGATCTCATGAGAAGTTCTGAATCCGTCGAAAATATTCAAAAAAGGAACTCGTGACCTTAAGGTAGCTACCTGCGAGATCAATGCGAAATCCATCGCTTCCTGCACAGAACCTCCAAACAACATGGAATAACCCGTTTGACGGGCAGCCATAACATCAGAGTGATCTCCGAAAATTGAAAGGGCGTGGGTCGCAATGGTACGAGCAGCAACATGTATCACGTTTGGCAAGAGCTCTCCTGCTATCTTATACATGTTAGGGATCATTAATAATAATCCCTGAGAAGCCGTAAAAGTTGTAGTAAGTGCACCGGCCTGAAGTGAGCCGTGAACGGCACCTGCGGCACCTCCTTCACTCTGCATCTCAACAATGCGCGGAACATTGTTCCAGATATTCTTTTGGCCTTTTGAGCTATAAACATCCACATGCTCGCCCATTGGAGAAGCCGGCGTTATAGGGTAAATGGCGCATACCTCATTTGTCTTATGGGCAACTTTGGCCACGGCCTCGTTGGCGTCACAAATGAGTTTTGGAAATTTTTTTACCATTTTATATAATTTTTTTCTGCATTCCGGCTAAGACTCATGAAGCCAAACCTTTTTCTCAAGTAATTCTTCTTCAGATTCCTCATGGTCCTCATCCGGCACACAGCAATCTACTGGACAAACAGATGCGCACTGTGGCTCATCATGGAAGCCTTTACATTCTGTGCACTTATCTGCAACAATAAAATAGAACTCGTCAGAAAGTGGTTCGTGCTCCTCGTCAGCATCCACCTCTTTCCCACTGGGTGTAGTAACCGTTCCGCTAAGAGCTGTCTCATCTGAATATTTCCATTCCTGATCTGGTTCATAGATCGCGTTATTTGGACATTCTGATATGCAAGCGTCGCAATTGATACACTCGTCAGTTATTTTTAGCGCCATAATCTTATTATTTAAATTATTAATGAAAATTTTGATTAAAAGTATTGCAGCACTAAATCGTTTGATATGATCACCATCATATTTTAATTTATGCAGAATTATTCTTAATAACCTATTTAATAGTGCAATATGATTTACATCATATTTAATACCCTTAGGTCCTTTTATATTTACCCCAAAGATCCATTCACTACCAGTGAGCGCACCGGTGGTACCAAAAAATGTAGATATGATCACAGAAAATATGAATCAAGCCGAAGCCCTGGACGCAGTTGTAATTCGCTTTGTGGGCGATTCGGGTGATGGGATGCAATTGACGGGTACTCAATTTTCAGACACCTCAGCGATGTTTGGAAATGATGTTGCTACCTTCCCTAATTATCCTTCTGAAATACGGGCTCCCCAAGGAAGCTTATATGGTGTTTCAGGATTCCAGGTTCACATAGGAAGTGTGGAAGTAAGTACCCCGGGAGACAACCTGGACTTACTGGTCGCTATGAACCCTGCCGGATTGAAAACCAACCTCTACGCTGTAAAACCGGGTCAGACTGTTATTGTTGATGTGGATTCCTTCACAAAAAAGAATCTGGAGAAGGCGCAGTATGCTACGAATCCTCTTGAAGACGGAAGCCTGGAAAATTACCGGGTTATTGAAGTCCCAATGACTTCTCTCACCAAAGAAGCTTTAAAGGATATTGAAGGACTTGACAACAAAAGTATCACCCGGAGTAAGAACATGTTCGCACTGGGAATGGTCTACTGGTTGTATGACCGTTCACCTGAACACACTATAGAATTCTTCGGAAAGAAATTTAAAAACAAACCTCACCTAATAGAAGCAAACACCCGGGTATTGAATGCCGGGTATTTTTATGCAGAAACTATTGAGTTGATCCCTAATTCCTATTCTATCTCCCCGGCAAAAATGGCGGGTGGAACATACAGGATCATTATGGGGAATACCGCTACCGCCTGGGGATTCCTAGCAGCTGCGGAAAAATCTGGATTAGAACTATTCTTAGGTTCCTATCCTATTACCCCGGCCACAGACATACTTCATGAACTGGTAAAACATAAGCACTTTGGAGTGAAGGCCTTCCAGGCAGAAGATGAGATCGCCGGAATCAGTTCAGCAATTGGTGCAGCTTTCGCGGGAGATCTTGCGATCACCACTACTTCAGGTCCGGGACTTGCACTTAAAGGAGAAGCCCTGGGACTTGCCATGATGCTGGAATTACCACTGGTAGTAGTGAATGTACAGCGAGGCGGCCCTTCAACCGGGTTACCTACAAAGACCGAGCAATCTGACCTTTTACAAGCCATGTATGGTCGAAATGGAGAAAGCCCGGTAATAGTAATTGCCGCGAGTACACCGGCAAACTGCTTCACTTATGCATATGAAGCTTCAAAATTAGCACTGGAACACATGACCCCGGTAGTACTATTGACCGACGGGTATATCGCTAACGGATCTGCTCCCTGGAAAATCAAAAAATTAGAGGAGCTCCCTGAGATCAAGAACCACATTGTAAAAGAAGCTAAAGAAGACTGGCACCCATACGATCGGGATGAAGAAACTCTGGCAAGGAACTGGGCCATCCCAGGAACTCCCGGACTGGAACACCGAGTTGGTGGTCTTGAAAAGGACCGCGTGACCGGTGACGTTTCCCATGTTCCGGAAAACCATGAGATCATGACCCAGATAAGGGCAGAAAAAGTAGAAAGAGTTAAGAATTATATTCCTGAGATCGTTCCGGAGTTTACAAATGAAGGTGACCTGCTGGTAATTGGATGGGGAGGAACTTATGGATCCCTGCATACCGCAGTACAACAACTAAATACCGAAGGATATAAGAATATCGGCTTCGCCCACTTCAACTACATCAATCCCCTTCCGAAGAACACAGGAGAGCTATTGAACAGATTCAAAAAGATCGTAGTGTGCGAATTGAACAACGGGCAGTTCGTAAATGTGCTGCGCATGCATTTCGACAACAAATTCCTACAATATAACAAAGTGCAGGGCTTACCATTCGCGAATAATGAGCTACTGGAACACTTAAAACAATTAGTAAAATAACTATGGAAACAACAGTTCAAAAAAAGTACACGTACAAGGATTTTGGCAATGACCAGGAAGTAAGATGGTGTCCGGGATGTGATGACTATGTTATTTTACGCTCTGTTCAAAAAGCCCTTCCCGAAATGGGAGTAAAAAAGGAAGATGTAGTATTCATTTCCGGGATCGGGTGTTCTTCCCGCTTCCCTTATTATATGGGAACTTACGGAATGCACGGGATCCATGGTAGAGCTCCTGCGATCGCATCTGGAGTGAAACTGGCAAACCCAGATCTAAGTGTTTGGGTTATTACCGGGGATGGAGATAGTATGGCTATTGGAGGAAACCATTTCATACACGTACTAAGAAGAAATATCGACCTCAACATCATTCTTTTCAACAACGAGATATACGGTCTTACAAAAGGCCAGTTCTCCCCTACCTCTTTAGTAGGACAAAGAACTAAATCCTCTCCTTTTGGGAATACTCAGCCGCCATTCTCCCCGGGAGAACTTGCAATTGGTGCCCAGGCACGATTTTTTGCAAGAATTGGCGGGAATGCGCCTAAAGAAATGAGTGATCTATTCATTCAGGCTGAAAAGTTCAAAGGTACATCCTTAATTGAGGTGTTGCAGAACTGCGTGATCTTCAATGACGGTTGTTATGTTAAATACACAGACAAGAGCGTTAGAGAAGACAAGCAGTTGTTCGTGGAACATGGTAAACCTATGATCTTCGGAAAAGACAAAAACAAAGGCCTTATCTTAAATGGTCTTAAACTGGAGGTGGTCACTATTGGTGAAAACGGTATTACAGAAGATGATATTCTGGTACATGACGCCAAGGAAAAAGACCCTACCATGCATCAAATGCTGGTGAGATTGGAATATCCTTTAGTAACCGGAATCATTCGAAGTTTTGAGGATGTTACCCTGGAAGAAAGAGAGAATGCACTGACCGAACAGATCAAAGCAAAATCTGATTTTAAAGTGACTGACGACCTCTTCTTTTCGGGAGAAACTTATCAGGTGAAATAACGGTTTTACTGACTTTCATCAGTTCTCAGCTGGAGGATTACTGTTAATTTTATTAACAAATTAAAGCCTGGAAAAAATGGGTTCAGAAGCAATCATCGTCTTTTTTCTTGCCGGGGTAATTTTGGTTGCCGGCGCGAACTTTCTTTCGAATTTAATATCGCCAAAGTCAGATAACCTTCAGAAAAGGGAACCTTATGAAAGTGGGATGAAAACGATCGGTCCTACCTGGGTTCAGTTCAAGGTGGGATACTATTTGTTCGCTATCCTCTTCCTGATCTTTGATGTAGAAGTTGCCTTTTTAGTACCCTGGGCAGTAGTATTTGCAGATCTGGGTACGGTAGCGCTTGTTGAAATAATCATCTTCCTGTTTATCCTGGGACTTGGTCTCGCTTACGCATGGAAAAAAGGAGCATTGAAATGGGAATAATAAATAAAAAAGAAACTGCTTCAAAAGCAGGACAAATACCAGAAGATTTTCCCGGAAAAGTTATTCCGGCAGGCAACGGCGCCAATATTGTGGTGACCTCGCTTGATAAGATAATTAACTGGGGCCGGGCGAATTCGCTTTGGTCCCTTTATTTTGGAACGAGTTGTTGCGCCATTGAAATGATGCAAACCGGCGCAGCCCGTCATGATTATTCCCGCTTTGGTTTTGAAGTGGCAAGGCCTTCCCCCAGGCAAGCCGATCTCATCATTATCGCGGGAACTATCACCAATAAAATGGCTCCTGTGCTGAGAAGGTTGTATGACCAGATGGCCGAGCCAAAGTATGTGATCGCAATGGGTGCCTGTGCCATTTCGGGAGGGCCCTTCTTTTACAACTCTTATTCCGTAGTAAAAGGTGCAGATCACGTGATCCCCGTTGATATCTATGTACCGGGTTGTCCACCGCGACCCGAAGCATTACTGGAAGGTATGATCATGCTGCAAAAGAAGATCATGACCGAAAGCCGTACCAAACAAAAGAACCCTATCGAAGGTTTTGACGAAGGAAAATAAATAAGGAGCCATGACAAACGAAGAACTACAAAAGACTATAGAAAGCTGGTTCCCCGTGCCTGAATTTACTCAGCCCGAATTTTCTACGGAAGGTTCCCAGTTTCTTAACGTGAGTATAGAGCCTGAAAACCTTCACGAATTAATGGGTCTACTGCAACATCACCCCGAGACGCATTTCGATTACCTCTTCTGCCTCACCGGGGTTGATTACGGTAAAGAACTGGGAGTGGTATATCATCTTGAGTCTACCGTGCACCGCCATATCATCGTGGTGAAGGTACAGACAGAGGATCGTGAAAACCCCATTTTTGACAGCGTTCAGGATCTATGGGCGACAGCCAATTTCCATGAACGGGAAGTATACGATTTCTTCGGAATTAAATTCAGAAATCACCCGAACATGAAACGTCTCTTCCTTTCTGAAGACTGGGAAGGATTCCCTCTTAGAAAGGATTATGTAGACGACGTAAACATGGTGGTTAAATAGACATTTTATGGAAACAGCAACTGTAAATAAAGCCACACCAAGAAATAACTTCAAGTCTGAAGAATACTTCATCAACATGGGGCCCCAACACCCGGCCACTCACGGAGTACTCAGATTATTATTGACCATTGACGGGGAGATCATCAAAAAGGTGGATCCAGATCTTGGTTATATACATCGCTCTATCGAGAAAATGTGTGAGCGGGACAGTTACCAGCAGATCGTTCACCTGACCGACAGGATGGATTACCTCTCCTCTCATATCAACAACGAAGCTGTTTGTTTAACCGTAGAAAACGCACTGGAACTTGAAGTTCCAGAAAGGGTTAAAGTCATCAGGACCATTTTAGGTGAATTGACCAGGCTCGCTTCTCATACCTTATGGTGGGGAGTAATGGGAATGGACGTAGGAGCATTAACCACCTACTTTTATGGCTTCAGGGACCGGGAGATGATAAATGACATTTTTGAAGAGACCTGCGGAGCAAGACTTACAATGAACTACAATATCCCGGGAGGATTGATGCATGACATCCATCCAAACTTTGTAAAAAGGGTAAAAGAGTTTGTGGCTCATTTCAAGACCAAGCTTCCTGAGTATGACAAACTCCTAACCGGAAATGTCATTTTTCAGAAGAGAACAAAAGGCGTGGGAATATTAACTAAGGAAGATGCAATCAATTTTGGGGCTTCGGGCCCTGTTGCACGGGCTTCAGGTTATTCCTGCGACGTAAGAAAATACCATCCATACAGTGCACTTGACCTGGTAAGTTTCAACGAAGCGCTTGATACCGCCGGAGATTCTTTCGCCCGCTATACTGTGAGGATCCAGGAAATGTGGGAGTCTCTTTCAATTATAGAACAATTGATAGATAACATTCCAGAAGGGGATCACAAGGTTGAAACCAAAGCTGTGATCAAATTGCCTAAAGGGGAATATTATCAAAAAGTAGAGACCGCCAGAGGAGAACTGGGGGTTTACATCCTTAGTGACGGAAGTAAGAACCCGTACCGGATGAAATTCAGATCTCCAGGGCTTTCAAATCTCTCCCTGCTGAATCACATCGCGGTGGGTGGAAAGATTGGAGACCTTGTAGCCACGATGGCTACCATAGATATTGTAGTACCGGATATTGACCGATAAATTGTAAAAAATGAATTTCTTAAGCATCAATGAGTGGTTACTCAGCTTCATGCCGGCAGGCGCAGTAAGTATCGCGAAAATGGTATTTATCGCCCTTATCTATCTTACTGTTTTCGCAGTATTGGGATTATACCTGGTTTTACTGGAAAGAAAGGTAGCTGCCTGGTTTCAATTGAGACTTGGTCCTAACCGTGTAGGATATAAGGGAATGTTCCAGACGCTGGCAGATGCCCTGAAACTGGTTTCCAAGGAACTTACAGGTACAGTAAAAGCTGATAAGTTTCTCTATAACCTCGCCCCCTATTTTGTGATCATCACTGCTTTGATGGCACTTGCGGTTTTCCCTTTCACCAAGGATCTGCAAGCATATGATATAAATATTGGATTGTTCTTTTTGATAGCCATCTCCTCTATTGGAGTGATCGGTATCCTTTTGGGAGGCTGGAGCAGTAATAACAAATTCGCCTTAATCGGGGCGATGAGAAGTGGAGTACAGACCATTAGTTATGAACTTTCTGTTGGTTTGTCACTTTTGACCATGGTCATTCTCTCCGGAAGTTTACAGCTTTCAGAGATTATTGAAGTGCAAAAGGACGGCTGGTTGATCGTGCAGGGACATATTCCCGCGATGATCGCCTTTATGATCTATATGATCTCGGGGACCGCAGAAACCAACCGCGCGCCTTTTGATATGGTGGAAGCCGAATCTGAACTGGGAGCAGGATTTCACACCGAATATTCGGGAATGAAGTTCGCCTATTTCTTTCTCGCGGAATTCATCAACATGTTCATTATAGCTGCTATCGCAACCACGGTATTCTTCGGAGGATGGTTATCCCCCTTCGGAATGACCGAATCCATACCATTTTTAGGCCTCTTCTGGTTCCTTGCGAAAACGTTTGTGTTGGTGTTCCTAATGATGTGGTTCAGATGGACGTTTCCGAGGCTGAGAGTTGATCAATTATTAACCCTGGAATGGAAATACCTGTTACCCATCAACCTGGTAAACCTTGTGTTGATGGCTGTGATCGTATGGTTAAATCTCACTATTCAATTCTAAGACCATGAGTTACTTTTCAGAAATATATAATGGCATAAAGACCCTTCTCACAGGGATGAGCGTTACGGGAAAATATTTCCTGAATTCACGAAAAGGTGCCATTACCCAGCAATATCCTGAAAACCGGGAAACCCTTCAAATGTTCGAACGCTTCCGCGGAGAGGTGGTGATGCCACATGATGAGAACAACGAGCACAGCTGTACCGGATGTCAAAAATGTGAACTGGCCTGCCCTAATGGAAGTATCGAGATCATCTGGGACCGGGTGATCGATGAGGAAACCGGAAAAAAGAAAAAGATCATAGATCAACATATCTATCATTTGGGAATGTGCACCCAATGCGGACTTTGTGTGGACGCGTGTCCTTCAGACGCCATTAAATGGGCTCAGAACTTTGAGAATTCCGTTTATGACAGGACCCACCTAACCCGAGTGTTAAACAAACCGGGCTCTAAAGTGAGAGCCGGAGTAGAAGAATAAGTCATGGAAAAAGTAATTTTTTACCTTCTAGCTATAATAATGGTTGGCGCCGCGATCTCCGCGGTTAGCAGCCGAAAAATGTTGCGTTCTGTTGTATATCTGTTATTTGTGCTGATAGGGGCCGCCGGGCTATATTTTATGATGGACTATAATTTCCTGGCGGCCATTCAGCTTACCGTATACGCAGGTGGTATCGTAGTGCTCATCATTTTCTCGGTTCTGCTTATCGAGCATATCGAGATGGAACTGGAAATAGCCAAACCGGCAAGGCGCTGGTTTACGGCACTACTTTGCCTGATGGGTCTAAGCGTTTTCCTAGCCACAATTTATTCACACCCTTTTGCCGTTGCTGAAACTACTGCCCCTACTACTGTTGCTGAAATAGGAAACGCGCTGCTGAGCTTCGAAAAAGGCGGATTTATCCTGCCTTTTGAAGTAATAAGTGTGCTTTTGCTGGCAGCCATGATAGGAGCTATCGTGATCGCCAAAGGCGGTAGGGAAATAAAACAGGATCCGAATTTTAATGACATAGATCTGGATGTAATTCTGAAGGATGCCAAACAAAAAGCTGAAGCAAAAGTTCTGGAGAACGAAACTTCAGTATAAAAGATTAGAAAAGCAGGCATAAAGCCTTAAAAAATAAACATTGCATATGATCCCGGGAGTAAGCATAACCGAAATTCTCACCCTCACCTCCATCCTGTTCTTCATTGGAGTGTATGGGTTCATTACACGAAAGAACCTGGTATCGATCCTCATTTCTGTAGAATTGATACTGAATTCATCTGTAATAAATTTTGTAGTGATCAATAAGTACCTATATCCTGAAATGCTTCAGGGCATGGTGTACTCGATTTTCATAATTGCGGTAGCGGCGGCCGAAACGGCCCTTGCGGTTGCCATTATCATCAATATCTACAGGCGCCTGAGTTCTGTGGAAGTCAAGGAAACTGAAACAATGAAGTATTAATCCTTTCAAGACATGAACCTTACTAACCTTCTTTTAATTCCTGCGATTCCCCTGACCGTCTTTCTGGTCCTGGGGATCTTCAGCCATAAAATTAAACCGGCCGTATCTGGCCTGGTAGGTGTGGCAGGTCTTGCAGCCTCTACCCTGCTTTCCTATCATACCGCCTGGCAATATTTCTTTGTTCAGGGTAAACTTGACGGGGTTTACCAGACTTTCGTAGAAAAGGTCACCTGGATGAATTTCACCGACACCTTGCATATAGACATGGGAGTTTTGATCGATCCTATCTCGGTGATGATGTTGATCGTCGTTTCCACCGTCTCTCTAATGGTGCATATTTACAGCAGAGGTTATATGAAAGGCGACGACGGGTATACCCGGTTCTTCGCTTACCTTTCTTTGTTCACCTTTTCAATGTACGGACTGGTACTGGCCACAAACCTTTTCCAGATCTATATTTTCTGGGAGCTGGTGGGAGTTTCTTCCTTCCTGTTGATCGGATACTATTACACTAAATCCTCAGCGATCGCGGCTGCCAAAAAAGCCTTTATAGTCACCCGTTTCGCCGACTTCGGATTTTTGATAGGGATCTTCATTATAGGTTTTTACACCAACACTTTTGACTTTGAAACCCTTAATGATCCTGAAGGGCCTGCGATCCTGAATTGGGCTTCTTCTTCCTTTATGGGACTTTCTTTCATCACCTGGGCATTGATCCTGATATTCATGGGAGGTGCCGGTAAATCGGCCATGTTCCCATTACATATCTGGTTGCCCGATGCGATGGAGGGGCCAACCCCGGTTTCTGCGCTTATTCACGCTGCTACCATGGTTGTGGCCGGAGTTTACCTGGTGGCAAGACTCTTCCCCATGTTCTATATGGTAGAAGACGGCTTCGCGCTGGAGATCGTGGCCTATGTTGGAGCATTCTCCTCTTTGTTTGCCGCGATCATCGCGATCACCCAGACAGATATCAAACGAGTACTCGCCTTTTCCACTATGTCACAACTTGGTTATATGATGATGGCTTTAGGTGTTTCCGGATTTGACGGACACGAAGGAGTTGGTTACATGGCCTCCATGTTCCACCTGTTCACACACGCCATGTTCAAAGCCCTGTTATTCCTGGGAGCCGGTTCTGTCATTCATGCCGTTCACTCCAACTTATTACAGGACATGGGTGGACTAAGAAAATATATGCCGGTCACCAATATCACATTTTTGATCGCTGCTCTGGCCATCGCGGGGGTACCGCCATTGGCAGGTTTCTGGAGTAAGGACGAGATCCTGGTAGCCGCTTTCGAGAACAGTCAGTTCCTATATGGTAACGGGGTTTTCGTAGCCGGACTTACAGCATTCTATATGTTCAGGATCTACTTCGGAATATTCTGGGGTAAAGAAACGAAATACGAGCATGCTCCGCATGAATCTCCATTTTCAATGACCTTACCGCTCATTATCCTGGCAGTATTGAGTATTGGAGCAGGATTTATCCCGTTCAGTGAATTTGTTACTGCAGATAAGGCCGGTTTTGAAGCCCACCTGAATTATCCTCTTGCGGCGATCGCAGTTGGCGCAGGATTACTGGGTATCATCATCGCCTGGATCTTCTACAAAAAAGAAAATGACCTGGCATACCGCTTTGCAAATGCCTTTGGAAGAGTTTATACCTGGACCAGTCGCAAGTTCTACTTCGATGAGATCTATTTGTTCATCGCCCGTAATATCTTCTTCAATAGCGTTGCCGCCCCAATCGCGAAATTCGACAAGAAGATCGTGGACGGCACTATGGAGGGTATCGGAAATAAAACAGTGGTGATCTCACAAAAGATCAAAGGAATGCAGTCGGGGAAAGTACAGGATTACGCCTTCGGATTTATTGGAGGGGTTGTTATCCTGGCGCTGGTATTCATTTATATATGGACTAATTAACGAATGATCATGGATATTTTATCACTTTTTGTCATAGCACCGGTTCTTGTAATCATCGCTTTGGTTTTCACAAAAGACCTGAAGCAGGCCCGCATGATCTCAATGCTGGGTGGGCTCATTCAGCTTGGAATGGCAATAAACCTTATGTTCGCTTACATACGTGAACGGGCCGTTGATGACAGCATCATGCTGTTCACCAGAGACCTGGTTTGGTTTGAACAATTCAACATACATTATAACATTGGAGTCGACGGAATTTCTGTCGCTCTTATCCTGCTTACTTCGATCATTGTACTGGCCGGGGTTTTCATCTCCTGGAAAATGGAGGATCTGCCAAAGGAATTCTTCATTTCCCTGATCGTATTGTCAACAGGGGTTTATGGTTTCTTTATTTCGATAGACCTGTTCACCATGTTCGTATTCTACGAGATCGCGGTGATCCCAATGTATCTCTTGATCGGGATATGGGGTTCAGGGCCAAAGGAATATTCGGCAATGAAATTAACCTTAATGCTGATGGGAGCTTCCGCCATATTAATGGTTGGGATCCTGGGCATCTATTTCAATTCAAATGCCGACGGAGGGGCACTAACCTTCAATATTCTGGAGATCGCTAAGGTGAATATCCCGTTTGAAGCACAAAAACTGTTCTTCCCGCTAACCTTTATAGGGTTCGCGATCCTGGGAGCCTTATTCCCTTTCCACACCTGGTCACCAGACGGACACGCTTCGGCACCAACAGCGGTTTCCATGCTGCACGCCGGGGTTTTGATGAAACTGGGTGGTTACGGGATCTTTAGGGTGGCGATGTTCCTGCTTCCGGAAGGAGCGCTGGAATGGAGCTGGTTCTTCATTATCCTTTCAGCAACTGGAGTGATCTACGGTGCTTTCGCGGCCTTACGACAAACCGACCTGAAATATATTAACGCCTACGCATCTGTGAGCCACCTGGGAATGGTAAGTTTCGCTCTGCTTATGCTGAATAAAACAGCCTGGAACGGGGCCATTTTACAATCCCTTTCTCACGGATTCATGACAGCATTGTTCTTTGCCCTTATCGGGATGATCTACGGAAGAACTCATACCCGGGACATTACAAAACTAGGTGGATTGCTGAAGGTGATCCCTTTCATTTCGGTCATCTATGTGATCGCCGGAATGGCATTATTGGGACTTCCCGGTTTCAGCGGATTTGTAGCCGAAATGAACATTTTCATGGGAGCTTTTCAGCATGACAGCATGTTCTACAGGGTTGCGACCATTATCTCGATCTCAGCGATCGTGGTGACCGCAGTCTATGTTCTGAGAGTGGTTGGTATCATGTTGATGGGACCGGTGAAAAATGAAGCGTATACCAAACTGCCCGGAGTGACCTGGTATGAAAGAACCGGGATCCTGCTGCTGCTTATCCCTATCGTAGGAATTGGAGTAGCGCCACTTTGGATCAGTAATATGATTTTAGAAAGCATACAACCCTTCATCCAGGGAGTGTTATAATATTTAAAGAGGAGAAAAATGGAACTTAACAGTTTTTTACTGATGCGGCATGAGATCTTACTTTTATCGATCATCCTGCTATTGATCATTGCTGAAATATTCGTCCCCGAAAACCGGAAAACCAGTATCATGCATTTAGCTTTGGTTTTCTTCGGAATTCACACGGCAGTTGGATTCTTTCCTTTGGCTGAAGCCAGCCTTTTCGGAGGCATGTTCAGGAGCAATGACATGATACACTTCTTTAAAGTGGTGTTGAACATTGGCGTTTTCACCATCTTGTTACAGTCGGCAGAATGGCTGGACAAGAATGTTATAAAACAGGATCGCGGCTCTGAGTTCTTCATCCTGTTGTTCGCCTCCCTGCTGGGAATGTATTTCATGATCTCGGCCGGCGACTTCCTTATGTTCTATATTGGGCTGGAACTATCAACCCTGCCGGTAGCGGCTCTGGCTGCGTTCGAAATCATGAAGAGACAATCGGGCGAAGCGGCTGTGAAGTTCATACTTTCAGCGGCGCTGGCATCGGGAGTTTCTTTGTTCGGTATTACCATGCTGTATGCAACCAACGGCTCCATATATTTTGAAGATGTGATAAGTACGTTGGTGGCAAACAATCTTACTATTTTAGGATTCATCCTGTTCTTTGCGGGGCTTGCTTTCAAGATATCTTTGGTGCCTTTCCACTTCTGGACAGCCGATGTATATCAGGGCTCTCCCATAAGTATCGCCTCTTATCTTTCGGTTATTTCTAAAGGCGCGGCGTCATTCATTTTGATGATCCTGTTGTTCACCGTTTTAAAACCTTTAATGCACATTTGGGAGCCCCTACTTTACATCCTGGCCCTGGTCACCATGTTCACAGGAAACCTCTTCGCGTTAAGACAACAAAACATGAAGCGCTTCCTGGCATATTCGTCAATCGCGCAGGCCGGATTCATTCTTTTAGGTCTAATGACAGGAACCCAATTAGGGACCGCGACCGTTGTATATTTCGTGACAATATATATTTTCTCAAACCTGGCTGCTTTTGGAGTGGTGCAAGCCATATCTACCAAGACCGGTAAAGAAAACATGGATGATTATGAAGGGCTGTACCGTACCAACCCTAAATTGAGTTTGGTCATGATGCTGGCTTTGTTCTCGCTGGCGGGGATTCCGCCGGTGGCAGGATTCTTCGGAAAGTTCTTCCTGTTCACGGCAGCCGCGAGTAAAGGATATTATCTGCTGGTATTCCTGGCAGTAGTGAACGTGACCATTTCCCTTTATTATTATTTGTTGGTAATAAGAGCGATGTTCGTAAGAAAAGGAGAAGATCCTATCCCATTTTTCAGAAGTAAGATCTATATGAAGCTGGGTCTGTTAATCACCGTGCTGGGAATCCTGGCTCTGGGATTATATAGTCCGCTTTATGATTACATATATGATTTAAGCGCTGTTTTTAATTAGAAAGTTATGGCATTAGAAGGTAAACATACGTTCGGAAACATTGGAGATACCCGTGTAAGTTTTGTAGAAAAGAAGATCGAGGAAGCCCGAAAAGACTTTCTTAAAGATTTACTGGAACACAATGGCTTTGAAGTAATTATAGAAGAAGAGAAGAGGAAGAAGGAAGAAGAACCACAGCTCTATACCGTCGCGGTCACAGATATGACCTTTAACCCGGTGGTAGCCGTTTATGAAAGAAAGCTCAGGACCTTTGATGACCGTAAGGTAACGGCCGATTACTGGAACCAGGTTTCAGAAAACACCTCACCTCAGTATTGGCAAAAAAAAGAAGAGTAATTTTAGTTTAAGTTTAGGATGGTCCCGCAACAGCGGGATTAAAGCCTTGCAGAGTGATCTGCAGGGCTTTTTAATTTATTGCTTTTTCATTCGGGCTATCTTATCTGGAGGGATAGGCGCAGGAACCGCATTTTTAATGGGTTTGGTGCTTTTTAAATAGGCGAACATGGCTTTGAGGTCATCATCTGAAAGCAGGCCGTAACTAGGCCAAGGCATAGGCGGAAGTAAGTCGCGGTTATTCTTCATTCCCTTGTATTTCCCCTGGCGAATAGCGGTTTCGAACTGTTCATAGGTCCAGTTCCCTATTCCGGTTTCATCTGAAGTAAGATTAGCTGCAAAAGAAACTCCCCAGGGTCCTACAGAAGCGGTTAGATCTCCAGTAAATAAGATCCATCCCTTCTCAACAGCGTTTTGATCAATTGGCGGTAATTCGTTCCCCTGCCGGTAACCTGATAATTTAAGTTCAGGATCTTCTTCAGGTCCCCTTTCTCCCATTTTTTTTGGAGAATGGCAGTCTGCACAACCAATACTGGTAATCAAATATTCACCTCGCTTTACAAGATCTTTCTGGGCCTGATCAGCATTAGCTTCCTGCAGTTCAATTTCCCCGGGGGCAGCAGATATTTCTGAGTATTCCTTTTCCTTACATCCGGTCAATAGAAAGGAAAAAACAATTAAAGAAGACAATGAAAACCGTAACAAATCAGGGGCAATTCGGAGATTGGATGGTCCAGACATAGCAAATATAATTTTAGTTAACTTACTGATATTAAATATATTAAAATTCCAGACCTGTTTTTTAATTATCTAACAAAAATCAGTCATACTACCTAAATCCTTGAAAAAATACCATTCTAAGCCAAATAATTTTAAATTTCTATAAGAAAAAAGCTACAATGATTAACATTTAAATAAATTAACTCATCAGTAGGTGTTAAAATTTTCCTAATTGAATTAATTTTACTTAGAATTGTCAATCCATTTGACCCCTAAATCCAATATGGACAATAAATTAACAGCCTCAACTATAAATTTCAAGAAGCCGGCTGTGGTCGGATTTTTAGTTTTTGTGATTGTCCTACTATTGGGTTCATTTATCTTCTGGCAACGTTACCGTATCCTTTCTGAAGAGAGGAACCGGGAGATGATAGGGATCATCCAGGTCATCGAAAATAATATTTCCCAGCCCCTTAAAAGCAGTTATTCTGCAGCTCTCAGCCAGGCCCTGCTAATTGGGGATGACGGGCAGATCTTCGATTTTGAAGCAAAGGCTCCGCAACTTCTGGAAGCCAACCCCAATCTGGACGCCATTCAATTGGTTCCCAAGGGGATTATAACACACGTCTACCCGCTGGAAGAAAACAGAGCAGCACTAAATTATGATATCCTGGCCGATGAAACCCGCAATGAAGAAGCCTTTCGTGCCATCGAAAAGAGAAGAATGTATTTTGCCGGTCCCTTTCAGCTTAAACAGGGAGGCCTGGCCGTGGTGGGGAGACTGCCTGTATTCATAGATAATGAATTCTGGGGTTTTTCAGCGGTGATCATCAAATTTGAAAACCTACTGGAACAAGCCGGTTTTAATGAATTATCAAGGGGAGATTATCAATTTCAGTTCTCAAAATATGACCCTGAAACCGGCAAGGAAAATTTCTACCTTGAAGGTGATATTTCTTCCAATGCCTATTCTGAAAACATACTTTTCACAGACGGAAATTGGAAAGTGTACGTGGCCCCTAAAAACCAATATGCACCATTCTTAAGCCTGTTGCCTCTTGCTGGTCTTATAGTCTTTCTCGCAATTTGGCTAGGTCATTTGATGAAAAAATTATTAAAAAGGCCGGAAAAGCTGGAGGCAGTTGTGGAAGCCCAGAACCTGGAACTTTACAACAGTAACCTGCGCTTCCGTAAGATCTTCAACCAGGCAGCCGTGGGGATGGCCAGGATGGACACCAGAACAGGTAAATTCATTGAGACCAATAAACGCTTCAGGGATCTTTCAGGATATTCAGAAGAAGAGATCACCAAACTTAATTATAAGCAACTCTCCCACCCAAATGACAATGAAGAGAACGGTATTCTTATGCAAAAGTTGCTGCAGGGTGAGATCAGGGAGTACAGTCTTGAGAAAAGGGCCCTTAAAAAGGACGGTTCTATCTACTGGGTAAAATTAACGGTCTCCCCTTTATGGCAACCCGGCGATGAACCTACATCCCATATTTCGATCATTGAGGATATAACAAAAAATAAAGAAGCCGAACTTCAGCTGAATAAATCATACAAGATGCTGGTAGACCAGAACAAAAGGCTGGTTAACTTCAGTTATATTATATCTCATGACCTTCGCTCCCACTCGAGCAACATTCAGTCTATTTTAGATCTCTACGAAATTTCAGAGCTTCAGGAGGACCGAGACAATTACATTGAGTTACTTTCCAAAGTGACTGCCAACCTTAACCAAACCCTGCAACATTTAAATGAGGTGGTTTCCATTCAGAATAACCCCGACCTGAAAAAGGAACCGTTAAAACTGGTGGATTTTGTAAAGAAAACCATTGAACACCTGGAGATACGTATCAAGGAGAAGCAGGCTAAAATTTTCATTGACATTCCCAGAGAAGCTGAAATCAATTTCAATTCAGCCTACCTGGAAAGCGTACTGCTTAATTTCATTTCCAACTCCCTGCGATACAGTGACGAGAACAGGAATCCGGAGATCAACATCAAGGCCACCCAACGCGAAGCCGACAAATGGTCATTGGAAATTTCAGACAACGGTATAGGGATCGATTTGGAGAGAAATAAGGAAAAGCTCTTTGGGATGTACAAGACATTTACTGACAGACAGGATTCTCGAGGAATAGGGCTTTTCATTACAAAGCACCAGGTTGAAGCCATGGGTGGGGAAATAGAAGTAGAAAGCACCCCGGGTTACGGAACCACTTTTAAAGTCAATTTTCAATGAGAAAATCTATCGCGGTTGTTGATGATGACGAGATCTACAAGATCATTATTGGAAAAATGATCAGTAGTTCAGAGCTTTTTGACAAGGTCTACTTGTTTGATGATTCCAGAAATGCTCTTGAAGTATTAAGCAATGGTGATATTCCTGCTCCTGAAATTATTTTATTGGACCTCAACATGCCGCATTTGGATGGCTGGGAATTTCTGGATCATTTAAAAGAACAAAAACCCGAACTCTATTCTGAGTCTTCAATCTATATAGTAACATCTTCCATATCTCAAAGTGATCAGGATCGGGCCAGAAGTTATGAGGAGTTAAAAGGCTTTATCAGTAAACCAATCACATCAAAGTTCCTGAAAGAAATTGCCTGACAGTCCAAATTCAGAAAAAGCTCCCCAAATTAATTAACTACGAATAAAAGCAAGCAAGCTTCAGAAAGTCCTTACAGGTCCTTCACAAACTTTAACCGTTCGGGGTCCAGATCTACCACGAAGCTGCCCCCAGAAAATCCCTGAATAAGCTCATCATCAACATGAACATCGGGACCATCCCACTGGATCTCAGTTTTTTTCACCCTCATAGAAAAAACCATATCCTTAAGGTCTTCTTCATCTGCGAACTCCTCTATCATTTTCTGAATATAATCCAGCAGTTGTTCCCGCTTCTCTTCTGGGATCAATACCAGGTCAAAATAACCGTCACCCGGATTCGCGGTAGGCGCCAGTTCAAAATTGGGACCAATGTATTGTATGTTCATTACTTCGACCAGTAAAAAATGACCGGAAATAGTAATGCCCTCCGTCTTAATGACCGCCCGTTGGGCTTTAAAATTCCTGACAACGTCAAGCAGCACTTCCAGCGATTTTTCGATCTCTTCAGACTTACTGAAAGAGGTGATCTGCATATTCTTGATCCTCGACACAAGAGCCGGAAATACCCCGGCACCAACTGCTTCCAGAAAAAATTCCCTTTCCCGGAAGCCTTTTACCCTTCCCACATCAAATCGCTTCAGGTATTTTACCGTATTGAACCTATGAGAAATATAGGAAGATCCTATCCTGAGTGTTTTGGAGATATTATTGGCCGTTCCCATAGGCAGGATATGCACAGGGGTATGGGAATCAATTTTTTTACTTTCCAAAAGGACTTTGGCCACCTTGTGCACAGTACCGTCACCACCTGCGAGGAAAATCACATCGGGGTGATTGGCGTCGAACCTTTCCCAGTGTTCTTCTTCTGTGGAAGCAAACTTCACCTTTGAAAAATTGCCCTTTGAAACGAATTTTTCGACATCTTCTTTGGTATGCCTGTTCTTACCCGAAGTAGGATTGTAAATGATCTGTGCTTTCATGAGTATGGAATTCTGATCTTCAAATTTAAGGATTGAATTGCATCTTTACCACTGATTAACAGTTGCTTATGAAAACCTCGCTTCAAAAACCGCTTTTTGAGGCTACAGTGTTAAAACAAAAATAATTTTGGGTTAATCTCCCAGCCTACAACAGGTATTGGGAACCGAATTTTGTAAATTAAAGGCTAACGAACTATAAAAACTGTAATGATGAAAATATTGGTAACCAATGATGACGGAATTTATAGTCCGGGGCTCATGTGTCTTGCGGAAACCGCGGCAGAATATGGAGAAGTGATCGTAATGGCGCCGGATGTCGAGCAATCTTCCATGGGGCAGGCAATAACATCGGGTAAACCCATCACCTATAAGACCTCCCCTATTCACTTTGAAGGCATCGAGGCCTACCGGGTAAGTGGTACCCCTGCCGATTGTGTGGCACTGGGAGCTCACTTATTTGACGGGATCGATCTGATACTTTCAGGGATCAACATTGGAGCTAATCTGGGTAATTCCGCCTGGCATTCGGGCACGCTCTCTGCAGCGAGGCAAGCAGTTCTCTTCGGAATAAGAGGGGTCGCCTTCAGCGTTTCCGTAGGCGAGGGTGAACCTGATTTTGAAAGCCTGAAACCTTTTGTAAAGGAGGCTTTAAAGGAAGTGGTCCATAAACACGACCGGGAACTACTGAATGTCAACTTCCCCCGAAACCCGGAAGGAGAGATCGTATGGACCTCTCAGTCTGTAAGGCATTATGACGGGAGGGTCATAGACCAGAAAGATCCTATGGGCAGGCAACATTACTGGTTCACGGTAGTACCTATTGAGGAAGTGGAAGAAGGAACAGACCGCTGGGCAATAAGACAAGGCATGACCAGTATTACGCCTATGATCCTTGATCTTACCGACAACAAATACCTGGAGCAGTTGAAATAACGGAATCTCTTTAAAAACAAAAAAACCGAACTGTTTTCACAATTCGGTTTCACATTTACTTTGTTGGCCTCCCTTCGGCTCCGCTCAGGACAAGACCAGGGCTTCCCTCGATCCCGATAGCCAAAGGGACTCGGGATAAACTTCTCGTCCAGTCATTTCCAAAAACAAAAAAACCGAACTGTTTTCACAATTCGGTTTCACATTTACTTTGTTGGCCTACTAGGGCTCGAACCTAGACTCTTCTGGACCAAAACCAGACGTGTTGCCAGTTACACCATAGGCCATTGCTGTAATGCGGATGCAAATTTAAAACAAACTTTCTGTTGTACAAATATTTTTTTCGATTTCTTTCGAAATCTCTTCAACTTTTGATGCTACTTCAGCCGCGATAACTTACAATGATCTGTAATTCAGCAAAAAGAAGATCCTTCCGCGGAAAAAAAAATTTACAGAATGATTGAAATATTCATGTTTTAAAAAGCGTTCTGGTGAGCATTCTATATTTATTCTTAAATTCGCCTCAGTTCACAATTCAAATCTTATGACAGATCTTAACTTTACCAGGTGGAACAAGATTCTAGGCTGGTTAGTTTTTCTTATAGCCCTAACCACTTACTGGCTTACCGTTGAACCTACCGCGAGTTTCTGGGATGCGGGGGAATACATTTCAACCTCCTCAAAACTGGAGGTGGGTCACCCGCCGGGAGCCCCACTCTATCAAATGATGGGCGCGTTCTTCTCCATTTTCGCGAATGATGCGACACAGGTAGCCCTCATGGTCAACATGATGTCAGTCTTTGCAAGTGCCTTTACCATTCTTTTCATGTTCTGGTCTATCACGATCCTCGTGCTGAAGGTTGCCGGGCCAGAGGATACGCTTACTACA
Source organism: Salinimicrobium gaetbulicola (assembly GCF_042676025.1). Taxonomy (NCBI): domain Bacteria; kingdom Pseudomonadati; phylum Bacteroidota; class Flavobacteriia; order Flavobacteriales; family Flavobacteriaceae; genus Salinimicrobium; species Salinimicrobium gaetbulicola. The sequence continues at coordinate 1,454,950 of NZ_JBHTJP010000032.1, forward strand.
GGCAAAAAGATGGCTGTGCTTGGAAGTGGTTTGGTGGGAGCCCTTGCTTTTACCTTTACAGACAGTTTCTGGTTCAACGCTGTGGAAGCCGAGGTATATGCCATGGCGGCATGTATCATGTCTATCCTGTTCTATTTAGGATTACGTTGGGAACGTGACATGTTCGCCCCCCGCGGAAACCGCTGGGTGATCCTCATTTCTTTCATTGTCGGGCTATCCTTTGGGGTGCACTTCATGGGACTTTTGACCATTCCGGCCATAGGTTTCCTTTACTATTTCAAGAATTTTTCGAAGATCACCGTGAAGAATTTCATCATTGCCAACCTGGTAGTGGTCGCGGTGCTCATGTTCATTTTTAAAATGCTGTTGCCCTACTCACTCAGCATCTTTTCGGCTACCGAAGTTTTCTTTGTGAATTCCCTGGGAATGCCATTCCATTCGGGAACTATCTTTAGCGCCCTGGTGGTGATCGCAGCTTTTTACTTCGGAATAAAATATACCCGCAGAAAAAAATTCTACCAGCTGAACACCTTATTGTTGTGTATCCTGTTCATTTTTATAGGATTCTCCAGCTGGATGATGCTCCCTATTCGTGCCAACGCCAATACGGTCATCAATGAGAACAATCCCAATAATGCCCGCGAACTGCTGGCCTATTACAACCGGGAGCAATATCCTGAAACACATTTGTTCTTTGGCCCGCAATTCACCGAAATGTACAGCGGACTGGATGAGGACAACCCGTACCTTGACGATAAGCCGAAGTATGAAAAGGACGAAGAGGCCGGAAAATACGTGATCGTAAATGATTACAAGAACGCCCGTCAAAATACAGATGATGCCCACAAGGCGATACTGCCAAGGATGTGGAGCACAGAACACGCTGCCAATTACATGGAATACACCGGCCCGCTGGAATTCACTATCAAATCTGAATACCAGGGACAGGAGCAGTTGATCGCGGCCGTCAACAATTTTAAACAGAAATACAACCGCGGGGAGATCGACAATCAGCAATATGATGCCTTTTTAAAGCAGTTCAGGGAATACCTGAATGTTGAAAAACCATCTTTTGGGTCTAACATCAATTATTTTTTCGAGTACCAGTTAGGCTATATGTACTGGCGCTACTTCATGTGGAATTTCACGGGAAGACAAGACGACATCCAGGGTAAGACAGATGATCTCCACGGAAACTGGTTAAGCGGAATAGACTTTATTGACGAGGCGAGACTGGGATCACAGGACAATCTGCCAAGCGACGTGAAGAACAACAAAGCCAGGAACACCTATTATTTCCTTCCATTATTGCTGGGACTATTAGGATTGGTCTTCCACTTTTCAAAAGACAAGAAGAATTTCTGGGTTTTACTGGTGTTCTTCCTCTTTACAGGGATCGCATTGAAACTATACCTCAACGAGCGACCTTTCGAACCTAGAGAAAGAGACTACGCTTTGGTAGGTTCCTTCTACGTGTTCGCCATCTGGATAGGCTTTGGAGTGTACGCCCTGTTCGATATTCTGAAGGATTACCTGAAACCAAAATTAGCCGCTCCCGTAGTAATAGCCGTAAGCTTACTGGCTGTGCCAACTTTGCTGGCTTCGGAAAACTGGGATGACCACGACCGGTCAGATCGTTATACCGCGCTGGCCATGGCAAAAATGTACCTGGACAGCCTTGATGAGGACGCGATCCTATTCACCATTGGTGACAATGACACTTTCGCACTTTGGTATGCCCAGCAAATTGAGGGTTACCGAAGAGATGTAAGGATCGTCAACACCAGCCTTTTCGCGACCGACTGGTACATAGACCAAATGAAATCGCAGGCATGGGAAAGTGAACCTATCCCGGGGCAACTGGTACACGAGCAATACAGTTATGGCACGAACGATGCGGTCTGGTTCCAGCCCATTACCCAGGACACCATGATGATCAAGAACTTCCTGAACTGGATAGGCAGCAGTGATCCTCGCACCAAGGCCGAGCTTATGAGCGGTCAAAGCGTGAGCACCTTCCCTACCAAGAACATCAGGATCCCTGTTGACAAGCGGAATGTACTGGAATACGGAATCGTAGATGAGGAAGATGCTGATAAGGTTGTAGATCACATTGATATTGAGATCTCGGGGGATATTCTTTACAAGAATCGCCTGTTGATGCTGGATATCATTGCCAACAACGACTGGAAACGCCCAATCTATTTCACCGGCGGAAGCTTCGGTGATGACGATTACCTTTGGATGAAAGATTACCTTCAGCTGGACGGTGTCGCCTACAAACTGGTACCAATTAGAACTCCGGTGAACAGGAATAATCCCTTTGATATGGGCCGACTCGATTCAGAAAAGATGTATGACATCGCGATGAACTGGTATTGGGGCAATTCCGGAAGCTCAGAGATCTATCATGATCCTGAGACCCGCAAGAACGCGATCACCTACCGAAGCAACCTTGCGAGGCTTGTGGAGGTATTAATCCAGGAAGGAAAGCTTGAAAAGGCCAAAAATGTCCTCGACCTGGCTATGGAAAAAATGCCGGTAGAATATTATGGTTATTATACCCTTTTAGAACCTTATATCTCGGGATACTATGAAGTTGGTGAAACCGAAAAAGCCCGTGAACTCTGGGAGCAGGTAGCGCGTAAATACCAGGAGAACCTGAGGTGGTACAGCACCTTTGACGTAGAACGTCAATATAGACTGGGCAGCGAGATCATTACAGATATTGAACGCTACAGAAGCCTGGTTGACCTGGTGATCATCAATGACCAGGAGGAACTGGCACAAGAAAAAGCTGAAGAATTCAACCAATACCTGATGCTCTTTGAGCATTTCTACGGAAGTTCCCAGGCTCCTGAAGAAGTAGAATCTGAATTACTGCAGGAACAAATTCCGGAGGAAGTCATAGACACGATCAACTAAAACCGAAAGTCCGCTTCTCACCAGGCGGACTTTTTTGTATTACCATGAAAGTAAAGATCCCGAAGCTGGTAAAGAAGGTCTATCCCTCACGCATTTGGGATGGCCCCAAGAACGGAAAGAGTCTGTACCTCACATTTGACGACGGTCCCATTCCCCAGGTGACCCCGTGGGTACTGGAGGAGCTTCGGAAATATGATGCCAAGGCCACCTTTTTCTGTATTGGCGATAATGTAAGGAAACACCCCGAAGTGTTCAGGCAGGTGGTTGCCGAAGGCCATGCCGTGGGAAATCATACTTTCAACCACCTCAACGGCTGGAAGACCTCTTCACAAAAATACCTGGAAAACAGCCTTCAAGCCCAGCACCAAATGGAAGAGTCAACTTCCGAAGAAGCTCTAAAAGATCAGCTTTTCAGGCCTCCGTATGGTAAGATCAGAGAGAAGCAGGCCCGGCTGTTGCGAAAACACGGATTTAAGATCGTGATGTGGGATATAATCAGTGAAGACTACAACCAGAATCTTTCCGAAGAAAAATGCCTGCAAAATGTGCTTGAAAACTCTGTTTCGGGAAGTATTGTCGTTTTTCACGACAGTATTAAAGCTGAAAAGAATTTGAAATTTACCTTACCAAGGGTGCTGGAACACTTTAAGGAGCGGGAATACGCCTTTAGAGCCCTTCCCTGATAAGCAGGAATAAACGCACATTTTCGAGGACGGTTTTGAGTTATATTTACCTCAAAATCAGACACATGAAAAAAGTTTTACTCGTCCCCATCCTCCGTGGTGAAAAAGAATATATCGCCATAAAATATTCATTTGATCCTCATCTTCAGAAGCTGCTAAGCTCAATGAAAGAGGTTTACTGGTCTCACAAGCACAATTATTTCTACACTCCTTTTTCAACCGAGCAGAAGAAACTGCTTTTTAACAGGCTAAGGGCGCAGGATTATTATGTGGATTACAGTGCTCTGGAAAACTTTACTTCGAAAATCAAACAAGAGAGTTCACTTTCGGCTACTGATTTTAATAAAGAGCAAAGGAAAACTTTACACAAATATGTGGCCTATCTAAAGGGACAACGCCTGAGTGAAAGCAGTGTGCGCACGTATTACTACTTTATTCTCAAGCTGGTGGCTTTTATTGGAGACAAACCTTTAAATGAATTAGTAATGCGAGACCTGGAGCTTTTTGTAGAACAGAAAATAGCATCAAAAAACTACGCGATCAGTACCCACCGCCAATGTATGAGTGCCATCAAGCATTTTTTAGAGCTCCATCCAGAAATACAAATAGACTCACTTGAACTAAGAAGACCTTCTAAGAGTAAATATTTACCATCGGTACTTTCCAAAGAGGAAGTGGTAAGGCTTTTAACAGTAACGCGCAACCTGAAGCATAGAGCCATTCTGGCAATCATATATTCTTCAGGTCTTAGAATTGGAGAATTAATAAACCTCAGGCTGCGAGATCTTGATGTGGAGCGCCGGCAGATCTTCATTAAGAATTCCAAAGGCCGAAAGGACCGGGTGGTGGTCATGGCTGAAAGTATCCTGCCTTTATTACAGAATTATATGGTAACCTACACGCCCAAGGAATATTTTACCGAGGGCAGAAACGGGGAAAAGTATCATGCTGAAAGCATTCGTGCGTTCTTAAAGGATTCCTGCAGGAGAGCAGGGATAATAAAGAAAGTGACTCCTCATAGTCTTCGGCATTCTTATGCTACACATATGCTGGAAAACGGGATCGATATAAGATACATACAAGCCTTACTGGGGCATTCCAAACCGGAAACCACGATGATCTACACTCACGTTTCCAGAAAGGACCTCATGCAAATAACCAGTCCGTTAGACGTAACGGTAAGGGAATTGAGAAAAGCGAACAGCCAACAGGGCAAGTCATTACCATTTGAGGGCTCCTGAAATTAATAAGCGGGGGTGATTTTTGTTAAAAATTTTAACTTATATTAGTAAGCCTTATATGATGTAGCGGGGGCAGACTTCAAAAAGTTCTGTTATCCCCTAACCAGAGTTTATAAAAAGAACTATAAGTTGACATATAAGGTGTTGTACACAAGCTAAACGAACTCATATAAATTGATGAGAAATTTACTTTTTGGAATTTTAATTGTCGGATTTTTAGCCATTTTCGGTTATATAATTTTTATGGCAAATTTTGACATTTTTGATGAACCAACGGAGACGGAATTAAGAACAGAATGCGATTATGAAGGTTTGAGGAAAGTGAAAATGACCCAAATGACTGGAAATGCCACTGCGAACAGTTCAATCCATATTTACGCAACGGACTGTAATTACAATCGAAATATAGAACCCGAACCGATATTTGTCGCCAGTGCCGGATTTATAAAACCTGAAGACGTGAGTTTTGAATGGAAAAGCTTTGACACCTTGACAATCCAGTACAATAAAAGGTTAGAGATTTTCCAGCAAAAAGCAGAATCCGAATCTGTAAACTCAAAAATCATTTTTGAATATATAACCCAGTAAAAAGCCTGTGTACAACATCGGTTAACGAGCAAATAGCGGAGAACCGTTTTAAAATGACATTTTTAACTACCTTTAAAACGATAACTTAACCCGGACAACTCGCGTTTTCCAACTCCGCTACTTGCGTTAACCGTAGACGTTGTAGTACATTTTGAATTCAACAAAATCTAATATTGAACTATGAATAATATAGTTAATTATATAACACTTATGACTTTATTATTCTTCTCTAACTGTATTCTCGGACAAGAAAATAAGACTGTCTTAAAAGTGGAAACTTCGAATAGAATTTTTTTATTCACCGAACCTGTCGGCGGAGTTTATACTAATACTTGGTACGCATATAAACTGGACAATGGAGAAATAGCATTGATTTCTGAAGGTAAATCAAAAGAAATAAGAAGTTATATAACTTTTAATTGTGAAAACGAAAACTACTTAATATCTGCTTCAACTAATTTTGGACATAATATTACAAACGAGGAATTTGAAGAATTTGTTCCTGCTAAAGTCATTGATTTGTGTAGAAAGATTCAATGTAGTAATTAATATGAATAAATAAAAAACGTACTACAACATCGGTTAACGAGCAAATAGCGGCAGACCATCTAAAATAACATTTTTGACTACCTTTAAAAAGATAACTTAACCGACAAATTCCCGTTTCCCAGGTCCGCTACTTGCGTTAACCGGAGACGTTAGGCACAATATGAACAAAACTTTGCGACAGATACTATTAATTGGATTTTTGACATTATTACTGACTCAAATCGGATATAGTCAATCGATTGATAAATTTACTGACTCATCAATCAAAGTTGATAGCCTAAATGTTCCGACTGATTTAAAACAACCTTATTTCCCAAAAGAAATGTTTCCTGAAGTTGAACTGGATTGGATCAAAACTGATAAGGGAACGAAAATAGAAAGCAAAGTTAAAGAAGGAACTTATGATGAATTTGTAGTGAATTGGTACTCAAATCATCTTCACGCAATGAAAGAACCTTTGTTGTTTAACAGAAAAATTGACAAAGAAATTTATCGATTTACTTGGTTGAGAACATTTGACAAACCAATGACTTTTAGATTTGAAAAGATAAATGACAGATATATTCTGTACTGGAAAGTATTAAGTGGAGCTGGTGGTTATGAACCTGGAAAAATAGAAATTGAGCAACTGAAAATATTAACCGAAAAAGAATGGACCAAATTTACTCAACTTGTTGCAAAAGCGGATTTTTGGAAAATGGAATTAGGTCGTAGTTCAATTGGAACAGATGGTTCCGAATGGATTATGGAAGGTGTTAATCAAACGGATTATAGGGTTGTAAGTGTTTGGTCACCCGGTAAAGGGAACTTTTATAATGCTTGTGATTATCTAATTTCGTTAACAAATTTGAAAATATCTGAAAAGGACAAATATTAAAAAATACTGTGCCTAACATCGGTTAACGAGCAAATAGCGGCAGACCATCGAAAAATGACATTTTTGACTACCTTTAAAAAGATAACTTAACCGACAAATTATCGTTTCCCAGGTCCGCTACTTGCGTTAACCGGAGACGTTGCCTGCAAGCTAAAAACTGATAAAAAACTAAGCTTTTGATTTAAATGAAGAATAACCGAGTCTTTAACTATGAATTAGCCTCAAAAGGCGACCGACTTTTTGCTGCAATTACTCAAGGAGTTTTACTTTTCATTCTACTGATTATAGTTTATAAGTTCATAGGTATTCCGATCGCAGCAATATTTTCCTCTGACACCGACTTGATTGATATTTTAATTTCTATTCTTCAAGGCCTGTTCTTGGGAGCAATATTTTATCCATTCTTCACTGGAAATTTAGGCCATAAGATTTTTGGATTAAAAGTTATTTCGGCAGAAACAGGAGAAGATTATAAAAAAGCCGATGAAGGGGCAATACGCGAATGTTTAAAAAACCTTTTGGGATATTTAATTATACCTAACATCTGGATTCTGTGGGATAAAAAAAATCAGAATTTGTACGACAAACTGACCAATACTTATGTTGTCAAAAGGTTTGATTAAACACGGATAAGAACTTATTAAATCAAACGGAGAAAAGCCTGCAGGCAACAACGGTTAACTAAAATGGCTTTTATGAGGGATAATTTCCTACATTTATTTCCATAACCAAAACTCGTCTCCACGGAAAGTGACATCTTCCCTACTCGCCACTTTTGTTAACCGGAGACGTTGTAAGCAAGCTTAATTTTGAAAAATTTCGTTTCTATAGAAGAAAACCTTAATAAAAATGATTTAATTAAAATATTTCAAAACGTTGAAATCGGATAGAAAAAGAGAATTCCTAAGAATTATAAATAATCGCGGATTAAATATTGCGGCGATTTTAATAGCAACAACTATTGCATTAATAAAGGCTTGGAGATTTTCTTTAAATCTTCCTGGTAGTGCAAATATGGGTGGTTTAGCTCTCCTACTTCTAATCCCAATCCTAGGTTTAATAGTTTTAATTTCATATTTAATACTAAGAAAACCACTAAATGAATTCAGTTGGATAATAACTGTAATTGGAATAATTTATCTCATTTACAAATCCACTGATATTTAATGTTTCACTATAAATATTCAAATTAAAAAGAAGTTTAAAAAGACGTGAAATCGTATAAATTAAGCCAGCTCACAACAGCGGTTAACGAGCAAATAGCTTAGATCCTTCGAAAATGACATTTTTGACTACCTTTAAAAAGATAACTTAACCGACAAATTTGGCGTTTCCCAAAACCGCTACTTGCGTTAACCGGAGACGTTACCTGCAATTTGAAAACAAACGATACATACAAATTGGAATCAAAAGGACGAAGGGTTTATAGAATTGGTTTTGCCGCCATTTTGAGCGGACTGCTCTTGCTTTATGGATTGATGGACAATTCGACAGGACTTTTAGTTTTTGCTGCAGCTATAGCCTTTTCAGTATTTATTGAGTTATTAATTCATGAAGAAACCATAATAGAATTAACCGCTGAGAAAATGAAAGTTAGTATTTCAAAACTTTCAGGAACGATAAAGGATGATTATGAAATTCCACTTTCCGAAATTCAGTCGAGATTCTTTGAAAGAAAGACTTATGACGGATACATGTTGGCATTTCATACTCTTTGGGAACTTTATTTTCCGACCAATAAAAGTCAGCTGACAATCCATTTAAGAAATGGTAAAAGGAAAGAAATATCTTTAAATGTATCTGACAATGAAGCAAGGAATCTAATCAGTAGAATTCCTGAAAGGATTCCGAATTTTTAAGAAAGAAAAAACTGCAGGTAACATCGGTTAACGAGCAAATAGCGGAGAACCGTTCAAAAATGACATTTTTGACTACCTTTAAAACGATAACTTAACCAGACTAATTCGTGTTCCCCTACTTCGCTACTTGCGTTAACCGGAGACGTTGGGCACAATTATAACTACCTCATGAGACCAATATTTCTGATAATCTTAATTTCTCTCATTTCTTGCAATAAACAAGATAGAACGGAGTCAAAATCATTAGGATGGATAACTGTTTCTAATAGTGATTCTTCAATAACTTTTAAAGACTCTTGTCTAGCAACAGAACTTAATATTATGAAAGTCGATTTAACGGATTCAATTGTTTACTTGAAAGACAAATGTAAAAACCAAAATTTGAGCATTCTTGCTGCCAAATATGAATATCCTGACGGTTCATTAAACGTTAGTTCAAAAATTACTAATGATACAATTTCAACTATATCAAAAAGCGAATTCATAGGAGCTTTTGAAGAGAAATACTATGAGCTAATTGTAGACTCAATCACAACTAAATGGACAATCAATAACCGAATTCCAGTTCAACTTTCAAAAGATTCAACTCGGATTATTAAGAGAATTAGATTATAAATAACTGTGCCCAACATCGGTTAACGACCAAATAGCGGCAGACCTCTAAAATGACATTTTTGACTACCTTTAAAAAGATAACTTAACCGACAAAATACGTTTCCCAGATCCGCTACTTGCGTTAACCGGAGACGTTGCCACCAATTTTATGAAATTATGAGTGAATACTATGTTTTACTAAATCAAACTCAAGAAGGTCCATATTCCAAAGAAGATTTGAGAAAACTTAATTTAAGTAGAACTACTTTAATTTGGAATAAAGAACTAGATGATTGGACAGAATTAAAAAATGTAAATGATTTAAAATTTCTTCGAAATGAGTTGCCTCCTGAGGTAAATTTAAACAACAAGAAATCCACTTCAATAAAATCAAAATTAGCTAATCAAATTATTAGCATTTTTAGAATATTGATAGCATCATTTATCATAGGAACCATATTTTTTATTGGATTCGGATTTTACAACAATTTATTCTCCTATAAATTCTTTAATAAAGACATAAATTTTAGTGACACACACGAAGTTCTTGGTTATAAACCAAATCAATTTCAATTTAATGAAGTGTCATCAAACGGACAATATGGAAGATCCTCTGGATTTATGGAAATTAGTGATTCAGGTAAGGAAGAGGTAAGAGAAATTGTAGTTGAAGAATTACTAGAAGAAAGTTTTCAGTTTTCTTTATATACGGTTATTGCATCCTTTTTAATCTTAATTTTAATTTTCTATTTGATAAAAGGTATTCGATGGGTTAGAAAATACTCTTCCTAAAAAAATAGTACAGTTAAACTGGTGGCAACAACGGTTAACTAAAATGGCTTTTTTGAGAGATATTTTCCTACATTTATTTCCATTAGAAAAACCCGTTACGCCTGAAAGTGATTTCTTCCCTACACGCCACTTTTGTTAACCGGGAACGTTGTACACCATTATTTAGAATATGAAATACATCCAATTATTAGCATTTTTATTGATATTTAATAGTGGTCAATCTCAGGAAAATGACAAACTACTTTTAAGACAAGATTTAATTTCTGACTTATCTAAATACCCAATCTATCCAAGACTAACAGAAGAAGTTAATGGTAAAATAGAATGGAAAGAGGATTTTAAATATTTAGATGAAATTGACATTTATTCTATTACATATTTAAGTGATGGTTTAAAAGTAAAAGGACTTTTAGTCAAGCCAAAGAAAAAAGGAAAATATCCTTCTGTAATTTTTAATCGAGGTGGAAATCGAAATTTTGGTGCTTTAGCAATCGCCCACGGGGCAATTACACTCGGTCGAATTGCAAAAGAAGGCTATGTTGTAATTGCTAGTCAGTATAGAGGAAATGTGGGTGGTGAAGGAAAAGAAGAATTTGGAGGAAAAGAAGTCAACGATATAACTATTCTACCCGAGGTATTAAAAGAAATAGAATCAGCAGATACTGATAAAATAGGAATGTATGGATGGAGTCGTGGTGGAATGATGACTTATATTGCTTTAACTAAAATGGATAAAATAAAGGCTGCAGTAGTTGGTGGAGCAGTTTCAAATAGTTTTAGTACTATCGAAGATAGACCTGAGATGGAAACAAATGTTTTGGTAGAACTAATTCCAAATTACCAAGAAAATAAAGAGGCTGAATTAGAAAAAAGATCTGCTATTAAATGGGTTGATAAGTTTCCAAAAAATGTTCCGATTCTAATGTTGCATGGAAATTCTGACTGGAGAGTAAAACCAGAACAAAGTTTAAATCTAGCTTTGGAATTTGAAAAACATAGAATTCCATATAGACTAATCATATTCGAAGGTGGTGACCATGGAATTTCTGAACACAAAAAAGAAGTTACCGACCAGGTAATAACTTGGTTTGATCGATATTTAAAAAATGGTGAATCATTACCTAATATGGAGTATCACGGGAAATAACGGTGTACAACATCGGTTATCAAAAATGGCTTTTTTGAGAGATAAATTCCTACATTTATTTCCATAACAAATATTCGTCTCCACGGAAAGTGATGTCTTCCCTACTCGCCACTTTAGTTAACCGGGAGCGTTGTACGCAATTTTAAACTAAATCAGCATAAATGAAGTTGAAACAGTCCAGAGACGAATTAGAAAGAGCCAAACAGACTGTAGAAAAAATTAAGAATTCCGATTCTCTAGATGAATATGAGGAACTTTGGAAAGACTTTTTACATTATCTAGAAAAGACGTGGATTAAAGCCGAGCGCGAATGTCAAGGATTTAAAAATAAATTTATGCCCTGGCAAGGAAAGTTTAAAAACCTTAGAAGAAAAGACCCGCTATTAAAGTACTTAAAGAACGCAAGAGATGCTGATGTTCATTCGATTCAAGAAATAACAAAGAAAGGGAAATCTTCCGTAACAGGTAACTTTGTAAATCCGTCGGGAGGTTATATAGAGAAAATGGTAATTAAAAACGGAGTAATTGAAGAATATAAAGGAGATCCAATAATTTTTGAGTTTTCACCGGGATTTGTAAAAGCTATATCCTTCTTTAACAATAATCTGTTATATGACATCCCAAATTACCATAGAGGTGAAAAAGTAAAAAATCCTGATAACCCAACAGAACTTGCAGAGTTAGGAATAAAATTTTATGCTGACTATTTAGATAAGATAGAAAAGGAGTTCTAGAAAACTGCGTACAACATCGGTTAACGAGCAAATAGCTGCAGACCATCTAAAATGACATTTTTGAGTACCTTTAAAAGGATAACTTAACCAATAAATTACGTTTCCCAGGTCCGCTACTTGCGTTAACCGGAGACGTTGTACACAATACCGAAAACCATAAATGAAAATCCAAAAACTAATAATTGGAATCTTAATACTGAGCTTAATTGCTTGTAAAGACTCTAAAAAATCTGATGGAAAAATACAACCACCTGCAATCGAATTTGACTTTTCTGATATGCCAGAAAATGTGGAGGTTAAACCAGATACTTATGTGAATGATTTGGAAAAGTTATTTACTAAAGAACAGAATGAAAAACTTGAAAATTATTTGACTAAACTTTATTCAAGTACTTCAAAAAAAATTGTAGTAGTAACCTCTCCTTATAGCAAAGAATTAGATAAAGAATGGGAAATTGGAACAGCATTTAGTAACGGCGGATTATGGATAGTCTTTAGCAAATCGATGAAAGAGGTTAGTATAGGAGCGGATAAAAAAACTGACAAGATTATTCCTCAAGAGGATAGAGAAAAAGTAATTAACGAAATTATTATTCCTGAATTTGAAAATGGGAACTTTTATAAAGGCATTGAAAATGGAATATTAGAATTATTAAAAAAATGGAAATAAAAGTACTGTGTACAACATCGGTTAACGAGCAAATAGCGGCAAACCTCTAAAATGGCATTTTTGACTACCTTTAAAAAGATAACTTAACCTACAAAACAATTGTTTCCCATGACCGCTACTTGCGTTAACCGGAGACGTTGTAGCACATATGAAACTAACCGCAGAAAACATTAAGAACAACTATCTGATTTTGATAATTAAGCTCACAATATTGAGTTTATTTGTTTTCTCCTTAGTGCTTGGAAAAATTGAAACTTCAAATCATTTGAAGTTTGTTGCGGAAACTGGAAACGGATTTCAAAACTTTCTGAATGTACTAAAAGAAACATCTTATTTTAGACCTGCAATAATCTTGTTAATTCCACTCCTCGGAATTTTTATTAATAATAAAATTGGTTGGGTTTTAATTCAATCTTATTTCTATTTTCTAATTTCTAATTTGGCATTTTCAGCTAAATATATTGACTCCACTGATAACACTCTGATTTTAATAAACATTGTCGGATTCTTACTATTGTTTCTAATTATTATTCTTATGAATAAAAAGAGGATCAGCGATATGATTTATGGGATTGGAAAAACAGAATTGATAAGTAAAAATATTATTGCTTCTTTTATTGGAATAGGAATAACAATAATTTTAGCATTGATTAAAGTAGATGGAATATAAAAAATACGTGCTACAACATCGGTTAACGATCAAATAGCGGCAGACATCTAAAATGACATTTTTGACTACCTTTAAAAAGATAACTTAACCGACAAATTCGCGTCCCCTACTCCGCTACTTGCGTTAACCGGGAACGTTGTGCAATATTTTTAAGAATGAGAAAGAGTATAACATTATTTTTTTTATTGCTTTCTATTTCAGGTATAAGTCAGCAATATCAGAAAACAGAAGTAATTGATAAAGCAAAGGAATATTTAAAATCATCAGTCGGAGAAAACCTTTATAAATACTTTGAACTTAGTCCAGATTCATTTTATAAATATCGGACAAAGTCTGGCAAAATTAAATGGGAAAACATTAATGAAGGAAAAAAGACCAAAGGAGAATTTGTAAATGCCAAACAAATGGTGTTTTTACTAAACCATCCTGATTTTCAGTATAAATTCGTAGATAAAACGATAATAGTCCAATTGGACTCACAGCTAAATTTGAGTGAAAAAATCAATTTAGATAAAATCCCAAAATTTCTCCTAAACGATAAAAATTCTGATTGGATAAGTGAAGAAAAAATAGACAAGATTATTTCAGACCAGGATTTAAAAAAATCGATTAGAAAACCAATAAAGCGATTAGAATTTGATTCAAAAAACAAATATTATTACTGGATCGTTTTCAATACTCTTTATCAAGAAATGTGTTTTTCGAATGAAGAAATACTATGGATTAGCCCAAAAACAGGAGAAATCTTAAAACACTTTGAAGAAAGACAACATCAAATAGATTGCAAGTAAAAAAACATTGCACAACACCGTGTAACGCAAATGGCGGGCATTCTGCTAAAATTCGGTAATTTAGAGACCAATTAGAAACAACTAAGCTGACAAGTTCGCCTTCCCTACTCCGCGCCACTTGTCGTTACACGATACCGTTGTGCAACATCTAAAAAAATCTATGTCAGCAAAAAAATTTGATAAACCAGAAGGAAAAGAACATCTTGACAAGGATTTTCTTGAAGAATTAAAGCATAAAATCTGGTCAACTAAAGGAACAAGATTTACAGCTGACAGCCGACTAAAAGCAACAGCTCAACTCTCACATCTTTGTATCAGCATTCTCTCCGTCTATCTGATTATTTTCGGACTATTAACTGTTTACAAAATTTACAATCCCGGAGAAGATCCTGACTCGGCAAATATTATTGCGTTTTCAATAACAGCTACTTCGATTCTCCTTCTTGTCTTTTCGTTGTACGAGAATGCTCAGAACTACCAGATCAGAGCAAAAAACTTCCACGACTGCGCATTAGATTTAGCCGACTTGTACAACGAATTGCAAAATTTCAAGACGTATAGAAAAGCAGCAACTGATGTAGAAAAAATGGAATTCACTCAGGATTTACAACAGCGTTATCAAAACGTCCTAAGAAAATATGATAACCACTCTCCAATTGATAATCGAAAATTCAAAAGTGAACATTTGGATTACTACAAAACCTTAGGATGGGGCTTCAAATTGCGTACGCTGGGAAGTTATTTTATTAAAACCAAGCTTGTCTATTGGACAGCCATAATTGTTCCTGGAATCATCCTTTACCTCATTATGAAGTAAAAAGACGTTGCACAACAACGGTTAACTAAAATGGCTTTTTTGAGCGATAATTTCCTACATTTATTTCCATAACAAAAACTCGTCTCCACGGAAAGTGATGCCTTCCCTACTCGCCACTTTTGTTAACCGAAGACGTTGGCACACATTAAAAAAGTGAAAAATCAAATCTACATATTGATTGTCTTAACATTGCTTGGATGCGGAAATTCTGAGAATAAGGATTCTCAAACCATTTCTGAAAGTATGGAACTTGTACCTGAGCCTGATAAAGATTTAAGACATAAATATGAAAAAACACTAGTAAAAGAAGTAGAGAAAATTGATTCTGTCAATTGCTTTGGGAAAACCGTTGATTTTTTAAAACTAAAAGACAATGAACTTCAAACAGATTTCTTCGCCAAATTAGATTCCTTACGAAAAGTTCAATTTCCTGACAATGACCAAGAAACTTCAATAATGGTCGAAATAACACCTGAATATTTAAACAAATTTCTTTCTGATATTGACCAAGACTCTCTAATTATAAATAAAAGGTTTGATAAAGAGTATAATTTCAACATTGCACCAAAAGATTACACAGACCCTGAGATATGTAAAGATAAAATCGCAATGAATTTTGATGAAAAAAACTGCTCTTTTCAACTAAATGTCTACAATACATTTTTAGTTGAACCTGATTGGTGTACGGAATCAATGGTCATTTATGGATTCAAAATACAGAATGAAAAAATCGTTGACTTTTGGAGACAAGAAGCGGGTTGAATAGAATAAAAACGTGTGCCAACATCGGTTAACGAGCAAATAGCGGCAGCCCCTTCTAAAATGACATTTTTAACTACCTTTAAAAAGATAACTTAACCGACAAATAATCGTTTCCCAGTCCGCTACTTGCGTTAACCGGAGACGTTGTGCCTCATTTAAAAAAACGGAATCTAAAAATGAAATTGTTTCCAAGCAAAAGCTTTAAAATCGATCTGAGTGAAAATAGTTCATTAGCAATGGCGGACTTGAAACAAAATACAAGACTGACTTCTAATATTGTTTCAAAATGGGGAGTCAAGGAAGATTTTATTGGACAAGTAGAGAAAAACGGATTCAAAGTTATTTCTTCAATTGTAGGTTTTGGTGCTCTTTGTGTTTTAATTGGAAAGTTTCAAAATAGCAGCGGACAAATAGAGGTTAGACTTCACAAAGCTTTTAAAATCTTATTTTCAATTTTATTATCATATCCTATAATTGGATTTTTCATCATTTGGTCAACTCAAGGAATAGGAACTGCCATAGACTTATTGCCAATTTTAATTTTCGCGTTTTTGGCAACCAGATTCTTATTTATAGAATTAAGTTTTAGAGTTATGTCAAAAATCGGAATGAATAAGTTGACTAAAACTATTGGAATAAAAACGAGGCACAACATCGGTTAACGAGCAAATAGCTAAGATCCTTCAAAAATGACATTTTTGACTACCTTTAAAAAGATAACTTAACCGACAAAATACGTTTCCCAAGTCCGCTACTTGCGTTAACCGGGGACGTTGGGCACAATATAACCACTGAACTTAAAAGATATCTTGATAAATATGTCATATTTGTATTACTCCATTTACAAATTCATTCTTCTGACTCCTTCCAAAAGTGAGCAACCTGAACATATTGCGAATATTACTTTATCATTAATTCTATCTTTTACTCTATTTGGAATAGTAAACATACTTGAATATTTAAACCTAGATCTGACTTACAACATTTGGGAAAATAAAATGGTGTTTGTTGGAATTTATCTAAGTTTCATGATTTTGGGATACTTTCTTTTTATAAGAAACAAAAGATATATTGCGCTCGGACAAAAATTTGATTCTGAGAGCAAAAGGAGTAAAATTAGAAATGTAGCCTTGATTATATCTTATGTGATTCTATTGATTATTTTAAACTTTGTTATTAACTGATAAAATACTGTGCCCAACACTGTATAAAAACAATGCTGAAACGTGTCTCGAATCGAAAGTCCGTGCTCGCTTGCAACGCCTGATTGTCCTGCGGACAATCAAGCTCGCCAGCTCGCACTGTTTTTATACGGGACGTTGTGCACAATTTAAACAAATGTTATGACTTTGAAACCAAATATTACTTTAACACTATTAGTTGTATTTATATACCATTTTGCTTGTAGTCAAGAGTTTTGTAATGTTCAAAACTATTCTCCAAATCAAGAATTTTCTAACCTATCAAGTATGTTGTTTACAAATACATCAACAGAAGAAATGTTATGCATTAATGTATATTATCATATTGTTAGAGATGATATAGGTTCAGATAATTCTAACCCAATTAGAGCTTTTGAGTTAGGTGGTATTACAACCGACTTGAACTCAAAATATAACCCGCACAATATTAGTTTTCATTATGTAGGATATGATTATATAGACAATGCCTTGCTAAATGATTTGCAAAATTCTGAAATCAACCCTCTATTAGCCATTAATAATGTTTCAAATGCAATTAATATTTATATAGTAAATAATGTAACCGCAGGATGGAATGGGTTTGCCAAAACCATTCCAGGCAGATACTTAATTATAGCTGCAAATGCAGCCTTATCACATGTAGTCTCTCATGAAATAGGACATTGTTTAAATTTATACCATACACATCATGGGCACCCTATTGCCGAACCAGCATCTTCAACATACCCAAATGCATGCGAAGAACTAATTGATGGCTCTAATAACACAGTATGTGGTGATTATGTTCAAGACACACCTGCTGATTCTGGGTTAAGGGTTGATGGAATTGATTATACAAATATTAACTGTACCTAAACAAAAGCAGATGGATATAATCCTGACACTAAAAACATTATGTCTTATACAAGACCAAATTGTTTAAAGTATTTTACCAATGGGCAAGGCATCAGGATGCGAGACGCTATTCTTAACTCTCCAGTTTTACAGCCTGTTTTAAATTGTAATTGTACGGTTGCAGCCTTTTTAGGTAAATCTACTATTTGTAGTACAGAAACTGCTTCCTACACTATACCTTGTAACAACTCTTCTTTTACTGTATCTTCAAATTTGCAGGTAATTAGTTCAACCAGCAATAGTATAACGATAAAGGCTGCAAACTCATCTGTAAATGGTAGTGCCTTTGTAGAAGCTAGCATAAATGGCAATGCCTATCAAAAAGAAATTTGGGTTGGTAAACCAAAGGCAGATATTCAACTTACTCCAGAAGGCAATTATGTTTTTATGGAGCTTGTTGGTGTTAATTCCGACATACATGAGCAAAACATAACTGCCATAAAATGGGAAACTGAATCATCAACTGGTAGTGCTACTATGGGACAGTTAATTGATAGGTTTGAAAATCTTGCCCATGGCAATAATGATAATTGGAGCATAAACGCCAAAATTACGCTTACTAATGATTGTGGTAGTACAATTTTATACAAATACATTATTCCGCCAGAGCCACAACCCTGTGAAGGTAATTACAGGATTACAAAAAACAATAGAAATGAGTATATTACTTATAGAATAATTGACCCTTGTGCAAGGTCAACCACTAAAAGTAAAACAGAAAAAGTAAAAGACAAAGAAATTAAAGAAGCGGTATTATTCGATATATATGGTTTAAGAATAAAAACATACTCAAAAAATAGCTTTAACACCAATTACCTTAAAAAAGGCGTATATATATTCAAAGTGAGAATTAATGAAGAAGTAATAACCAAAAAGATTATTGTAAATTAAAAACAAAAGAGAAATGAGAAAAATACTTATTATAACACTATTATCCTTAACAATTTTAGGTTGTTCCAAAGGGAATAATGACCTTAAAAACAATATCCCAACTGAATTAATTGGAAAATGGAAATTAACAGAAAGGTATACTAATTCTGGAGGTGGTGATTTTAATTGGGTAGAGATAAATACTAGATTAGAGTATGACATTTGGTTTAAAACAAATAGTGATGTAATTATGAAATCATTGGGAGAAAATTGTGAAGAAGGAAGTTTCGCTGTAATAGAAAATGAAATTAATTTCTCTTTTCCTTGTGGTGAAAGTACAATTCCTATTGACTCATTATCAAATACAACCTTAATAACAAACATAAGTTATATTGAGTATGAATTGAATAAATACATTAAGGTTGAAAATTAAAGTAGTTAATAATTAAGAATAAGTCAGAAAAAACTGTGCACAACATCGGTTAAGCGCAAATAGCGGGCTTAGTCGAAAAAGTGTATTTTAGACATCAAGTAACAAACAACAAAGCCGACAAGAAAGCGTCCCTACTCCACGCTACTTGCCTTAACCAAGACCGTTGTGCAAAATTTAAAAGAAGATATGCCTAAAATATTGATTTCAGGAAACGGATTCGATTTAAATATCGGACTTCCGACATCTTATATAAACTTCATCAAAATTTTAAATCTTGTCAAAGCAAAAAATAAAAACTTAGAGTTTGATTCAGTCTATTCCGAATGTTTTCAATATGAAAATATTCGAGAAAATTTTAACCAATTCGAGTTTAATCTTGATAAAATTAAGATCCTGGAAAAAGAACTTGAATCGAACATTTGGTTTGACTTTTTTGAAAACGAATATCAAATTGATACATGGATTGATTTTGAAAACAGAATAGAATACGTCCTAAATATTTTATTTACGGCACTAGAATACGTTCAGAAAAATGTCTTTGATGGTGGTTCTAGAGCCGAAGACGATCTATCGTTTACCTCAGATATTTTTAAAAGAAATGTTGAAATAATTGAAGTTCTCAGTAAATTTTCAATTGTGGATTTTGATTTTCAATATAATGTATCCTTCAATAAAGACTTCTTGATTAAGCGATACGGACACTATTCCGATTTAGATATGGATAAGATCACTCGAATCCTAAGAAAGGAATTAGTGCAATTCAAAAGGATTTTTAATTACTTTTTTGAAATATTCGTTTTCCCTTTTTACGAAAATTCAAGTCATCAGTTAGATGATAAAATGTTTGATCAGATTGATTATCATTACACCTTTAATTATACTCCAACTTTTCAAAAGTTATATAAAAGCAACATCGAAACTAGATTTTTGCATGGAAGAGTAGACTCTACATTAAACAAGATAGTAGTTGGAATAAATGAAATTCCTACAGAAAAGATAAACAAAAAATTTTTCCTTCCATTCACCAAGTATTTTCAAAAATTAAATAATGACACTGACTACATCTTTATAAAAGAATTGGAGGAGGTACAAAGTTCGAATTTTATTTTTTTCTTTTTTGGGCACTCACTAGATGAATCAGATAAAGATTATATCAATGAAGTATTTGATTTTGTCAATAAAATAAAAACTGAAATAAAGGAGATAATAGTAATTCACCACAACGAAAGTTCTAAATCCAACCTATTGATAAACCTTTTAAATATTCGTGGTAAAAAGGACATCGAAAACTTAATGCGTAGTGGAAACTTGATTTTTCGTTCTATTAATTCTCCAGAACTTAAAGAGGATTTGAATAAAGACATTAAAAAAGCATACTACGTCTAAACTTTGCACAACATCGGTTAACGATCAAATAGCGGCAGACATCTAAAATGACATTTTTGACTACCTTTAAAAGATAACTTAACCGACAAATAATCGTTCTCCACGTCCGCTACTTGCGTTAACCGGAGACGTTGGCACCAATTTGACCATAGAAATATGAAATGGACTTTAACAACAATTTTTACATTCTTAATCTTGACCGATTTAATTGCGAGTCCTCAAGTTCCTGATTACATAATTTACAAGAACGACACAATTCCGACATACAACTTATTGGTCGAACAATATCTACAAACTCGGAAAGATGATAATGGACGATTATTTGATTTGAGTTTCAGAAACTCAATAGATGGTCAGTTAGGAACTTCTATGAACTGTTGGAGAGGTTATCAAGCCATTTACAAAATAGAAAATGACAGTTTATTTGTAAGTGCAATCATTGATTGCCACTCTCTGGAAAACAAAAATCAAAAACCAACTAACTATATCAAAAAAGTATTTGGAGATAAAGTCAAATCCAACAAAGTTTTTATAAACTGGTATAGCGGAAATATTAGTTTTCCAGAAAAATCTAAAGAAAACAAAATCATACGTTGGGATGGAGTATTCGAAAGAGTTTTTCTCTATGAGACAGCAATAAAAATAGAAAATGGAAAAATAATTGAAGTTAGTAACGAAGTAAATTACGTAGATTCAGAAAACGGAATAGATAGAATGGAAAGAGATTCTATCAGCAATATTTTATTTGACCATATTAAGAATCATAAATGGACAAAATTGGACAAATTTGATTGCGGAGAAAAATATACAGTCGTGATTGGGAAAAATGGAAAAATAACTGATGTGATAATGACAGATTATCAAACCGAGGAACAGATTGAACAATATTGGGACACTAAAAGGGAGTACAATTTTTGTGTAAAATCTGTTAAAAAAGCACTATCAGAATTGCAATTTGACATTCTAAAAAGGAAAGGAAAACCAACAGAGGAAAAAGTATTTATAGAGATTTGGTTTAATGAAGATGGAACAATGGAAAACTGGACGGATTAAAAAAACTGGTGCCAACATCGGTTAACGAGCAAATAGCGAACGATCCTGCTTAAAATGACATTTTTGACTACCTTTAAAAAGATAACTTAACCGATAAATTCGCGTCCCCAACATCCGCTACTTGCGTTAACCGGGAACGTTGCCACACATATGAAGAAACTGCTCCTTTTAGCGATTGTAATTCTGATTATAGGTTGTGAAAACAAAACAACCGAAATCAGATATTATCCCTCTGACCGCGAATTTCAAAAGGACAGTATCCAACTTATCGGACTTGATACGACGAAATTAAATTTTCGTCAACTGACAAACAAAAGTGCTGAGTTTTATGTAGATGAAGGAAAACAAGTTGTGGTGGAATTTGACGACGGTAAAATAAAAAAGCGGGTCATCCCTTACGTGTACACGGGCGGACTGATCAAATTAAAAAACATTTTGCAGCTAAAATCTGACTCAATCTTAATTGACGATGGTTATTCGATCAGCGAACTAAAACGGATCCTAAAAAGACATTATCTTAATAAAGGTGAGATTCCGCAATATTCAGACTCGCCAGAACGAGCTCTTGTTGAAGTTACGATTGACACTAACCAAAGTGGAAAAGAATTAAAGGAACTTTTAACCAGATTAACCCGTTCATTTGACGAAATCAAAGGCGAGATAAATGATTCAATTGAATTGAGAGTAGCTTTTGATTATTTCAGACAGATTCCACCACCACCGCCACCGCCAAAACCGAACGATATTATTAAGGGAGAATAAAAAATACGTGTGGCAACATCGGTTAACGAGCAAATAGCGGTAGACACTTGTAAAATGACATTATTGACTACCTTTAAAACAATAAATTAACCGATAAATAATCGTTTCCCAAGTCCGCTACTTGCGTTAACCGGGTACGTTGCCATTAATGTTGAAAAAACTTTAACCAAATGAAAAACAAATTTCTAAATGCCAAACATTGGCAATTATTCGTTCTAATGTTTGGAATTCCTTTTCTCTTACAAATTGTTGCATCGATTTTAATGTTCCTAAATATTGATTCTAATGGTAATCCGGACCTAACCGGAATGATCAGCATTTTAATATCATCTCCTATTATAATGTTACTTTATACGGGAGTATTTTTCGGCTGGTTTTGGTCAATTGGAATTGGCCTTCAAAAATATATTCCGGCTGAAATAAAAATGAAAATCAAAAAGTTTAAAGTATTCTTCTTTATCCCATTATTTTATATTCTTTTCATTTTTATATTAATCGGCACTACCTTTTTCGGAATTTCTATTGGGAGTAATGCAGTTGGTGGAATAGTTGGTAAAATGCTGATTTTTATTATACCCATGCATCTTTTTTCAATGTTTTGTATGTTTTATTTGCTCTATTTCGTTTCAAAAACAATTAAAATTACTGAATTAGAAAGACCTGTAACCTTTAGTGATTTTATAGGAGAGTTCTTTATGATTTGGTTTTTTCCAATTGGGATTTGGTTTATTCAACCTAGATTAAATAAAATAGTATCCGAAAAAAACACTAATGGCAACATCGGTTAACGAGCAAATAGCTGATATCCTTCAAAAATGACATTTTTGACTAGCTTTAAAACAATAACTTAACCGGACAAATTCGCGTCCCAACTTCCGCTACTTGCGTTAACCGGAGACGTTATGCAACAGCTAAAAAGACAATGTAACTAATGAAAATCCTGCTGACTACAATATTGATCCTTTTCTCTGTATTCAATTACGGACAGGTCGACAGTACAGATCATATCGGTAAAGAACTCCAAGATTGTCTTGATTCAAGTGAAAACTACTCAACAAAAAGAATGACTGACTGTGTGAATACGGCAACAGAAAAATGGGACGCTGAATTAAACAAGGCATACAAAGAATTATTAGACTTGTTGATGGCTGAACAAAAAGAAAAATTAAAAATCTCTCAAAGAGAATGGATTGAATTTCGAGACAAAGAGATTGAATTTTCAAATCAGCTATACTATGACTTGGAAGGAACAATGTGGATTCCTGTTGCAGCACAGACAAAACTCGACCTAACAAAAAAAAGAACAATAGAACTTGAAAGTTTTATATCCGTTTTGACTCTCAACAAGTAATGGAACAGGAACCGACACCAGTAATTGAACTTTTTGTTCTGACTCTATTTTTAGGGTCGATTACATTTTTACTGGGAGCGATTTTTCAGGGTTATATACTTTACAAGAACAAAAAATCATTACTGACAAGTATTTCAGTAATTATCCTGACAAGAATTATGACCATTTCAAGTTCGTTTTTGATCTGGGCATTTTGGCATTTCCAGATTGATTTTATGTTCTTATTTTTCTATTTGCCCGCGATTTTACCCGAACTAATCTTTAGTCCATTATTCTTGAAAATTTTTGGAAATAACATAATTAAAAGGAAAGCCGTTGCATAACATCGGTTAACCAAAATGGCTTTTTTGAGAGATAATTTCCTAAATTTATTTCCATAAGAAAAACCCGTTACGACGGAAAGTGAAGTCTTCCCTACTCGCCACTTTTGTTAACCGGGAACGTTAGCAAATATTTTATAAAAAAATCATTTTCAAGTGGACTTCAAAAGATATATAAAAACATTTTTGATCCTTTTTTATTTATTACTACTTGCTTGTAATTCAAACAAAAAAGGAGACGATAGTTTCAAAAAAGAAGTTAATTCTGATTTAGCAGAAACAAATCAAGAAATTTCACATAAACTGACAAACCAAGAAATAAATAAAACGAATAGTGAGTGCTCTATACCGGAAAAAATACGATTGTTAGGAGATGAACTTAAGAATTGGTCTTTTATTGAGGAGACCGATTTATCAATTTATACTTCAGATTACGGACCTTATCCCAAGAGGAACTGTTATTCTTTTATTGAAAATGATTTTACCAATGATGGAAAAAATGACTTCGTTTGTATAATGAAGGATAAAGAAAATGGAATTTTTCAATTGGTGGCATTCAACAATTACAAAAGTGAACCAAAATTTATTGTTATTGACGGAGCTGCAGATTACGGAGAATATGGAATTGGAAACATTCTTTATTATTCAAATAATGAAGGATTTGTCTCCAACAAGTTAGGGTCGGGAGTAGCTCGAATTACTTGGAAAAATCATTCCTATCAAATAAATTACTCTGATTAAAACATTTGCTAACATCGGTTAACGAGCAAATAGCGGAGAACCGTTCAAAATAACATTTTTGACTACCTTTAAAAAGATAACTTAACCGACAAATAATCGTTTTCCCAGGTCCGCTACTTGCGTTAACCGGAGACGTTGTGCACAATTTTAAACCGTTTCCAATGAAATTTAAATTAATAATAGTATTCATATTTTTTAATTTGACAGCTTTTTCTCAAGATGTTACGGTAAAAGAAATTGACAACTATATCGGTTCCGTGGACTCAAATTCCAGCCTAAAACTAAATGAATATGACTGGAATGAAATTACCGGAAGTCATATTGACCATGGAGCAACCTTGAAAATTTGGAAACTAGAAGGGGAGATTGTAAAAATTGAAGAACAATTTGGTGCATCTTACGGCAGATATACAAGATTGACCTATTTAAAAAATAATAAACCTATTAAAGGAATTGAAACTGAGGAGAATTTTGAATTTAATAATGATGATATAGATTATTCCAACTTAAATATTCAGTTTAAAATGGAAATATTTGTAACCCGATTTAATGACCTAATTGGAGAATATGAATTTGATGTAATTGAAGAAGGGAAAAGAATGGCTACGGACCCCTATTGTGATTTAAATAGTTTCTTTACAATTATAGATGAGATTGATGATTTATAATAAACTGTGCACAACATCGGTTAACGAGCAAATAGCTGCAGACCATCTAAAATGACATTTTTAACTACCTTTAAAAATAGAACTTAACCGGACAAATTCACATTCCCAGGTCCGCTACTTGCGTTAACCGGGAGCGTTGCCCACAATTATGAAAGGAATCTGTGCTTTATATGAAGAAGAAACTGACTTAGTGGAAAGTCACATTTATCCCAAATTCGTAATTAAACATTCCAAGGAAACTGGTTCTCGATTTTTAAGAAATTTTGAGACGCCAAATAAAAGAGACCAAGATGGTCCAAAACCTTATTTATTAGGACTTAAAGCAGAACAAAAATTTTCCAAGAGTGAAAAATGGTTCGCGGAAAACATTTTTAAACCTTACCTAAATGAAAAGTACACATTAGAATATGATGAAAATTTGTACTATTTCGCAATCTCTTTTTTATGGAGAGTAATTCAATTAGAACTTAGAACTAGTAGAACAGACTTCACTAAAAAGTGGTATTATGACAAAATGATGGAGGCGGAAAAGGAATGGAGAGAATTTTTAAAAAAAAATACAATTCCCAAAAATCACCACAATGTAAATATGCTACTAACAAGTAGATTATTGAACAATAATAGTGGAATTAAAGGTGTAGATTTTTATTTTACAAGAGCATTAGATGCAACAATTGTTAGTAATGAAACAAAGAC
This sequence comes from Salinimicrobium gaetbulicola, assembly GCF_042676025.1. Classification (NCBI taxonomy): domain Bacteria; kingdom Pseudomonadati; phylum Bacteroidota; class Flavobacteriia; order Flavobacteriales; family Flavobacteriaceae; genus Salinimicrobium; species Salinimicrobium gaetbulicola. The sequence continues at coordinate 1,481,025 of NZ_JBHTJP010000032.1, forward strand.
ATCACTTTTGATTTACGGTAAATTCAATAGGTTTATTTTTTGGAGTACAATTTTGAGTGAACCATATACCGATGAATTATATGAAGTGGAAATAAATCCGAATGGAGGAATAATTGAAGTTCCTCAACAAGTGGAATTTTATCCATTCAATTCTTTTGTAAGCAATAGACTTCGCGGAGTAGAAAAAATGCCAAAAGCGGGTGAAGCTCAACAAGAAAAAATTGAAAAAGAAATTTTAAAAAACATCGATGAATTTTGGAAGTCTGATCTGGGAGAATCTTTGGATAATGATATGCGCTTTGATACATAACTGTGGGCAACATCGGTTAACGAGCAAATAGCTGAGATCCTTCAGAAATGACATTTTTGACTACCTTTAAAAGATAACTTAACTGATAAATAATCGTTTCCCAAACCGCTACTTGCGTTAACCGGAGACGTTGTGCACTATTTAAAAAATGAAGAAGCTTTTAGTATTCATAATAATTCTCGTTGTCGGATTTACAGTCTCATGGTATTTGGATATTTGGCATAAACCAGTAGAACAAATTGAAGAACTAATTGGACAAAATTACCATGATGCTCATAAAATATATTTTCATACTGATCCTGACAAACACTACAAGTTGAATATCAATTCTGATTTAAATGAATTTGATGGCGGAATTCTAAATGAAAAAGAAATACTGACTGATTCCATTATTCACGTTTATACATGGAATTATACAACTCATAAAAAGACAATTTGGGTTGGGAAAACTAAAAAAATGAAAACCCAAATTATAGATGCCATACGCATCAGTAATGATGTTGAGTTTTGATGGACATATAAAACAGTGCACAACATCGGTTAACGAGCAAATAGCGGCAGGCCTTCAAAAATGACATTTTTGCCTACCTTTAAAACGATAACTTAACCGATAAATCAAGTTTCCCAACATCCGCTACTTGCGTTAACCGGAAACGTTGCAACACACTCTATTAATCGAAAAGACACTCCTTTTTGCCCTTTTTGAGAGGTAAGGTTTTTGAACCTTGCCAACCTTAGTTTTCTGTCCGAAAAATCAGTCATTAAAAGCAACTTTTTGAGTTTTTATCTGTGGCGGTTCCTGTCCATCACGAAAAACGGACTTCACTCAGACGCTGTGGAAAAGCCTAACTTTATCATTCTTTCGGGAAAAATGAATATTAAAATCTCATCGGGAAACTCCTAGCGGATTTCTAAGCGTGTTGCAACAACGGTTAACTAAAATGGCTTTTTGAGCGATAATTTCCTACATTTATTTCCATAACAAATATTCGTCTCCACGGAAAGTGATGTCTTCCCTACTCGCCACTTTTGTTAACCGGAGACGTTGTGTGTAATGCAAAAAAACAACCCGAAATCAACCAAGAACAGAAAAATATGAAAAACTATCAATGTAAAAAATGTGCAACGCATATTACGAACAGTTCAACACCTAAAGTATTTGGTTGTCCAAGCGGTGGACATCATCAATGGACTGATTTGGGTGAAGTTGGAACTACAAATTACCAATGTAAAAAATGTGCCTTATTAGTGAAATCTAAAAGCACACCAAAAGCTTTTGGTTGTCCGTCAGGAAACCACCACCAATGGTCGAAATTGTAATGGAAATCAACAAAAAATTATTTGAACTTTACGAAAAAGAGACAAAACGACTTTTAGAAAAGAATACATTTCCAGATAATATTGACGGCACGAACCTTATGTACTGTTGGGAAAACGATTATTTGAAATCTAAATATAAAATGCTTTTTATTGGACGTGAACCAAACGGATGGATGGGCGATTTGAATCTCGATGTTAATGACTGCATTGATAGGTACAAAGAATTTGAACTTTGTGAAAATGGTAAATACACTACTTTTTGGCAATATGTTTATGAAACAAAAAACCTATTGATGCCCGAAACGATTGGACAGAAAAATTTTTTGTGGACAAACGTTTCTAAATTTTCTAAAGCAGTCGAGGGAACCGCAATAGATTACGATGATTTTAAATTCTTCTGTGAGAATTTTGATGTTTTAGAAAGAGAAATTGAAATTACAAATCCAGATGTAATTATATTTTTTACTGACAACAGTTGGGACGAAAAAATACAACGCCAAATAAAAGATAAAATTAAATTCAGCAAAGTTGATAACGAAATTGATAACTCAGAGTTAGCGAGAATATCCGCCAAACCATTTCCATTTCACACCTATAGAGTTGCTCATCCAATTACGTTGCAAACTCAAAAAAAATGGAATTATATGGAACGGATTATTGAAAATATAAAATCTCATTTGGTCGATTAATAAAAATACGAACTTGAAAGAACATTGCGGAAAGCACTACACACAACATCGGTTAACGAGCAAATAGCGGCAGACCGTTCAAAATGACATTTTTGACTACCTTTAAAAAGATAACTTAACCGACAAATTCGCGTCCCCTACTCCGCTACTTGCGTTAACCGGGAACGTTGGCAACAATATTAAACAAACGTGAGATTTAAAATTATATACTTCCTCCTACTCTTGTTCTGCATTTTTTCTGCCTTTGGTCAACGGACTTTGAGCGGTCGAGTTATTGGCGAAGATTTGGAGACCCCATTTGAAATTAAAATTTTTAACCAAGACACAACTGAAATTGGAAAAACCGACTTAAATGGTTACTTCAAAATTGAACTGACAAAAGAAACTGAAAATTTAATATTCGCTGGACTTGGCTATGAATGGTCAACAATCTCAATTCCCGAAAATTGCAATTATCTAGAGATAATACTTCTATTTGAATACACTTATGATTTTATGTCTTCAAATAAAATAGATCGACTGAGAAAAAAACGGTTTGAGAAGTTACCTGATCTACGAAAACAAGCTTTTCAAGACGGATTATTCATGGAAAATAAAAAATGTTTTATTCAACAATTTGAACCATATAAACCAGAACTAGATAAAATAGAAAAGCAACTAAAAGAATTATCAAAAGAAAATAAACGAAGCTTTAAAAGACTAGAAGTTGGCGACACAATTACAATTCCATTTAGTGGAACATATAAATATGATGGAAGTGAAAGAACAAGTTTATTTGTTTACTCCTATATCGTAGAAGGAGAAGATTTTGACTGTAAAATCAAAGGGGTCGTAACCAAAAAACAAAAAAATAGAAAAGGATATTTCTTGACCTATAAAGTTACCGAAACGAATAACTGTAAGTTCAAGTCAATAATTTATAACGACAAACCAGTTGAAGTTGGTCAGATATTCGAACAGAATATGAAATATTTCAAAGTAATAATAGATTAAAATACTGTTGCCAACATCGGTTAACGAGCAAATAGCGGCAGGCCATCTAAAATGACATTTTTGACTACTTTTAAAAAGATAACTTAACCGACAACTAATCGCTTCCCCAGTCCGCTACTTGCGTTAACCGGAGACGTTGTGCGTCAGCTTAAGGAACAAACTCACGACAAACAAGAAGATGAAAGGAACTTTTGCAATACTAATTTTATCATTGACACTTTTTGCTTGTAATGGGCAACAAAATTCCAACGTGACAAATCTAGAGAGTGGTTTTTCTCTTATTCAAGACACAATTTCAATAAGTGTAAATGGCAGAATGACTCACGCATTAGAATATAAGGACAAATATTATGTGCTTTTTGAACAACGATTAATGAAATATGGTGGCTACGGAAAAAGATGGCTTTATATTTTTTCAAACAATCAATTAGAAAAAGTGATTGACTGCCCCGAAGAAATGAAAACAGTCTACTTGGATTTTTATGTGCAAAACGATAGCATTATTCTGAAGCCGTATATGGACAAACAAAGCTATTATCTTGATAATACAAATTTAAAGTGGAACAAGATTGACAAAACGGACGACTTAGTATGGGAAGATTCAGACTTTTATGTCTACTCTTTAGACTTTGGTGAATGGGGTGGAAAAACGTGGTTTAAAGACAAGAAAACAGACAGTCAATATGTTTTGGAATCCACAACACCATTGATAAACAAAATCGACAGCACTTATTATTTGACTAATTCCTTTAAAGTTCTGAGAATCAATAACCCAAAGAAGCTAACAAAATGCGATAATGATGTGACTTATGAAAACATAGAGAAGACAGGTAAGAACTACTCTTGGTACAGTGAATCAAAAGGCTATGAAGTGATTTATGAAGATGAGAATGCAGACTATTTTGATTTTTCATATCACCCTAGCATTGTCAGTTCCTTTGTTTATAATGATGAACTTCTACATATTTTTGAAACAGACACAGCTTCGTATCTCTCACGGATAGTGAATAACAAAATACAGCCTTTTGAGAAGATATTTGATAATGTAAAATTTTTCAATTGGCACTTCTCTTATCGTTATAAAAACTTTAATAGCTCTAATGAATTGCTCAAATTCAAAACATCGAATGACCAAATTTATGGTCTGACAACAATTAAGGGTAACAAGATTTATGCAACCTTTTTAGTGAATGACTTTGAATTAAAACCGAAAACATTAGGAAAAGAAAGGTCAAACGAAATTTTTGAAAATAGACTTAAAACAATCCTTGTTGATTTTTCAAAACTGCCCCTTACCAAAGTGGAGTCGAAAGAAAAGGAATGGAAAACTTTTGACATTACACCAAATCACAAAACTGGAATTGGAGACAGTTGGAACCCTAAGAATTATGATATCGACATTAACAAATCTTACCTTGTTGTAGAAGATTCGATTATCTCAAACTCAATTATGTATTATGCTACTAAAAAGACTGATTTAGTTAGAGCTATAACAATTAATTGGGAAAAAACACAGACCGATAGAATTGAATTTGGAAATGATAAGTCGGAAAGTGAAGTTTTTTTGACAAGATTTAATGACCTTGTATTGATTCTAACTAATGAACTTGGCGAACCCAATTCGATAGATGAAGAAAAGAAAAATCAATCATTTGTTTGGACAACAGAGAACAATATAAATGTTGAAATTAAGCTATCGAGACAGGACAACTATAATAACATTAGAATGGTGGTATATGAGAGAAAATGAAAAAGTCGAACGCACAACAACGGCTATACGTAATGCGGGTTTTGGTGCTAAATTGAAAGTGAATGAATATTAACAAACATATCGGTAAACTGAAAGTGAAGTGCATATTAATCCCGCACTACGCATAGCCAAACCGTTATAGCCAATTATCATAACATGCTCAACTACAAGAAAGTTCTAAAAACCGACCAGTTTATACTTCGTCCAATAAAAGAAGATGATTTCGAAGAAATGAAAGAATTGACTAAAAATGACAAAGTTTGGACTTATTTCACCAGTAATTTATCAAAGCAAGAAGAGCTTTTAAATTGGATAAAAATTGCAATAAAATCAATTGAAAATGAAGAAAGATTAGCCTTCACTATCATTGATAGAAAAAATGATAAAATAATCGGATCAACAAGCTTAGGAAACTTTTCCGCACGAGATAAGAGAATTGAGATTGGTTGGACCTGGTTATCAGAAAGTATTCAAGGAACCGGTATAAATCAAATCATAAAATTGATTCTATTAAAATATTGTTTCGAGGAACTTCATTTAGAAAGAGTTGAAAGTAAGACAGATGTATTAAATATTGCGGCAAGAAAAGGATTAAAGAAAAGTGGGTTTATAGAAGAAGGAATTTTAAGAAGTCACACATTACTAGCAAATGGAAGAAGAAG
>NZ_JBHTJP010000032.1:1486908-1489072 GCF_042676025.1 Salinimicrobium gaetbulicola
AATTTTAGAAACCAAGAAAGAAAATGGTTAATCCGACAAGTCCGCATCTCTACTCCCGCTACTTGCGATAATCGCAACCGTTAGCCGCAATGCCTACAAAACCTTGAACAAAAAAAATGTATCTTGACAGAAATATTAATAAAAAAGGTAAATGAAGAGTGTAAAGTCCTTCATTAATAGTTTAGGGAAAAATTACTATCCAGATTTTTTAACAGATCCTCTTGAAGAAAATGTAGATTATAAAAGAAACTGGTTATTAGTCAGATATCAAAAAAATAATTTCTATGAAAAGAACTTTGATAACATAAGAAGCCGTCAAGAGGATATTGTATTAGAGCTGAAAGAAAAGTTCGAGAAAGCTTTATCTCAAATTTATTTAAAATTATCAACTGCTGATCCTAAAACTTTTGACACTTTTATAAATTTAAATATCGAGGCAACAAAACTTATTCTTAAAACCTTAAAATCAGATTTTTATATTAATTCTAAAGGGTCAAGATATTACTCAACAGTAATAGACAATTTAGAACTCGAGAATTTAAACAATAGAATTTATAAGGCAAGTGATTATCCAGAAAATGGCTCTATGCTTCAAATTATAGATAATCTGGAAAACGAAAAGAACTATTCTAGATTTGAGCCAATCAGAAGTATTTATTACTCTGAATACCACTTAGAAAGATTTAAAGTTCTAAGTTTATTACCATTAACGCTATTCCACATTGGTCGTCGATTCGTGGATGAATTAAATAAAATTCATCTAATGATTAGCGAACTAAATGAATCAAAACAAATGTCGACTAGAATAAAGTGGTCAGGAAAAAAAACTCATATCGGATTTATATTAGGTACTCTTGCCTTGGAAGGTTATATCGAACCTCCAAAAGCAATTAGCGGAGAAATAAATTATACTGCTTTCGCCAAATTAATTAAACAACAATTTGAAGTCGAGGTTAGTGCAGATACATTGCGCAAATATTTAAATCCAGATGACGATAAATTTTCAGAAAGCAAGAAAACATTTGAAAAAGAAAATTTTTCAATACCACATATAAAGCAAGTAACTTAGACGTTCCGGAACGCATTGGAACGAGTAATTTTGAGAATTCAAACTTTCTTTGTATCAAAACAAAGACGTATGGAAACCTTCTTTAATAGTCCTCTTGTCCAAACTTTTATTTTTATAGTATTTATTATAATTCTATTTTGGATTATGCCCAGTGAAAAATCTAAAATAGTAGTTGCGAGGATACGAACATTGATTAATTCATTTCCATTATCAAAATTGTTTCAATTAATAATTGAAAATATAGAAAGTAAAAACTCAAAAAGGCACGGCGGCTAACATCGGTTCATCGCAAATAACGGGTTTAATAGAAAAAGTGTAATTTTAGAAACCAAGAAAGAAAATGGTTAATCCGACAAGTCCGCGTCCCTACTCCCGCAACTTGCGATAACCGTAACCGTTAGCCACAATATGAAAAGAACATTAGTATTCATATCAATAATCTTTTTTATAAGCTGCAATTCTCGGAATATTAATCGCCTAGATAAGGAGACGATTGAATATAGTTCTCTGCCGGATGAAGTGAAAAAATCGATTTTCGACGAGACCTTCAAAGACTTGAATAATCCTACGAAATACTTCACAAAAAGAAGACAAGAAAAGTACTTTCCATGGATATATCATATTGACATTCACAGGAAAAGCGATGAGAAAATATTTGATACTGAATTAAGTGGCGAACATGGCAGTCGCTATATCATTTACAAGGATTATCTTTTTATACCAAATCATTATAACATTTACAAGGCTGACAGTCTAGACTATACATTTACAAGATTTCGCTTAGAATAAATAGATAATTGTGGAAGTTAGATTGAAACCTAAAAAAGATAGATTGACGAAAAGGAAAAAAATAAAATACTGTGGCTAACAGCGGTTAACGAAGCAAATAGCGGACGAGCCTGCTAAAAATGACATTTTTGACTACCTTTAAAAACATCACTTAACCGGACAAATTTGCGTCCCCAACTTCCGCTACTTGCGTTAACCGGGTACGTTGTGGGCAATTAATAACAACCGAAGTTCAAATCTCTTCTTAATGTCTAACATAACTTGATAATAAAATGTAATTATGACTGAATTTTGGGAATCTGCCTA
>NZ_JBHTJP010000033.1:0-572 GCF_042676025.1 Salinimicrobium gaetbulicola
TATTTGCTCGTTAACCGATGTTGTGTGTCGTTTTATATTTAGTTTATTATTAATCACAATCATTTCTTTCATTCATTATTGCTCTTTCGTTTAGGTATTTTTGAATAAAGTCCTGTGATTTTCCTTTACGATTGTATGATGTGCTCCCAATTAGAAAATGATATTTTTTTGAATCCCTTTCTATATAGATAGTATCAGAACATTTATTTTTAATTACTCTGTCATTCTCTTTTAGAAAATCATATAGGAAAGGAGGTTTATAATCATAATTCCGACTGTTTTCCAACCTATATCTGTTATTTCTGTTTGTCAATAATAAATAAGTGTTTCCTTTTTCTTCGAAAATATCTACGACCATTTCATCAAAAGATGTACTCAAATATATTTCTACGAAGTCTCCTTTTTTAATAACCGTGTAAATTGCGAATCCAATTAATAAGATGAATAGAAAAATCACAGGTAGGTATTCTTTTAGCGTGTATTTCTTTCCATCGTATTTTTCAATAAGTTTTTTCAAGTCTATTGATCAATTTTAAATTTTATTGTGCCTTAGCATAAATGACACACAACGT
>NZ_JBHTJP010000034.1:0-261 GCF_042676025.1 Salinimicrobium gaetbulicola
GTGTTAAGCCTGCCGCTAGCGTTCATCCTGAGCCAGGATCAAACTCTTCATCGTTAAATCTTAAATAATTTTACAATTACTAAGGAATTCCTCTTATGACCTTTGCAGGTCAAAAGCTCAAAATAGTCTTCTAGTCTTAATTCTTATTCTTTGCATCATGTTATAAATAACATAATACGCGCTGTCAATTCAATATGTCAATGAACTTCCACTTTCGTGGTTTCGTTGTTAAAATAAAAGGATTCGAACCTCTTCTACACT
>NZ_JBHTJP010000034.1:271-218685 GCF_042676025.1 Salinimicrobium gaetbulicola
CTATTTCAGTAATTTCTTGTGAACTTCGCTTGTGTTCTAAGCGGCTGCAAATATACAACCGATTTTCAAACTCGCAAGAAAAAAATTTTATTTTTTTTCAAAGCCCCCAAAGAAGCGTTTTGACCAGAACAGGGATGCAAATCTACAACCTTTTTTCCTTACAAAACAAACAAAATTTTAAACTTTTTTCAGAGAACTTTTCTAGCTTCAACCTTCGCCCCTGCTGGGATCTCAACTCATAACCCGAAGGTCATTTGTTGCGGCTGAAAGCGGCTGCAAACTTACAACCTTTTTTTCTTAGCTTCCAAAAGAAATTTCAAATATTTTTCAGAGAACATTTTCGCTCGGAGACCTCGTCATTACTGGACTTTCACTTCGGATTCATAACCCGTTGCTGTGTCTCAAAGCGGGTGCAAATATACGCCCTCTTTTTAATCTCGCAAGTCCCAAACTCAACTTTTTTAAGGTTTTTTTAAGCCTCCGTTTTAAGGGCTTGAAAATGTGGTTTTTGAAGAGTAAACTTTTTTTCCTTTTTTGAAAAAACTTCCTCCCTCCTATTATATAGGTAACCAAACCGCGTTAGGGATAGCAGCGGAAATCCTTTTTGTGAAGCATAAGCAAAAAGATTGAAGCGGATAGCCCGACCCCGCCAGGGGCGGGGAACGCCCAAATCAATAAAAGAAATATGCACTCCTATATATAAAGGAGAAATGAATTATGATTTTCGATCGGGCTTATTTGGAGCCGACCATTTATTGGTCAATTCAAGAAAATTAAAATCAAGTGCTGAAGGCTGCTTCTGCAACTGCTTCTTTTGAAAGGCACGCTGAAGAATATCCTCGATCAAATAATCTTCCTGATCGCTCTCCGGCTTAAACTCTTCTTTGAGCGAAATATCAAAGAAACTCGCGGTCGTATTATACCAAAAGGCACGCCACCCGCTTTTCAACTCCTTTATAAGGTCAAAGGTAGTGGTACCTGTTTGACGGTGTATCAATTTCACCAGGATCTGACCTTCGGTGCGGGTGAGTTTTTTCAATTCGGCTGAAAACTGGTCTTCTATATAGTTCTGCACAATCTTGGTGTACTTCTTCCTGTCGCGGCGACTCTTGATCTGGTCCAGCCTACTATTCAACTCAACCAATCTTTCTGAAGCCAGTTTCGCGTATGGATACACTTTTATAGTCTTACGACGCAAGATCAAATACTTTCTTCTTTCAAGGTCACTGTCAAATTTGAGCCGTCCAAGGATCAAAACCTCATCAAGGTCTATATGCTCACGGGCAATAGAATCACCTTCTATAAACATATATTCCTTCTGCAGCGTATCACTAACAGGCATATTTTCCTGAGCGATCGCAGAACCTGAAAAAATGAAAAGTAAAAGCAGAAATAATCTTTTCACAAAAGTCCTTTTTTATAAATACTAGCGCTAAAATCATTCCAAAATTACATTATCTATAAATTGTCAGCTGTTTTATTCTTATTAAATTCGTGCAAAATCTTTATTAAATGGGAAAAGAAAGTTTACTGAACGATAAATCGCTTGCGTTTTTAGAGAAATACCTGAATAACGCCGCCCCTACCGGGTACGAATGGGAAGGGCAAAAATTATGGATGGACTACCTGAAACCATACGTGGACGAATTTATCACAGACACATATGGAACCGCTGTAGGGGTGATCAACCCAGAAGCGAAATACAAGGTTGTTATTGAGGGCCATGCCGATGAAATTTCATGGTATGTCAATTACATTACAGATGATGGTCTTATATATGTAATCAGAAATGGAGGAAGCGACCACCAGATCGCTCCTTCTAAAAGAGTCAACATCCACACCAAAAACGGGATCGTAAATGGTGTTTTTGGATGGCCGGCCATTCACACCCGTGATAAGGAAAAGGAACAGGCGCCCAAACTGGACAACATCACTATAGATGTGGGATGTACTACCAAAGAAGAAGTGGAAGCACTTGGGGTTCATGTTGGTTGCGTGATCACTTATCCCGATGAGTTCTTCATTCTGAACAATGATAAATTTGTTTGCCGTGCGCTAGACAATAGAATTGGCGGATTTATGATCGCGGAAGTTGCCAGACTTCTGAAAGAAAATAAGAAAAAATTACCTTTTGGACTCTACATTACCAACTCGGTTCAGGAAGAGATCGGTTTACGCGGGGCTGAAATGATCACTCACAGAATTCAGCCGAATGTTGCTATCGTGACCGATGTTACCCATGATACCACTACCCCAATGATCGAAAAGAAAACCAATGGTTTGACCAAGATCGGGGCGGGACCTGTGATCACGTATGCTCCTGCAGTTCAAAACAGGCTTCGAAACCTGTTGATCGAGACTGCGGAAGAAAAGAAAATTCCTTTCCAGCGTGCCGCGTCTTCAAGAATGACCGGTACAGATACTGATGCTTTTGCCTACAGTAACGGAGGAGTTCCTTCTGCACTGATCTCGCTGCCTTTGCGCTATATGCATACCACGGTTGAAATGGTACACCGGGAGGATGTGGAAAACGTAATCAAACTTATTTACGAAAGTCTCTTGCAATTGAAGGACGGAGAAACCTTCAGCTATTTTGAATAAGAAGCTCTTATAATCGCATTTTCAAACCTCCTTCTTTACGGAAGGAGGTTTTTTATTTCTGCAACTTTCACATTTTTTTAAATCCAAGACAGCTATACTCAGGTTATCTTTAGGAAAAAAGTGAGCTATGTCCCTCTCTTCTGATGAAATCAACGAACTTATTGGCAACCCTCAACTTTCCGCAGAAAAGGCCAATCTCATATATACTTCAGAAAATGATCTCTGTATTAACCGCCAAAAAAGAGGAAAAGGATATCAATATTTAAAAGACGGGGAACCGGTGAAGCCTGAAGTGGTAGAACGAATAAAGAAACTGGTGATCCCCCCGGGTTGGAAAAATGTTAAGATCTGTCCGCTTGATAAAGGACATTTGCAGGTGGTAGGGATTGACGCTAAAGACCGAAAACAATATATGTATCACCCGGACTGGTCTAAAATAAGGAATCAGACCAAATTTTATAAAATGTCGGCTTTTGGAAAGGTCCTTCCTAAAGTAAGAGAACGTGTAGAGCATGACCTGGCGAAAAGAGGAATGCCCCGCCAAAAGGTTTTAGCACTGGTCATTAAGCTTATGGAAGAAACCCACATTAGAATAGGGAATGAAGCATATGCCCGGGAGAATAAATCTTATGGTCTTTCCACTCTAAGAAGCAAACACGTAGACATTTCAAAAGGGAAACTTCAGTTTTCCTTTGTCGGAAAGCGCGGTATTGAACACCAGGTACCCGTAACTGACAGAAAACTGGTAAGACTGGTGAATCAATGTGAAGAAATTCCGGGCTGGGAGGTGTTCAAATACTTTGATGAAAACGGGAATAAACAACGTATCGACAGCGGAATGGTCAATGAATATATACAGGAAATTAGCGGCGAGCTATTCTCTGCTAAAGATTTCAGGACCTGGGGCGCTACAAAGATCTTTTTCGAGGCCCTAAGAGAAATAGGTTTTGTAGAGAAGGAAAAAGAAATTAAATCAAATATTCTCCGGGCCTACGATACTACCGCAGAAGCTTTAGGTAACACCCGCAGTATTTGTCGCAGCTATTATGTGCATCCTCATGTAGTGCAACTTTACGAATCAGGAGGCATCGTTCCCTATTTTAAAAAAGTAGAACGCAAAAGAACCTCAAAACCTCATTTTTCACAGACAGAAGAGATCCTGCTTGAAATGATCAGTGATTTTGAGATCAATTTATCTGAAGGAGAGGAATAAAAAAGACCGGAAATCCGGTCTTTTAAAGTTTGTTTACACCAAAGCCTTTTCTTTGATCTCTTCCACCACCTCAGGATTCAATAGAGTTGAAGTATCTCCCAGGTTTGAAGTATCATTGGAGGCGATCTTCCTAAGGATCCTTCTCATGATCTTCCCGCTTCGGGTCTTAGGAAGGTTGTTTACAAACTGGATCTTATCAGGTTTCGCGATAGGTCCTACCGTGTCACTTACCAATTCTCTAATTTCCTTACGCAGTTCTTCGGAAGGCTCTACATTATCATACAATATTACATAAGCGTATAAGGCATTTCCTTTCACATCATGTGGGAACCCAACTACTGCGCTCTCCACTACTCCTTCATGCTCATCAATTGCATTTTCGATGGTAGCAGTTCCTAAGTTATGACCTGAGACTATGACAATATCATCTACCCTTCCGGTAATTCTATAGTTCCCGGAAGCATCCCTGTAAGAGCCGTCTCCGGTAAAATACTTATTCTCATAAGTCGAAAAGTAGACTTCTTTATAGCGTTCATGATCGCCGTAAATAGTTCGGGCGATAGACGGCCACGGAAATTTTATGGCCAATCTACCTTCTGCCTTTTCATTAAGATTGGTTATCTCTTCCCCGTTGTCATCCATTAAAGCAGGTTGAACTCCAGGCAAAGGCAAGGTCGCAAAAGTGGGTCTTGTGGGAGTGATCCCTGCCAGAGGTGAGATCATAATGGCCCCTGTTTCGGTTTGCCACCAGGTATCTACGACAGGGCAATTTCCTTTCCCTATATTATCATTATACCAGTGCCAGGCTTCTTCATTGATCGGTTCTCCCACACTTCCAAGAACTTTTAAGGAGGAAAGGTCATGTTTCTCTACAAATTCAAGGGACTGTTTCGCCAGTGCCCTGATAGCGGTTGGGGCTGTATAAAAATGTGTGACATTTAATTTTTCACAGATCTCCCAGAATCTTCCGTAATCAGGATAACTTGGAACCCCTTCAAACATTACTGTTGTCGCCCCCGAAGCAAGCGGACCGTAAATTATATAAGAGTGTCCGGTGATCCAGCCGATATCGGCCGTGCACCAGTACACATCATTCTTTTGCAGTTGAAAAACATTTTGAAAAGTGTAAGTTGTCCCTACCATATACCCGCCAACAGTATGAACCATTCCCTTAGGTTTACCAGTAGAACCGGAAGTGTAAAGAATGAACAACATATCTTCCGCATCCATCACCTCAGCCGGACATTCCTTTTCAGCTTTCTGAAGTTCATCGAACCAGAACTTATCGCGACCTTCCTTCATAGGTGTTGGTTCAACGGTTCGGCGGTACACAATTACTGATTCTATAGAAGGTGTTTCTTCCAGGGCCTTATCACAGATCTCTTTCAAATTCACCTTTTTCGATCCTCTATAAACCTCATTGGCTGTGATCAGCATTTTACATTCCGAATCATTGATCCTTCGGGCAATGGCAGCACTTGAAAAACCGGCAAAGACTATGGAATGAACGGCTCCTATTCTTGCGCAGGCCAGCATCGCAATAGCCAGTTCGGGGATCATTGGCATGTAAAGGCATACCTTATCCCCTTTTTTAATACCATTATTCTTAAGCACGTTCGCGAAGTGAGAAACCTTCACAAATAGTTGTCGGTAGGAAATGTAACGGGATTCCTCATCGGGATCGTTCGGTTCCCAAATAATTGCGGTCTTATTGCCCAACTTTTCGAGATGACGATCCAGGCAATTCTCTGTGATGTTGAGCTTTCCGCCCTGAAACCACTTAACTTCAGGTTTACTAAAGTCCCATTCCAAAGTCTTATCCCATTTCTTGTGCCAGGTAAAGGTGTCGGCAATTTCATCCCAAAAGGTTTCCGGGTGCTTTACACTTTTCTTGTAAGCCTTTTTATATTCGGCGAAGGTCTTGAGCTGTAAGTTTTCCATCTATTAAAAATAGAAAAACCAACTTCAAAAACAAACATTCTTTTTTCCGCAGCTCCTTCAGAAGCACAAAATCATAAACTGAATTTTACAGAAGTTTAAGAATATAAACTAACAGCTGCCTGGCGAATATTGTATATTTAAGGTAACATCTCCCTGAATCGTAAAACAAATACATCAATGGAATTCATAGATTATTATAAAGTTTTGGGACTTTCCAAAGATGCTTCCAAGAATGACATCAAAAAGGCCTACCGGAAATTAGCCCGCAAATATCATCCAGATCTCAATCCCAATGACGCGGCGGCACAAAAAAAATTCCAACAGATCAATGAGGCCCACGAAGTACTGATCGATCCCGAAAAAAAGAAGAAGTACGACAAATACGGTAAGGACTGGCAGCACGCTGAAGAGTTTGAAAAAGCCAGGGCACAGCAACAGCAGTATCAGCAACAATATTCAGGTGGTGGTTATGGCGGAAGAAATGCCGGAGGATTTGAAGGATTCGGCGGACAGGGTTTTGAACAAGGTGATTTCTCCGATTTTTTCGAATCTATGTTTGGAGGTGCCGCCAGGGGTGGTCAACAAAGAACTACCCGGTTCCGAGGGCAGGATTTCAACGCTCAGCTTCAGTTAAACCTATCCGATGTCTATAAAACTCAAAAACAAACGCTCACCGTAAACGGTAAAAATATCCGACTAACTATTCCTGCCGGGGTGGAAAATGGCCAAACCATTAAGATAAAAGGCTACGGAGGTGAAGGTATAAATGGCGGTCCAAACGGAGACCTTTTTATAACGTTTGCCATCAATAACAATACTACCTTTAAAAGGGAAAAACAGCAGCTTTATAAAGATGTGGAACTTGATATGTTTACCGCGGCTTTGGGAGGCAGCATTACCGTTGACACCTTTGACGGAAAAGCCAAACTTACGGTTAAACCCGAAACCCAGAATGGAACGACTGTCAAATTGAAGGGCAAGGGTTTCCCTGTCTATAAAAAGGAAGGGCAGTTCGGAGATCTTTTCATCACCTACAAAGTCAAGATCCCTACCAACTTAACTACTCGTGAAAAAGAACTGTTACAGGAGCTACAAAAATTGAGAAAAAATGGATCCTAAAGAATTTATATTAATTGCAGACTTCTGTGAATGTCATAACGTTCAGTACTCGTTTATTAATTCCCTGAATGAATTCGGACTGCTTGAAATTCAGGTGATCGAAGAAAATGAGTATATAGACCCCGAACAGGTTCGGGAGTTGGAAAGAATGATGCGGCTCCATTATGACCTTGAGATCAATCTTCAGGGAATTGACGCCATTCGAAACCTTTTGAACAGGGTATCTGAACTTCAGGATGAAGTGAGAATTCTTCGGAATCGCCTTAGCCGCTACGAGGAATAACTCCCGAAAACAAAAAAAGGAGCCCTCAAGACTCCTTTTTAAAATGCTTTCTTCCGATTAAAAATTATTGAAAGTTAACGAGATATAATATTGCTGACCTATGTGTCCGGTACCATAAGCTGTGAAATATTCATCACCACCAATATTTGTAGCTCCGGCCTTAAGAATAGACTTGATAGAAGGAATTTTATAACTCACCTGTGCATCAACCACTGAGAAAGCAGGTACCTGCCCATCTGCAAAAGTGGCTTGCCAGAAATAAGTATCACTCCATCTGTAGTTCACTTTAAATCCGAAATTGTCAAAAAGATCTGTATTCCCGAAGGATAATTTCACCTTATGTTTTGGCGTGTTGAAGTTCGTTCTGAAATCGGGCGCTGAAGCCTGGTCAAAATCCTGCTCGGCATAGGTGTAACTCCCCTCCAGATCGTAATCTCCAAACACCTTAGCTGAAAGGCCCAGAGATGCTCCGAAAGATTTCACGTCGGCAGGAGAATTCGTGTAAGTCTGGAAAGCTTTATAATCTTCCTGCTGCAAAGCAAGCAAGGACAATGAATTATCCCCCACTTCCCCATATAAAGGTACGAGAACGGTTTCATTGGAAATAAAATCCTTGTATTGATTAAAGTAAGCATTAAGATCTACTATAACACGTCCCATTCTTCCACGGTAACCAACTTCAAAAGCCGTTACCTTTTCAGGTTTTACAATGTCAACATCGGCAGCAGCCGGGTCTTTTGCCTGAACGGAAGCCAGTGAAAACGAATTTTCATAGGCATCCCTTCCGGAGATCGTAGCTTCCGAACTTCCGGAGGCGGCAGCTCCTGCTCCACTTACCGGAAACGTGCGCACATATCTGTCAAGGTTTTCCTCTGCTGAACCCACTAAAATAGCCCGACCCACATCTAATCCAATGAACAGATCCTGGGTGGTGGGATACCTGAACCCGGTTTGTACAGAAGCTCTGAAATTGTGCTCTCTTTTGTCACCAGCAGTATACCCGACAGATAGACGTGGAGAGACGTTGCCTTCAAAAAGTTCAGATTTATCGTAGCGTAGAGAGCCGGTTAGCTTCAGTCTTTCTTCTAGAAGTTTCTTCTGAATCTGAGCATAGATCCCGTATTCGGAATAAGTTATAGGAGCATCATAATCTGTAAAGATGGTTCCGAAAGAGTTTAGCTTGTATTGCCTGAAAGATCCACCCGCCTGTATTTCGGCAAAGTCACCGGTCAAATGTGTGAAGTTATAGTTTAGATCGGCGTGTCTCAATTGAGAACCATCCCGAAACTGTGATCCTGAAGCCAGATCTGAATCGGTAGTAACCTGCTCAAAAGCCTGTTGGAACTCAGGGGTTCCCGGCACAAACCTACCCTGGTCGGCAAATTGCCTGGCGGCGGCATGGGACTGCTCGGAAGAAGCACCTTGAGATGCCACCTGAATATAAGCACCCGCATATTGCCCAAACCAGTCCTGATCACTCTTCCAAACCCTGTTCACATTAATTCCTGTGAAACGAATATCGTAAGAATCGCCCGCGTCCTCATCGGTTATATAAAACCGGGCGAAGAAATTTTCATTTTCAACCTGGAGTTTATGTTGCTGCAGGAAAAAGTCATTCAAGGAATACCGGTTGGCACCCTGATAAATTGTAGTTCCCATTCCCACTTTTCCGAGGTAACTGATCTCAAGATCATCCCCGAAAGGACGGTAATGCAAAGCCGCGTCAAATTTGACACTTTCAGCATTATAGTCGGTCAAGGCTTCTTCGGCATAACCTGTTCGGCTTACTTGCTCATTAGGCAGGAAATTTTCATAACCAGCAGGGATCCTTCCCATTGCTACAAGAGCATCACCCACTCCCTTTATATTCGTACTTACTTCATCCCCGTAAATATTAAGTCCGTCATAGTTTGGATGGGCCCTGGTCCTTCCGGGATTTAAAACATCCTCTTCACTTACCGCATACCAATCTGTTCCGCTTAAATATGAGAAGTTAGCTTTCGCGGCGAACTTATCAGAAAATTTGTGAGCCACGCGAACGCCAAGATCATAAACCGCATTGGTTCCTGCCGCATCCTGGACGGTCCAACCTTGTTTGTAATAGGCACTTATACCGGGAAAATCAAACGGATTCTTACTATTCATAAAAAGTATACCGTTGAAAGCATTCGCGCCATATAATGCAGAAGATGCACCCGGCAACAACTCAATACTGAAGACGTCTAATTCTGTCATACCCAATAAATTCCCTAAAACGAAATTTAAGGCCGGGGATGAATTATCCATTCCATCTACCAGCTGAACAAACCTTGTATTTGCAAAAGTGGCAAACCCGCGGGTGTTTACAGACTGAAATGTCAGACTGTTGGTATTGATGTCCACTCCTTTTAAACTCTCCAGCCCCCCGTAAAAAGAAGCTGCAGGAGTATTCGTAATTTCTTTGATCCCAAAACGCTCCACGGTAACCGGCGATTCGAAAATTCGCTCAGGTGTTCTGGAGGCAGAAACCACAATTTCGTCCAGCGATGTTCCTTCCATCATGGTCACAAGTATTTCCTGATCTTCTGAAGTGACCCGGACTTCTTGAGATTCATAGCCCACATTACTAAACTGAAGTACAAAAGGAGGATCCATTGGAGCCGTGAGTGAAAATCTACCGTCAAAATCTGAGATGGTTCCCTGTGTCGTTCCGGCTAGTAAAATATTCACTCCGGGAATGGGCTCATTGTTACTGTCTACCACCTTCCCTGAAACACTGGTTTGAGAAATTGCAAGCGAACAAAATAACAAGGTCAAAACTGATAAAATTGTCTTCATACCGTTTACGAATTGTTGATTTAATACATACAATATAAACAAATTATCAATTCTTAACATTCTTTAACACAAAAACTATAAGTTTCGCAATTCCAATTAAGATTGTCTGGATTTACATCTGAAATATTATACCTTTATTGAAAATTTAAAAAACACCATGAGAGTAATCGCCTTTTTCACCCCAATTTTTATGTTGTTATTTTTTACTGCGACCTGCAGTTCCACCACTCAAAAAGACACAATGGAGATATCCGGAATTATAGAACCTCAGGGAATTACCTCCTACCAGTATGGCACTCATACTATTTCTAACGATGATACATTTTACGCTATTAAAAGTGAAACCGTGGATCTCGATGATTATGTGGGGGAAAAAGTAACCGTTACAGCAGAAAAGATCGAAGGCTATCCTTTGGAAGGAGGTCCGGATTATCTTTTAGTTCTCAAGGTCAAATAACTGAAATAATGATCATAAAAAAAGCCCGTTCACAGGAACGGGCTTTTTCATTTTAAGCGGTCTGGTCTTATTTATTCAAATAATCCAGAACATTCTTTTCGATCCTGGATTCAATATCCGAGATATCAGCTTTAATAAAGGTCTCCCCTGTTATTTGCTCATAAAGTTCAATATAACGTTCAGAAACCGAGTTGATATATTCATCGGTCATCTCAGGTATCTTCTGGCCGTCTTTTCCCTGAAATCCGTTTTCAATCAGCCATTGTCTCACAAATTCTTTGGAAAGCTGTTTTTGAGGCTCCCCGTTAGTAAGACGGTCCAGATAACCTTCAGCATAAAAATATCGTGAGGAGTCGGGTGTATGGATCTCATCGATCAAAACGATTTCACCATCGGCCGTTTTTCCGAATTCATATTTGGTATCCACCAGTATCAATCCGTTATCTTTCGCGAGTTCACTTCCTCTTAAGAATAGCTGACGGGTATAACTCTCAAGCGTATTGTAATCTTCTTCTGAAACGATCCCTTTGGCAAGGATCTCTTCGCGGGAGATATCCATGTCGTGCTCTCCTGAATCTGCCTTGGTGGTAGGAGTAATAATAGGAACTTTAAAAGCCTCGTTCTCCTTCATACCATCGGGCATTTTCACTCCGCAAAGTTCCCTTTTCCCGGCAGCATACTCCCTGGCAGCATGACCTGCAAGGTAACCTCTTATCACCATTTCCACCTTAAAGGGCTCGCATTTTGCGCCGATCGCCACGTTTGGATCGGGCGTGGCCTCCAGCCAGTTTGGAACAAGATCTTGGGTCGCTGCCATCATTTTGGTGGCGAGCTGATTCAGAATCTGTCCTTTATATGGAATTCCCTTAGGCATGACCACATCAAAAGCTGAAAGCCTGTCGGTCACGATCATTACCAGTTTGTCATTTTCCAGGGAATATACCTCCCTAACTTTTCCTTTATAAACCGATTTCTGGCCGGGAAAATTAAAATTTGTGGTGGTCAAAGTGTTCATTTCGTTGTGTAAGTTGTGCTGTTCGTTTTTATAATTAAAAAACCCACAGTTTCGAAACCGTGGGATATGTTGTTTAATCCGGAGTTTCAATTCGCTTATAAGCAGCGATAATTTGTTTTACCAGTTTATGCCTTATTACATCTTTGTCGTCAAGGTGAATGATCCCCACTCCCTGCACATCCTGCAATACCAGAATGGCTTCTTTTAATCCTGATACTACCCGTTGGGGAAGGTCGATCTGCCCGGGGTCACCGGTGACCATGAATTTGGCGTTCTTACCCATCCGGGTAAGAAACATCTTCATTTGTGCGTGTGTAGTATTTTGAGCTTCGTCCAGGATAACAAAGGCGTTGTCCAATGTCCTTCCACGCATAAAAGCCAAAGGAGCGATCTGAATAGTTCCTTTTTCAATAAAACTTTCAAGCTTTTCATGAGGGATCATATCTCTCAAGGCATCGTATAGGGGTTGCATATAAGGATCCAGCTTCTCTTTAAGGTCACCCGGAAGAAAACCGAGGTTCTCCCCTGCCTCTACCGCGGGTCGCGTCAAAATGATCCTTCTCACTTGTTTCTCTTTCAGAGCTTTTACTGCCAGAGCCACCCCCGTATAGGTTTTACCCGTACCGGCAGGCCCTATCGCGAAGACCATGTCATTTTTGTTCATCAATTCCACCAACCTGCGTTGATTGGCAGTAAGGGCTTTGATCAGCCTTCCGCTTACGCCGTGAACCAACACCTCTCCGCTTGCGCTGGAAGTGTCATATTGTTCCTGACTTTCACTGGTCAAGACCCTTTCCATGGTGTTTTCGTCCAGCTTATTGAACTTTCCGTAGTGATCAATAAGCATGTTGAAACGTTTGTCAAATTCTTCCAGCAACTCCTCATCGCCATAGATCCTGAGTTTATTTCCCCTGGCAACGATCTTCAATTTTGGAAAATACTTCTTTAGTAATTCAATGTGGGCGTTGTGTTCGCCAAAAAAATCCCGGGGATTTATTTCAGAAAGCTCAATGATAAGTTCGTTCAAAAGCGGTGTGGATTTAATTTAAAAATTGACTTAATTATCTTTAGATTTGCAATACAAACTTAGCAAATTAAAGGTTTAAGTTACTAAAAATTATTCTAAGAATTGCCCATGGCTATTATTACCTTAACAACCGATTTTGGGGAAAAAGATCATTTCGCAGGGGCAGTTAAAGGTGCTATTTATTCCGAATTACCTACGGCCAAAATAGTCGACATTTCTCACTCTATCGCTCCCTTCCACATTACTGAAGCATCCTATATAATCAAAAATGCTTACCGGAGTTTCCCGCAAGGCAGTATTCACATAATTGGAGTGGATTCTGAACTGACCCCCGAAAATAAGCATATAGCATTGAAACTGGACGGGCACTATTTTATCTGCGCCAACAACGGGATACTTTCGTTGATCGCTTCGGAATATGTTCCCGAAAAGATCGTGGAGATCAATATTCACGACAAGGTGGAGACTAATTTCCCGGTACTGGATGTCTTTGTTAAAGTAGCCGGCCACCTGGCGCGGGGAGGAACCCTGGAAGTCATAGGAAAGCCTATCAAGGAGATCAAACAACTTAAGGAAGTAGAGCCATATTACAATACAGAGCAGAACCAGATCAAAGGAAATGTGCTGTATATTGACAACTACGGCAACGTGGTCACCAATATTTCAAAAAAGCTTTTTGACAAGATCGGTAAGGGACGCAAATTCACCATGAGAGCAAGGACCGCTACCTTTGATGAGATCTTTCACACCTACAGTGACGCAATAAATTTTGAAACAGACCAGTTAAACAGGGAGGATGGAAAGAAACTGGCTATTTTCAATTCCGGGGGTTATATAGAGCTTGCCATCTATAAAAGCAACCCGAGTACGGTGGGAAGTGCCTCCACCCTCTTCGGACTGGAGTGGCGGGACACTATCACCATAAATTTTGAGAATTAAGTGTTGATCGATAAGGGATCGGTGCCCTATAATTGGTAACGGGTCCTTTTGATACTTATTTATTGATAATCGTTAATTGAAACAGATGTTCGTACGAATCGTAAAAATGACTTTCAATCCTTCTGAAACTGATGCCTTCCAGGAGTTATTCCATAAAAACAAACTGAAGATAAGAGGTTTTGAAGGCTGCAATTTCCTGGAACTGTATCGGGATAAAGCCGAAGAAAATATATTTTTCACGTATAGTTACTGGGAAAATGAAGAAGCTTTGGAAAATTACCGCACTTCAGACCTTTTTAAAGAGGTATGGAGCAACACCAGGAAAATGTTCTCAGCCAAACCTGAAGCCTGGAGCGTAGATAAAGTATGGAGCTCAAACAATAATCTCTAAAACCCATAAAGGTGTTTGCTATCTTAAGAAAGGAAATCAATTCATTTTTCGCGACCCCCATCGGATACCTTGTGATCGGACTTTTCCTGGTAATTAACGGACTTTTCCTGTGGGTCTTTCCGGGGAATTACAACATCCTGGACAGCGGCTTTGCAAGCCTTGGCCCATTTTTCACGATCGCCCCGTGGATCTTGCTTTTCCTGATCCCGGCCATCACCATGAAAAGTTTTTCTGAAGAGATCAAACAGGGAACCCTTGAATTGTTACTCACAAAACCGCTTAGCAGCCGTGACCTCGTACTTGGCAAATTCTTTGGCGCCCTTGTCCTGGTCATTCTTTCCCTTATCCCAACCCTGCTATATGTTCTGGCCATAGAAATGCTAAAAAAACCGGAAGCGATCCTGGATTGGGGGGTGATCACCGGATCCTATTTCGGCTTACTTTTCCTGGGAGGATGCTATGCCGCGATCGGACTTTTCGCATCTATACTTTCACCTAACCAGGTAGTCGCATTTATCCTGGCGATCTTCCTGTGTTTCATCAGCTTTTTCGCTTTTGAGGCCCTTGCCGGTTTTGACATTTTTAGCTTCGGGAGTTTCAACCTTTCAGACCTTGGCATTAGCGCGCATTACGACAGCATCAGCCGTGGGGTTATCGACACCCGTGACCTGGTATATTTTTTCAGTTTCATCATTTTCTTCCTGTTTGTGACCGGATTCAACCTAAGCTCCAAAAAATCCTCCTGATCTTGAAAAACAAGCAATCAAATATCGTTAAGGCACTGGTGTTACTGGTAGTTCTGTTCCTTATTAACGGAGCGTCGTCCTTCATATATGAACGTTTCGACCTGACGGCAGACAAACGATACACCCTTTCCCCTGCTTCGGAAGAGATCCTGGAAAAGGTGGAAGCCCCTATCATCGTAGATGTTTTCCTGAAAGGGGAATTTCCGCCGGAATTTAGAAGACTTCAGGAAGAGACCCGTCAACTCCTGGAAGAACTCGCAGCCGAAAATCCGAATATAACATACAATTTCATTGATCCCCTGGAAGACGGAGGTAACGCTTCGGCGATAGCAACCCAATTCTACGAGATGGGAATGACCCCGGCAAGGATCAATGTGGTCGAAAACGGCCGTACCAGCGAGGCCATTGTTTTTCCGTGGGCTATGGCCAACTACCGGAACAGAACCGTGAGCATTCCGCTTTTGAAAAACCAGCTGGGTGCCACTACCGAAGACCGGGTCGAAAGCTCCGTGCAACAATTGGAATACTCCTTTGTCGACGCCTTGAGCAAACTGGTCACTCCCCGCAAGAAAAAGATCGCCGTGATGCGCGGTAACGGGGAACTGCCCGACGCTAATATCGCCGACTTTGTAAAAAGCATCCAGGAATACTATTTCATAGCCCCCTTCACCCTGGATTCGGTTGAAACCGTTCCCGAAAAAACCCTTTCAGAGCTGAATAAGTATGACCTTGTGATTGAAGCCAAGCCTACCCAGCCTTATTCGGAAGCTGAAAAATTCGTGCTTGATCAATACCTGATGCAGGGTGGTAAACAGCTGTGGATGCTGGAACATGTAGCCATGGAAACCGACAGCCTGTTCTCCCCTGCCGGAAGCGCCTTTGCTCTGCCCAGAGACCTGAACCTGGGAGATTACTTTTTTAAATACGGTATCAGGATCAACCCTGTACTGGTAAAAGATATTTACTCGGCTCCTATCGTATTGGCCCGTGGCTCGGGAAATGATACCGAATTCAACCCATATCCCTGGTTCTATTTTCCGTTGTCCGCTTCTCAGAAAAACCATCCCGTGGTCAACAACCTCGAAGCCGTGAAATTCGAGTATGCCAGCCCGATAGATACGCTTGCCAATGATCTTGACAAAACGGTATTATTGACCAGCTCCCCAAACAGCTTACTGGAAGGCCTTCCGAAAGAAATAAGCCTGGACCTGATCAATCAAAAGCCCGATCTGTCCCTGTATGACGCGGGTGAGCAACCCCTTGCAGTCCTCCTGGAAGGAGAGTTCACCTCAGTCTATAACAACAGGATCCCGCCGTTCAAACTGGAAAAGCAACTTAACAAAAGTACGCCTACGCAACTGCTGGTGATCTCTGACGGGGATATCGCCAAAAATGAGCTGCAACGCGGCCAACCCATGGAACTGGGATTTGACAGGTTTACAGGCACTACTTACGGTAACAAGGAATTCCTTCTGAACGCGGTAAATTATATGCTGGACGACACCGGTCTCCTGAACATAAGATCCAAAGAAGTTTCGATCGCATTTCTGGACCTTCAGAAAGCAGATGAAGAGAGAACCTTTTGGCAGGTGGTGAACCTGGTCCTGCCACTGGCAGTATTGGGTATCTTTGCCGGACTCTTTATTTTCATGCGGAGAAGAAAGTATATCAGGAAATAAATAATATTTCAGGTTACTCACTGATAATGAGATAGTTTGATGCTTATTAACAATTCTGAAATCGGTCAAAAACCAAAGCAACTGAAAATCAACAATTTAACTTAAAAAAGTCTTTTTTTCCTGTTAATAAAAAATAGAGGGGCATTCCCCTATTTTTAAAGGATTAGGATATATTTGTATCACGATTAACTTATTACGAAGCCAATGAAATTTATTGTATCAAGCACTTATTTGCTGAAACAGCTACAAATACTCGGGGGAGTTATTAACAACAACAACACCCTACCAATCCTGGATAATTTCCTGTTTGAACTTAATAACGATGAGCTTACCGTTTCCGCTTCAGACCTGGAAACCACCATGTCTGCCAAGCTTACGGTAGAGTCAGATTCTCAAGGGAAGATCGCGGTTCCTGCCCGTCTTTTACTGGAGACTCTTAAGACCTTTCCTGAACAACCTTTGACTTTTGTAGTTGAAGACAACAATACCATTGAACTTAGTTCAAATCACGGTAAATACGCGTTGGCTTATGCCGGTGGGGAAGAATTCCCTAAAGCGGTGAGTTTGGAGGAACCAAGCAGCACAAGGATCCAGGGGGATGTCCTGGCAACAGCGATCAGTAAAACGATCTTTGCTTCCGGTAATGACGACCTTAGACCGGTAATGAGCGGGGTGTTCTTCCAGTTCACTCCTGAAAACCTGACTTTCGTAGCTACAGACGCTCACAAGCTTGTAAAATATTCCAGGGATGACATCTCTGCATCTCAGTCGGCTGAATTCATCATGCCTAAGAAACCATTGAACCTGTTGAAAGGGATCCTTTCAGGATCTGACAGTGAGGTATTGATCGAGTACAACGACTCCAATGCCCGTTTCACTTTTGAAGACACTACTTTGGTATGTAGGTTGATCGACGGAAAATACCCGAACTATGAAGCGGTAATTCCGAAGGAGAATCCTAACAAACTGGTAATTGACCGCGGACAATTTTTAAGCTCTGTAAAAAGGGTTTCTATTTTCTCTAATAAGACCACGCACCAGGTACGCCTGAAGATCGCCGGTGCCGAACTGAATATTTCCGCAGAAGATGTGGATTACAGCAACAAGGCCGAAGAACGTCTTACCTGTTCTTACCAGGGAGACGATATGCAGATTGGCTTCAACTCACGTTTCCTTACAGAAATGTTATCAAACCTGAATGCAAATGAAGTGCAGCTGGAAATGAGCCTTCCAAACCGCGCAGGGATCCTTACTCCTGTGGACGGACTGGATGAAGGTGAAAAAGTCACCATGCTGGTGATGCCAGTAATGCTGAACAACTAAAAAGGATCACACTTTTATAATAAAACCCTCTGAAAATTCAATTTTTCAGAGGGTTTTTTCTTTTTAAAGTCCTTCTATTTTTCCTCCTTTTGGATCAGATGCAAAAGGCCGGTGCGGGCATCTTTAAAACCGTCTTTGCGAGGGAGTTTTTGAACGGCCGAAGCAATCTCATCTTTTACCCCCTAAATCCCCCTAAAGGGGGACTATCCTGGAATATGTGATATGATCTGTCCACTAATTACCCACTATCCACTGTCTTCTACCCTCTTTTCATTTTTTGAGCATCATAAAACAGTTTAAAACTCCAAACTCTCAAACATCGACTCCCGTCTAAAGACTAAAGTCTATATACTACTTTATGATCTCGATGGTCAAAGGATATGACGGTATCTCCCCGTTGTTCACTTTGATGGCATTAAGAATTGGGAAAACGATAGCGATGATCCCGATCCCGATCAAAATAAAGATCCCTAATCCAAACAGGAGAATTAGCGGAATAGCCACAATGGAATAAATGAACAGACTTATCTGGAAGTTCAGGATCATCTTTCCGTGTGCATCCATCCCAAGGATCTTATCCCGCTGGGTGAGCCAAATGACCAGGGGCACGATGAACCCGCCTATTCCGGTCACCAGGTCTAATAATTGGCTTAAATGCGTAAGCATTAGTAATTGTCTGTCCTCTCTCATCTTTTTAAATATTATGTTCGTAATGATCTTTTGTGCTTTCCAATAGCTCCTCAAAATTAAATTTGAGGTAGTTGGTTTTGCAAGGTACTAATAAGACGACGAGAAAATTAATTTGTTACAAAAAACTTTTCTATCTGCTCTTCGGGACCGGTATTTGGTAATTGCTTATTGGTCACTGGTAATTGTTAATTGATCATTGATAATTGTCCTATTCCCTATTCCTTATTCACAGCATTATCCCCTCAGAAGATCACAGCACCACCACATCACAGCTTCACTGCATCACAAGATCACTCCCCTCTACGAACTCCACTTTTCCGTTTTACCCCAACCCTAAAGGGAGCCGGAAAAATGGAAGGATGTAAATTTCACCAAATAATGATACCATAATCAAAGCATAACTCTATTCCCACAGCGTTACTTCTTCACAAGGTCACAAGATCACTTTCTAACTTCTCACTTCCAACATCTAAATTCAAATCCTTACTTTTGCAGCATGAAATTGAATGACAATATAGTAGCGCTTGCTACCCCTGCAGGAGCGGGAGCCATCGCGGTGATCAGGGTTTCGGGGCCAGATGCGATCGACCTGGCAGCACCTCTCTTTAAAGCCAAAAGCAAGAAGGACCTGAGAGAAGTCCCTTCCCATACCCTGCACCTGGGCAACATTATGGATGG
Organism: Salinimicrobium gaetbulicola; assembly: GCF_042676025.1. Classification (NCBI taxonomy): domain Bacteria; kingdom Pseudomonadati; phylum Bacteroidota; class Flavobacteriia; order Flavobacteriales; family Flavobacteriaceae; genus Salinimicrobium; species Salinimicrobium gaetbulicola. The sequence goes on from NZ_JBHTJP010000034.1 coordinate 19,191, forward strand.
AGAGCGCATCCTGGACGAAGTCCTGGTATCTGTATTTCACGGGCCCAAATCCTACACGGGTGAGAACACCATTGAGATCTCCTGTCACGGGAGCCCTTATATTCAGCAGGAGATCATTCAATTATTGATACGGAAAGGCTGTCGTTCCGCGGAAGCCGGGGAATTCACACTGCGCGCTTTCCTTAACGGAAAGATGGACCTTAGCCAGGCCGAGGCGGTTGCCGATCTTATTTCTTCTGAAAACCAGGCGAGCCACCAGATGGCCATGCAACAAATGCGCGGAGGTTTCTCTAACGAGATCCAGAAACTCCGCCAGGAACTGCTGAATTTCGCTTCTCTCATAGAACTGGAGCTAGACTTTGCCGAAGAGGATGTGGAATTCGCGAACCGGGATGAATTCCAGAGCCTGGTAAGTCGTATTCAGCAGGTGCTCAAAAAACTGATAGATTCCTTCGCGGTAGGGAATGTACTGAAGAACGGGATACCTGTCGCTATAGTCGGGGAGCCCAATGTTGGAAAATCCACGCTCCTGAACGCTCTTTTGAACGAGGAGCGCGCCATAGTTTCAGAGATCGCGGGAACCACCCGTGATACCATTGAAGACGAGATCTCCATTGGCGGCGTTGGTTTCAGGTTCATCGATACCGCCGGGATCAGAGAGACCAAGGACGTGGTAGAAAGCATCGGGATCAAAAGGACCTTTGAAAAGATAAGCCAGGCGCAGGTGGTGCTGTATCTCTTTGATGCCTCCCGCCTAAGTATTTCAGAGGGGCATACAGACCGTCATCCTGAACTTGTTTCAGGATCTCAGGAAGGCCCCACGCCCACTCTCGAGCAAGTCAAACTGGAAATAGAAAAGATCAAGAACCAGTTCCCGCAGAAACCTTTGATCATTGTAGCCAACAAAATAGATCAATTATCTGAACAGGAAATTGCAGACCTGAATGTCAGCCTAAGCTCCGTCGAAGGCTCTTCTTACCTGCCTATTTCAGCAAAGACAGGCGCGGGCGTCGAGGAGTTGCAGCAAAAGCTCCTTCAGTTCGTAAATACAGGTGAGCTTCGCAACAACAACACCATTGTCACCAATTCCCGTCACTATAACGCGCTATTGAGCGCCCTTGAGGAGATCAACAAGGTGCAGGAAGGCCTGAACCAAAACCTTTCAGGAGACCTGCTGGCGATCGACATTCGGGAAGCGCTGCATTACTTCGGCGAGATCACCGGCGAGATCACCAACGATGACCTGCTGGGGAATATTTTTGCGAATTTTTGTATTGGCAAATAGAAAATCAAATCAACCCAAAGAAAAACAAACCAAATATCACACTATAACTGAGATTAGAAACAAAAGTTATATTTTTGTCTTTTGTTAAAAGGTACATTTTTTTTGATATATGTACCTTTTATAATAAAATTTATATTTAGATTTGGCTTATGAATGTCTCTTATTTACTTCAAAAGACACCAAAAATGAATATAAAAATTGTGTCCCAAAAATTTGGGGAGATTACGACTCGTAAGTCCTTCTATAACCCCTTAAAAACCCAAGCGAAATGTCCCTTAGAGATATCTAATCGAGGATATCAACATTAAAATTGATCTATGAGCTCTAATATTAGAATCAAGAAAAAGTGCCAGCTCTGCAACAGCGAATTCATTGCAAAAACTACAGTTACCAAATTCTGCGGAGACACCTGTGCCAAGATCGCCTACAAGGCGAGAAAACGAGCTGAAAAAATTCAAAAGGCTTCTAAACCACAAAAGGTAAAAGTTGATCCCAAGGAAAAGGTTCAAGATTTACAGTTGAAAGAATTTCTCAGCGTAAAGGAAGCTGCCATTTTACTTGGTTGTTCAGCAAAGACTATTTATCGCCTTATAGACAATGGGCAATTAAAAGCAGTCAATCTGGGACAGAGACTTACCCGTATTAAGAGAACTGAAGTAGATTATATCTTTAACCAAATATAATAAGCCATGGCAAACGTTACCTTAAGATCCAAACCACTAAAAAGTGGTATGCTTAGTCTTTACCTTGACTATTATCCGCCAGTCATTATTCCTAAGACAGGAAAGCTTTCTCGACGAGAATTTTTAAAGCTTAAGATTTATGAATTTCCTGAAAATGCTCAGGAAGAAAGGTTTAATGAGTCACAACTTGAAATAGCTGAGGAAATAAGAGCTACCAGGTTTCTGCAACTCAAGAATAAAGAATTTGGGTTAGTTGATAATATCGTAATGGATATTAAATTCAGCCAGTATTTTCAAGAAGTAGTAGATGAATATTATAACACCGGAAGCAAAGGGAACTATCATTCCTGGAAATCTTCTCTTGATTACTGGAAAGCTTTCATGGGAGAGGATTTGACCACACAAAATTTAACTGAATGGCATGTTAACAATTACAGGAATTTTCTTCTCACCACAAAAAACCTAAGGACCAGTAAAGGAAAGTTAGCCATTAATACCGCCTCCAGCTATTACAAGAATTTCATTATGGTCCTGAAAAGGGCTTTCAAGGATAAACTTCTTTCAAGAAATTTAGCTGAGGATGCCAGATATATTAAAGAACAGGAGACGCACAGAGAATACCTTTCGGAAAAGGAATTGTCTAAACTTTGGAAAACTCCTATTGATAATGTAAAAGTGAAACATATGGCCATATTCTCAGCTTTAACTGGTCTTCGATTTTCAGATGTTATTAACCTGAAGTGGGAAGATGTATATGAGGACTCCCATCAAGGCTATTACATTCAATTTAGGGAGCAAAAAACAGGAAACATTAAGAACCACCCTATCTCCAGATCAGCTGTTAATATCCTAAGTGAACAAGAGACCAAGGAAGGAAGAATTTTTACAGATATTAAATATTCACAAATATCCAGACCTCTTAAGAAGTGGTTACTCGAAGCAGGTATTCATAAGAAAATAACTTTTCATAATTTCAGGCACAGTTATGCTACACTGCAATTAGCTAATGGAACTGATATCTACACAGTTTCAAAGCTATTGGGCCATAAAAATGTATCCACAACACAGATATATACCAAGGTCATGGATCAAAATAAAGTAAAGGCAGCTAACAGGATAAACTTAGATTTGGATGGATTATAATAAATTATTTGAAGAGAAATACCGGGACACTTTCCAGAGTTTAGAACATTTCGTCAATAATGAATTCAAAAGCTCAAAAGAAGACGATGAGGATGAGCGGGATTATCAGGAGACTTATAATGAAGTTAGATCGAAAATTGATGACTGGAAAAACCAACACTTTGAAACCTCTAAGTTATTGAGCAACCTTGAAATTTATAGATATTTTACAAGTAAGAACAACAAAGCTACATTACCGGAATTTCTTTTTCCAGGTGTGCTGGGGAGGAAGACAAAAAAGTTCTTTTTAGAGAAGCATTCTGAAGGAGAATATTCTTCCTTTATTGAGGACTTAGCAGAAAATAAAGCCTACACAGATGTTGTAGACATTATCAATAATTACGACAGGTACATTGAACTGGTTTACAAAGACAAGAAGTGGAAAACAATAGATCTCACAAAGTTCGACCACAACTACCAATCAGCTGAATATTTTATTAATCTTCATAAGAAAATATATCCCCCCAGAAATCAAAGTAACGGGAAAAAAGATTATAGTCTTAAAATTGAGCAGACTAAAAATCTGCTAAACAAATTCGATGAGGATGAAAAAGTTTTTTTGATAAAACTTTTTTATGACAAATATGTGGAGAACAAGAACACCCTAACTAGAACAGAATTTATTAAGTTTTCACATGTAATTTCCGAAATAAAAGATATTTCAATTTTTTATAAGCAACCCCAGTATTCAAGTACCTATAACCTTTTTCAAAAAGATTATGAATATTTCTCCCTTTTGGAAGACAAGAATTTTTTCAAGATTTTAATTAATAAACTTAATGCCGTCGGATTGAAATCAATAAAAACACAAGTGAAAATCTTGGAAAGCAAATATTAAAAAAACGAGTCATTTATTAATGCTAAAGTAGAACCAGCTAATTAAATTAGCTGGTTTTTTTGTGTTTTTTAGCATTCTCTTTTAGCCTCAATTAATTATCAAACAGATATTTAACTTAAACCTACACCTAACCTACGGGTAACCTACGACTATCTCCTCTTTGCTTCAACTGCAGTAATCTTACATCATAATTAATATTAACACAATTATTTATTATGAAAGATTTGACGATGATCACCAGCGATGATCTTAAAAAACTCGCTTCAGAACTTTACCAGCTCTCGAAGAAGGAAGCTGAAGAAAACAATCAGGAAGACATCCTTAATGCTAAACAGGCTGCAAAGCTTTTGGATTTAAGTCCGGCTACAATCTACGGTAAAACCCACCGCAATGAAATTCCCTTCTTTAAACAAGGGAAAAAGCTTCTCTTTTCCAGAGCTGCTCTCATAGAATGGCTAAAAAAGGGAGAAAATCCGGTGACTACTTTCAAACTAAGCTCAGCCAAATCTAAGGCAGCTGAATATTTACACAGAAATAAAAGATTTTAATTAATTATTTAAACTATTTATTATGGACTATTTTAAAAAATGTGTGCATTGCTCACAACCATTTATCACCGATAAATATTTCACCAATCATTGTAATGAGAAAGTTTGCAAAGAAACACATGCTTTGCAGGAAATTAAAAGTGAATTATATCGATTAAAACGAACTAGGTATATCTCCGTAAAAAACCTTCCAAAGGGACCCAACGGGATGACTGCGAAATTTGATATACTCACAAAAGAAGTCGTTTTCAAAACCTTTGACGACCTATAGTAAAATTCGTTAACCTAACGTTAGATTAATTTAAAATTATGGAAAATCATCTATATATATGTGAATACTGTTCGAAAAAGTATTTACCAAGAAGAAGGCATAAACAGAGATTCTGCAGCAATAGCTGCAGAGTCAATGCCCACAACCGCAAAAGGAAATTATTACTTCTTTCTAAAAATAAAGGACTCAACAAACCTTCAGACCATCAAACAAAGAATGGAATAACTTGGGGTGGTATTGGTAATGCCGCGATAGCCAATGTAGCTACTGAAGTAGGGAAATCAATCTTTATAAAGGAAGAAAATAAACCGGCAACAAAGGGTGACATCCAAAATTTGGCCAACAAGATTGGCGAAAGATACATCTTGATAAAAAACATGGATGCACGAGCTGACGGTGCTCCTGCCTATTTTGATACAACCTTAAAAGAAATCGTCCACCTCAAATTTCTGCCGACATGGAAATAAACATTCTGAAAGACATTGAGGAGGCAATAATCGAAAATAGCTCCAGCCTTGAAGATAAGGCTGTTAGGCAGCTTCACAAAATTATTGATAAGTTGCCTCCCTACATTCGCAGATTAATTTATGAAGCATTTGAATTTAAGCGAATACCGAAGGAATATCTGTTAAGCTCGATACTTTTTGCTTTTAGTAATGTGGCAGGATTAGCTTTCAGATTAGATGCCGTCACATACTCAAATTATGGTAATATCTATTTGGCTCTAATAGGAAGCAGAGGTGATTCAAAATCTCCTGCAATGGACCTGGCTACAGCTCCCCTTAATGAGTATGATACCAAAATGTACAAAGAATTCATAGAAAAGACTCAGGAAAATGGATTTGAAGAACCCACTGTTAGAAAACAGTTGCTTATCCAAGATGCCACAATAGAAGCAGCCTACCAAAAGCATCATGAAAACCCATTCTCATTGGGGATTTACATGGATGAATTATACCATTTAATAGAAAAAATGGGCAATAAGACCAGTAGAGATGGCTTGGATTGGAGGCAATTACTCCTCCAAGGCAACACAAACAAACATGTTGACATCATTAGAAAAACTACTAATAGTTTTCGTCTACCCAAAGCTTGTCCTATACTCCTGGGCTCCATACAAGAAGAGTTTATTCCACAAATTTTTTCGGGTGGTAATGAAATTAGTGGTTTCACAGATCGGTTACAATATACACCCAAATTAACTCATAATTCTACACTGTCCAGACGTGGAATAAGTACAGATTGTTTGAGGAATTATTCCGATAACCTTTTAAGATTAATGGAACATCGTAATACGGTTGAACACAAAGGTCTAAATCACCCGTATATCTTAACCTGTACTACAGAGGCTGAAGATGTAATATTCAACTACACTCAAGATCTACTCCATCGTCAGGAGAACGCAGAAAATGGAGAAAAGGAATATTTATCCAAGGTACAGATTAACGTTCTCAAAATGATGATACTCATACACCTTATGGAGCAATCAGCTTCACCAGAACTTTGCCTAAAAATAGAGTCCAAAACTGTACACGAGGCAATTCAGATAATGGAATTTTACATTACTAATTTCCAAATCATTAGACAAAAACGGCAAGTGCAGGAAAAGAGTTTTAATATTAATGAAATAATTAATTTGGGAAGGAAAAACAATGCCACCCAAGAACAAATAGCTGCAGTCTTGGGAGTCAACAAATCAACAGTCTCCCGTAAAATGGCCAGAATGAAAATATAATGCAACCTGCAACTTGCATTTTAGCTCAATTTCATCTGCATTAGCCTAATATTCAGACATATAAAACTGATTTAAAAGGAGTTTGCAAGTTGCACGTTGCACAACAATGTACCCTATGCTTACTAAAATTGAGAGAATATTAAAATTTGACAATAGGCGGAATTTCAAGATTATTACCCCTTGTTGTGGTAAACGAAACACAGATGGTAAATTCGTTAATTATAAAGGGTACTCTTACAATTTTGGCTACTGCCATTCCTGCGGAAAAGCCACTACCCCGCCCGCTTTCTACAAGGATGAAAAAGGGCAAGAGTACCAATGGAATGAAATTACCAACTCCTGGGACACGGATGTAGTGACCTCCCCTACTCCAAGCTTTTCAGAGAATTTTAGCTCTGCAAGCAATAATCCAGATCAGCGATTTATACCTGAATCCCTGATCTGGAAATATTATAAGGTAACACCTGAAAACAATCTGCTGCAGTATCTCAGAAAGAACTATCCAGAGCAAGATGTAGATCGTGTCAAAGAGGAGTATGCCCTTGGCTCTACAAAAGACAAAGGTGTTGTTTTCTGGTTAATCAATGAGGATCTCCAGGTGCAGAAAAATAAGATTTGCTACTATTTTGAAAACGGTAAAAGGACAAATCGCTTTAAAGCCCCTTACAAGAACGAGGACGGCTATTATGCCTGTTTATTTGGTGCTCATCTTTTGGGTAGTATCAAACGAGGTGAAGATCTTGTGATCCTAGTTGAAAGTGAGAAAACTGCTGTTGTAGGAGCTATTCTTCTACCGCAATACACTTGGATTTCCTATGGTGGATTAAATGGCTTAACAAACGACAAGATCAATTGCTTAGAAGGACATAGAGCGCTGCTAGTTCCTGATATCAGTGAACAAGCTGTTTCTGTAGCCTATTCCAAACTTCCACTTCTTCGTCAAATAGGCGTAAATGCTAAGATCTGGGATATGACAAATGACAGAACAGATTCGGAGCTAAAAAAAGAAAGGGTTTACAATAATGATTTAGAGGATTACTTTCGGAAAGTACACTGATTTAAATAAACCTCCCTTATTTCTCTTTTGCATTTCTTAAGCAGGGTCTTTAAATTAGCTAACCTCTTAAACTTTTATATGCCTTGTACCGAATACCCAGTAGCTCTGAAAAAAGGAACCAATGACTTAGCTGAAATAAAAGAAGTTCCAAACGGTAAAGCATGTAATTGTTATTGCTTTTATTGTAAAGGAGATTTAATCGCTGTAAATAGAGAAGAAAATGTCGTAGCTGATCATTTCAAGCATTATCCAGGATCCAATTGCTCTCTTTCTTTTGAAACCTATTTACATTGGCTGACCAAAAAAATATTTGAGAAATTTGACTTTATAAAACTCCCAGCCATAACTTTCAAAGACTTATACGTTAAATACTGGTGCTTTGAATCTCCAAAAATCAAAAAAATAAGAGAGCTATTCTCAAAATATAATCTTCCAGAGGAGTTCAGGGATATTATTCAATATGAGTTTGATCTTAATGTTTCAAATCAATTTAAAATCGAACTATGCACTACCGAGAAACGTCTCAAGAATGAAAAGGACCAAATTCAGCCAGATATTCTTCTAAAGTTAAATTCTATGGATCTTTTAGTAGAGCCTTATGTAACTAGTAAAATCAATGCTAGGAAGCTAGGGAAAATCAAGGAAATTGATATATCCACATTATCGATAGACTTGAATACGTTTCGGAAAGAAAATAAGTTAGAATTTACCGAAGAAGATCTTACCAATTATTTGCTGCTTGATTCATGTAAGGAATGGTTGTATCTCAGTAAATCCTTTCGTGAAGAGTTATTCAAGGAATTTATGTCCCTTTTGGAAAAAAGACTGAATGAAAGAATCTCTATGGTACAGGATTATGCCAATCATGAATCTCAAATTGAAATAAATGGGAAAGAAATGAAAAGTACTCAGGACACAATTGAACAGCTAGAAAGAAAAATAAGATCACTTGAATCTGTTAATTCTGACCTAGCTAGTAAAAGAAGATTATGTATTCGTTCAATATACAGTTACTAATTTAAAATTGAAGTTTTAAATATTCACATTGCTTTAACGTTCCCATTCTTTTTCCTAAATTGTCGCTGCTTAAGAGCCCTACCTTAAGCAAGGTGTTGTTACTGAATTTACCGAGCCAATTTACATGAACTTAACCCCTCACCAGGCGAAATACTATGCCTATGAACTTAGTAAAAAAGTCAAGTCCAATAGCACTGAAAAATTTGGTGCTACCCTACTTGATGCTAAAGTAGATCTTAACCCACACCAGATCCAGGCTGCTCTTTTTGCTTTTAAATCTCCATTATCTCAGGGTGCAATTCTTGCTGATGAAGTGGGATTAGGTAAGACTATTGAAGCCGGGATCCTTCTTTCCCAGAAATGGGCAGAAGGTGCCAGACGGATACTTATCATCTCCCCTTCCAGCCTTCGAAAGCAATGGATGAACGAATTGATGGATAAATTCTATTTACCTTCCGAAGTAATGGAAACAAAAGTCTTCAATAAAAGACTGAAGCAAGGAAATAAAAATCCATTTGAGAACAAAAACAAGATCCAGATCTGTTCTTACCATTTTGCACGTAACAAAGCAGAATACCTACAATTGGTTTCCTGGGACCTGATCGTTATAGATGAAGCGCATTTTCTGCGCAATGTTTACCGCACCGGCAACAAGATTGCCACAGAGATCCAGCAGGCCATTTCTCCTTACAAGAAGGTATTACTTACGGCCACTCCCCTTCAGAATAAAATAGAGGAATTATACGGACTTGTAAGTTTTATAGATCCTAACACTTTCGGCGACCTTAAGAGTTTTAAAAAACAGTTTATACGAAAGGAAGGTGGGATTGATCTTGATGAATTAAAAGAAAGGATCCTCCCGTTATGTCACCGTACCCTGCGTCGCCAGGTAACCGAATATATTAATTATAAGAACCGAATTCCACTCACCCAAACCTTTGAACCCTCTCCTAAAGAGCAGGAACTTTATGAAAAGGTGACAGAATATTTACAAAGGGAGACGAACTACGCCCTGCCTTTAGCCCAGAAGCATTTAATGACTTCTGTACTAAGAAAACTATTGGCCTCTTCTTCTTTTGCAATTTCCGGGACCTTAAACAGTTTGATTCGCCGGCTTAAGAAACTTGTTGATGATTACAATGAGGATCTTGAGGATTTTAAAGCGGAAATGGAAGAGCAATATGAAGGATTTGATGAAGACGTCGAAGAATGGGATGAGCAGAATATTCCCGAAAACGAAGCTACATTTGATAAGGATAATCTCACTGCTGCAGATATTGTCAACATCAAAAGGGAGATAGCAGATCTGGAAGGTTTTCTTAATCTCGCGAACTCGATCCAGCACAATGCCAAGGGCGATAAACTAATGATTGCTCTAAATAAAGGTTTTGAAAAGCTTAAGGAGCTTGGGGCTAATCAAAAGGCAATCATTTTTACAGAATCTACTCGCACACAACGATATCTTTTTGAAATGCTTCAAAAAAGTGAATACGGCGGAAAGATCCTTCTTTTCAACGGAAGCAATAATGAAGATATTTCAAAAGAGGTTTACCATCAGTGGGTTGCCAATAAAAAAAACGCGCACAGGGTCACAGGAAGCAGAGATGTTGATATTCGTTCTGCTATTGTAGATACTTTTAAAACTGAAGACTTCCAGTTAATGATCGCCACTGAAGCTGCTGCTGAAGGTATAAACCTGCAGTTCTGCTCTATGGTTGTGAATTATGACCTGCCCTGGAACCCGCAGCGAATAGAACAACGTATTGGAAGATGTCACCGTTACGGCCAGGAATACGATGTGGTTGTGATTAATTTTCTCAATACTAGCAATGAGACAGATATGCGGGTTTTCCAGTTACTGGAAGAAAAGTTCAGTTTGTTTGATGGTGTCTTTGGTGCTTCAGATGAAGTCTTAGGTTCAATTGAGAGCGGAGTAGATTTTGAAAAACGACTTATACAGATTTATAAGCAATGCCGCACAAGAGAGGAGATAGATCGTGCTTTTGATGAACTGCAGGAAGAAATGCGGGAGCAGATAGATGAAAAGATCAAGTCAACCCAGGAACACCTTTTCAAAAATTTTGATGCCCAGGTAGTCCAGCGACTAAAGACCACCCTAGAAAATACTAAGAAGTATATCTCCAAATATGAAGACTGGCTTTGGAAGATTACAAAATATTCCCTGCAGGGAAAAGCCGACTTCAATGACAGGGATCACAGCTTTATCCTGAATGGACAATCAGAAAAGATTGCTCCACAAGGTCTTTATTCCCTGGACAAAAAAAGAGAAGATGCGTGGCATTACCGTTTAGGGCATTCCCTTGCGGAAAAGATCATTTACCGCAGTAAAAAAATAACCACTCCTTTAGGGAAGATCATTTTCGATTATACCTCCAGCCCTTTAACCTATAAGGAACTGGAAGATCTTAAGTCTAAAAAAGGTTTGTTAAGAGTGGCAAATATGAAATTAAATTCTCCGGCAGAGGATCTGGATCTTATAGTGTTTTCGGCCATAAATGAAAGTGGAGAAGTTTTAAAAGATGAGCTCTGCCAATTTCTATTGACGCTTCCTGGAATTTATGAAGGAGATTTGCAAAGTCCTGACCTGCGTAGACTTGAAAAGAATTACCTGGAACAAAAGCAGAAGCATCTGGATTTTATCAAGAACAATGATGCCCAACTTCTGCAAACGGAAATCCGAAAATTCGAGAAATGGGCGGATGATAGAATTACTTCAACAGAACAGGACCTTAAGGATGTAAAAAAGAAGATCCAGGAACTGGAAAGGGAAACCCGTGGCGAAAACATTAATGCCGATGAACTACTGGAAATTCAAAGAAAAATTAGAAAACTGGACCGGAAAAAAGCAAAACTGCGCCGGGAGATCTTTGACGTGGAAGACCAGATCCTGGAAGAACGGGATCAAATGATAGATGAAGCAGAAAATAAATTAAACCGAACAATGAAAGAACAGGAGCTATTTACGATAGCCTGGGAAATTATATAAAAGATTATGAGCAATAATTACGATAAACTGCAAAAAGTACTTACTGAAGTTTTTCAATTGGACAAGGCTGAACTTGATTTTGGGATTTACCGCATCATGAACCAGAAGCGGAATGATGTAGAAACATTTCTTACAGAAAAACTTCCTTCTCAGGTACGTGAGATCCTGGAGCAGAACAATAATGGAGATACTGCAGAGCTACAAAAGGAGCTGGAAAAAACAGTAAATCTTTTAAAAGATGCAGGAGTTGATCCTTCTTCATCTTCAAAGGTTAAAGAACTGAAACATAAAATTGAAAATGGCACCTCCGTAGACGCTTTGGAACAGGATGTATTTTCTCATTTAGCGTCCTTTTTTAAACGCTACTACAAGGATGGAGATTTTATTTCTTTACGTAGATACAAGAAGGATGTATATGCCATTCCCTATGAAGGAGAAGAAGTAAAACTCCATTGGGCCAACCATGACCAGTACTACATCAAGACCTCAGAATACTTAAAGAATTATGCCTTTAAATTACCTGGAGATAAGACGGTAAAATTCGAGCTTAAAGAAGCAAGTACAGAGCAGAATAACAATAAAGCTTCAAAAGATAAAGAACGGCGGTTTGCGCTTTATACAGAAGAGCCGGTGTCGGTAGATGGAAATACACTTGTGATCAACTTCACCTACGAGCCCCATAAAAAATCTGTAAAGCAAGAGAAGCTTATAGAAAAAGCTCATAAAGAGCTTTCAGGCAAGATCCCGCAGAATTTTCAAGAAGTGTTTGCTCTTAAACCAACAGAGAAAAACAAAAAAAGAACCCTGCTCGAGAAACATATTAATGACTATACCGCCCGCAATAGCTTTGACTATTTTATTCACAAAGACTTGGGAGGCTTTCTCCGCAGGGAGCTTGACTTCTATATAAAAAATGAAGTTTTGTTTATTGATGATATTAATACCGAAGATGAAGTAGCCTTTGAAACGCAGATCTCGAAAATCAAAGCACTAAAACAAGTGGCCGGAAAGATCATCACTTTTTTAGAACAACTGGAGAACTTCCAAAAGAAGCTTTGGTTGAAGAAGAAGTTTGTTGTTAATAGTAATTACTGTATCACCTTAGATCGTATTCCTGAAGAATACTACCAGGAGATCCTGCAGAACAATATGCAGTTGGAAGAATGGAAAAGATTATTTAATGTAAAAGTGAAAGATCTGGATGGACTGAAAAAGGAGCCTTTCCTGGTAGTGGATACGAAATTCTTTTCGCAGAAATTTAAAGACAATTTGTTGGCAGAGTTTGATGACCTTGACATGGCTACAAATGGATTGCTTGTCAATTCTGAAAATTTTCAGGCTCTCAACTTGTTGAATAAGAAATATAAAGATCACCTGCAATCGGTCTATATCGATCCTCCATATAACACAAGTGCTTCAGAAATTATCTATAAGAACAGTTACAAGCACTCATCATGGTTGAGCTTTCTTAGAGACAGACTCATCTTTGCTAAAAATTTTCTTACCGAGCAGGGGATTTTTTGTATTACCATCGATGATTTAGAATATCCAATCTTAAAAGTTTTATGTGATCAAATTTTCGGACCAGAAAATTATTTAGCCACCACACCCATTAGGAATAATCCCTCAGGTAGATCTACTTTAAAAGGGTTTTCTGTCAATCATGAGTATGCTATATATTTCTCAAAAAGCGAAACCATTAGTACTGTCGGAAAATTACCTCACAGCAAGAAACAAATTGAACGATACAATCTCCAAGATCCTGATGGGAGACGATATGAATGGGAAAATTTAAGAAGAAATGGACCTGATTCAAACAAGGAAGATAGACCTAAACAATACTACCCAATTTTTGCAAAAAAGAATGGGGAAATAAGAGTTCCAGAAATAGAATGGAGTGCTAAAAGCACTGAATGGATGTTGAAAGAAAAAGAAGCTTCAGATGAATCTGTTATTCTGCCAATCCATCCAAATGGAACAAAAAAAGTGTGGAGGTACAGCTTAGAAAATATTCTTAATGAGCCACAAAGGTTTAAAGCCGAGTTCAACAATGGTACTGTCGAGTTATATCGTAAGAAATATTTGAACAGTACAGGAGTGCTGCCGAGGACTTGGTGGGATAAACCTGAATATTCAGCAAGGGATAATGGAACACGGGATATTGTAAATCTCTTTGGTAAGAATAATCAATTTGATTTCCCTAAAGCTGTTGGGGCTGTTATAGATTCATTAAAGGTTACAAACTTAAAAGATAAGGAAACTGTAATAGATTTCTTTGCTGGTTCGGGAACGACTGGACATGCTGTAATAAATATCAACAGAGATGACGGCAGAGAACGTAAATATATTTTGGTAGAAATGGGGGAATACTTCAGTTCAACAACAAAACCAAGAATTCAGAAAGCAATTTACACCGAGAACTGGAAGAATGGAAAACCACATGATAAAAAGGGAATTAGTCAAATTTTCAAATATTTATACTTAGAAAGTTATGAAGATGCTTTAAATAACCTCGTGCTTCAAAGGGATCAAAAACAGCGGGATCTGTTAAGCGGTAACGAAGCCGTAGAGGAAGAATATCTTTTAAAATATATGCTGAATGTGGAAAGCCGGGGGCATTTATTTAACCTTGAAGCTTTTAAAAACCCATTTAATTACCAGCTAAAAGTAACTGAGAACAACGAATTAATTCCAACCACAGTCGACCTGGTAGAAACCTTTAACTACCTGCTCGGCCTTCACGTAAAAAGGATTCAACGAATAGGTGCGTATAAAACCGTAGAAGGAGTTAACAACAAGGGAGAAAAGATTCTGGTAATCTGGAGAAACTTGGAAGAAACAGACAGTAATGACCTTGAACGTTTTGTAACTAAGGCTGGTTTCAACATACTCGATGGGGAATTTGACACTATTTATGTTAATGGCGATAACAATCTAGCGAATTTCAGGAAAGATGAAGACAACTGGAAAGTGTTGCTTACAGAAGAAGTTTTCTTTACGGAAATGTTTGATGTAAAAGACGTATAGTATGGCCGCATTTCATAATAAAACAGTTTTAGCAAAATATCTTCTCACTCAATTTAATGTGTTAGGTTTTGAAGCTCTTGCGAAAGATCTTAAAAGCTCTCATCTAGAAGGTTACAATGAAGAAGGAAATACTAAATATCTGCATGCACTTCAAAACAGGCTTTATGATAATGAGAAGCTCACTAAGGAAATACTGCAGGAATATGATGAGAATATTGTGCGATTTACGCATGAGATCTCTCATCACCGTACAGAAGTCATTAAGTGGAAATACTTTCAATACCTCTCTCTCCTATTCACAGAGATCTTCCTGGATAAATACTTTAGTAACCCCGCAAAGCTTTTGAATGAACTAAATCTATTTGTGGAGGATTTCAACAACAGGCTGGACGAAAATTTTAGAAAATTAAATCCAAACTCTTTCGTAGTAGAAAAATTTACCGAAAGTGATCTAAACAAAATAGCTTTCTGGAATGCCACCGGAAGTGGAAAAACTCTGTTGATGCATGTTAACATCAAGCAGTATTTACATTACGCTAAGAAGCAACAACACGAATTTAATAAGGTAATTCTCATAACCCCAAATGAAGGATTATCGCAGCAACACCTGGAAGAATTTAAGCTTTCTGATATGGATGCGGGAATCTTTTCAAAGGACAGCACAGGTATGTTCTCCGGGGACGAGATCGAGGTCATAGAGATTACGAAATTGGCTGAAGAGAGCGGAGATAAAACGGTAGCTGTAGATGCTTTCGAAACAAACAATCTGGTATTGATTGATGAAGGTCATCGTGGTTCTGGGGGTGATAAATGGAAAATGTTTCGGGATCGTCTTAGTGAGACCGGATTTGCTTTTGAATATTCCGCCACATTTGGCCAGGCAATTTCAGCAGCTTCAGGAAAAAATAAAAAGGAACTGGAACAGGAGTATGCCAAATCTATCATTTTTGACTACTCCTACAAATTCTTTTATGGGGATGGTTACGGCAAGGAATATAAGATCCTAAATCTTGATAAAGATGATAATAAGAACTATGTAAGAAAATATTTAACTGCAAACCTGCTTTCCTTCTATCAACAGGTATTAATCTTTGAGCAGAATAAAAACCTAGCCCACAGATTCTTGCTTCACAAACCGCTTTGGATCTTTGTAGGTGGACGAGTAAATGCAGTACGGAAAGAAGGTGGTGTGGACACGTCTGATGTGCTTGATATTATTTACTTTCTTACCAACTTTATAAAAGATAAAAACAAGGCCGTACAAGACATAAATGATGTTCTGAATAACAATGCAGGGCTTTTGGACGATAAGGGAAATTCTATCTTCCATGACAGTTTTGCTTATCTCGTAGGAGGAAAAACAACTGCTAATGACATTTATCTTGATCTTCTAAAAAAGGTCTTTAATTCCGAAGTTCCCGGGGCAAACCTTTACCTGGATAATCTTAAAGGTGTAGACGGAGAGCTGGGACTGCGGGTTGGAGAAGCTGACTATTTTGCTGTGATTAATGTAGGGGATGAAACTAAGCTCTTTAATCTCGCACAAGACAATAAGGTCCCAGGCAATGACAAAGAATTTTCCGAATCTCTTTTCCACGGAATTAATGAAGAGGAATCTTCCATTAATCTTCTAATAGGTTCTAAAAAATTCACTGAAGGTTGGTCCAGCTGGAGGGTGAGCTCAATGGGCCTAATGAACATAGGAAAAAGTGAAGGCTCACAGATCATCCAATTATTTGGACGGGGCGTAAGACTAAAAGGGTATGAATTCAGCCTTAAAAGAACAGGTGGCCTGGACGATTACCAGCGACCAGACAAACTAAAAGAATTAAGAAAGATCCTGAATCCGCTTGAGACCCTAAACATCTTCGGTGTACGTGCTGACTATATGCAAAAATTCAAGGAATTTCTTGAAGAAGAAGGACTTCCATCCAATGATTCTTCCTGGCATACAGTTAAAGTTCCTTCTATAGTCAACACAGAAATGCTTCGAAATAACCTAAAACTTATCCAGGTTAAAGAAGGAGAGGATTTTAAGAAGAAGAGAAAATTACAACTTAAACTGGACAAGGTAATTTATGATAATAGCCTTATAGAGCTAGACTGGTATCCAAAGATCCAGGTGTTGGTTGACCGGAAGATTAATACCGAGATGACAGCAAGAAAAGATGAGGGAACTTTGGTGGAGCATAATCTGGCATTCATAAATTGGAACAATGTCTTTTTTGAAATAGAGCGTTTCAAATTTGAGAAGCACTGGTACAATCTTTCACTCAGCATAGATGATCTTAAAGCTATAAGTTATTCCAAAGACTGGTACAAAATCTTTATCCCGCATAGTGAACTGGAGTTGCGCAGTTTTGAACAGGTAAGGATCTGGGAGGAATTAGTGATTGCACTGCTCAAAAAATACATTGAGAAATTCTACAACTACAACAAGAACCTGTTCAATTCTCAACATATTGAAACAAGGATCCTGGAAAGCACAGATGATAACTTGATGTATGAATATGAAATTAAGATGAACTCTGAAGAGAACTTGGATACTATTCAGATCAGGATCGAAGAGTTAATCGAATCTATTAAGGATAACTCTTTCAATGGACAACAACAACTAGGGACAGAATTCTATGCGTTCAACAATGAGCACCATATATACACTCCCCTACTTTCAATGGATGTGAGTACCTATAGGCAGAAATTAAAGATAAGCCCTATTGCCCTAGACGCTTCAGAAAAACTTTTTGCAGATGACCTGGTAAAATATTACCGCGCCAATCATGAAAAATTTGATAAGCAGCAGGTATTCCTTTTGAGAAATCAGAGTAAAAAAGGAATAGGCTTTTTTGTGGATACCAACAACTTTTACCCCGACTTCATTCTATGGATTAAAGAAGGCGACCGCCAGCATATAGCATTTATAGATCCTAAAGGAATAAGGAACTCAAAATCCATTAATGATCCTAAGATTCAATTTCATAAATACCTCAAGGAAAAGATACAGCCCCAGGTAGAATCAGAAGATATTATCCTCAATTCATTTATTGTGAGTAATACCCGTCTTTTTGAAGTGAATTGGAAAGGGGACCTGGAAAGAGAAGATTTTCATAAACACAATGTGTACTTTCAGGAAGAGGATAATACTACTTACATAGGAGAGATCCTGAAAAAAGTTTTGATTTAATGGAGATAGGTAGTTTTAAAATTCCCGGCCACGCTACAAAAAGAAAATGGGCAGTTTATATTTTCAAAGCTGTACCTCATAACTCGGAAGAAAAAATTCAGTTGTACGTTGGTAAGGTTGGAGATAATCGCGCCGGTTGTAATCCAGTTATATCCCGGGTAGGCAACCATTTTTCCCATAACAAGATCCACTCTCAGATTAGGAACAAGATCGAAATTCCTGAGGAATATGATTATGAATATTTCTACTGCCACTTTGATGAATACGATGAGGAATGCCCTAAAAGGTCCGAAACAAGACAAAAAGTGAATGAACTCGAAAGGGAACTAAACAGACAGGTTCAGGACAGAATCGTAGATCGCAACAAATACTTACTACTCAACGAGTATAAAGGAACTGGTTACATATCTCTAGAGGAAAAAAAGAAAAGAGAAGCCCTACTTCTACCTTCTGAAATCGAAATGCTAAAGCAGCTTGTGAACGAAACAATTGAATAGTCACACAGCGAATTTATTTTAAATGGCCAAATTTTTAACCACAGCTGGAAATTCCTTTTACATAGAACAGATCATAATCAAATCTGTAAAATCATTAACCTTAGTTACTCCCTACCTAAAACTGAGTAGAAATCTCCTAGAACGGCTTTCAGATGCCCAAAAAGAAGGAGTCCGAATAACTTTGATCTATGGTAAAAATGAATTAGCCCCCAAAGAAAAAAAGAACCTTTTCTCCTTCAAAAATATTGAAATCTACTTCTGCCAGAATTTACATGCTAAGTGCTATCACAATGAAAATTCAATGATTATTAGCTCCATGAACCTCTACGAGTTTTCCGAAAAAAATAACCGGGAGATGGGTTTACTGATAGAAAGAAATAAGGATCATGAGATATTTGATGATACCCTAAGGGAAATCGAATCAATTAAAAATTCTTCGGTATTAGAAAAAGACTTTAAGGAAGAATCATCTTCTTCAGATAGCAGCTGGGATTTAGATCCTGAGTATAATGAACTATGGAATTTCCACTTACCAAAGTTAAAGTCAATTTTAGAAAAAAGCTATCCAGAATATTCAATTCATTTCTTCGATGGTCACATTAGAGTCAATGATTTTCCTCGAAAAGGTATTGATATGGTGGTAAATGGCAGGATAGATTTTCTGGTTAATAATAGAAATTTCTACGATGAGCTCAAGTTTAATAAACGTGAAGAAATTAGGGATAAACTATCATCAGAAAGATGCTATTGGAATTATAAACAGATCAATATATATACCGCTAAAGAATTTGAAATAGAGATAAACCGAAAAGGCCTGAAAAAAGCAGTTGAAAAATTCCTATGGATAATCGAGAAGGTATATAATAATCTATGATTTAAAGCTTCGTCCTAGGTTGAAAAGGTTTTATATGATTAGTTGAATTAGATATAATGTTTTAAAACACTAATACTTGATTCGCATATTCCTTCCGCCGGTCAGATAAATCACATCCATTCCCGGAATATAATGGTACATGCTTCAAATTTAAAATGATGTTATTTTTCTTATCAGTTTGAAATCCTTCGAAAATACAGAAGCCCAATGCTGAAAAATAAATAAGATCTGATTCTCGTAAAGCATCAGACTTTTTAATTATTTTATCCCTGCCATTATTGTGGTGTTTCAAAAAATTTTCAAAAGCGGGAATAATTTTATTAAAGACAACATTTAAGTTGGTCTGAAATTTACCAGATTCAAAATAAGGTTTTTCTTCACCATGAGAAATAAATGTTGACAAACGAAAATGTTTAAATTGGCTTTTAAATTTAGACAACTCAAAATCTGGATTTGAGTGGAAGTAACCTTTTAATAAATTCAACATTACCACTTTATAACTTTGTACCACCTCCCTATTCCAATAAAGATTACAAACATGAAAGATGGAAAGATTTAAAAGGTCAAGTTCTAATTCTTTTATTTTATTGTTCACAACTTCCGAACCTGTTTTTTCCATTCCATACTGATAAAGCAAACTAAACTTACTCAAGCCTTCAAGTGTAAACACATTTATAGCATTCTCAGCTTTTTGGCCATAAATGGAAGTGAAAAATTCTTCTTTTCCAGTCTCGGCATTCAGTACCTGAAAATCTTTGTTATGAAGAAAAACACGCATCAAATGGAGAACAATAACTACATTGGAGAGTTCGTGAAGATCAACTCGAACCTTTAAAATGTCACGGCGGGTGCTGGTGCATAAAATTGGTTGAAGCTTTTCGGTTATATGTCTGATATATTTTTTTACAAAATAATCATTGGCCCTTCTAAGTTGAGGAAGAAACTTATTCATTCTTATTTCTTTCCTTAATGGATCATCGTGCAAATCACCTTCATATATACCAGAATTATGATCCTCCTTCTCGAGACCTTTTTCAGTAGTCTTAAATTTCTGATTAGCAATTAATCTAAGGACTTCAACAATCTTAATATTTCCAGAATTGAGAAGGTGTGCATAATACCTTTGAGAACCTTCCTGAAATTCCTCTTTTGAAAGAGTTACAGATTCAATTCTAGATTTTTCCAAAAAATTGCTTCGTTCCTGTACTTTTTCTGTACTTATTTGACCTGAGGTTTTGTCAATGTCAAATTTCACATAGGAAAGAACCTTTCCTAAAACAGCATAATCTCCATGCTCTAATTCTGCTATTGCTGCCTCGAGTTCAGCTTGGGAAGGATCGGGATTGGATTGAAAATGAAAGGCTTCATCTTGTATTGGATGTATATTTGATATACGATCTCCTGTTATGTTTTCAATATATATAGAAAAAGGAATTATTGAAGATTCAATGTTAATTAAAAATTCTCCTTCTAGTTCATTGAAGTTCTTTTTAAAAAGTATTTCCTGTGAACTGGATTTAATAAATACTACAGCAGGATCTTTTAAATTTTTATTTAGTATTACATTCCAGGTTTCACCCAATCGATAAACGTCTAAAATTTTAATTAAAAAATTTTGATGCTTAATAGCGGAACTACTATTGATAAGACTGGGTTCCGGGGGTAAGTCAATTTGATATTTCTTCTTAAGCCGAATACCCAGCTCAGAGAATATGTTACTATTCTTTCGTATACTTACAATACAAACTTCTTCATTTTTAGGATTTTGACCATTCCCTCCCATTGCTGCTACTGTGGCATTCCCACTTCCCGAAATAATAATTTCGGAACCGTCATCTAGATTAAGAGAAATTAATTTAGCATGAAGTCGTCGGTATTTCGGTTCATTATCTGATATACACTTTTGCCAATCATAAAATCTGAAGTCATTTGGCTGCAATTTAAATGGAAGAGCATTACTAGAAAGATCCAAAACAACATTAACTACTTCCGGAGCGAACTTCCTCTGCAACTCTAAAATAAAATCACCAGCTTTATCATAGAACGGGGACAAAACAGAAATGGAAAGTACTTTTCTACTATCTGTTAAATTGCCTAACTCCTCAAATAATGGAGATTTGAAAGAAAATAATCCTATACTCTCATTTTGATAGTTTGAAAATTGGTTCAAGCTTTTAGAAGGTAGTTCATTGGTCCATGATGTAAATTCCCTGGACCTTAGCCATTTATCTTTTGATAAGCCTACAAAGTTCTCGCTGAGTTTCTCAAAATACATTATAGCCTGAGCAAAAATTTCTGCATTTTGAGAATCTTTTCCCTTATAATGAAATACAGACCATAATTCTTTATTTAACCCATTTCCTGCTGCCGTCTGGTTTCCTGATCCTACCGCCAGAAATCCTTCCTTTTCACCTAATAACAACATAATTTTGGGGTGAAAAACCCCTTTTGATTCAATGGCTTGAATACCAAATCTCAAATCATTCTTGAAAATTTTTAATATTGGAAGATCTAAGAGATAATTTAAATAGTGTTCATCAACAATAGCTAATATGTTCCTAGCCCCTGTTCTTCTAAGCGCCGGCACAGCTTCCAAACTAAAATAGGATAGATCAAAGGCATAAGTTGTAATAAAAGCACTATGATACTTTGCCCTACCCTTTCCTAGGAAATCATATATATTATGAGTAAATATCATTCTTTCTTTTCCAATTGGATCAAAATCTCTTTACCTAAAGATGTTAATTGATTTTCCTTTACAAGTTTTAAATCCTCCATTACATCTTCTACGGTTCCCAAACGGGGACTGCTAAATGAAAAATCAAAGTTGCCTATAAAAGTAATTGTTCCTTCTTCAAGAATAAATTTCAGCGAGGTCTGATTTCCTCTCATTTTTCTAATTCCATTATAGTGATGACGATAAATTATTTCCCGCAGCAAGTAATCGTAAAAGAAAGATTCTAAATCCCCCTTGTAATCTTCAATGGTGTTTAAAACATCTAACACATTTCCCTCTTCCAGAACGGGGAAAGTATCGGTTAAATCTTTAAGGTCGGTTAGAAACGCCTGATTTGAATTATGCAATAGAAAAAATAACTTGAAAGCCCTTGCAATAGTGTCAAAGGGTTTATTCTGCCTATTTAACTGATCTATTTCATTTATAAGATCAGTCTCAATTTTTGATTCATTATTTACAAAAGCTTCAATGGGATCGTTTTTCTTCTGATTACCTTC
The DNA here is from genome assembly GCF_042676025.1 of Salinimicrobium gaetbulicola. Taxonomy (NCBI): domain Bacteria; kingdom Pseudomonadati; phylum Bacteroidota; class Flavobacteriia; order Flavobacteriales; family Flavobacteriaceae; genus Salinimicrobium; species Salinimicrobium gaetbulicola. The sequence goes on from NZ_JBHTJP010000034.1 coordinate 41,630, forward strand.
AGCTAAAAATATTTTAAGACTTGATTCACAAATTTCTCTAATAAAAGAAGTTAGGGGAATCATGGGAGGTTTTTCCTCCAACACCTTTAAGACAGAATAGAAAATAGCTCCTGCCGCATATTGATAATAATCATTTAAAGTGTAAAGGAACCATAGGTTCCAGGTGTCATTGTTTTTTAAGCCATCCTGGAGCGTCAATGAATAAATCCCATCAAGAAGAGTATAATAATTCACTCTATCCTGAATAGTATAAGATTCAAGAAGCAACGTAATACTTTCTTTACGGTGGTTGCTTTTATGATCCAAACCTTCTATTGAAGAAATGACATCATCCGGCTGAAGGATCATTTTTAGAATTAATTTCCATTCCTCCGAATTAGGTTTTATGGCAGATGTGGAAAATTTCTCATAAAGACTTTTCATATCCTTTTTATGGAGTTTCCCTTCTTCCAGGGTTGATATGAATACTTTAATTACCTCTAGGCCTACAGACTCCTTAAAAGCTTTCCCAAGAGCCTCTCCTGACACTTCGGGAACATCTTTATCTTCTGTACATAGATATTGATTGTGCTTGTTAAGCTTTATAAGCTGCAACTGCTTCATGGGACCAACATAAAATTGACCAAATGCACCAAAAGGGTTAGCAAAATAGGTTTTGTTCCCACCTGTCTGTATAGCATGTTCATTGATGTCAAAATAATCTCCTGAATTTTTCGCAATCACTTCTTCAGCTACTAAAGAACCAGTAATATTCGTGGTAGCCGGTTCAAATGATTTCATCAAAAGCACGAGAATAAAGTCAGCTTTGCGCAAAAAATCCTTTTGTTTTTGAGGATTAGAATCTCGAATATTTTCAAAATAATAATTAAAGAGCCAGCAATAAAAACTATAATATCTGATTCTATTACTAACGTTCGTAATTCCAGGTAATAATAGCGAGTATATACCCTGAGATGATGCTTTAAGACCTAAAGGATCCAGGCCAGTAATAAATTGGCTGCCTTCACCCCAAAAGATGTTATAGTAGTTATTTTTTTGAAGTACAGCCATTTTATCAGAATGCTATGGGAAATAATATATTATTAGAAACTTAACTGATACTACTTTACGGGAAGGGGCACGCAGAAGTAAGAGTAAATATAAAAAACCATTTAAAAATGTTAATACTTTTCTTTAAAAGAATTCTTGGAGGCGCAGAAAAATTGTTGTAGGTCCGTTGCAACCGTATACGCAACCGCGCACACAATGGACGGTTGCTTAATTTTCTTCTGCTGTTGCATTAACAGTTGGTAGTGCCGTTGATGATAAATTTAAAAAGTGATAAAATATCGATTTTCTTAAATTTTTGCTAATTTCACCTTCAACATCGAACTGCCTATTACAGTCCCAGTTTTTACATTTTTCTTTAACCAGACAAGACTTATATCATGAGTATCATTCTATTTGGCAACCCTAAGAATATTGATGAAGGAACTGTTTTTCAAAGTCGTTATGATTTAATAGAAGCCGGATTACACCGATCAACAGTTAGAGGAATAGACGGAAATGGAGTTGAAGGTGCTGCTGCAATTGTTATGTCTGGAGGATATGAGGATGATTATGATATTGGAACTGAAATCCTATACACAGGAGAAGGTGGAAATGATCCTTCAACAGGAAAACAAGTAGCACATCAATCCTGGAACTCACCGGGAAATGCAGGTTTACTAATAAGTCAAAAGAAGAATTTTCCTGTACGAGTAATAAGAGGCTCTAACCATGCTTCAAAGTTCTCGCCTAAATCCGGCTATAGATATGATGGGTTATTTAAGGTGACCCATTCAGAAATGGTCCTTGGAAAGAGTGGTTTTAAAATTTGCCGATTCACGCTAAACAAAATAGGAGCAGATTCAGATTCATCAACTGTGGTTCAAGAAGGAAATCTGGTATTACTGAAATCTCCAGTCACACCCGAAAAATGGTATGCAATAGGAGTTGAAGCTCCTAATGGTAAATCTATAAGTGTAGAAAGCAATTTAGCCCAAAAATTACTTGGAAAAAAAGTTGGAGAAAAAATAGAATTTGGGCCAGGGTTGGAAATTATAGAAATCAGAAAATATTTGGGTTGAGCCACAATAGAGAAAAAGAAGTGCCTCTAATCAATATTTAAAAAAGGAGATTTACTAAAGTTAAAAAGTGATTATAGCATCAATCTTTTACGGCAAATTTCTAAGACTGCATTGGACATAATCGACTTTAAGCTGTCCTTTTTATAACTCATTTCAAAATAAATATAATTTTAATTGTCGGATTGAATTATTCTTTAATTAACTTCTTTACTTTCTCCTCAATATCAAAGGGTGTACCTTTAAAAACATAGACATAATCAGGTACATAATTTTTAAATTTTTGATCCATTAATTTCTCATTATCAATACTTTCATGAAACTTTATACCTACGCATTTTAGAACCATGTTGATTGTTAAGATTGAATAGACACAAGTAACATTCTCCTCCTCTATTTTTTCGCCTTCTCCAAAAGGTAATTTGATAATATACTTTGGGTAAATTTTTTTATTATTAGAGGTAATAAAGTGTTCTAAATTTGGTGCATTTGGAATATTTGTATGTATCATAAATCTCTAATTGTAAAGTAATAAAATGGTTATTCTATAAAAACTTATTGAATAAATGCCCGAGTTCCGTTTTTTTAGATTTTAAATAATTTTCAGAATCTTTTGTAGGCTCTATTTCTATTGGAAGTCTAGTTACATCAATTCTATTTTGGGTTAAACCATCTATTTTTCTAGGATTATTGGTTAGTAATTTAACTTTTTTAATGTCAAAATGATTTAGAACTTCAACCACTCTTTGATACTCTCTTGGGTCTCTTTTTATATTTAATTTATCGTAGGCTTGCGCTGTGTTCAATCCCTCCTTTTGAGTAATATGCATACCTTTTATTTTTTTGAATATCCCAGCTCCTCGGCCATCCTGTAATAAGTAGATAAGTAATCCACCTTTTTGACTTATTAATTCTAAAGATGTTTCTAATTGTTCATGGCAGTCACAATCTTTACTTCTAAATATTTCTGAAGTGAAACAGGCACTCTGAATTCTCAAATACGGTCTTTCACTTTGGCAATTATTTTTTAATACTAATACATTGTCATTCTCACAATCTCCAAAGTTAAAACAATAAAAATCGAAGTTGCCAAAATGGGTATTCAGCTGACATTCTGATATTTTATATTCCATTATTCAAGTTTATTAATTTTTCTAATTCTTTTGATTTCGGTGCTAAAGGTGTCCAATCATAATGTAATTGGAGAGCTCTTTTACTAACCAAATCCGCTAAAGTTTTTTCCTTATCTCCATTAATATATTCTCCGTTTTCATATTTATATTGATCAATTTGAAATTCAATATCTCGTTGAGCTGTTCGATATAAAACCCATCTTTCGTGGGGTTTTCTTAATTGAATCCAGTATGATGCTAGCGCTGCGCCAGCGGTAAGAATAGCTGGAGTAAGTTTTGACAACCAAAAAATGTCTGAAATCAAAATTAAAACAGGAGAAGCTACTGTTGAGAAAAGGGCAACAAAAAACAAAATATTTGAGAATTTCTTATTTTCCTTTGCTTTCTTCTGAATACCATCCCGGATTTTGATGGCGTATTCTAAGGGGGGTTCATTCATTTGGTTAATTTTCTTACAAACATAAATAATTTTTAATTCTGAATTCTGTTATAATATTTTTGACAACTCCTTACCTCAGAGTGAAAATAGTTAAATGTTTTATTAGAAAGGTCTTCCTCAATTTGCTCGTTAACCAGGAACGTCAGTGTTTTTCAATATTTCTTTTAATTCTGTCAATTCCTTTTCTGAAAAAGATTGTTTCCATAATTCATTCACTAGCCATAATCCACTGTCTTTTATTTTTTGTTTTGGTGAGGATAGTCCTAACCAATTTTTACTAGGTTTACAATTTGTACAGTTTGAAACGGTGGATATAAGTCGAGATTCAATCTTTAATCTATGTTCTTTTTTTAAAACCTCAAAAACTGCAAATGAAAAATTGTTTTGGATATATTCTGTTACTCTTTTCTCAACATTTCTAAGTTTTTCAAAGTCCACTTTTCCAGAATATTTTTCTATGTTCGCTCTACTTGTTAAATCCAAATCCCAGCAATCCAAAAAACTATCATTATCTATGTTTAATAAAGCTCGACCAATATTTTTTCGAAAAATGCTACGGTCTTTATTTTCTTTAATAAAATGTTGTTTTAATCTTGATTGAAGTTGATTGTTTCCTGTATGCGTTCCAACTCTTACAATTCGTTTAAGTCCATCTATCTTCTCGCCTTTCTCAAACAGAATGTATATTCCGTTTTTAGGGATTTCGTTTTGGTCAAATGGAAACTCGTGTTCTTTTAAACCATTAAAAATTTGGTGGATTTCATTACAAATATTCACTTGCTATTCTGTTTTGTTAACCATTGTAATTGTTCGCCAATTTTCAATCCTTTCATTGGGATTTTCACTCGGGTTAATTCTGATAGCAAATATTGTCGGTATTTTTTGCCTGCCAAAAAAGTGAATTGATCATTTTTAAAATCTGCCACAGACTTTAGCTGATTAATAACTAATCTCGACCATTCCTTTTGTTCGCCAACACTCATTTTATTAAGGGTTTTATCATAAGGCTCAATTTCATCTGTCAATTTTAGAAGCCCATGTTTTGCAGAAAGTATAAAAATTCCGCTTGGTTTTAATGACTTTGCATAAGTCAAATTCTTTTTGAATAGTGAACTAGTATAAATCTTTTCCGCTGTCGCTTTTCTATCCAATTTTTTACTGACACAAGAAATTAGAACTATGTTTTTCATTTAAATAAATGTTTTTTCAGCTTTACCGTCCTAAAGCAAGGTCTTGTATCCCTCCGATTCTTTCAGGTGTTTCTGGCGTAGGAAATTGAGTTTCTTCTTTTTAATATAAGAGTAGTAGTCCTCTTCGGTGATAAACTCTAGTTCCGTGGCAAGCTCCACCTCCAAAACAATATTGCTGTGCTGAACCGGCATATATTCTTCTTCCCCAAAAAACATTAAATAAGTTTCCCACGAAAATTCACTTGTCGGAACGGTCCTCACCACACATTCCTCTATAGGGTGTTTGCAAAAGGTCTTTTCCTTACGGAATTTTTCACTGTAACCCATAATATAAGTCAGTTTAGAAACATTATTACTGCCTAAGGTAAGCCTCTGCGATAAATTTCTTTTAGCCAGTTCTCGAATGATTCCCAATGTGATACATTCCATTGTGCACTTAGGTAGTACTTTCCACCAAAAACTTCTTTATAGTACCTATTATAACCTTTATGGTCGGCTCGGCCTTGAGAGGTATTCCTTAGAACAGGATATCCTGCGTTTAAAACCCGCTTACTATAATCAGGACTTAATAGAGCTTGAATATCATTAGAATTCAACTTATTATTTGCAAATAACTCCCTGAAAGTTTTCTGAACGTACTCCCCTATTTTGAGTCCGTCTTTTGTTCTTTTCGCATTCGAATCGCTGGACCTAACTTGAGATGTAGTGATGGCTAATGAGTGAGAACTTTCAATATCATGAAAGGCAGCTTTCTTGGACCTTACCTCAAATTCATAATCCATTAAAACTTTTTCCACCAAATTAGGATCGTAAAACTCAATGAGTCTATCCTTTACCAGTTCAAATATTTCATCACTAAAGTTTCCCTGATTTAATCTATTCTCAATTTCCTTAACCTTTCTTTTTTCATTATACTTTTTTAATCCACTTTGAACATAAGATTCAATCGAATTATAAATGTTTTCAGATTTTTTGAAGGATTGCACAAATGCAGCCCCTTTTTCAGTAGTCTTTTTCAAAGGAATCTCCTCAATAAGAAAGATTTCATTTTCCCTTGAATTAGGCATTTCAGTAAAGACTTTAAATTTATCCCCTACAAGAATTCCAACGGGCGTTCTAAGCATCCTCATATATGAGGCAAGTTGATTTTTATGTCCAGAAAAATTTAAATCTGCGGTTGGTTTTTTTATTTCCACAACAAAAACAGGTTCAGATTTTCCATTACGAATAATAATATCCGGACACATCCTATTAGCAGCGCCAAATTGAATAGACTCTCGAACTGATAGTTCTTTTTTATACTGGCTCCATCCCAGTTTTTCAAAAACCCTGATAACTTTGTTTTCGTAAATCTGTTCAGAAACATTGGAAGGAATCGTTTCAGTTAAAATAAAACAGATTTCTTCCCATAAATCCTTTTCCATTTTGTTGAAATAATCGGTTAGTTGAATGTTTACCTTCTAATTTCGTAATTTTTAATGAATTAACCTGAAAGATTCTAAGAAAGAGATGAATAATCTTTACGGATTTTTTGTACTGTTGAATCTCACATCGCATGTTATGGAGAAATATAATTCTGTATTGGCAAGTAAAGCCCACTTGTTCTCGATACAAATTTCATCCTGTAAAGGCAGTCTGAAATTCACTCGAACTGACGTAAAGGTTCATTGATAATTGTTCATTGTATATTGTTTATTGCTCACTGATAATTGTCAACTGAACAGCGACAGTGTACATTGAGAGGCCATAACCGCAGCATTCCTTTTTGCCCTGGCAACCGGCCGATCCGTAGTTGCTTCAGACTCGTGGTTAAAGAAGATCACCTCAGGCGCTCCCTGCTTTCGGAGGTAATTACTCAGGATCTTATTGGTATGGTAAGTAGCAGTTTGCCGCTTTAAAAAAGCTTCGTAATCTTCAAATCTACTTATTGTAGTTTCGGCATCAATAAATCCGAAGCCCTGGTACTGTCCCCCTTTTACCAGCACAAAACCTTCCTCCTTAAAGCTTCGCCCCTTCTCTCTGATCACAAAGGTCGAAGATTCCCCAGTTAAAGCAGCAATAGCTTTCCTAACTTTGTTATTGTAAGCTTCCACCTCCTCCTGTTCACTACAGATGCCTTCACAGCTCACAATGCTGTAATGGGAACATTCCTCCACATTTGATTGCAGACTGCAGTATTTGGGACACAGGCTAAATTCCCTGCACAAATGTTCCAGCTTTTCCTGCGCCAAAGACCGACTATAAAATATACCGACAGCTTCCCTATTCTTAACAGTCTTTTCCATTGCCAGCTGAAGGATGCCACGTTGATTCTCATAACTCACGATCTGGTAAACCGGTCCGGGCCGTTTCTGCGCCCTGTTGAACTTGGGATAGTATTTTCTAATGCATTCGGCCTCCAGGAGCAGGGCGATCAATTCGTTGCCCGTAGGTTCATGATCTATATGGAAGGTTTCCTGGCCCAACTGGTATTCCTTGCTCATACGATCATAGAAATGAGAGACTACACGTTTTTTGATATTGATAGCTTTGCCCGCGTAGATCACCTTATGCTGGCGGTCTTTAAACAAATAGATGCCGGGAGATTCAGGTAGCTCGTTGATCAGGTCGGCATCAATATGAGGTGGTAAGGTAGCCTGGCGGGAACGGGCATGCAGAAAAGAATTAATGACCGTAAAATTATCATCCAGCGACAGCAACCTTTGAAAAAGGATCACCGTGGCATCTGTATCCCCTTCGGCCCGGTGCCGGTTGACAATGGGAATATTGATGGAGTCACACAATCTTCCCAGGCTATAGGAAAACAGGCCAGGGATCAGTTTGCGGGAAAGACGTACGGTACACAGTTTCTTACGGGTATATTCAAAGCCCAGCTCCCGGAATTCATTCCGTATCACATTGTAATCGAAATTCACATTATGGGCCACAAAAATGGCATCACGTGTAAGCTCTTCCACTTTTTTTGCCACCTCGTGAAATTTCGGTGCATCTTCAAGCATGGCGTTATCAATATCGGTAAGTGCGGTGATGTAGTGTGGGATCTTCTCTTCAGGATTGATGAGGCTCGTGAATTTGTCTAGGACAACCGAACCCCGAAGTAGCACAATGCAGATCTCCGTCAATCGATTTCCGTTGATACCTCCGCCCGTGGTTTCCACATCAATAACGGCAAATAACTGATTTTCCATAACTGCTCTTCCAAAGCAGTAAATTTAGAAATTTTTATGAGATTGTAGGAATAAATCCAATAAAATGGAATTAGTCCATACTCTTAACTACAGGAAACAGTGAACTAACAGGTGAGTTTATCGCTCAAAATTTTCAGGAAAACACAGCGTGAATTCCCCTTTCACTTTTTGTACCTTTTTGTACCGTCGATGCTTACCCCGCATGTATAGGGAGAAACGAAATGATGTATTGCGTAATTTTAACCAACTAATAATCAATCATTTAAATGAATAATAACCTAAGAACTTGTAGGGGTAATATTTTTAAAATTCCTCAAATATTAAAGCAAAATATAAATTTGAACATGAATTAGGCAACACCTCCTGTTACCCTGGTTCTATCCCTGTTAGATCTTCGATGTTGCTCCTCCAACCTTTTTGAAAGGCCGGCATTTTTTTTAAGGTTGATTTTCATCAGGTGAGACATTCATCTTTTTGTTTACTTTTCAGCAATTTTTTAAGGTAGACTTTAAATTCCCCATTTAACGGATGAAAAACTTCTTTCGCTCCCCAATTACGATTGCCAGCTGTGGGCTCCTGCTGGTTTTAAGCCTTTCAGGCTGTTCTAAAGATGACGATAGCACAGAAGATAACTTATATTCAAATGCCCTGACTACAGCCAAAATTGATGACTTACAAGGAATCTGGTCTGTCTATGAAGTGAAATACGAAGGACGAAATACTACTGTCCCGCCAAATGCTTTTGAGTGTCCCCGTGATTTTTTTGTTTTTTCTTCAAATGGAAGCTATATAGAATTTACTTTTTCTGACAGTTATGGGTGTCCGCCTGAAGTTGGAATGACCACATTCAGCCTCAACAACGGTATAATAGACCTGGAGGGCACAACCATGCAAATGGTTATCACTTCTTTAAATTCCAACGAATTCAAGTTTAAAAGTCAAATAGATTATGATGAAGACGGAAAACCGGAAATCTTTGTATTTACAGCAAGACGGTACCAGCCACCGGCTGAAATTGATATATATTCCGAAACCTTTAGGCATGAACTTGTTACCCCACATTATGACAAGATCAGGTTAGCCTGGCAGCCTTATATAGGTTATAATATTTTTGATCGCTATGAAATCTATAGAATTAATAGCGGTTGTGATAAATCTAATGCCAGCCTTATTGGAACTATTAATGAGAGGCAACGGGATTATTTTATAGATGAAGATCCCCCGGTACAGGAGGAGATCTGTTATTTCTTTAGGCTTTACACTTCTGAAGGTCTATTGGCCGAAAGCGAACCTCTGAGCGTAAATACCGATTACTTGCAGGTGGGAATGGTGCAGATGGAGCAACCAATACTCCAGGGTCTGAACGTTACAATTAACTGGGAAAAATATACGGGATATTATTTCTCTCATTACGCGATCGCTCTCCGTAATTTCGAAAGCGGGTCCGGGGCCGGATACCGGGAAGAAGTGATTGCCACCATCCAGAGTCAGGAGATTACGACCTACACTTCAGAACTGCCCTATTTTGTTGATCCCGTGTATACAGTATATGTGTATGATATTTTCGGAAATAAAACAATGCAAAGTATTATTGGCGGTAACAGCCATAAAGTAGAAGCAACCCGCCCGGAGATCCTTCCGGTAAATTCTATTTTAAGCTTTATTACAGATCCCGAAAAAAGTATCATGTATCTCTATACCACAAATTCTACTTCGGGAGGATCGAAATTACTCAGTTATAATTATGAAACCCACAGCGTAGAAACCGAGGCTGCAAAAACACCCGTTTCCTATCCGAAGTTTGGTATGAAAATATTCATATCAAATGAAGGAAAGGAGATCTTTTTCCCTGAAGGCAGCCATATTTCTGTTTATGATGCGGAAACCCTGGAGTATAAATACTATTTAAGTGTTTTAGAGGAGTCGGTTTATTTTAATGATGTAGAGTATCTGGGGAACGGACTGTGGGCAATGGCAGATGAGGACCACCTGTATATATGCTCCCGGGAAACCAATACTTTCAGGTTACTGAGTAAGGAAGCTCATTTTACAGCTCACCAGGCATCGGGAAATTATGAAATAGTACAGCTCTTGAACCGGGAAGTACTGGTAGGACATAGAAATGAACCAACGAGTCTCAGATACATTGTTGAAAATGATGGCATGTTGACCGGAAGAACCAATGTAAATTTACCTCTAAAACCTCAGTGGCAAAATGGAGTGGAATTTTCAGAATCTTTAAAACTTCTCGTCAATTTTGAAGATCGCAGTATATGGTCAACTACAGACTTCTCTCAAGTCAATAAGTTTGATGCTCCCTTACTTCCGACTTCCCTAAGCTCGGATGGCAATTCAGTGTTGGGAAGTTTTAATCACCCTTCAGGGTTTACAGATGGCTCCACCTATGAAAAGAAGGCCCAAACTTTCGATCTCAATACCCGTACTGTAGTCACATACCCTGCAAAAGGTTATCCTCATTTTGTATTTAAGGATCACTTAGGTAGGATCATGAGCATTTCTTCCGGCTTGGTAAAAAAAGATTTAAAGAGCACCTCCCCCCGCCCCGATCTTTTTATGGAAAAGCTGGATTAGCGGTTCACAATTTAATTTTTATGTAGTCATGACATAGAAGGGCAATTTTCTAATACTGGTGAATACATATTAATATCTTTGAATAAAGTAGAATTATTCACTCAAGGAAGAGTGAATTTATGGGGGGAGATTACCCCAATAAATTTCCAAAAAAAATCAAGTAAATTACCCTGTCACTTTTTGTACCTTTTTGTACCATCGAGGCTTATGCCTTATGAATAGGGGGAAACGAAATGATGTATTGAAGGTTCTGGGTAGGCTGTGGAAGGTGCTTTTCTATTCCAGTCAGAACTAACCAAGTCCCGATTCCCATTCATATATCCAGATCGTGATCTGGGAATCTTCCTGTAATTTTTGAAGAAATTCGTCTAACTCAGAATTTGTCCGGTCGTTTTCAAGGATCCAAAGCTGGTCCTCGTAAATCCCTTTCCTTCTGTATTTATCCTGGCTTTCCTTAATCTTCAGAAAAGTCTTTTTATCAACATATAAATAGCAGTCTAAGTAATAATCAAGTTCCTCTTTGAAGTCATATGTACTCCTCAATTCATTTATATTCCACCATGAAGGTTCTATATATACCTCCTGCCCATTTTTAGTCTTGCCTGATATTCGTAAAGCAAATGCCATTTTTTTTATTTATTGCACTCCACCGGTTTGGAATAGCTCCATAGGTAAGTATGACCTTTTCTATATGTGGTGTTTCCTAAATATATTTTTAACCAATCTGAATTTTAAGTCCAGGTAAATGGTTTATATTCAATATTGTTTTCAGTCATAAACTCACCAAATGCAGAGTATCCTTTATTATTTCCAAACCTCTTCTTCAGTTCTAAAAGGAGTTTATGCCTATCTCCTTTTTCGACTTCTAATACCGAATATAATTTTTCAACATTCGAAGGTTCAATTGTATAAGTGTATTCATAATCAGAGTCACCCCAACAGTCTTCGACTCCTTTCCCGATGTCATAACCATCAAATATCAATTGGCCTTTCTTATTAAAATACAATTCCATTGAGATTTTAATGGTAGGTCCTTCAAGATAAAATAACTGAATTCTTTCCATCTTTTAAAAAATTACATCCCACTGACTTAACATCCTGGAATATTCATATATACTTCTAATTACTAGACATAGGTTAAGTTTCTCCCGTCCAAAATATTTTCCCCGCTCAGTCGGTAAGCAACGAGCTTACCCCCTTTTGCTACACTATAATCTAAACAGCAAATATTGTCTTTGTAAAATGATGGTTCACCTCTTAGCCAATAATGCCCGAAAAATACTTTCTTGTCATCACTGCGATAAAAGTCAAGGGATTTTAATTCAGCTAATTCAATTGGGTGCTCGGGCAATTTTTCAATGGGTTCAACGCTCATCGACTTATAGGTCATAGTAGCAGGATCTTCCCACCATTTTATTCGTATTTCAGTTCTTTTGTTTTGATCCTTATCTTCAAAGGAAAGTCCCCCCGGCATTTTCATTTCTTTACCTTTTAAGGTTTCTTCAATGGCCTCATGCAGTTCTGATCCTTTCGTTATCGATTGATATATAAGGTCATCGGTCAATCTGTCGTTAACTAATGTCTTTTTCAGATATTCAATGTTATTGTTGTCCCAGCAGGCGTGAACGGCTTTAAAAGTGTCAGTCTCGAAGTAAAGAGGCAATGTTTTGAACCAATCCAGATACTCTTCATATTCCTCCGGATAATCCTTAAAAGCCTCAATCGTTTTACAATGTTGCATGATATTTTTAATTGAATGCTTTCTAAGGTGTCCGCCTTCGGGGTCCTGGTAATGGAAACACAGGGCATTGTATTCGTGATTGCCCATTAAGGCATTTGCATTATCACTCTCGACCATCGACCTGACTATTTGAAGTGTTTCCCTGATCTTCGGCCCTCTGTCAATGTAGTCGCCAACAAATAATACTTTCCTGTGGGGATGCGAATAAGTTCCGTTATTTTTTTTGTAGCCTAACTTAAGAAGTAATGCTTCAAGTTCGTCCGCGTGTCCGTGAATGTCTCCAATGAGGTCTGTCATAATTTATAGTATATAGAAACACGATGATACTCCCGTCAAGCGACAGAAGGAAAAACTAAGTTGTAGGGATTATAACCTTAGGAGGGCTATGATTACTTTATAGCCTAAAAGAGAACTGATTACAGAAAAGCTATAATGTAAGAGCATTATAAATATATCAAAAAATCATCAAAAAACATTCATTTTGATGATCAGACTTATGAGTTTGCAGCATTTTAAAAACAGGTATCAAACAAACAGGTAAAATATTAACACTAAGGGAATTCCCCCATTTCATTCTCTTGTAAATGACATTACTTTTGGGAGGTCAAAAAATTTTCTACGCCTTAAGCCAGCCCAACAGGGTAAACATCAACGATGTGTACCTTATGCCGACAGAACAAGGATAATTATTGTTAACACTGAAAACCTAAAATAAAATGAGTGAAGCGGGAACGAGAAAAGCAATAGAGACAATCAACCCCGCAACGGGCAAGACCCTCGATCGCTATGAATATATGACAAACAAAGAGGTCGAGGCGGCTATTTCAAAATGCCAAAAAGCCTTTGAGAAGTGGAGAAATGTTTCTCCTGAAGATCGGGCCGAAGTCATCAAAACCATCGGAAAAGCCTTAACAAATGCCAAAACAGAGTTGGCGCAATTGATGACCGATGAGATGGGAAAGACTTTAGTGCAGAGTAAGCAGGAAGTGGATCTATGCGTGGCCATTTGTCAATATACCGCTGAAATCGGACCTAAGGAGTTGAAAACCGAGGAACGGGATATGGTCAATGGGGAAAAAGGCCGCGTTTCTTATGCTCCCATTGGGATAGTATATGGCATCCAGCCCTGGAATTATCCATGTTATCAAGTAGTGCGTTACTCGATAGCCAGCCTTATGGCAGGGAACGGGGTTTTATTAAAGCACGCCTCAAACGTAACCGGTTCCGGGAAACTGCTCGAGCGTATTTACAACGAGTCCGAAATCCCGGATGGCTTATTTACCACTTTGATGATTAATCACGATCAGTCTGATGAGGTTATAAAAAATAAATTGGTAAGGGGCGTAACGCTGACAGGGAGTCCTGACGCGGGTAGAAACATCGGACAGAAAGCCACCGCTGAGTTGAAAAAAACGGTCCTGGAATTAGGCGCCAATGATGCTTATTTGATTTTTGAAGATGCCGATATTGACAAAGCAGTAGAAGAATGTGTTAAAGGTCGTATTTACAACAACGGCGAAACATGTATTGCGGCGAAGCGATTCATCGCTACCGAAAAAGTGTATGAAGAATTTCGGGAAAAATTCGTGAAGACTATGAGTGAAGTGAAAATGGGTGATCCTAATGAGGAAAGCACTCAATTGGGTCCCATAGCACGCAAAGACCTCCGCGATGATCTTCACGAACAAGTTGTGAAAAGCGTTGAGAACGGAGCCAGGATTGCTTGCGGAGGGAAAATTCCGGATGGGGAAGGATTTTTCTATCCTGCCACCGTATTGGAAAATGTACAACCAGGACAGCCTGCTTACGAAGATGAACTTTTTGGCCCGGTAGCTTCATTGATCAAGGCCAAGGATAACGAAGATGCCATGCGCATCGCCAACGACAGCCGATTTGGACTGGGTGGAGGGATCTTCTCCAAAGATGAAGACGCTGCCTTCGAAATGGCAGAGAAGCACTTTGATACCGGAATGGTGTTTATTAATTCCTTCGGCCTGGCCGATCCCGCCATCCCATTCGGGGGTGTGAAAAATTCGGGCTATGGCCGGGAACACGGTGGATTCGGATTGAAAGAATTCGTAAACATTAAAGGTGTAATGAAAAGGTAAAATATTTTTATAAATACAATTCGGACTGGAAACAGCCAACTTATGGATGATCGATGGATTTGTAGCACAAAAACAGGTTTAGCAAAACTGTTTTTTTTGAGATCCAGAATTAGAAATTCTGAAAAAATTATTTCTTTAATCAATAACCTAAAATTATTTAATTATGAAAAGATCAATGGTTTTAATGGTAGTATTATTTTTTCTGGGCTTAATGCCACAGGGAAACGTACAGGCACAGACAGAAGACGCTTATCAGGCAATGGAAGGCGTCAGTTCGGTAAATACTGTCTTTGATTTTAGGATCAGTGATGCAGATAATGCTATGAAACATCTGAGCCTTATTCATGGAATGTTAGAGGATCCTAACATGATCATAAAAGGAGAACAACCGGAAATTATTATTGTGCTTGTTGGTCCCTCGGTAAAACTTGTGTCAACTGACAAGATGAAAAATGATTCGGAGGCAAAAAATGGAATTGCCAAAAAGATATCGGACATGACTGCAGACGGCATTAGATTTGAGATTTGTATGACAGCCGCGCACGCTTTCGGCGTTCCCGCCGATTCCGTTCTACCCGAGATTGTGCAGGTGAAAAACGGGTGGATATCCCTGGTGGGATACCAACAGAAAGGCTACTCAATGATTGCTGATTTTTAACAGGGCCAAATATTGCTTTGGCTTTGTGAACAAACATTTTGGGAGGGTTACTTAATTGTGCATTAACCACTAACGCTGGTGTGCGATCGCAGCGCTCCATAAGATTTCTTAGAAAACCCATCTTACCACAATCAACGTGTGGTAAGATGGGCTTTGAAGTAATTAGAAAAATACGCAGTGAATTCCCCAGAAATACTTTTTTGGCAACTCCCTTCTAATAAGTTCTCTTTCCCTTTTTGAGCCTTCGGGGCCTTTTTAAAATTCTTTGTTACACTTTTCGCGTAGCAGCGTCTTATTGATATAGTTTAAAACCATGAAGCTTTACAAACATTTTTCCAGATCCTAATGATTTAATTCCGGTGAATTATGAAACAAATATTGATCTTACTCATTTCTCTTTCTTTTAGTACGACAGTCTTCTCTCAAAAACTCCATTTAGATCAATTAAAAGCAACCACAGATTCTATCACCCGGCAACTTGCACAGGATGATGAACCCGGCTTATCTATAGGTGTCGTCTACCGGGGGCAGCCAATTCTTAATGCTCACTATGGACTTATGAACCTGGATTATGAGATGAAAACTTCTGATAGTACATTGTACAACCTGGCCTCGGTTTCCAAACATATTACTGCCTTAGGAATTCTTTTACTGGAAGCAGAAGGAAAGCTTCAGCTTCAGGATAAAGTAAGTGACCATGTTCCTGATCTTACCGGGGAGTATAAGAATATTACTATAAATCAACTCTTACATCATACCTCGGGTGTTCCATCTACAGATAACCTGCTGTTATTCGCAGGAATGTCAATGGATACCCCCTGGACCATGGCAGAGGAACTAGAACTCCTAAAAAGGTATTCACAGCTCAATTTTGAACCGGGATCAGAATACATGTATTCCAATGGAGGCTACAGCCTCTTAGCAGCCGTAATTGAGAATACAAGCGGTGAGGATTTTGAGGACTTCTTCAGGAAAAGACTTTTTGAGCCTCTTGATTTGCAGGCGAATGTTAACAATAGCTCCGGAAAGATCATTAAAAATCGCGCAAGAGGTTATAAGCCTTCCGAAACTACATACACAGATGTACTTTCTGAAAGCGTCCCGGGGGCTTCTAATTTTTATTTCAGCATGAATGATATGATCACCTGGATGAACCTGTTCCTGCAGAAAAATTCAAGGTATGAGCAACAGCTCACTAAAATGATGACCCCTTCCTTTGTGTTATCCACGGGAGATACGCTTTCCTATTCTTTCGGATTAAACGTTAAGGATTATAAAGGGGTTCAAAGAGTTTACCACAGCGGTGGCACCCAGGGATTCGCTTCGTATATGTTATTATTCCCTGAGCACGAACTGGGAATAACAGTATTGACCAACAATGAAAAAATAAATGTTGCGAAAACAATTTACCAGTTGACAGAGGAGATACTTACAGAATTTTTAATTGAGGAAAAACCGCTAGAACGGATAGCCATTAGCCTTCCTGAAGAAACCCTGCATAAATGGACAGGAAGCTACCGAATGAAAGATGGTATGCTCCTGAAGATAATCTCTGAAAATGAAAAATTATTCCTTGTAATATCCGATGAGCAGCGATTTCAATTACATCCTGAATCGGAAACCAATTTCTTCATAGAGGAATTTGATGCCCAAATCACCTTTTTGGAAACCGGGAAGGGAAAGCCCTCTCACTTGAATCTCATTCAGGGTAAGAGTAAACAAACAGGAGATTATGTAGCACCACAGGAACTTTCGAAAGCTTCACCTGCTCACCATGATCTTGTTGGTTCATATCACCAGAAGGCATTGGCCGTGACCTACTCCTTAATCGAAAAAGACGGAAAACTTTTCTTGCAGCTTCCCGGTACTTTTAAGAAATATCTGGATTTTGATGTTACGATTCTTAATCCGGTTGCCGGTTATATTTTTAATACCGACAGGCTTGGAATCATTGAGTTCCTGCGTAATGAAAGGAACGAAATATCAGGATTCAGATTCAATGATGTGGGAAGATTGCGAAATATTGAATTCAATAAAATTTAAACTTCTGCACCCAATAGAAGGTTTAGGGGAAATTAAAGGTGAATTTATATTATAATTTTCACTCCAAATTTGCAGTCAATTCCCCTGTCATTTTTTGTGCCTTTTTGTACCGTTGAATCTCACACCACATGCATTGGGAAAAGTCAAATAATGTATTGGCAGAAGGAACCAGCGGTAAAGAATTTTAAACAGTAAAGCCCTTTAAAGATTAAAGGGCTTTACAAATTTTAATACTTTAATTAGTTAGTGGTTCATGGAGCTATCACAATTTTTCCTGTTGTATGCAGCGATTCGATCTGTTCCAAAGCTTCCACAGCTTCTTCGAGCCTGTAAGTTTTACCTACCTTCACTTTTACCTTTCCATCCTCTACCAGCTCCCGTAGATGGTCCAGGTTATTGGAATTGGGCTCAACAAATACAAAATGAAAATCGATCTTTGGATCCAGGTCACCTCCCTGATTTAAAATAGAGACGAGTTTACCTGAATCTTTGAGACACTTAAGACTTTGTTGCAGACTCTCTCCACTGGTGCAGTCAAAAATAAGATCGACCCCCTGAGGAAAGATCTCTTTTACGGTCTCCCCTATATCCCGGTCGTGATAATCTATAGTGTGATCGGCTCCTAAAGACTTCATATAATCGTGATTTTTACTGCTGGCCACGCCAATGACCTCTGCCCCTTTTGCTTTTGCCAATTGAATTGCGAAACTTCCCACTCCGCCAGAGGAACCCAGAATAAGGAGCTTTTGACCTTCAGATATCTTACCGACAGTATACAGGCTTTGATAAGCAGTAAGCCCCGCTAGTGGAATGGCAGCAGCTTCCTCAAAAGATACGTTTGCGGGACGTTTTGCCACGTAACTTTCAGAAATGACAATATACTCAGCAAAGGTGCCCCACTTTACTTCCGGTCTTCGCGCATAAGCATATACTTCATCTCCAATTTCAAAGCGCCGGGCAGCGTGGCCCCGCTCTTCTATTACCCCTGCGAAGTCCCAGCCAGGTATGACCGGAAAGGTATGCGGCATCATATCTTTGTAATATCCCTTAGTAAGAACTGTATCCACCGGGTTCACCCCTGCGGCCTTAATCCTTACCAGGATTTCTCCTTCTTGTAACTCCGGCACCTCCAATTCTGCAACCTCTACACCATTAGGTCCCTTGAAGTCATCATATTTCACGGCTTTCATTTTTTTCTTCTCTTGCTCCATAATTACAGTTTTTACAAAAGTTCGATAATAAGCCTTAGAGGTCCAAAAATAACCTGCTAAAGCTTTACTAATGTTAGAGCACAAACAAGGACATCATTTTAAAAATACATTTCTGCGGAAACTGGAAAAATGATCCGGAGATCTCTCTTCTAAATCACCAGGTCCAAAGACTCTCGATCTAATACTCCCCGGCGGCATAAACCCTATTAAATCGATCATATCATTTGTATTTCAAGTACTTATAATTAATACAGGTAAATTAATTCCGGGGTTTGTCGTATCTTCTCCTCTAATATTTTCTCCCTCCGATTTATTTATATGGATGAAAAAAAAGATCTGCATATTTCTATTTCTGTTATTGTGGACCGGCTTCAGCTTTGCACAGGTAAAGGTTCCCGGCGCAAATGCGTCTGTAGATGCCACTCTTGTCTGGATGCTCGCCAATGAAACTTCCGCAGAAAACGTAGATCAATTCCACGACATTGCCCTCAGGACCCTGAAACGCGGTCTTGAAACAGCGCCTGACAGTACAGTTGCGCATATCCATGAATCTTTAGCCCGGTGGCATGCCTATAACGGCAAGTTTCCGACGGACTCTGTGGTGTATCACGCAGAAAAAGCGCTGGGTTATTACTTAGAATCTAATGACAAACAGAAAATCGCCGATTCCTACCGGTCTCTTTCCATTGATTACCTGAATCTTGGAGAATTAGAGAAAGCGCAGGAGGTACTTTTTAAGGCCATTAAGCTTTACGAAGAGCTTGGCGACGAGGCGGGCCTTGGTAGTGCCTACCGCACCTTAGGAGTGAAATACAGGGTGACAGAAGACTACGAAAAATCCATAGACTATACGAATCTGGCGATCCCATTTTTGGAGGAAGCGGAAGATCACAGTTCAATAGCCATTGCCCAATTCAATTTGATCATTGGCTACGGAGAACTGGGAGAATTTGAAAAGGCCTATGAAGCCACGGAAAGATGCCTGGAGATAGTAAGAACAAAAGCCCCCGAACAAGTCTTTGTGGCTGTGAGAGCCTACTCTTACCGGGGAGATGTGTATATCAAAGCCGGGGATCTTGAAAATGCACTTAAGGACTATATGACGGCATGGGAAATGTGCAAGCAGCAAATAGGTGAAGAACGCTGCGCCACCTATCGCACTGAGATAGGACACATATTTCTTTTGCAGGAGAATTACGCGCAGGCTTTAGAACATCTGCTGGCGGGTGTGGACTCTTATGATGACAAAGGCCAGGCAGGGCTTATTCAGCCCTATCTTGATCTTGCAGAAGCATATAGAAATCTGGGAGATTTCAGGAATGCCTTGATCTTTAAAGAAAGGGCCCACGCCAATTCAGAAAAGATGCTTCAGGACAGGATCAACAGTATAGAATCTGAAATGGCCATTAAATATGAGACTGAAAAGAAGGATGAGGCTCTTGCCACTCAAGCTGCACTACTTCTACAGAAGAACAAGACGCAGACCCTCATGATCATCATCGCTTCCCTGTTATTACTGTTTCTGCTTTCCCTTCTTTATTTCTACTACAAGAATAAAAAAACCACCAGGATCATACGTGCTAAAAATGCTGAAAAAGAACTTTTGCTCAAGGAGATCCACCACCGGGTGAAAAACAACCTGGAGATGGTAAAAAGCCTTATCGCCCTTCAGGCGGCTCAAATTGAAGATCCCACCACCAAAGATGCCATGATCGCCAGTCAGAACAGGGTGCAGTCGATGGGGATCATCCATCAGAAGTTATATCAGGGCAATAACCTTGGAAGCATCGAAATGAAAGATTACTTCCTCAATCTTAGCGAAGGTATTCTGGATTCCTTTAATGCCGAAGAGCGGGTAAAAATAGAATGCGCCATGGATGACCTGGAGCTGGATGTGGATACCGCCGTTCCCATAGGTTTAATTGTTAACGAGCTGCTTACAAATGCGCTGAAATATGCATTTCCCCAGGATCAAAAGGGAGTCATCAATATCCGCCTGGAAAAGGAAAGGGAGCATCATCTAAAGCTGGAAGTGAGAGATAACGGAATTGGAAAAACTGCAGGAGTTGCTCCTAAGGGTACAGGTTTCGGCTCCCAATTGATAGAACTTCTCACTCTGCAACTTAATGGGAAGATGAGGGAACGCAGTGATACCGGAACTCACGTGGAATTTGATTTTGCCATTCAGAAAAGTGCATGATGGATGAAAAGATAAAGCTATTGATCGTGGAAGATGAGATGGTCATCGCAGCGAATATATCTCTCCAACTCTCCGAGCTAGGCTATGAGGTCACAGGCATTGTACCCCGGGGTGAGGAAGCGTTGATGCATGTGAGGGATAACCCTCCGGATATCATTTTGCTCGACATAAATCTTAAAGGCGAGCTGGATGGGATCGAAACTGCACGGGAAATGCAGAAGATGCAGAATATCCCGGTGATCTATCTCACCGCGAACGTAGACGACGCACACTTCAACAGGGCCAAAGATACCCACCCATTTGGATTTATAGCCAAACCTTTTAAAAAGCTCGATCTGCAACGGGCCATTGAATTAACCGTGAGTCAAATAAACTGCGGGGACGGTGGGAGTAACAGTGCAGATCAACAAAAGGACGACACCTTCATACTAAGCGACTGTATCTTTGTCAGGCATTTGAATTCAATGGTAAAGGTGAACATTAAGGACATCCTGTACATTGAAGCCGAACGCAACTACTGCCGTATCTTTTCCAACAACAAGGAGTATTTGGTGGTGATGACCCTCAAGGAAATGGATAATAAACTTCCTTCAAAACACTTTTTAAGAGTTCACCGTTCCTATATTATAAATATCTCTCAGGTAAAAGAAGTAGCCACCAGCCATTTAGTTATTGGGAGGAAAGCAATACCCATAAGTAAATCCCAGAAGGAAGAGCTGCTCAAGCGACTACAGACCATTTAATTCCTTCGTTAACAAAATCCTCTTCTTTGGACAATATTTCCATGCTTTGGTCCTACCTCGCTTTTATTAACTCCTGTTTATCGGTTACTTAGATGTGTATCCTAAAAAATGATGTTATGAGAACGATGAGAATTTTTATTACCACCCTGGTGGTAGCGATTTTTGGAACAGGAGTGCTTTCAGCACAAAATGGAGCAAGTGCAGGTGAGATCTTGACAACTACTGAAATTACTGTCAAACAAGGACATAATTCCCAGTTTATAGAAGGTGTGAAGAAATGGAAAGAATGTTACCTCAAACATAATGGAGAGGAGAAATGGAGTATGTGGAGCAGGCAACAGGGAGAAGGCCAGGTGTATATCATGGCCGGCACCATTTCCACCTGGGGCGAAATGGAAAACAAAGGCGATGTAGATAATGAATGTTATATAGCGCTATTGAATCATATCCTGCCTCACATTGAAAAAGTCAATTCCAGGGTAGCCAGCACTATGCCGGAAGTAAGCAGAAGTACGCCCGAAGATACTAAGTACATTTGGGTGACCTACTTCAACGTACGTAATGAATATACCTTTAAAGAAGTAATTCGGGAAGTTACCAATGCTATTAAGAAAAAGGAGGGATCACCTCGCGGCCTCTGGTATAACTTTCGTCTTGGCGCGCCCGATACTCCCAACTTCATGGTGGTAGAACCCTATAAGGGATATGCCGACATTGACATTAAAAGAGATAGTCCGGCAAAGATATACACAGATGCCGTGGGAGAAGAAAAAGCGCAGGAACTGTGGGATGTTTGGTTTGACACGCTGGAGGAGAGATGGGCTTATATATATAAACTGAATCCCGAAATGAGCAGTTACTAAAGCCGGAGAGATCCTCATTTTTGTGTGCATAGAAGCAGGGCTCCGGGCGTTCCAGTTAAGAATCCCTAAAAACAGGAGACCGGAGCATGCTTTTTGTATTCACACAGATGTTTCCCATCTTAAATTAACGAGTACGAACCAGGTTACTTTTATATTGAAGGATTCACCAGTTCGAGAATAAAAAAGAAAAGCCAGGCTATTTCCGGCAGGAACATGGGAATCTCCAATTGTTCCTCCAGCTTGTAGAACAATCTATATTTTCTCCTTCGGTTGTCCCTGCTTTACAAAAGTTACTATTTTCAACTGTAGGAGGTGTTAAAAGATTTGTCAATAAGGAGACTACCATTGATCAAACGCCAACAGAACTGCCTTATCCGGAATTATTTTAGGATTTAGGTTCAATTGCCTTTTAGAACCTTGGTACTCCCGTAGCCCCACAATGACACTTAAAAAAGCGGTGTTAAAAATGCTATCTCCCGAACTTATTTTTAAGCCGTCATAGTCTTACCATTTAGTTTATTGAGAGTGCTTTACCCTGCAATTCATCAAAACCCGGAAAATTTTATAAAATACCTGACTAAAATCTTATCTTGGATACGAATTTAGAAAACCCCCATTATGAAAATTAATTCTGATTTCATGTGGTCCATTTATTTAATTGGAGTTGCCGCACTCTTTTTTTATTTCGGGAATTTGCTGGCCGTTTCAGCAACTGAAGAGAAATTTTCAAGGAAAATGGGAGAAATTGAGGAGGAACTACAGGTATTAAAAAAGCAGAATCAACAGTTATCTGAAGAACTAACTTCCAGGGGTATATATAGTTATCCCCAGGCAAATATTGTCACTACCAAAAATGATTCCCTGACCTCTGTCCTTATAACCCTGAACGGGCAATCGCCCTTAAAGGATCTGATGTTAAAGAGAAATCATATCTACAATTATTCCGGCATTGAAGCGGAAGAATCAGATAAAAAGATCCAGTTAAAAAAAACATCCTATCTGGGAACTTTAAAAACCCATAACCCCGCCGGATTTGAAATTACAATGAAGGAAAAGGAAGCAGCTGTTAAGCTGGAGTATAAATCAGACAATGACCAGTGGACACAACATATCAGGGTCAGGAAAACTTCAGATAACAAACCCACCACTTTCTGGGTCATTACCAATAAAAATGATGAGGTAATAGATAAACATGTTGATAAAGGCTTTCCGACGGAAGAAGACGGAAGTATTCTACTTTGGAAGGATAAAAAGATCTGGTATTCAAAAATAGAGATGAATTCCACCTTTCGGCTTTAATTAAGATAAAGGGATGGATCACCTTTTTTAAATACCCAATTCCATATTGTTTAGAACTCCCATCTGCGGAAGGTTCCTTTATATTTCCGACCAATAGGGATTTCCACCTTTCCCAGCTCAACGTGATAGTTGCTATAAGCCGTGATCTTTCTTAGCGAAACAATGAAAGACCGGTGAATTCTCGCAAACATATCTTTAGACAACATGAGTTCAACAGAGTTCAGATAAAATGAAAATTCAGCATCCAAAGGGATGCTGCACTACAAAAAAAACACGCCCTTTCGAGCGTGTTTTTCCTTTATCAATATTTGTTTTTTTTAGATTATATGCTACTGGTAGCAGCCTCGATCACATCTTCAATATTATCGGGTACCAGGTCAAAGAAATCATAACCTGTGGCGGCCTCGATCTGGTCCACACTGGTTTGATACAAAGTCCAGTCTGAAGAAACACTCTGACTGTTAGGCATGTCAACCGCAATAATTTGTGTGGAAGTCGTTACCCTGTTCACGTCATCATCTCCATCAGGAAGGATCATGATCACTTTCCAGGTATTGGAGGGCACCTGCACCATTCCGTTAGCGATATAGTCTGCAGCACCGGCAGAGCCATCCCCTCCTATTCCGTAACCGCCTGAAATTATATAGATCTCGTACCCCCCGCTCAGCATTGAACGGCAGTAACTCTCTAAACTGGCCCATCCGATCCTGTTATTATTTGGAGCCTGCGGGATCATGTTGGTCATGAAAAACGTATTGCTATTGTCATCAACAGAAAGAGTTCTGTCGGCTGAAGGACACATATGCCCACGATCAAATCCGCTGTATTGGTAGTCGGTTGCGCTTACCTGGTACCATCCGGAAGGCAGGCTGCTGTCGGCCCTGAAGTCGTCCTGTCTTGGAGCACTTCCCAGCCAGGCTTCGTCCAAATGCCAGCTCACCCAATTCGCGGTCCCTTTATCACGGCTATAAGACATCACATATTCTTCTCTCTCCAGAAGATAGTTATTAGGAAAACCGGTATCTGTAACAGCCCCGGAAGGATTGCCCATTGTAAAATGCACGTCTCCTGATAATCCTGTGCCACCACCGCTGCCGGAACCTCCACCTCCGGAGGTATCTGCAGTTCCGAAGATTGTAAAATCGTCAATGTTGATTCGGTCACCGTTTCCTGAAAGTTTTACGATTCTGAAACGTACATTTCCTGAATAATTAACGCTGTAACTCACGTTTTCAAGGTTGGTGGAAGTGGAGTTCTGAATTGCTCCAACCCTGGCCCAGGTAGCCCCTGAATCTTCAGAAGCCTGTAACTCCCAGCTACTGGAAGCATCAGTTCCATAGACCGCATGGTTGAAACTTACAGAAGCAGCCCCAATTACATCATAATTCATTTGAAGAACACCAAGGTCGCGGATTCTTACCGATTTGGTTCCCGTTTTACGGTCATTGTCAAGAGAGCCGATAAGAGCTTCTTCCAGATACCAGGTTCCTGAAGGCAATTCTACCAGCCCGGCAGAATAGCTTCCTTTGGAGCCGGTCTCGTAATCTTCAGTAATATCAACTAACGGTCCCGGTACTACCCCGCTATATGGTTCTACAAGAATATCGTCAATATTCAGTCGTTCTGAAGAACCGTCAGTTTTTCTTATCTCAAAACGAATGTTACCCCCGGTATTAATGGGAAATATTTCGCTTTGTAAATTTTTATTCTTTACAGTGATCTCACTGCCACTCTGTATCCAGGTCACCCCCGCATCGGTGGAGTAAAAAAGACTAAAGCTTGTGGTCCGGTCTCTGCCAAATTTGGCATAACTCAAACTCACATTATCGGCACCATCGGGAAGGTCAAAATTCATAGTGATCTTTCCGGCACCTCGCATCCGCACAGACTGGGAACCATTTTTAGCATCAGATGAAAGAAACCCTAACAGGGCGTCCTCAAAATACCAGGTTCCGTCAGAAAAGACTACTTCCTCACCTGTGTAGGAGTTTTTGAAGGCATTTTCGAAATTTTCAAAATAATTTCCGGAGACATCTATCGTGAAGTTTAAACTGTAAATTTCCTCAGAAGCCAGATCATCACCAGGCGAGCAGGAATGGAATAAAAAGAATACCTGCAACAGGAACAGGCTTTTGAAAATGTAGAGGTTTTTCATGTTGTTGTTTTTAGATTAGAAATAGTTTCTCCAAAACTATTCTAAAACCTAATATGTTGAAATTTCCTACAATACAAGTTATTAAATGTTTATTAACTGAAAATAAGTCAACGCTGACAGTAAATAGTTCTCCCAATTACTCGTAGATATTTCTTAACTTTAAATAAATTCCGGAAAAATGAAAAATGCAGCTCAATACATCAGGGATCATAATGAGGAGATCATTGAAGAATGGGAAAATACGGTTAAAAAGGAAATCGAGGCCTCCAGGGAAACGAACAGCCTGGCCCTGCGTAATCAACTACCCCATGTTTTAAGTGATATCGCTGAGATCATGGAGCGGTACAATGACTTTGAGGAGGTCAAAAACAATGAGAAGTTCGAGGAGATCATTAACAATAGTATCGATCATGGTAGGCATCGCGCCAGCTCATCTGCATACGATGTTGGTCAGATCCTCCAGGAATTAATAGTTTTCCACAGGGTTATAACTGAAAACTTAAGGCAGCATAATCATTATAATATCGAAGTAGGTATCCTTCTCAAATACACCCTCGAAACTGCCATGTTCAACACCGCGAAATCCTTTAGTAATTCCCTTCAGGCCATGCGTGAGAAACTTACCGGAACCCTTGCACATGATATAAAGAACCCCATCTCGGCCGCCTATCTCGGTATAAACTCTTTATCTTATGAAGATGGCCCCGAGAGATTTGAAAAAATAAAAAAGCTGACTTTAAGAAGCTTAAAACATTCGATGGAATTAATTGAAGGACTGTTAGATTCTATCAGTCTGAAAGCCGGAGACGGCATCACCTTCAATTTTGAAGATACTGACCTAATGACTGATGTTACCTGGGTTTTCAACGAAGCTTCAGAAATATACAGTAATGACATTACTCTTGAGACCACACAGAAAGTGATCAGGGGTGTATTTGACGGGACAGCCATAAGAAGGGTCCTCGAGAATTTAGTGACCAACGCCATTAAACATGGTGCTAAAAATACCCCGGTAAAAATAAAGGTAGACCAGGCTGGAGACCTGGTGAACATTCGCGTTTACAATGAAGGTAAACCTATCCCGGAAGAACGGCAGAAGGACATTTTTAAATTCCTGAATTCAGCAGACCAGGAGAAAGGGGAACTAAAAAGTTGGGGAATGGGTTTAAGCCTGGTTAAGATCGTGGCCGAGGCTCATGGTGGAAATGTTTCCGTGGAAAGTAACGACGAAGGCACTTCTTTTATCATTATTTTGAACAAGGCCAGTAATCATCCCGGGAAAAAAAAATCCAAACTCAGTTACGAGGAACAGGCCAACTGACTTTCGCGTCTTTAAACTAAAAAAGCACTTCCTGAGGAAGTGCTTTTTATTGTTGTCTTAATTTTAAGGTAATCAGGGTTTAAATTTCTCCTTCAACGTTCATTTCTTCTGAAGCTTCAGCATTCTCTACCACCCCAAACTTCTCCAACTGCTCTTCTTCCCCGGTAAAATAAGGAAAAACATCCAGGATAGGGGATTCAGTAATTGCCGGAATCGAATAATCACCCATTGTACTCTCCATAGCTTTGGTAGTATTTTCGAAAGCCTCTTTCACATCATTGGCCTGCACCAATAGATAAATATTGGTCTTTCTTTCTTTTCCGCTTTCCTCATCAAGGGCTACCAAAGAAACCTTTGATTTGAACCAGCGATCTGAATTTTCAAAAGGATGTACTTCAGAAAAATTCGCGACCTTAATGTTCATAATTCTGAAATCTTCATTGGTGTAAGCCTTCATCTCTTCGGTGATCCTGGATTCAGCTTCTGTATAGGATACGGCATCTAACAAATAAGTATCTGTAGTCACCTTTTGCTCTCCTGTTTCATGTGTTTTTCTGTATTTCACCTTACACTCATACCATATTACGCTCATAACTATATTTTTTTTGGGGTGCCAAATATAGATCCATTCCGCAGGATACCTAAATAATTAGGCTAAGAGATATTCACAAATTTTTCCATTTTTAGCTAAGGTTCTGATCTTAATGATGCTCGGAACACAATATGCACTTTAACTATAGTTTTGTTAAAAGTTTTTCCCGCTAAATTGACTGCACTACCTTAAAACAAAACCTTTGGTATGCCGGAAGGAGAAGATTTTTTTACAGAGACCGAAAGACGGCAGGCGCCCTCGGCGACGGTTGTGCACGATACTATTTTTAAGGAAGCAGAATCGGAACTGAAGAGACCTTCTACTGCCCTTTTCTGGTCAGGCTTCGCAGCAGGCTTAACTATGGGCCTTTCTATGATCACAGAAGGAATTCTTCATGCCTATTTGCCCGAAGCCGGTTGGGAACCTTTAGTGTCCAATTTTGGATACAGCATAGGTTTTCTGGCCATCATCCTGGCCCGGCAACAACTTTTCACAGAAAACACCCTTACTCCTGTTCTACCCTTATTGCATCGGAAGGATCTAAAGACATTAAAGAATGTCTTACGACTTTGGGGGGTTGTACTAATAGCGAATCTACTGGGAGTCTTTGTTATTGCGCTGATCTCATCAGAAACCAATGCTTTTCAGCCCGAAGTGAGAGAAGCTTTTAAAGAGCTGGGAAAAAAGGCCATAGCACCAGACTTCTTTACTATACTGCTCCGCGGAATCCTGGCAGGATGGCTCATTGCTCTAATGGTATGGTTACTCCCTTTTGCGGAAACGGCAAGGGTTTGGGTGATCATAATTATTACCTGGATCGTAGGGATCGGAGAATTCAGTCATGTGATAGCAGGATCTGCAGAAACATTTGTACTGGCCTTTTCCGGAACTACCTCCTGGGCAAATGTTTTGGGTGGATACTTAGTCCCTGCTCTGATTGGAAATGTGCTGGGAGGTGTGATCCTGGTTGCCGTTTTAAATCACGCCCAGGTATCAAGTAATGATGATTAAAGATCATTAATGAAACCTCCCTGCAACTGTATAAAATATATTACTTCTTAGGAGGCAAAGCAAACGCAACGGCTTCGTGTTCAAAATGATTTCGGTGAGAACCGTCACAGAAAGGCTTATTTTTGGAAAGCCCGCAGCGGCATAGAGTCACTTTGTCTCTCCCTCCTAAATCATAAGTATTTCCATTTTTATCAACTATCTCAAAATCTCCGTCAATAATTAGAGATCCATTATTGTTTACTGTAATTTTTGTTGCTGCCATAATATAATTTTTAGGGTACGAAACTAATGCTTTTTAAAATATGAAAATTATAATAAAGAATTAAACACTTAAGAATTGATGTAGAGATTGTGTTAAAACATTTTCAAAACAGGAGAGCCTATAGTAATTTCAGGGAAGAAACACATTGAAAAACACATTAAATGTTTGGTCTTCAGGATATTCCAAAATTCTTACTCGCCTTCTTTCTGGTCCTCCCCATTATTTCAATTCTACATGAAGCCGGACATATCTTCTTTGCCTGGTTGATGGGAGGAAAGAACATAAGAGTAATTATAGGAAGTGGAAAATCGATTTTTACAGCAGGAATTATTGAAGTGCGTCAATATTACTTCTGGTATGGCTTCTGTACTTTCGAAAACATCAAACGAAAGGAAAAAATAGCCAATATTTTGATCTTTTCAGGAGGTATACTTTTCAATCTACTTAGTACAATAGCAGTTATTTTGATGGTTGAAAGTGAGTTAGTAAGATCAGGAATAGTCACCTATCAATTTACCTATTTCTCTCTATACTATATATTTTTTTCTGTTTTACCAATGCCCTATCCTGACGGTAATTTTAGCGACGGAAAGATCATTCTTGATTTAATAAAAGGAAAAGAAGAGGTCATCCATGAGCGGACGTATCGTATTAAATTTGAAAAAAATGAAGACAAATGGCAGATTTTAGATTATCAGGATAACATTCTGGATATTTTTGAAAAGGAGGAAGACGCTACCAGCGGGGCCCGAAAAATCGCCAGGCAACATCGTCCCAGCCGTATTATTTTAATAAAGGAAGAAAAGGAACAGGAAATTCAGAACTATCCTCGTATCCCGCTGTAAAGATTAATTACCAGACATTTGGATTTTAGGATCAATTACAAAGGTTTGGGTAGACTCTCCGTTTATACGAATCACGATATTGTAGTATTCCAAACCGCTCACTTTTTTATTCTTGATCTTTCCAATTATGATCCCATCTTTATTTGGATCACGAAATACCGCTTCCAGGATCTCAGCACCACCGTCGGCTTTTCTTCGTATCTCAACGATATCTACGCTTACGTTTGCAGAAGGATCTTTAGGTTCCCCTCGCCAATAAATCTTTTGATTCTTATCAACTAATGCTATATGTTCACCGGGTTTTTCACTATTCTGGGAAGGGTCACTTCGGTCATCGGTTATAAAAACATTTTCATTCTTTGTTTCTTCGGAAATATTTTCGGTATCGACTGTTACTAAAACATGAGTATCTTCTCTAACTTCGAAAAAGGTTTCATTTCCAACTACTGAATTTTGGCTATCTACCTTCTCCACCTTGAAGGCGGTATCCCGGACTTCACTATCTTGTTTACACGAAATAAAAACAAATGGAAGGAATAAAAATATAAGGAGATAATGACTGGCATTGAGAAAAGATATTTTCATAAGGATAAGAATTTGATACGTTAATATATGATTTTCAAATCCTTACAAAATAATTTTGAGCGATATTTAACATTATATAAAATCTAAATCCTCATGTCAATACTCGCCTTAAACCCTTTACCCGGCTCAGTATCATAAGAAATTTCACCATTAACCTTGTTCAAGCGGTATTGAATGTTCATAAACCCATTTCCATAACGGGTCTCTTCCTGCACCATTCCTTTTCCGTTATCTGAGTAATTTATGTAAAGGTGATTCCCGGTTAGGTTAAAAGCAATGGCAACAAATGAAGCATCACTATGCTTTTTCATATTCACCAATAATTCCTGTAAAACCCTGTAGATCACGATCTTTTTTTCTTCGGAAACTTTTCCCCAGTCCACGGCATTTTCCCCCCGCAGGATTAACTTAGCCTCTCCGGCATTTGAACTTAAATTAGAGATCAAAGCTTTGTCAAAATTCTCACCTGTATCTATTTGAGAGATCTCCCGGGAAATATCCCTGGTTTTCCGATAAATCAGATCCAGCGTATGAACGGTTTCTGCATCTCCTTTAGCCTCAAACTTACTCATCAGGTTGTAGACCTCGTTGGCCAGTTCATCATGGATCCTTTTTGACATCCGGCTTTCGGTCAAATAGATCTCCTTCAGTCTTTTTCGTTTATTCCTTTGGATGGTCGAGTATAGCAACAGCCCGGCCACTAATAAGACTACCAAAATACTCAACAGGTAGATGATGTTCCGGCTTTGAAGTCTTTCCGCTTCCAGGGCCTGATTAAAATTCTTCACTTCTAAATGAAAGATCTCTTCCTCCTTCTGTTCTTCATCATATCTAACTTTCGCAAAATGATATTTTGCTTTTGAGGAAGCCTTGTCCAGGCTATCATCCAGGTAAACATATCTTTCTATATAGGCTGATTTTTCATTTTCATCTACCAGCGGAATCAATTTTTTTAAGGCCTTTAATTCTGCTGAATAGGCAGTAGCAGCTGCAGCGGTCTCATAACTTTTCCTCGCATAGTCCAAGGCTCTTTTCTCATCCTTTTCCTGAAAATAATCTGCAAGGTGGTCATAACTGGAATGAAGCCCTTCCAGGTCATTGAGTTGCTTTCTCATCTCCAGGGCCTCAAAAAGCAGGGAGTCAATTTGAGCGGAAGGATCTTTGGTCCAGTAAGCAAAAGCAAGGTTATCTATATAGCGGCTTTTGGAAATACTATCAGGGTAATCTGATTTCACGATCTCTTCCAGGATCTCAATGGCCTCATCATATTTCCCCTGGTTTTTAAGAGCGATAGCTATATTATGCCGAAAGGTAAGACTGTCTTTTGTGCGGACAGCATATTCCAGGGCATTGTTGTATTCCTTAATAGCCTCCTGGTAAAACCCCTGGTCCAGATATGCCAACCCTATCAGGTTATAAGTGGCACTCATAAAAATGGAGTCGAACTCCGGGTTTAAATATTTAAGGGCCTCTGTAGCCGAAACCTGGCTCCCGGTATTATCGCCCATTTCAATTTGGGCATTAAACTTCGGGTTTAAATATTTAAGGGCCTCTGTAGCCGAAACCTGGCTCCCGGTATAATCGCCCATTTCAATTTGAGCATTAGCCATATCAAAGCTTCTTCTGGCGGCCAATGCAGTGTCGCCTGCTCTAAGGTTCAACCTTCGTGCCTTAAAAGCATATTCAAACGAAAGATCTGGTTGATTAAGATACCTGAATACTAAACTTTTACGATACAATCCCTTAGATAGAAAAAAAGTGTCTTTCTGGATCTCCGCGGCAATCAGGAGACTGTCAATGACTTTTGAAGCAGAATCTATATTTCTCTTTTTAAAAAAGGCGTAGGCTTTGCCTTCCAAGAGAGATACCAGCATCGTATCCTCGATCCCTTTGACCACCTTCAACCCTTCATTGTAAAAATGAAGTTTTTCATCAGGATCTCTGGTATCCAGACCTTTATTATAGTAGTCTAAAGCTGAATGCGGTTCAACTTCATTATTTTGCTGCGGTACTGCTTCTTCTTTCTCACAACTTCCCAGGATAAAAAAGAACAGGATTAAAGTGCCGCAGTATGATTTTAAGATATTCATAACACGAATTTAACAAAAATTCGAGGAAATCAGAATCTAACCATGATTACATAATGATAAAAAATTTAATAATTTTTGATAAAAATCAATTTATTGAAAAATTTATTAAGAATTTCAACTCCTTTATTTAACGACCCATAATGGAATTTCGAGATTGGCGTTAAAAAGTTCTTCAGTAACACTACCTACGGCAAAGGGAGAAAAGGTATTCCCTCCTTTATCAGAAACCACAAGTAAATCTACTTTTGACGGATCGATATTGTTTAAGATCTTTCTTGCAGCCCCAGATTCTCTCCCTAAAAAGCTCAAAGGCTCAATAGGCTCTGAATAATTGAGTTTTTTCAGGAATTTATCAAACTTCTCTCCCACGTGTTTCTCTACTTTAGGTGCCATAGAATCTGCTGATACGTAGGGTGAAAATTGTACAGGAACGCTGTAAACGTGAACCATTTTCAACTGAGTATCATGTCCTTCCTGAAGATCTTTTGTTACTCTAAACACTTTTCGGGAATCATGTGAAAAATCGGTTCCCGCCCAGATGGTTTCGATTTGTACCTTAGCATTTCTGGGTACCGTAAGAATATCACAGCGCAACAGTCTCAATAATTTACTACTAACTACCCCTGTGCCTTTTTCGTGTTTCTTATTCCCAACAATAGCCAGATTGATAGCGTATTTATCTGCAATATATTTAATAAGGGATTCACTATATGGGTCTTCTGATATTAAAACCTCCCAATTCGCATTTGCCTTGAAATGCTCTTCCACCTTTTCATTTAATTCCTCGCCAATAATTTCATCGAGGTTTACATCTTTAAGATGTTCCGAAAAAAGCTCAGAGATTTCATATTTCTTAATATTATGAACAAAATAGACATTTTCAGCTTTCAGGCGATCAGCAATAAAGGAGGCATACTTTATTAATGTTTCATCTATTTCTGAAAGGTCTAAAGCAACTAGTATATTTTTAATCTTTTTCATGACTCAGAATTTTTTGAGCTGTCTTTTATGTTTTTTTCAGATCTTTTCTTGATTATTTCAGAGATCACACCTTCATAACTTTCAAGTTCCTTTTGAGCTTTTCGTTCCTCAAGCTTCAGATATTCATCTCTAAGGCCGGTATAAAGGGAATAACACATGAAAAGCAGAATGAGGGCAAACGGCAGACCTGTGACGATGGAAGCTGTTTGGAGCGCCTGTAATCCTCCCCCAACAAGAAGAACTGCCGCGACAGCTCCTTCGGTTACGGCCCAAAAGATTCTTTGACCAACGGGAGCATCAATTTTTCCTCCCGAAGTAAGACTATCCACTACTAATGATCCTGAATCTGAAGAAGTAACAAAAAATCCGGCAATTAGAATAACCCCAATGACATTCAAAATAACCGCAAAAGGATAATCCTCGAGAAAAACAAACAAGGCGGTAGCTACATTATCATCTATCGCCTGAATGATATTTTGGTCCCCTGTCAGAGCTTGTTGGATCGAAGTACTTCCGAAGGCAGAGATCCAAAAGAAAGTGATCAACGACGGAACGATCAATACACCAAGAATAAATTCACGTATTGTTCGTCCTTTAGAAATTCGGGCAATGAACATTCCTACAAAAGGTGACCAGGCAATCCACCATCCCCAATAAAAAACTGTCCAGGCATTTTGCCAGTTATTACCGGTATAGCTTTCTGTCCAGGTAGATATTTCAAGGAAACTATACAAATAGCTTCCGGTATTCTGCACGAAAGATTGAAAAATGAAGATCGTGGGTCCCAAAAGAACAACTAATACTAATAGCAATATTGCTACCCTCATGTTCCATTCACTCAAAAATTTAACTCCTTTATCTACCCCCAGGACAACCGATGCCGTAGCAATTCCAGTAATTCCGGCAATAAGCAGAATTTGGGTAGTAATTCCGCTACTTACACCAAACACATGTTCCAGTCCGGCAGCGATCTGCTGAACCCCTAATCCCAGTGAAGTCGCCAATCCGAATAAGGTCGCCAGTACAGCGAAAATATCTATGATATCTCCTCCAATTCCGTAGATCTTATCCCCGAGAATGGGATAAAAAACTGATCGAATCGTAAGAGGAAGACCATGTGAATAGGTAAAATAAGCTAGCGACAGGCCTACGAGCGTGTAGATGCCCCAGGCATGAAAACCCCAATGGAGAAAAGTGAAATCCATAGCTTCTTTTGCTGCCATAGCGGTGCCACCTTCTGTTAAGGGCGGATTCATGAAGTGCGTAACGGGCTCGGCAATACTCCAGAAAAGAAGCCCTATCCCCATTCCTGCGCTGAATAACATGGCGAACCAGGAAAGGGTTTTAAACTCCGGTTTAGCGTCCTTCCCTCCCAGCCTAAGTTCCCCAAATTTACTGAAGGCCAGATAAACAACAAATATCAGAAAAATGTTTACGCATAAAACGAAGAACCAGCCGGCGCTATTTGCTACAAAGGTCTGAATGGAATCAAAAGCACTTTCTGCCTCCTTTTTAAAAATAAGGGTTAGAGCAATACTTATAATAATAAAAATAGAAGAAGTAAAAAAAACTGGGCCATTCACATCCAATCCCATTACCGGCTTGCGTTCATCACTTCTTACAATTTTCTTAGCCATAATATTCTTTTTTAAAATTCTTAATTAGAAATAATATCCAATATTAATATTAAATCTCGCCTCCCATTTGGCGTCTGGATTCCCTCTCGAGAAATCATCAATAAAATTACCTCCTAACCAGGAGTGATTATATCCTGCCGCATAATCTATATAGGTATAAATATTTCCGGAGGTAACCAAAATCCCTGTAACATTCATGAAGGAATCCTCGAAAGACGATTCTGCCTTTTGCATGTACCCAAAATCATTATATACCTTAAGGTTAGATACAGGCCCCCAAGACACTGGGATGTCCCTAGAGATATTGAAAGTGTAAAGGTTAAAATCTGCAGCCACTTCATAAGGTGCTCCGTATGCTGCCATGGTAATTATTTCTGAAGATGTACCGGGAGTATTTTCAGGGTTATGAGCTACGATCATAAATTCGCTCATCAAATTCCATTTAGAAAAACCGAGTTCATAATGTGCTGCCAGCCCCCAGTGATTCCCTGTTTTCTTTTTGTCTAGATTGTACAACCCACCGTACTGTGCGGAAAATCCTAATTGTGACTGAAAGAGCTCACCCCATTTATAGACCGCTTTAATGTTCCCCTGGTTAATTTCTTTGTTGGCACCTGCAACATCATAGGAATACCGGCTAAAGGAAACAGCCGAATTATTTCCGAAATTCAATTCTTCCGCATTCTTAAAAAAGGCAATATGGTATTCAAATTTTTCTCCGGTATGAATGAACTTTACCCCCATATCATGATCGTCTTCCAACCCCATGTAATAACCAAGGTTAAAAAACCAGTTATTGGAATTATACTGTTGTAGTCCGAAGGGAACCTGGGTAAGACCTAATTGAAGTTCGTTTAACTCGCCAAATTTATATCCAAACCAACCTTGCTTGAGCATGCCACCTCCAAAAGTTTGGGAATAAAGTCTGTATTCGGCATTCAGGCTAACCCCTTTATATGATCCGGTGGCGTTGATACGAAAAACATCATAACCAAAATCGCCGCCGCGCTGTTTTTGTTCGGGTTTCCAGGATGATAAATTATAATTGAACCTAAGAGCTCCGCCAACATCTACTTCAGGTTCATCCTGGGCTTGAACAGGAGAAATAACGCACACTAAGAAAAGAGAGGAGAGTAGCCATGAATAAGTATTTAGAAGGGTAATTTTCATATTCAAGGTTGGATTTACTTCTAAGATAAAATTATTGATTGGCAATTAGGTTTTCCGGGGTCTAAATTATTGTTAATATTCCCTACAACCAAATGCTCGTAGCTAAATACTTGGTTTATAAACTGCAAATTAAATTAAACAGATACACTCCTTCAGTCGCATGAACACATAAAAATGTTTAAATTTTAGTTAATTAATTTAAACAATGGCCTTATTTAACTAAATTAGACTCGTTAATTAATTTAAAATCAAAATGTTATGAAAACTTATGTAGCAAAATTACACGGAGTGCAAACTATGATTCACCTGTTATTAGTAGGCTTTTTAAGTCTTCTTTTAATTTCCTGTGAAGAAGAAAATGTGAATTCTGACCAAGAATCTGATTTTTTAGCCTTAAAAGCTGAAAAACCAGATAAAAGCAATGCTGCCCCCGCCCCCGGCGATTATACTATCACAGAATTGGCCTTAGGTGATGACCGATTTTCAGAACTAGTGAGTGCTTTACTCTATGTTGATCAAGAACTCGATGCCGGTTTAGTAGACTTGTTTAATTCTGAAGATGATGATTTCACGGTATTCGCCCCGAATAATGAAGCATTTGGACGTTTGTATGAAACATTGGGAGTAGATGATATTACCGACCTTGACCCTCAATTGGTTGCCAACGTTCTATATTACCACGTTACCAACGGACGAAGAGCTGCAAATAGCGTTGTTCCTCCCAATTCCAACAACACTAAATCTATTCAAACTTTGTTAGGAGAAAAGTTTATGGTTAACAGTGACGGTCAGATTATAGCTATTGGGAATACCGCAGGAATTCTTGATGCAAACATTTCAGCTTCTAATGGAATTATACATGAGATAAGTGAGGTTCTTCTTCCTATAACCCTATAGATAGGATTTAAATATGAAGAATGTCAGGGGCTGCATCATGAATGTAGCCCCATTTATTTTGGCTGTTTTGAAAAATTT
The DNA here is from genome assembly GCF_042676025.1 of Salinimicrobium gaetbulicola. Classification (NCBI taxonomy): domain Bacteria; kingdom Pseudomonadati; phylum Bacteroidota; class Flavobacteriia; order Flavobacteriales; family Flavobacteriaceae; genus Salinimicrobium; species Salinimicrobium gaetbulicola. Next base: position 78,767 of record NZ_JBHTJP010000034.1, read on the forward strand.
TAATGTCCATTTAACTTATTGACTTCTCAATCAATGGCAGAAGTTAGAATTGAATGGTATATTTATACCTCCAAAGCCCGAATTAGTTTTATGACCATATCTGAATTATTAGCCGTTTTCATTTGTATTGTAGCTTTATTTCCAACCCTGGCTTCTCTTACCAAATTTGACCAATGGTGGGTACGAGCTTTTGATTTTCCCAGATTACAGATCAGCACGATCATCATATTTGCAGTGATCTATGTAAGTATTATTTTCTCTTTCACAAAATACTGGCATTATATACTTATTTTTCTCCTGATATGGAGTTTCCTTTACCAGGCTAAAAAAATATATCCTTATACCATTTTTGCCCGCAAACAAGTATATCGTTTTACAGGGAAGAATAAGAATACCCGCATTTCAATTCTAGTTAGCAACGTATTGACACCCAACAAACAGTACGACAAGCTGATTGACCTTATCAACAAATGGGATCCTGATATAATCCTTACCCTCGAATCTGACAAGACCTGGCAGGAACATTTGGATCAGGTCGAGTATAAGTATCCTTACTCTGTTAAAATTCCTCAAGATAACCTCTACGGAATGCATTTATATTCCAAGTTAGCTTTTGAGGATATGCACGTGAAATATCTAATTTCTGATGAGATTCCCTCTATACACGGAAAAGTTATTTTAAGAGACGGACAAAAGATCAATATACACTGTTTACATCCCAAGCCCCCGAGTCCTACTGAGGATGAAACATCTACAAACCGGGATGCTGAACTTCTACTGGTTGGGAAAGAAGTTGACCATGCAGACGCCACTCTTGTTTTTGGTGACCTGAATGATGTAGCATGGTCCAGGACAACCAGGCTATTTCAGAAATTAAGCGGGCTGGCCGATCCACGCATAGGGCGAGGCTTTTTCAATACTTATAATGCGAATATCCCTGTTTTTAGATGGCCCCTGGACCATGTGTTCCACAGCCTGGATTTTTCCCTTGTCAAAATAAAAAGACTGCCTTCTATAGGCTCTGACCATTTTCCTTTTTTCATAGATCTTAATTACAAGACCGGTGCAGATCAACTCAATGATGAGCCTGAAGAACCTTTGGATGAAGAAGAAGAATGGGCTGAAGAAAAGATCGAAAAAGGAAGATGAAATAGGTCGAACATGCAGGCTGTTTTTATTTGAATTATGTAATTCAGAATAAATCTAAAGGTTTTATTTAGTATCTTAAATAGCTTCCCTCTTTTAAATGTACTACTTCCTAAACATTCTTATTATGAAGACCTTAACCCATCAAATCACACTGACTGTATTTGGCCTTTTAAGCCTGTTACTTTTTTCTGCCTGTGACGATGAAAGAATTGATCTGAAAGAAGATACCGACCAGAAAAATGAAGTATTCAACCAGATCCTCAATGACGAAGAATTATTTGCACAATTTATGGATGCAATGAGAGGAAATGAAAATACCATGGAGTGGATGAGAAACCACAGAGGTATGATGCGTAATTTCTACGGAAGGAAACAGGTTACCCATATGATGAGGAACAAACCTGAAGTAATGGATTCTGTAATGCAGGGAATGATCATGTTTTATGATCGCGACTCTACAATGAAAGGAAGTCCGGAATGGAGAAAAAAAATGAGACAACATATGATTTTAATGATGGAAAGGGACACCCTTATGTATGAGCAAATGCAACAACACATGCAACAGAAAGGTAAATAACCTTTTTCCTTCGAGAATTATAGGCTGGGATATCCCCGGCCTTTTTTATTTACAAAAATTCATAACCTATTTCAAAAACTTCATGTTTTCCGGGAGGTAAATTAAGCGTCTTTCAACATTTAACTTAATATTAGACTTTAAGATTGTAAATTGAGCTGCCCTTTTAAAGTTTTAATTAAAATCTATCAAAAGCTTTCTTTTTTAAAAAAGGTTCACATAAGCAACTCAGAACATGACATCAGAACTACCTACTATTGATGAGCAGATTGTTAGAAATAAACAGCTACTGATCCTATCTGATCAAACAACCTCAAAAATCCAATTTTCTAATAGTTCTGGAAAGTATTATTGTGGCATTACCGCAGAAAATAAGAACTTAGAAAACATATTATTCCTTAAGGACCTGGTGCATCCAGATGATCAGGAAGATTTTCTTTCCCTGCTTAAGGGGCTTAAACCGGGAAACACTAGAAATATCGATATAAGGATCAGAAATTCTGAGGGTAAGTGGACGAAATTCCATTTTACCAACCGCATTTATCAACCTTTAGAGAATGAATCTGTAGTATTAAGCCTGGGGCATCCCGTTTTTGAACCGGGAAATGAGATCCAAACGATCGACCCAAATTATGCTTCTTTAAAATATGAATATGATAACCTCATCAGCTCGCTTGATGAAGGATTTTGCATGGTAGATATGATCTACAATTTGGAAGGAGAGCCAATAGATTATTTATATGCAAAGACCAATGAATCTTTTATCAATCATATCAAATACCACAACATAGAAGGTCGCACCATGCGGGAAGTGGTTCCCTATCCTCAATCTAAGTTGATAGCAGCATTTTCAAAAGTTGCAAAAACAGGCAAACCGGTTCGGTTCGATCTTACTACAGAAAATTTAGGAGGAGACTGGCTGGATATGTACGTGTTTAAGATGGGAGAAAAAGAAAGTGGCCGAGTGGGTTTGCTCTTTCGGAATATAACTTCTAAAAAGATTGAGGAAGAAACACTAAAAAAAGAACTCAGTAAACATCACAAAAACCTTAAAGAATCTAATCTCCTACTGCAATCAGTATTCGACACCACTTATCTTGGTATAGCGGTATTAAAGGCGCTGTATGATGATAAAGGAAAAGTTCATGATTTTAGGTTTGTAAGAACCAATAAAGTTCTGAATGAAATGTTCCTAAAAGAAGACATTATAGGCCAGACTTATCAGGAAGCCTCTAAATATGGTGTTGAGATGGGTATTTTCGATGCCTATAAAAAAGTTATGAAGACAGGGAAGCCTTTTGATGAAGAGTACTTTTTCGATAAAGAAGGTTTCAGCAACTGGTTTAGGGTCACTGCACGAGCACAGGGTGATCTTTTAATTACCACAGTTGAAGATATTACCGAAAGAAAAGAAAAAGCCCAGGAACTTGCCGAAACCTTGCATTTCAAACATGAGCTGGTTACAGCTACTCATGATATCATTATGATCATAAACCTTAACACCTATACGGTAAGGTATATTAATAAAGATCTGGTGAAGGAATCCGGGCTAACACGTAAAAATATTACCGGTAAAAAACTCCAGGATGTCATGCCTTACATACATCCTCGGGATAGAGAACAAGTAATCGAACTTCACAAGAGCCTTTTGAAGTCTTCTACAGAAAAGGTGTTTAATATAGAAGTGAGGCTAAAGCTTCAAGCCGTAAGTTGGGAGTGGTTCAATGTAAGAGCTAAGGTATTCCAGAGGAAAGATAAGGACTGGGTAGATGAATACGTTCTTTTGATCAGAAATATCACCAATCAGAAAAATACCCAAAAGGCACTTATTAAGGCAGAAAAACTTTCCATTCAGGGGGAAATAGCACGTACTTTTGCCCATGAACTTCGCAATCCTTTAGCAAGTATTGGAATGGTGAATGAAGTCTTAAAACAAAAGGTCAAGGCCGAAGGTTTCCAGGATATGGACAATTACTTTGAAATATTAAAAAGGAGTACTAAAACCCTGAATGACCTGGTCACTAATCTTCTTAATTCCTCCAATTATACACCAGCCGTTCTCAAGCCTGAAGATCTTGGTGAAATCATCGAAAGTACGCTTCATAAGGCTGCTGACAGGATTTACCTTTCAGGAATAAAGGTGATCAAGAAATATGATGGAAAATTCCCTATTCTGGCCGACAAGGAAAAACTTGAGATCGCCCTTCTCAATATTATTGTTAATGCCAGTGAGGCAATAGTTCCCGGAAAAGGTATTATCAAGATTGAAGTTTCTGAACACAAATCAGATTTCAAACTTAAGATCGCAGATAATGGACAGGGCATGGAAGAGGACCAGATAGATCATTTATTTGAGGCTTTTTACACCAAAAAAGACAAAGGAATGGGAATTGGAATGAATTCAGTCAAAAATATCCTGGAAGAACACGACGCAAGAATCGATGTAGAAAGTCAGATCGACAAGGGCTCCACGTTTTGTATTTACTTTCATAATGAAAACCTCTTAAATTCTCATTAATTAACTACGTAATTTTAAAAATGGGAATTAATTCCCCAATTCTATTATTTTGTTGAGGAAAATTTCCGCACGCAGAAACACTTAAATAATTCCTGTTTTCAGGATGTTACCCACCACACGAAGACTATCATTCCTATAAATACAATAACAGAAAATACGAGATGGCATTTAAAGTATAACCAGTCCCATGGTAGTTTATACTCATTATTTAACAGCCTTTGAAGTAAAGATTCCTGATGTTTTTTAATTGGTCCCATAATGAAAGATTTCTCAGATGTGATTGTGATATATCTTCCAAAACTGAACCAATTCTTAAAGTTTCCTTAAAGAATTGATTTTTATTAATCTTCCCCCATTTCTATTTCATTAGCCGCCCTCACTCCAGATCGTAAAGCCCCTTCCATGGTACTGCGCAAGATACTGGTATGTTCTCCTGCAAAATGAACATTGCCATGAGCAGTTTGCAAATCTTTCAAATAATTGGTGACGTCACCTGGTGCTGGCCAACTTGGCCCTCCAAGAGCATAAGGATCTGCACTCCATGCTTTAACATATCCTTCGGTAAAGTGATCATTGATTTGAGGGTATAGTTTGTACATCTGTTTTTTTATTTCGCCAATTACCTCATCATTCTTTAATTCTCCCAGATTTTTGGCATCCTCTCCCGCAACAAAACTTTCCAATATGGCCGGGCCGTTTTCCGCATCCATGAAGTTATGATAAGCATTCACTTGTCCCAATAATTGATCTGTATAAGCCATACCTGATAGTCCGTCCTGCTTCCAAAAGGGTTTATCAACCTCTAAAAAAGTACGAGTGATATTAAGAACCGGCACACTGTTAATAGCCTCCCTTTTTTGAGAAGATAAAACAGGCTCAAAAGTTATTTTATCTAACACTTTCAAAGGAACGGCCACGATCACCTTATCGGCAGAAAACACTTCATCGGAATTTGTTTTTATAAGGACCTTGTCTCCCTGGTCTAAAATCCCTTTAACCTCCACATCATACCTGATCGTTTCTCCTAAGCTCTTTGCCAATTCTTTAGGAAGAAGATCATTACCTCCTTTTATAATAAATGGGGAGCCGCCCATAAACAGCCCAAAGTCTGAAACCGCCATAGACAATCCGGAGGTTTCTCCCGGCACAGCTGCAAACCACATGGTATTCTTGACCAATTTTATTGCACCTTCACTTGCACCCTGTTCCCGCATATAATCTGCAAGGGATGAATGATCCATTTGTATTAATGGAGGCTGATCCCATTTTTCCGGATCGGTAATTTCCGGGGGAAGTGTGTCAATAAAATATTTTTTGACCAAACCCATAGGGCCCAGATCCTTTTCTTCAGTGGTTAGTTCATATGGCCATTCTACTTTCTCCTCATTTCCTACCTTAATTAATTTCCCGTCCATATAATACAGCACAGGTTCATTCGGCATAGCCCAGGGAATTTTTTCAAGTGCGAATTCATCAATATATTTCAAAGCATGGGTATAAGTGGAGGAAAAAGCGGCTGCTCCTTCTTCGACATATAATCCTTCTTTAAAAGGTTTTCTAAGGGTGGATACTCTTCCTCCTGGCCTATTCCTCGCCTCCAATAGTGTAACATCATGCCCTGCATCCTTAAGCGCCCGGGCAGCAGAAAGACCAGAAAGCCCACCACCGATAATCAGAATCTTTTTTGGACTGGTGGTTTTAGACAAGTTAAGTCCTGCGGCAGAAAGAGTTTCAGAAAAAAACATTCCGGAGCTAAGAGCGGTGATTCCAAGTCCTATTTGTTGTAAAAAGAGCTTTCTGGAAATTAAATCAGTATTCGTTTTCATATTCTTTGAAGAGATTAAAAGTTTATTGGGGGAGTTGAAAAAGAAATCAGTCTATCTAATATATTAATTTTAGCACAAAAATTAATTAATAATCAGACACTTATAAAGTTTTCATTAAAATACTGCATAACATCAGGAAAAAAAGTCATTTTATCGAAAAGGATCTATTCTACTGAAAATGAACGTCAAAAAAGAATTAAATTAATTAGGATTTAAGCCTCCCACCCACACTGTTAATCTAATTTCAACCATAAAACCTATTACTATTATGAAAATGCTTAAATCAACTGCAGCCATATTAACCTTACTGTTCTGCTTTAATATCACTTCGGCCCAGGAAGAAGAAATGACTCCAAAAAAATATGAGAACCCTGAATATTATATGGTTTCCTATGTAAAATTTCATCCTGGAAAATCTGGGGAGGCTAAAAAGATTATTGACGAATACTTTATACCCACTTCCCAACAGGCAGGAACTGACGGACCTGTAATGCATCTTAACATGATAACCGGGGAATGGGATATGATGATTGTATGGCACATGAAAGAAGGTTTGGAAAGTTTGAACTGGGAAATGAGCCCCGATGATATTAAATGGGAAAAAGCGTTCATGGCTATGGCCGGAGGAAAAGAAAAAGGAATGGATATCTCAAAACAATGGGAATCTTACATCAAGGGATCAAAATCCCACCTGGGCCGAAAACATAAACCTAAGCCAGAAAAACAATAAAAAGAAAAGCAGCCATATGGCTGCTTTTTTTATTTACGAATATCCAGTTCTTCAGTAGGGCCCGGGAAATGATCACTTAAAACTTCAGTTTGGATCTTTATAGTTCGGGCATCGATATCGAACTTATTATGAGATTTCCAAGGATTAAAACCTTCAAAACATTTTTGAGCGTATAGAAAGGTTCTATTAAAATTATCGGCTTCATGAGGTGTGAACCACGCCAGCTTGGCAAACTGCACAGGCCACTTCCATACAGGTCCAAGCCTGGTTTCTTTTGTATCCCAGATCCTATCTGGGTGAAGAAAAATCTCGGGGTATTTTTTAGGCCTGCCAATTATTCCCATCTTTTCGTCAAACATCCATATTCCAAACTGCACCATCACTATATTTTTTTGTAGGGTTTAAATAAATGTACCTTAAAATCAATCTATTACAATCCAACCTCATATTAAAATTATCCTATAATTATCATAAAATGTTTAAGGAGTCGCCCTTAAAAAAATGAACCCTAAAACAAATAATTACTAAATTTAATTTATGAAAGAATTGAACTATGGGTGTCCAATGGGTTTTGCAGTGATCACAGGTATTGTTCTTATAATTGTGATCATTTATACCATCATCATGTTGAGAAGACAGGTTTCAAAAAAGGAAGATTCCCCAAATAAGAATAAAAAAACCTAACAACTAACACCATTTCACGAAATACATTTTCATCATCCCTTTACTTTTCACCGGCACCTCTCCCCTGTATTCACATTCGAATTTATCCTTTACCAGCTCGTAAGTGTTTTCGGAAATATTTATTTTACCTTCTTCGGACGATGACTCCATTCTGGAAGCTATATTTACAGTATCTCCCCAAATGTCATAGGCGAATTTCTTGGTACCTACCACCCCTGCAATGACCGGCCCTGAATTAATTCCAATTCTCATCTCGAAACGTGTTTCTTTTTCAGACTTCAACTTTTTTGCTTCATCAACGAATTCAATCATCTCGCAGGCTGCTGAAACTACTTTAATGGCATGGTCTTTTGAGGGAAAAGGAACTCCTGCAGCACACATATAGGCATCTCCGACGGTTTTAATCTTCTCCAAACCATATTTTTCCATGATTCTGTCGAATTCGGAAAAATAAAAATCCACACTATCCACCAGTTCTTCCGGAGATAGGTTTTCAGCATAATGAGTGAAGTTTTTAAAATCGGTAAATAAAATAGAGACAGCATCAAATTTTTTTGGCTGGACCTTACCCTTTTCCTTCAATTCATTCGCTGTTTCCTGAGGCAGGATATTCAGAAGTAAGATCTCTGACCTGTTCTTTTCTCGCTCTATAATCTTTTTGGTACGTCCAATGAATTTATTTCTTCTGTATAGACCAAAAGCCAGAAGCAAGATCAATAGTAATGCAACTAAAGTGGCAATAACAATTGTTTTTTGATTTTTTTTCTGCTCATTAAGAAGGTCTACTTCGGTTTGTTTACGTGCAATTTCAAAGTTGGTTCTAAGGTTGGCCATATTCTCTATGGACTGGATATTTTTAATACTGTCTTTATAAAGCACATATTTCTTATAGTGATTATAAGCCTCATCCAGATCACCTGCTTTTTCATATATTTTTGAAAGTTTAAGGTGAATATTTTCTAAATCTCCTTTCAGTTTATATCTATCAGCGGCTTCCAGGCTTCGTTTTCCATATTCGATCGCAGATCCAATATCATTTCGGTCCAGGTAAATATCTGACATGACTGCAAGAAAATCTGTAATGGCATTATAGTCATTGAACTTTTCCAAAATCTTGATAGCCTCGTTAAGGTAAAGTTCAGCTCTTATTACATTTCCTTTTTTTGCATAGATACGCCCCAGGTTTCCCAGGCTATAAGCCTCATACTTCTTTTTATTATAGTCCCGAAATATTTTCCTTGCCCTTTCGGTATATACTAATGCAGAATCGATTTCATTTTCTAGAATAAGATCATCTCCAATATTATACATGGTTTGACCAATCACTAATGTCTGATCGGCTTCCTTTAATATTTTCAATCCCCGATCATAATATTCAAAAGCAAGGGAAGAGTTTCTATTTTCTGAATAAGTATTTCCAATTTCAACATTGGTCATGGCCAATTTGACTTTCTCATCAAGTACTTCTGCCATCTCAGCGGCCTTAAATAAATAATCAACAGATTTGTGGTACTCTCCTTTTAACCGCCACGCAACACCCTGTGAATGATATGCATCATATAAAAATATTCTGTTATTTGCAGCCAAAGAGGAATTTAATAAGATGCGGGAATATTTAAGCATGCTGTCTGGTTCTTGGGATTTAACCAGAATATTTTTAATAAGCTCAAGGTTATTCTTTTCAGAAGGTCTGGAAGCTAAACGCCTTTTAAGACTATCTATCTCAAATTCATCCTGAGCAAAAACATTACCCGAAATTAAGAACAGAAATAAAAAAGTGAATTTTAAAAAGTGATACATACATTATCATTCAGTACTCATTCTTAGCTTAGGATCTACCGGATAGGAAGTATTACTATTATTTATTGTAAAAGTTAATTTATAGGCTTCTTCGCCAGACTCATACTTGTCTTTTATTTTAGCTTCTACTATACCATTAGTTGAAGAAATATGAGAATCCTTGAGAATTTTTGGATCATCATTACCTTTGAGGTCAATATTAGTGATTTGAACACTATCAGTTCCATTTTCTGAAACACCTTCCCAAATAGCTTTCATATTTTTATCCACAGTAGAAACATAATTTTCAGGATCCCCCGGCTGTTGAGATGGGTCATCCCTATTATCAGTAAATACTACACATTGGTTGATGTTGCTTAGGTTGATCTTTTCAGTATCAACTGTCACCGTAATCACGGTATCTTTTTTTTCTTCCATCACTTTAAAATTTTGGTTAATTAGCTGAATATTAAGTTACTAATTTAATTTTCGAATTAAGATGTTTTTCGGTGAAAGAGTTAAAACAAACTGCCAAATACAGTTTTTAAGGGATTTTCTTTCATTTTTAAAATAATCCAAACCGTAATCACTTGTCTATCAGTAATTAAAGAGTCGATTATATTCTTAAAACTTTGTTAAGTAAAGTATAGTCCTAATAAATATCGTTAATTTAAACGTCAGGTTTACCAGGATCCTGGTTTCCTAACCGGCCAAACCCTTCAGAATCAAATTTTAAATATGCTTCTGCCGGCATAATGATGATGGTAAAACCTGGAAATAACAGGTTTGATCCACCAATCTTCATGTTTTTAATTGAATAGAAATTATCATGATACACGGAAACAGTATAAATTGGCGAGCATTATTTTCGGCATCATCTGTTATCTATTCTATTCTTGGAGTTATTTCTGCAATGATCGCCCTGGAAGCTTTTCTTTTACCGAATCACTTTTTAGATGGCGGCGTTACCGGGATTTCTATTTTGGCTGAAGAAATACTGAATGTCCCATTTACAGCTTTATTGGTGATCTTCAACATTCCATTTCTTTATTTAGGTTATAAAAAGATCGGAAAAACTTTCGCCTTACGGGCATTACTGTCCATAATCCTGTTGACAGTGTTAATGCATTACATACAAATACCTGCGGTAACGGAAGATAAGGTACTTATTGCCGTTTTTGGAGGATTCTTTATAGGACTGGGAATTGGCTTGGTTATTAAGGGTGGTGCAGTCCTTGACGGACTGGAGATCATTGCGTTCTACACTACCAGAAATTCCGGTTTCACTACCGGCGAGATCATACTGGCCTTTAATGGCCTTATATATTTAGGAGCAGCATATGTTTTTGATATTGAAACTGCCATGTATTCTTTTTTGGTCTATTTTTCTGCAATGAAGACATCAGATTATGTCGTGGATGGTTTTGAAGAATTTACCGCCTTAACCATAATTTCTAAGGATTGTGAAGAGGTAAAATCTCTTATTGTGAACGACTTCCAAAAAGCAATTACCGTATATAAAGGGGAACGCGGCTATCTGCCTCACTCATTTGAAATTAAATACGATTGCGATATTGTAATGACCATTGTAACCCGACTTGAGATACATAGGATCAAGGAGGCTACTCTGGCCATAGACCCCAACGCCTTCTTCTTTGTCCAAAGAATTAAGGAAGTAAAAGGCGGTATAGGAAAACACACTATTAATGACCCTTTTAAAGATCATGTTCGAGAAAGTATACCAAAAGATAATGTCCCAACTGGAGAATAGTCTCCCTTCCTGGCTTCATTACCACAGTCCGGAACATACCAGATATGTACTTGATAAAGCTATATTGATTGCTGGTAAAGAAAATGTCTCAGATGAAGACCTCCTCTTGCTTAAAATAGCTGCGGTTTATCATGATTCTGGATTCCTGATAAGCCCCAAAAATCATGAAAAATTAGGTTGCCAGATTGCAGGAAATGAGCTGCAAGAGTTCGATCTAGATGCTCTTCAAATCAAAAAGATCTGCGGCATGATCATGGCCACAAGAATTCCGCAGAAACCAAAAACCTTTTTGGAGAAAATTCTTGCAGATGCCGATCTGGAATATCTGGGCACGAAAAAATTCGAAGAATTCGGAAACCTGCTCTATCAGGAAAGATTGCATTTTCATCCAGAAATGAGTCTTGAAGAATGGAATGAGATACAAATTGACTTCATGTCAAATCATAGGTATCACACCAATTTTTGTAAAGAGCATAGACAGCCTAAAAAAATGGCCAACCTGGAAAAAATTAAAAGAGCAGTTGATAGCGAATAGGCCTCTAAACCTTCATTACCTCCAGTTCCCAGATATTGTCACTGTAATCTTTTATAGAACGATCTGATGAAAACTTCCCTATATGCGCTACATTTAAAATTGACATTTTTACCCACCGTTCAGGATCTCTCCATGCTGTATGGATCTTATTTTGACAATCAATATAAGATTGAAAATCCTTCAAGACCAAATAGGGGTCCTGGTGTATCAAATTGTCATAGATAGGCCTGAAAAGTTCCTTGTCTCCCTTAGCCAGCTTTCCTGAAACCAGGAAGTCCAGAATTTCCTTCAAATGATCATTTTCCTCGTAATAATTATAAGGTCTATAGCCTTGCTTTTTTGCTTCCTGGACCCCATCTGTAGTTAGCCCGAAAAGAAAAAAATTCTCCTCTCCTACCTCTTCTCTAATTTCAACATTCGCTCCGTCCAAAGTTCCAACGGTCAATGCCCCGTTAAGAGCAAATTTCATGTTCCCTGTACCCGAAGCTTCTTTCCCGGCCATGGATATTTGTTCAGAAAGATCAGCAGCGGGATAAACCTTTTGAGCCTGTTTGACACTAAAATTAGGAAGAAATGCAACTTTTAGCTTTCCGTTGACCTGGGGGTCATTGTTCACAAGATCACCAACAGATGTGATCAACTTAATGATTCGTTTTGCCATAAAATAGCCCGGCGCAGCCTTTCCTCCAAAAATAAAGGCCGTAGGTGAGATTCCATCACCTTTACCTGCTTGTATCCGCAGGTATAAGCTAAGAATATGAAGGACTTTTAAATGTTGTCTTTTATATTCATGGATCCTCTTTACATGAATATCAAAGAGCATGCTTGGTTCTATTTCAATACCGGTTCGCTCCTTTATATGATTAGCCAGGTGTTTTTTATTCTGAAGTTTAACCGCAATCCATTCTTTTTGAAAATCAGGATCTAAGGCCAGGTTTTCAAGTTCTTTGATCCCATTCAGGTTTTGCAGCCATTGGTTTCCGATCTTTTTAGTGATTAGATCGGCCAAGGCAGGATTACTTACTGCCAAAAATCTACGGTAGGAAACCCCATTGGTCACGTTAGTAAATTTTTCAGGCCAGAGTTGGGCAAAGTCATGCAACACTTGTTTTTGCAATAACCTGGAATGCAATTCCGAAACTCCGTTTACCTTATAGCTCCCCACGGTGGCTAGGTGGGCCATTCGAATCGCCGGCTCTCCCCAATCCTCGATCAGGGACATTCTGGCTATTTGTTCCCCATTATACTTCAGATTTCTTAGATCATCCAAAAATCTTCTGTTGATCTCATAAATGATCTCAAGATGTCTTGGTAAGATTTTCCCCAGTAAACTTACAGACCATTTTTCCAGCGCCTCGGGCAATAAGGTATGATTGGTATAAGCGAAAGTATTTCTAGTTTTTTCCCATGCCTCGTCCCATTCCATTGCATGCTCATCTACCAGTAACCGCATTAATTCGGGAACGGCAATTGAAGGATGTGTATCGTTAAGCTGAAGCGTGAACTTTTCATGGAGATCTTCCAATTTTCTACCCTGTAAAAGATGTAACCGAATGATATCCTGAAGAGAGCAGCTCACAAAGAAATATTGCTGCTTAAGACGTAGTTCTTTTCCGGAAAGATTTTCGTCATTAGGATACAACACCTTCGTAAGATTTTCTGAGCGCATCTTTTTCTCAACAGCTTTATAATAATCGCCCACATTATAAACCGAAAAATCAAAAGATTCGACAGCTTCAGCACTCCAGAGACGCATTATGATGGCGTTGCTCTGGTATCCTAAAATAGCTGTGTCATATGCAACTCCCTTCACCTCTGTATTGGGAATCCATTTTACATGTAGTTTATCATTTTCATAGGAATGTTCTGTGTGACCTCCAAACTTAACCTCAAAAGCGATCTCTGGTCTCACTACTTCCCACGGATTTCCGAAATGAAGCCATTTATCGGTAGCTTCAGCTTGCCAACCATCCTTGATGCTCTGGTTAAATATCCCGAATTCATATCTGATTCCATATCCTATGGAGGGAACTCCCAAAGTGGCCATGGAATCGAGATAACAAGATGCTAACCTTCCTAAACCACCATTTCCCAGACCGGGCTCCACCTCCTGTTCCAGTAATTCTTTCAGATCCAGGTCTAACTCAGCCAGTGCCTCCCTGGTTTCGTCCATTATTTCCAAATTCAGCAAATTATTACCTAAATGAGGACCCGGTAGATATTCTGCTGATAGATACCCTATCGCCCTGGCATCTTTTTCAGCGAATTGTTCAAGAGACCGAACATACCTGCCAAAAACCTTATCCCGAATGGTAAGGGCAAGAGCAGTATACAGATCATTTTTTGTCGCTACTGCCGGAATTCTCCCGAGACCATAAAATAACTTTTTTAAAAAAGCATCTTTAATATCCTCTTTTGAAATATCCAGGGTGCCTTCCGCAGCCTCTCTCGAAGAAAAAAAACTCTCAATTTTCCTGTTTTGGGTATCCATAGTTCTTTTTTCTAAAAATTAGTAAATAAACATTGAACAGGAAACTATATTATACTTTATAGGGAAACTTTATGATTGATAATGAAAGGATTACTTATTTTTAATAATAGTTTGGTACAGAATTTCGCGCTTAAAATAGTTCCATAAAAAATTCTTATTGACTGAAATTCCTTTCCCTAGAATTATCCATTACTTTTAAGATCATAAAATCGAAAACATGATTGATCATTTTTATAATTATTCAGCTACCAATATTAAGGGCGAAGAAATCTCCATGGAAGAATTTAAGGGAAAGACCGTGCTGGTTGTAAATACTGCTTCTAAATGCGGTCTTACCCCACAATTGGAAGGATTAGAATCCTTATATCAAAAATATAAAGATCAGGGACTGGTGATTCTGGGATTTCCCTGTAATCAATTCGGAAACCAGGAACCGGGAGATGAGCAATCAATTGAAGAAGGCTGTATGATCAATTACGGGGTTAGTTTTCCTATGTTCTCAAAAGTCGAGGTCAATGGAAAAAATGCACATCCGGTATTTCAATATTTAAAGAAAGAAAAAAGTGGATTACTGGGAAAGCGCATTAAGTGGAATTTCACCAAATTTCTGATTGATAAAAATGGGAAAACTATAAAGCGATTTTCGCCTACCACAAAACCAGAAAAAATTGAAGATTATTTAAGTTCTTCTTTGAACGTTTAAATACAGGGGGGTTCAAAGCCTAAAATGAGACAATTTCAGAGCAATTTCTGAATGCAGCATATAGGCTCAAAAAGCGTTAAAGTTTCAAAATTTTAACATTTTTATTTTAATTTATGCCGTATTTATCGCTACGCATTGTTGAAATTTAGTTGCGCAATCCTAATAATTATTTAATCTTGGCCGGCTTAACCCCTAAAATTTCAAGTTATGTTGGTACGAGTTCAACATTTAAAATTATTAACTTTAATAATGTTCTTTCCTCTGATAAGCTGGGCTCAGACACCGGTTTCAGGGAAATTATTAAATGATTCGGGAGGTCCCATCCCATTTGCTTCAATCCAGGAAAAAGGAACAAATAATGGAGCTACAACAGATGAAAATGGAAATTTTAAATTTGAAGTTTCCGGATTACCTACAACCCTAATAGCTTCTTTTTTAGGATTCGAGAAAAAGGAAGTTCAAATCACTTCCTCAGAGAATATAATAATTACATTAAAAGAAGAGAGTTTCGGACTTGATGAGATCGTTATCACGGGTAACCGAACAAAGGCTCGAACCATCCTTGATTCACCGGTAGCTGTTGACAATTTTGGAGTGGAAGAACTTACTAAAAGTGGTAAACCCACTATAGATCGGATGTTGACATTTAAAGTTCCTTCCTTTAATGCTCAAAATCAAGCCATCTCAGATGCGACTGCTCATTACGATCCTGCCGACCTGCGTGGCCTTGGCCCTAGTAGAACCCTGGTATTGGTTAATGGAAAAAGAAAGAATCAGAGTGCCCAGGTTTACTTAAACCGAACTCCTGGAAAAGGAGAAGTAGGGGTTGATTTAAAGAGTATACCTACGGCGGCGATTGAAAATGTCGAGGTATTAAGAGATGGTGCTTCCGCACAATATGGTTCTGATGCCATTGCTGGTGTGATCAACATGGTTCTTAAAGAGGATGTCGAGTTTTCCACTTTTAATACCCGTACCGGAATCACCTCGGACGGAGACGGATTTAACTTTTCTTCAGATCTAAATACTGCTTTTAATTTTGGGCAGGATGGATTCATCAACCTGACATTAGGGTATTATAAGCAGAATTCAACGAATCGTGCAGGAACTCCTGGAGATATTGAGATAACGGATGAATCACGTCCCAATGAAATTCAATGGGTGGAAGACAATCCTGATCTTGGAATGACAGTAGGCCAGCCCGAAATGGAAAAAAAGGATCTGTTCGTTAACCTAGGGCATGCGGTAAGTGAGAATATTGATTTTTATTCCTTTCATGGCTATACCACCAGAACAGGTAAAAGTTTTGCGTATTATCGAGCTCCTTACTGGAGACAAGACGTGGCAGACGCCGGTTTTCTCACCAGACCTGAAGATTTTCTTGGCTACCAGCCAACATTTGAAACCGAAATCGATGATCATATGAATGTTCTGGGGCTTGAATACCGGATTGGCCAGAACTGGACCGCAGACCTGAGCGGAACATACGGAGCTAATTCTGTTTTCTACACGGTAAATAATTCTGTGAACCGTGACTATTTAGCTGACCACGGAACCTCACCTACTACCTTCCATCCCGGAGGTTATAGGCTTCAAAACATCATTGGTAGCCTTGATATAAATGGACTATTAACCGAAAACATTAATGTAGCTACCGGACTCGAATATAAAAAGGAATATTTCTATGCTTATGAAGGTGATAAACGTTCTTATTATAAAGGAGGTTCAGATTCATTTGCAGGGATCAAACCTGCTGAAGCCGGTAAATGGGATCGTTATAACATGGCTATTTATGCACAGGTTGATTATGACATAACAGAAGCTTTATTATTAGGCGTTGCCGGGAGATATGAAGATTTCTCCGACTTTGGAGATAATTTCTCCTGGAAGGTTAACGGTCGATTCAAATTAGGGGAAGATGGCGCTTTAAGAGGCTCTTATAGCACAGGATTTAGAGCTCCCACTTTGCATCAACGTCACCTTACCAATAGTCAGTATATTATTGTTGCCGGATCAAGTGAACCACAATTACAAGGAACATTGGCCAATAACAATCCGGCAGTTCAGGCTCTAGGAGTTCCAAATTTATTCGCTGAAACGTCACAAAACTTTTCCGCAGGATTGACCTATAAATTTTCCCGAAACTTCTATGGTTCGGTTGATTTCTACCAGATCAATGTTGATGATAGAATATTGTTCTCTTCTCAAATTGGAGAGGATGGAGATCCTGATACTACTAATCCTGTCGAACAAATTCTCCAAGACAACAACGTAAAAGCGGTTCAATTTTTTATCAATGCCGGTGACACCAAAACAAGGGGTGCTGACATAGTTTTAAATTATAACAATTTTGGTGGTTTTAAAGCGACACTTGCAGCCAACTTTAACGAGACTGAAATTGATGCAATTACAACCCCTACTGCACTTGCTCAAAATGGGTATAACATCTTCGCAAGGGAAGAAAAAGGCTTAATAATAAATTCAAGACCTAAGTCAAAAATTATTCTAGGCCTTTCATATGATACTGGAGATTGGGAGTTTGAATTGAACAATACCCGCTTTGGAACCGTAACCGTAACAGCCCCTGAATCTGGAGGAGTAGATCAGGAATTAGACGCGAAAATTGTTACGGATTTTAGTTTAGGATATGGATTTACCGACAGGTTGACCCTAACAGGGGTGATAAATAACATATTTGATGTATATCCTGATATTACTAAGGCTTCGACTAATACTGCTGGTGCCGGTGGAAGATTTTTATATTCTTCAGAAGTACAGCAAATGGGACAACTCGGTACAAACTTCAGTCTTGCTTTAAATTACAAATTCTAATCTTATTCTAATTGGATAATATTAAAACCGCCGGGATTGCCGGCGGTTTTTTTATGCTATCTGTACTTCAAGATTGTTTGAAGAATATAATAACCTGTAATATTCATCAACAGATTTCTTCCAGGTAAATCGCATATTTCGGGCGTTCAGTTGGATCTGTTTCCAAGTGGTCTTGTCATTATGAAAGAAATGCAAGGCTTCTTTAAAACTTTCAACCATATTATAAACCTTTTCATCATAAGTTTTTCCTTCAAAGGTAAAGCCGGTATGAACATGTTGTACGGTATCTTTCAAACCTCCGGTGTGGTGCACCAAACAAGGCTGACCGTGACGCATGGCCAGCATCTGACTTATTCCGCAGGGTTCAAAAAGACTAGGCATAAAATACAGGTCTGAATCCCTGTAAATGGAGTTCACCACCTTTTCACACTGAGCATTAATGAAAATGAAATTATCTCTTTTATAACTTATGTCTCTTAACAAAGACTCATAATCTGCCGCACCTGTTCCTAAAAGCACATATACTCCACCTACTTCAGCCAGCCTGTCCAGGATCTGAAGTAAGGATTCGGGTGTACGCTTAAAAAAATAGAATTTTTGTTCTGTTAACCGTGCCACGCTTGCACATATGAACTTTGGTTTTTTCTTAACCAGAGGCACTACCTTTTCTCCTGTATGTGCCAGAAATTCCGCTTTTGAGCGATCTGATTCATTTTGGAGCTGTCTGAATATCGTGGTCACAATATTCTGGAACAGTTGATTCTTTTTTATTTCATTTAATCCGTGGTAATTAGAACCATTAAGTATACCATGAAAACGCTTGTCTTTATCGGCTTTTCTAAGGTCCTCTTCCAGTCCTTCCCCTCCTATGAATTCCGGGGCATCACTCGGTAAGAGTACATCTTGTTTGTAAGACGGGGAAACGGTATGCACCGAATCGGCAAACCGAATTCCCATCGCCATCAGGTTAAAACAATCGGGATATCTGGGATCACGTAGATCCTCGTAGCTGAAATTCACCTCTGGAAACCAGTTTTTAAGGGATGAATAGCTATTCTCAAATGGCCTTATACCCTGAAGGGCCAGGTTATGAATACAGTAGATAAACCTTAACCTCTCCAGGGTCTTATATTCAGGATGGTAATTTTTCAAAAATAGGAGAAGACTGGAATGCCAGTCATGCAGGTGCACAATATCCAGCTTTCCAAAAACACCTCTATTGATGGCTTCCGCAACCGAAGTGCAAAAGATTATATATTTCACCACATCTGTAAAAAAAGGCTCCTCATCATGATGGTAGATCCCTCCAATATTTCCGGCTTCAATTTCAGGATGATGGATCACATAGTGAGTAATGTTTGACCGAGCTTCTTTGCCGGGAACTTCGTAAATGCATGAAACATAAGTTTCCCCTTTAAGTTCAATTTCCAGCTTCCTGACCAATTTTCCGGAAAGATGCAATCTTGAATAGGAAGGAACCACCACATGAACCTGGTCTCCCCTATCGGAAATTTGAATGGGAACATCACGAATTACGTCTCCAACTCCTCCTACTTTACAATTATTAATGGCATCATTTTCTGATGCAACAAAAAGAAAATTAGTCATGCTGCTTAATTTTAATTACCTGAATATCAGAACCAAAAATAGCGTAGGCATATCCAAATACCACTATCTCAAAAGGTTAAAGAAGTGGTAAAAAAGTAGGAAGAATTGTAAAGATCTTCCCTTTTTTCAAAAGTGAAATAATCTATTTCCAGAACCGGCTAATTTCTGAACTTAAGCCCAAAATTCGTAGTTTAGCGAGAGTTCCTAAACTCCTATTTTGGCAGAAAAAACAGTTTATTCATTATCGCAACTTACCCGCTCTATTCAGAATGTCATCCTTCAACATTCCAATAAGGTGGTGTGGATAAAAGCGGAAATAGTAAAGCTAAATTATTATTCAAAATCCGGTCACTGCTATCCGGCTCTGGTTGAAAAAAAGGATGGGAAGGTCATTGCTGAACTCCGCGGAAATATTTGGAACACCACCTTCGAAAATATTAACCGCAAATTCAGGACAGTTCTCAAGGAAGAATTAAAGGATGATATGACGGTAGTGATCCAGGGATCGGTAACTTTTCACCCGGTTCACGGCCTCGCGCTAAATATTCTTGATATTGACCCTGAGTATACCCTTGGAGAGTTGGCCCGGGCCCGGGCAGAGACCATTAAAAAACTTCAGGAAGAACATATTTATGAGGCGAATAAAGCCCGGCATCTTCCGCTCCTGCCTAAAACATTGGCCATAATATCTGTAGAAACCAGTAAAGGGTACCAGGATTTTTTAAATGTCATCAATAATAATCAATGGAATTATAAAGTACATCACCTGCTTTTTCCTGCAATTTTGCAGGGAGATCGTGCGGTAAGTACTATTAGTCACCAACTGGAGTGCATTGAAAAGTACTCTGAAGTTTTTGATGCCGTAGCCATTATTCGCGGTGGCGGGGGTGAAATTGGGTTGAGCTGTTTTGATGAGTATTCATTGGCTCAAAAAATTGCCACTTTTCCCATTCCCGTCTTAACAGGAATTGGCCATTCTACCAATGAAACAGTGAGTGAACTGGTGAGCTATCAAAGCTTTATAACCCCCACAAAGATCGCCGAATTCCTGCTTCAAAAGTTTCATGATATCGCCAATCCCCTGGAAAGGGCTTCGGAAAAACTCGAAAAAGAACTGAACTGGCTGTTTAAAGACCAGAGATCGGGATTACAGGAAACAGCAAGGCTATTCAATTCCCTAACGGTTAGAGCTATGGACAGGAATAAATCTGAACTGACCCGAATGGCTCAATCCCTGTTGACAGATTCCAAGGAACGCTTTCGAATTGAACAGGATGAACTTAAACATTGCGCAAGGCGTCTTCAGGATACTAGCATACATACCCTGAAGGATTCCCTTCAAAAAATCGCATTTTCAGAAGAAAAGCTTCGTCTGCTGTCACCTGATAATATTCTTAAGCGTGGTTACAGCATAAGCCGTCAAAATGGAAAAGCTATCAGAAAACCGGAAGAAATAGACCCCGAAGTAGTACTGGAAACTTCGGTTTACGGCGGAAAGATCTTTAGCCGAATTGAAAAAACAGAAAAAAACTCAACGCATGAACAATAAAATCACATATACCGAAGCATTTAAAGAGCTTCAGGCAATCGTCTCTGAAATGGAAAATTCAGAAATTAATATTGATGATCTGGATGTCCGCATCAAAAGAGCTTCAGAACTACTAAAGATCTGTAAGGATAAACTTTATAAAACCGAAAAGAACGTGCAGGAGATCCTGGAAGAGATCAAAAATTATTCAGTTAATTAATCTCAAAATTTACTCCCTAATCTCTGGAAAGCTTCCAAGACTCCTGTAAAATTCTGCTTTTACGATCATGAATTTCGTAAGCAGTTCGTTTTGCTTCAGCTTAGCGTCAATTAGCTTGCTTTCTCTGGAGATAATTAGAAATAGAGAACTCTCCCCAAAACTGAATTTTCGTTCTTCAGCTGCTAATAACTGCTCATAATTTTCCACCATTTCCTCACTGATCTTGATCTGCCTGATATAAGACTCCAGTTCTTGTAAAAGTCCGTCTATTTTATTCTCGATCTTCCTTCGGCTTAAATCTACTTCAAGTGAGGCGTCTTCCAATTTGTAATTTGCCAGTTTGACCTCTCCTCTTTCTTTTCTCAGAAAAAGCGGAAAACTGAATTTAAGTCCTGCCTTATAATTGGAAGTGTCATAAGTACCAATCTGGTCTCCATCAGGAGTGAGAAAATTATATTCCAGGTCTACCTTTGGTAATAGATTGTTTATTTTGAGACGACGTTGAACGCGCAAGGCTTCAATCTTGGACTCCATAGCCTGTATTTTTGGATGCTCCTCCAGGGTGTAACCTGGCAATAAAAACTCAATATCCTCACCAGGAATCTCATCTTCAAAAAGAATATAATCAGGTCTGATCTCTGTTTGGAGCTCCACAGGAACATTATTTTCAAGCCATAGAAAATTAGAAACCTCCAGTCGTTGTTTAAGCAGCTTAATTTTGGTTTGCTCCAATTGCAACAATCTGTCCTGCAAAGCGATCCCGGCCTCAACGGTATCAATTGCAGCGATCTCTCCTGTAGCCGCACTCCGGCTTATACCCTGAAATCGTCTTTGTGCATTATCCACAAAACCATTATATACTTCCGACTGTTGATGCAATCGTGCCCATTCCAGATACGCCACGGAAGCCTCATAAAGGATCTCACTTACCATTAGCTCCATTTCTGCAGCTGTTTGGTCTTTTAGAGCCTGTGCCGAACGCAAAGCAGCACGTCTTTTGTCCATGATCAAGCCCTGAGCAGCAGATAAAGTAATACCGGCGCTAAAAAGTCCTTCTGGAGGCACGGTGCGTTGTGGATTAAGATACAAACCATCATTCTGCTCAAAGCCGGCCTTAAGCTCTAGTCCATACCAGGTAGGGATCTTAAAAGTAGAATTCAAAAGTTCATAATATTCACTTCCTTTGAACTTTTTACGATCATAATCCACTTCCAGTTTCGGATCAAACGCTCCCCGGGCTCTCAGTAATTCGGCTTCGCCTTTTTCCAAATGCAGTTGGGCCTGGCGTACTACCGGATGGTATTGTTTAACATATGCCAAATATTCAGTGAAACCAAGGTTTTTCGGGACTGTATCCTGTGCTGCCAGAAATGCAACCTTTAATACCAATAATGTAGTTATAAGGAGTTTCATTTTTGGTCCTTTTTAAAATTTTCATCTGCTACTTCAGGATCATAATAATCTGGCGGAAAACCATTAAGATTTCGCCATATCTCATACCAGATAGGAACATCCTTTAATAAAGCAAGTGTCGTAGCACCCGATCCAATTCGGATACCTTTAGGCCAGGGGTGATCATCTGGATCTGGAACAAGAAGAACCCGATATTTCCCATTTTTACTTATAAAATTATCCACAGCCACTATACGGGAACCATAGGTTCCATAAGAGAGGTTCTCCCATCCTCGAAAAACGATGGAAGGCCAACCATCAAATTGCACCCTGACTTTTTCTCCTTTATGTAATAATGGAACATCAATAGGTCTCACATAAGTTTCTACGGCAAGCTCGTATTCTGCCGGCATGATTTCCACCAGTTTCTCTCCTTCTTTAAAAGATTCCCCTATCCCGGCTTTTAAAGCTTTGTTTATATAACCTTTTTGTGGAGCCAGCACATAATACATTTGGTTCCTTATGGAATAGTTGCTATAATCATTTTGTAATTTACTAACCTGAGCTGCTGCATCATACTGGCTTGATCGCGCTGTTGACAAATCACTTCGCGCTTTAGAAATCTTATCATTGTATTCTGCCCCAACCCTGTTAATCTCGAGTTCTGCATTAATCAATTCATTTCTGCTGGCCAGTAATTTATTTTCCTGTGAAATTAACTTTGCCCGCGCATCCTGCACCTTCTGGCGTTTCTCTTCCAAATCGGGCAGCGCTTTAAGGCCTTCCTGCTGGAGTTGTTCAGTACGCTTTAATTGTGTTTGTGCGATTTCAAAATTTGCCCTGGCAGCTTCTAAGTCAATACTGTCACTTTCTACCTTAAGTCCTGCCTGCATCAATTTATTTCTTGCCTGTTGAGCTTTGAGGGCTCTTTCTTCTCCTAAAGCCTGGATCTGGTTTGAAAGCGCTGTGATCTTATCACTATAGGAATCAACAGAGCCCGACTTAGCCTGTAACTGTTCACCGGTACGCTCTAATAATAAAGGATCAAAATATTCTCCTTTTACTTCGGAAATATGAAGTATGGTATCTCCCTTCTGAACAAGTTGCCCTTCCTGTACAAACCATTTTTCTATCCTTCCAGGAATAGGTGACTGTATGGTTTGAGGCCTGTGCTCAGGCATTAATGTGGTCACATATCCACTTCCACTTACGTTCTGTGTCCATGGCAGGAAAAGTATTATCAGTAAAAACAAGCTGATGCCCAGAAGAAATCGATTAAAATATTTATAATGTCGTTTATGGAACGCTTTTTTACCGGAATCAAAATCTTCCAGATTTACCCTGTCTTCCACTGAATATTTAGAAATATTAAGCATCTCTTTTGTCTATTGTATTTTTAATAAAACCATTCTCTAAAACGATCTTTCTTGAACATGCTTCCTCCCATAACTCATTACGGCTGCTCACAACAAGTGACCATCCATGTCTCGTATCTGTAAGAAAATTTACCAATTGACGTGCGTCTTCCCTATCAAATAGCTCTAAAGGTTCCTTGAGAATAAGAAGATCTGGTTTCTTGAGTATAGCTCTGGCCAGGATAATCTTTTTACGCTCAAGATTAGATATGAATTTACCTTCGGGATAAATCACACTTTTTAAACCACTAGCTTGTTGCCTAAAAAAATCAGAAAGACCAACTACCTTTATTGCCTCCATGATTTCCTTTTCTGAAACAGAAGGATCTCCAAACGTAAGATTTTCCATGAGGGTACCTTCAAAAGGAACTTCTTCAGGAAAAACCACCCCTATGCGACTGCGATATTCATTAGTTCTAATACTCTTCAACGAAAGATCATTCACATAGACATTCCCCGAAGAAGCCTCAGTCACCCCGGCAATCAATTTTAATAAGCTACTTTTCCCGCTTCCATTAGGACCATCAATATAAATTCTATCGCCGGGTTCGATCTTTAAGTCTATTTCTTTTAAGATGATTTTCGCATTATCTTCTGAAACATAATCTACATTAGAAAATTCTATGGAAAGAGGCTGCCCTTCAGGAAGCGTGTTTTCTCCATCCAGCTTTTCCAGTTTCATATCTAAAACCTCCCCCAGTTTTTCAAGAGAGGTAAGCAGATCATATACTGAATCTAAGCCTTTGGTAACTTTTTCTACAGATCCCATGATCAAAAGAATAATGATTTCGGCTGCCACAAATTGCCCAATATTCATTTCCTGATTGAGAACAAGTAACCCTCCAACTGAAAGTAATCCGCCAGTTACAAGCACCTTAAAAACGATCATTTTTACATACTGAATTTTGAGAATATTAAAATGGCCTTCTCTCGCATTCAAATATTTACTTGTATACAAATCGTTTCTTTTTAAAGAAAGACTGGTTCTTCCCGAAAGTTTAAAACTAAGAAGTGATCTTGCAATTTCCTGAAGCCAGTGAGCCACCTTATATTTACTTTTAGATTCATCCAGACTGGTCTCCATTCCGCGCCTCGCAGTAAACTTAAAAACCAGAAATATCAACCCTAAAAGCAGTAGTCCAAAAATGATAAATGTTGGATGGTAAAGAGAAAGCAGAATAAGACCAAACAAGATTTGTATAAGAGCCGCCGGAAAATCAAGTAACAGCTTAGCCACCCCCTTTTGAACGGTAAGTACATCAAAAAACCTGTTAGCCTGTTCAGGTGGATAAGAATTTCCGAAGTCATTCATTCTTATTTTCGGGAAACGATATGCGAATTCAAAGGACGCCCTGGTAAATATCCTTTGCTGAATATTCTCCACTACTCTTATTTGCATGAGCTCAAGGATACCCATAAATCCAACGGCAAGGGTAACCAGTACCACCAGGACTATCCAAGAGGTACTTACTCTTCCACCCTGTATAAGGTTTACAATTGCCTGTATCCCCAAGGGAACTGACAAACTTAGAAGACCAGCGAAGATTGCGTAATAAAAAGTCTGGAATATGTCCTTACGATCCAACTTAAGCAAACTGTAAAGGCGCCGAAGAGGAGAGGCTGAATTTTTAGCCATTATCTTTAAGTTTTAAAATATTTAATACCATATGATTGAAAAATTCTGATGGCGAGATATTCTCGTCGCACTCTGTAAGCTCCGAAAAATGCTCCTTTAGAAAATACTGATGAAGTGAACCTTCCAGAATCGTACTTGCCAGGGAAGCCGGATAGGGATATTTTTTATCAACCTCCAGGATCATTTCCTTCAACCTGAAGGCTAGCCGCTTATAAACCTCAAAAAAACCCTCTTTATGCTCCTTATCCACCTGCTTGTTAAGATAAGCTTTTGAAAATTCATTGATAACTACTCGATTCAGCACAACTTCATCAATATGAGATATGAAAGAATCTTTTTCAACCTTCCTGGTAAGTACTTCTATTGCGATTTGCAAACGCCTCTTTGGATCGGTAACATTCGCGGTAGCAAAGACCAGTTGATATTCTTTCCAGCCCCAATACCAGGAAGCGAGATATAATAACAACCTGTGCTTGTTCTCAAAATATCTGTAAATGGAACTTTCATTTGACCCTATTTGGTTTCCAAGCTTCTTAAATGTAAAATTTTCAAAACCAATTTCATCAATTAGGATAATACTATTCTCCACAATTTTTTTCCCCAGATCTGACGACTCAGGATCCTTTACATAAAGATTATTATTTACTTCAATCTTCAATTGAGCAAGTAGTTGCTTCATAGATATTTTATTTTAACTGCAATATAATAGTATTACTATTAATTATGCGAATATAACTATTTTTTTAACGAGTGATCTTCTCAAAAATTTAGCCAAAGTCAAAATTGCAATTCGAGTTATTTATAAAAACAAAAAGCCCTGTCATTTTCATGACAGGGCTTTTCCTTATTTAAATTAAATTCTTAGATCTTGTCAACCGCAACTTTCCATGTTGGATCTTCAAGGATATTAACCTCAATGATCTCATCAGCATTCTTAAGAAGGTTCTTACAATCACGGCTCAGGTGACGTAAATGCAATTTCTTACCTTGTTTCAGGTATCTTTCAGTCAATTTATTGACAGCTTCAATTCCGGACATATCTACGATTCGGCTTTCAGAAAAATCAATGATCACCTCATCAGGATCGTTTAAAACATCAAATTTTTCACTAAAAGCAGTAGTACTTCCGAAGAAAAGTGGCCCATAGATCTCATAATGTTTTACGCCTTTGTCATCCATAAATTTACGGGCACGTATACGTTTTGCGTTATCCCAGGCGAAGACCAACGCCGAAATGATCACTCCTACCAAAACAGCCAGGGCTAGGTTATGAAGGAAAATAGTCACTAATGTAACCAATACCATTACCAAAACATCAGATTTTGGCATCCTGCGGAAGGTGCGCAAACTTGCCCATTCAAAAGTTCCAATTGCAACCATGATCATAACTCCGGTAAGTGCCGCCATTGGTAATAATTCAATAATATCGGCAGCGAACATGATAAATACCAGTAACATTACCGCAGCAACAATACCTGATAAACGAGCTCTTGCACCTGAAGAAACGTTGATCAAACTTTGCCCGATCATTGCACAACCTCCCATTCCAGAAAACAATCCGGAAAGTACATTGGCAGTACCCTGCGCTACACATTCTTTATTTCCACGCCCACGGGTTTCTGTGATCTCATCAACGATATTCAAGGTAAGTAAACTTTCGATCAAGCCTACTCCCGCCATGATCGCGGCAAAAGGGAAGATGATGGCAAGGGTTTCCCATGTAAATGGAACCATAGGAATATGGAACGGCGGGAAACCACCCTGAATGGAAGCGATGTCCCCAACAGTTTTAGTCTCGATACCTGCAAAAACAACGATCCCGAATATCACCAGGATAGCCGCAAGAGAGGAAGGAAATGCTTTGGTTATTTTTGGAAGGCCCCAAATGATCAACATTGTGGTAAGAACAAGTCCTAACATAATAAACAGGTTAGAACCGGTCATCCATGTCAACTCACCGGCTTCATTGACGGCCTTGAAATTATCAAGCTGTGACATGAATATTATAATTGCCAGTCCATTCACAAATCCGAAGATCACAGAATGAGGCACCAACCGTATCAATTTTCCCAACTTCAGGACTCCTGCAAGTACCTGGATAATTCCGGCCAGTACTACGGACGCAAAGATATATTCGGGACCATGTGAAATAGAAAGACCTACTATCACTACAGCTACCGCCCCTGTTGCACCAGAGATCATTCCTGGTCTACCTCCTAAAATAGAAGTAACGAGCCCCATTACAAAAGCCGCATAGAGACCTGTTAACGGAGAAAGTCCGGCGATCATGGCAAAAGCTACCGCTTCAGGGATCAAAGCAAGGGCAACTGTCAGTCCTGCCAACACTTCGGTCTTGTAATTCACTTTTTGAGAAAAATCGAAAAGATTAAAAAATTGTTTCATGTCTAATGGTCTATTTTTAAAGAGACTACATTTTGTGAACACAATATTTCCGAAGGAAAACCGGAGAAAGCACAGAAAAACAGCTCTTTATAAGAGCCGGCAAAACTACGCATTTTTTTTAGATGGTAAAACCTATGTCAGGTATGAGGCAATATACTATCAGCGAAAAGATGATTGATCTGCGGAAGTTCAAAGATCTGTTTGAAGTGATCTCGAAATAAAGGCTTTACAAAATAACCTATCACCTGAGGATTATTTAAAGCTCTTTTTTGATCTTCTTGAAATATGGAGGAAGTAACGACCACCACAAATATATTTTTTGAGTAAGGTTTTGATTCTAGAATTCCCAGAAAATCCCAACCGTCAAGTACAGGCATATTGAGGTCAAGAATTAGCAAAACCGGAGTGTCAGGATCTTTTCGCTTATCAAGATATTTAATGGCTTCCTTACCATTTTTACAAATAACAGGAGTACAATGTACCGTCTTTTGCAGACTATACTGTTCCAAGCGCGCGATTATCAAATCGTCTTCGGCGATTACGACTTCAGCAGTTTTAAGCTTCGACATCTTCTGTTCTCCTTACAATTTTGGTTACTATACTATCTAACTCGTAGGTCGAGTCTTTGATAAGCTGTAATATTTCCTTTTGATCCATTTCCCGATTCAAAGGATCATCCATAAATTCAAGCAACCCCATTATACGTGCCAGGGGAGTTCGTACAATATGTGCCTGCTCCCAGGCGATTTCCTTTAGCACCTTGTTCTGAGCCTCAATAGCTTTCATCATTTCCCTGGACTCTGTAACGTCTAAGGTTGCTCCAACCATGCGAACGGCTTTCCCTTCAGCATTTCGAATGATATACGCCCGGTCTGTAACAAACCTTCTCCTGCTATTTCGAGGATAGATCTCATATTCTTCATGCCACATGGTGACTTCCGGGTTAGACAGAGCTCTATCCAAAGAGGCCTTCACCCTTTTCTGATCCTTGTGATCTACTATCTCATACCACGAATAGTCGGGCGAAGGAAGATCTTCCGAATCAGGTCCGATTATCTTCTCAAAAGCTTTGCTTCGTTCAATTTTATCTTCAATCATATCCCAATCCCAGATCATTTCCTGGGTCGCTTTCATGGCATAAGTAAAGCGTTTATTAGCAATTTTCAAAGCATTTTTTCGCTCAATTATTGAAGAAATGTCAATCGTTGCGCCCACAAGCCTTACGGCCTCTCCTTCTTTATTGCGAATTATTTGGGCTCTATCTATGATATGAGCATATGTGCCATCCTTCCTTTTGAACCTATACTGACTTCTAATCTGGTCGCGAGCGGGATCATTAAGTGTATTTTTTAAAAGTGTTTTAAGATCGTCTAATTCATCCGGATGAATATTTTCTCCCCATTGGGTGAGTTGTTGCAGATCTTTTTTCTCATATCCGAAATGTCTTTCATTGTCCCTGAAAAACCTTTCAATCGCATTGGTTTTAAGATTCCATTCATAAATAAGATCTCCACTGGCCGAAGTGGCGAGCCTGTAACGCTCATTTAGTTCTTCGATTTCATCGGTTTTATTGATAAGATCTGTGATCTCCTTCGTATTAAGGACAATACCTGCAAAAGTGGGATCATTCAGCCTATTCCTCATTTGGGATTGAAACCATTTGTAATTTCCTAGGGAATCTGCGCATCTGTAGGGGGCTATGAACGAAGTTTCCTTTGTTTTATTCTCCTCAAAAAACGCAACCACCCGCTCTTTATCTTCAGGATGTATGTATTCAAAAGCATTTTTTCCTATAAGTTCCTCAACCGGGACTCCAAGAATCTTTTCTGATGATTCACCAACAAACTTAATGGTCCCTTCCTTATCCAGCACTGCACATAAATCAAAGGATCCCTTAATAAGAGTTTTGTATTTTTCCTCTACAGGCGTTATCATTTCACTCCTATTAACCTCGGAATCTGGATCGATCTTAACCGGTTCCCTGGTTAAATCTGTACTATCAGCGGCTAAAGAGCAATTCTTTTCTTTTGCCAGAACTTCTGAGGTCTTATCAAAAATAGTGTGCAAAATAAATTTCACTTCATTTCCGCTCTCATCAGATATGGGAATATTCTCCACGCTACAGAACCTTTTCTCATTTTGACCGGTAACCGGATTATAAATGTCATACCGCGAGGCACCCATGCAGTGGGTATGACCCGTTTCCCTGGTCTTTTTTAGCAGGTCAATGAAGATTTGCGGATCATCAGTAGGCCTGCTGGGGTCCTGAAGAAATATTTCGGGAATGACACAACCAATAAGATCTTCTTTCTTTCTGCCGATTACCTCACAATATCCGGAAGTAACATCTTTGACCACGAAGCTATCTTCGACCGGTTCAAGAAGTAAACTGGGAATGGTAAGTAAATTAAATATTTGTTGATAATCGATCATATTAACTCTATAAAGAAAACCTGATGAACTGATATTTTTTGCTAATTAAAAAAAGAAAAATGACATTTTAACTGTTTTTTATGTTTTTTATCGATTCAATAACAATGAAAAGCTAATTTTTGTAGTATTTTTCTTACAATTTAATATTTGATACCTTTTTAAAAAATGGAAAATTACAACCTCATACCTCTTTAACGGTGATAATTTTCACCGGGCATGCCTTGGCGGCCGCTTCTGAGTTTTCAAGAATACTGTGATCAGGAGATTTAAGGGTATGAAAGCCCTTTTTATCAATAGCTTTTAAAAGCACCGATTTTCCATCCTTTTTGGACATCTGAAATTGTTCAGGTGCTAACTCAACACAGTAATTGCAACCTATGCATTTGTTGCGCTGTAAGGTAATTACCACCATTACGCTTCCACCAGTTTATACAGTTTATCTGAAAGCCGTATCCTGAAAGGTAACTTTATGGTACAGCTATCCCCTTTTGTAGCTTTTTCAGATAATTGATCATTTACATACATTTCCTCTAAAGAAATCTCCTTTGCCCCCGTTGTAGGCCCGGTCACCAGGATCTTATCACCTACTTTTATATCATAAGCTTCTATCTGGAACTCTGCTATTCCGGCCTTCGGAAAGTAATGCATTCCTTTTCCTACGTATACTTTCTTTTGAGTAGCCTGTGAACCCGAAGTTTTACTCCATTCCCCCATTTTCTGTCCCAGGTAGTAACCGCTCCAAAAACCACGGTTATACACGGTGCTTAACCTTTCCATCCACTCCTCTACCTTTTCTTCGGAATAGGTTCCATCATACCAGGAATCAATTGCTTCTCTGTACGCCTTTGTCACTGTAGCCACATATTCCGGTGCCCTGCCACGTCCTTCGATCTTAAGCACCTGCACCCCTGCTTCCATCACTTCATCTAAAAAGTTAATAGTACACAGGTCTTTTGGAGACATCATATACTCATTATCGATCTCTATTTCAAATCCCGATTCCTGATCGATCACCGTATATTTTTTGCGGCAATTTTGCTTACAAGCACCCCTATTGGCCGAAGAATTATGAGAATGAAGGCTCAAATAGCATTTTCCCGAAACCGCCATGCAAAGAGCACCATGTCCAAAAATCTCTATCTTCACAAGTTCTCCTGAAGGTCCTTTGATCTGCTCTTTTTCGATCTGCTCAGTGATCTTCCTCACCTGGCGCAAGCTCAATTCCCTGGAAAGCACCATAGTTTCAGCAAAAAGGCTATAAAACTTGACTGTTTCAATATTGGTAATGTTCAGCTGGGTGGAAATATGGATATCGATGCCCATACTACGTGCCGAAGCTATCACAGCCTGATCTGAAGCTATAACTGCGGTAACACCGGCCTCTTTTGCCGCCGAAAGCAAGGCTTTGATCAAAGAAAGGTCATGATCATAAATAATGGTGTTCAGTGTAAGGTAAGTTCGAACATTTTTCTCCTCGCATTTCCTGACTATTTCAGGAAGATCATCCATGGTAAAATTGATCGAAGCTCTTGCTCTCATATTCAATTGCTCCACCCCAAAATATACAGAATCTGCTCCGTTTTCCAGGGCAGCCTGCAGGGATTCAAAATTTCCAGCGGGTGCCATCAATTCCATTCTATCCATTCTTTTCGTCATAATTTTCTTTCAGTTTTGAGTACACAAAATTGCCATGGCAGCTATCTCCCATGGTTTTTTCAGCAGTACAAAGAAAATGAGTTCTCCTCCGGTAGAATATGATACATATCAGAATCTGGATATTTAGATCCTAAAAAATAAGGAGACAGATACACTTGTGATTTAGGTCATAAATAAGCCTCTCCAGGTATACGTTCTTTGTCCATATTTAGAAACTTACCCATGAACGATACATTAGATATTTCAACATTACCGGCAGGACATCCTGTAAGTATATATTTTGATGAAAAGGAATTGATTCAAAAATTGGCCAATGAATTAGTGGATACAGATCCAACCCATGAAAGTCAGAAGTACTATAATATTTTCAATCAACTTCAAAGTATTGAGCGCAGGTTTGAAAGAAAGGAAAACCAGCTCTTTCCTATGCTGGAAAAAAAAGGATGGAACGGTCCTTCCCAGGGAATGTGGTCTTTTCACGATAACCTTCGGGAACAATTCAGATTGCTCAGGAAGAAGCTGGAAGACAGGGACTTTGACCAGGTTAAAGCCGATACTACATTTTTGATAAGTGGTATTTTTCGGCTATTGCTTACAGAAGAAAGCGTTCTTTTCCCCAACTCCATGAAATTATTAACAGAAGAAGACTGGATAAATGTTAGAAAAGGTGAAGAAGAGATAGGCTGGATGCTCCCAGAAGTTCCAGAATCTTTCCCTGAAGAAAAGTATATTCATCCAAGCCAGGATCACACCAAAAGAGATCTTTCATTTTCACTGGAGAACACCTCACATTATGATGAGGGATATATGACCGTTGAACAGGTCAACCTAATGTTAAGGACCATGCCACTTGACCTTACATATGTTGATGAAAATGATAAGGTCATTTTCTACAATCGCGGAGAAGAAAGGGTTTTTCCCAGAAGTGCCGGGATCATAGGCCGCGAAGTCAGGTTCTGTCATCCTCCAAAAAGCGTGGGTACGGTATTAAGGATCCTCGAGGAATTTAAAAAGGGAACAAAGAACGAAGCCTCCTTTTGGATCAATTTTAAAGGCAGATTAATTTACATACGTTACTTCGCAGTTCGTGATGAGCATAAACAATATAAAGGAGTGATAGAGATGTCACAGGACATCACAGATATAAAAAATATTGATGGTGAAAAGCGGCTTTTAGAGTGGAATTAATTGACAGGTAAACCGCAAATCAGGCGTTATTCAGTGATATTATGGTTTTCCGTAATGGAATCAATTGTATTTATAGTAAGTTTACATTATAAGATTCTAAAATGATGACAATTTTCGGTTTGTTATTGGCAGTCACTTCCCTTGTAGTAGTAATAATCCTGCTGGTAAAACACAGAAAGCAGAACAAGATGCTCAAAAAAGAAATTGAGTTGTTCAAGGATCTCAACGAAGACCTTTAAGCAAGCTATTTTCTTAAATGCTTTCGGTTTCTTTAAAGGTAGTCCTTGCCTTTTCAGAATTTGGAAATTCTTTGACTGCGTAATTCTTACCCCAAAGCATCTTCCAATCACATATAAAAAGCTTCTGTCCGAATAGTCAGGTACAGGGATCTTTTTCGGAAGCTTAAATTCTTTTTCACTTAAGGTTGCGTCTACTTCCGTTGTAAGATCGCTTAGCTTCTTATCTTATTGTTGGTCATTAAAAGGATCATATTTTGATCTTCGTAACACGCCTTCAATACATTTTTGTTACATTTAAAGAAATCAACCAAATTCCGCACAAATGAAGAAATTCCTAAAATTCGCTTTACTGGTGTTTTTCCCGGCTGTAGTTTCAGCTCAATCGAAGATCTTACCGGCCGACGTTCAAATTAAGACTGCAGTGCTTGCCGCACCTGAGGATCAACGAGAAACAGCAACTGTTTTTGGGTACGATGCCCAGGGTAAATTTACCAAACTTAGAAAAGGATCCGGAAACCTCATTTGTATTGCTGATGATCCTGATAAGGACGGAGTAAGAGTTTCCTGCTATTCGAAAAAACTCGAACCTTTTATTGCCCGCGGAAGAGAACTATCTGCTGAAGGTAAATCGGAGATGGAGAAACGTGAAATTCGTCAGAACGAAGTGGAATCAGGAAAACTACAAATGCCTGATGCTCCCAGTATGATGTATCTCTTGAGCGGTTCTGCTGAAAATTACGATGTTACTACCGGGGAGCTTAAAGACGGAAACTTCAGGTATGTGATCTATATTCCTTACGCTACGGCAGAATCAACAGGATTACCTGAAAAACCTTTTGCTCCTGGCATGCCGTGGATCATGGATCCGGGTACGCACAGGGCTCATATTATGGTCACACCTCCTACAAAATAGCGGCACTGTAAAAAATTCAAAGAAAATTCCGTATCTTAAATGTTCAATTTTGGACCATGAGAGAGATACAGCCAAGTGAAAATAGCGCTGACAGGAAGGCATCCTATGAAACTTCAGAAGAAGTTTTACTCGGCTTAATTAAAGCCTTTTCCGATTTTCAACGGGCTGTTGAAGATGCTCGTGAATAGTTATTTTAAAAGGAAAAATTATCAGCCTTTAAAAGGTCACTTTCACTCCGGAATCTTTCCGAAGAAATTAATCTATCCACACTCAAACGCCGTTTAAACAGCACATTAACAATAACTTAACCTCAAGAGTCTTTGCAAACTGGTGTTTTCTTCTGAAATTGTTTGATCTCCCAAGAAATGACAGGATGACCTCAATACAATCAGAGCACAATATTATCTATACTGTGGCAGAAGGAAAACTTACAAATGAGGATTACAACAGGATACTCCCCTTGTTTCAGGAAAAAATTGTAAGCTTTGATAAAGTGCGATGGTATTTTGAAATGAGGGACTTTAAAGACTGGACACTTTCTGCAATGTGGAGGGATCTTAAATTTGATATTAAGAACAAAGAGCATTTTGAAATGGTCGCGATGGTAGGCGACAAGAAATGGGAAAAAGATTTAACTCGATTAATGAAGCCTTTTACCGGTGCCGAAATTAGATTCTTTAATACGGAAGACCGGGAAAATGCGAAATTATGGATAACGATGATAAGGGATGAAGATTGACGAATCATATAATGCGTGGGCGAAGTCTTATGATACTATGGACAATAAGACCCGTGACCTGGAAGCGGAAGTTCTCAGAAAGACCTTTTTGAACCCTCATTATGGAAATATTCTGGAACTGGGTTGCGGAACAGGAAAGAATACCGGTTGGCTTACCCAAAAAGCCGATCATGTGCTGGCATTAGATTTTTCATCTGAAATGATCGCCAGAGCCCAGGCTAAAATAGAAGCAGACAACGTAACCTTCACCTATACTGACATAACAAAACAATGGCCGGTAAAACCAGGATGGTCAAACCTAATCACCTGCAGCCTGGTTTTAGAACATATTGAACACTTGGATTTTATATTCAAGGAAGCTGCACGTGTACTGAAGCGAAGAGGGAAATTTTACATCTGTGAGTTGCACCCCGGAAAACAATATGCAGGTAGCCAGGCGCGATTTGAGACCGAAGAGGGAATTCAAAAGCCACATGCGTTTATACACCATATTTCAGATTATCTGAATGCTGCAAAAGCTGAAGGCTTTACTTTACTTGACTTCAATGAATACTTTGATGATAATAACCGGGATAACGTGCCCCGACTTATTTCCCTGGTATTTGAATGTAATCTTTAGCAGGAAGGAGATTCTGATCTAAAAACCTTTCCGAAGAACCTAAAGGTTTCCATTGCTTTTTCGGTTGCAGCAGTAGCTTCTTCTTCGGAAAAATTGTGTTCTGAAAGTTGTTTTTTGAATCCTTCCCAAGATTTCAAGTTTTCCCTGTCACCACTAAAAAATACTTGTTCTTTCAAACCAGACAGCGCATCACATTTTAGGATGTTTCTGGAAATGACCATTCCTCCCAAAGCAGATCCTTCAACTACGTAGGCTGCGCCAAAAGCTTCGGCGATATTATTACAGGAAAACCCATGAGGCGTATCTTGAAGTGTGACCTCCAGGTTGTCAAGGTCACTCTCTAGTTTTAGATATTTATTTCCGGGATAACCTGCAATGAATTTGCTGATCTCCGACTCTGTTTTTTTATAGGCCATATAATTTTGAAGCAGTAATAGCTTATAGGTCTCCATATCAATACTATGGTCCATAATAAATCTGGCCGGGTTTTCTCCTTCAATCTCATTATGCAAATTTGCAGTTGCATTTTTAAATCTCTCTATCATCTTCATTATCAAGGTTGAATTTACTCAGGTTCTCTTTGATCTTGGCAATATTGTCTTTTTGTTCGCTGTTGTCACTATTCAAATTATCCAGATAGTCATAGATCTGGTTTACAGCGATCCTATTTCCTCTAATATGTTCTCTTAACCTGTCTTTTTCAGATATATTGAAAACCACTTTTTTAAGAAGGGGCCTTAATCGCTCTTCCAAATTATTCATATGCTTTTTAAGGATATAACCCCATGCGCCCGCTAATATGGTATTTGCAGCCAATTCCTCATCATTAATGGTGCCGGTGAGAAAGATAAATGGTAATGCAGGATTAATATTCTGTACCAGTTGCAAGATCTCCAGTCCATTACAGGTTGGAAGGTTGTAATCTGAAATAACCACATCTGGAGCGAAGTTGATCATTTTATCATGACACGCGGTCAAATCTTCGACAACCTCAATTTCAGGCGATTGCACTAACTTTTTGATGGTTCTTAAAATAAATAAAACATCAGCTTCACTATCCTCCACCAGTAAAATTCGTAAAGGCGTTGTAATCATAACTTACAAAATCTAAAATTCAAAATTGGGACAGGTATAGAAATAAAAAGTTGCACCCTCTCCCTTAATGCTTTCTACCCAGATATCACCTTTATGCTTTTCAATGATCT
The DNA here is from genome assembly GCF_042676025.1 of Salinimicrobium gaetbulicola. Taxonomy (NCBI): domain Bacteria; kingdom Pseudomonadati; phylum Bacteroidota; class Flavobacteriia; order Flavobacteriales; family Flavobacteriaceae; genus Salinimicrobium; species Salinimicrobium gaetbulicola. The sequence continues at coordinate 115,553 of NZ_JBHTJP010000034.1, forward strand.
TCTTAACTATTGCAAGGCCAATTCCTGATCCTGAATAATCCTTTCCGGCAACGCGGGTAAATGTTTTAAAAATCTTTTCGAGATAATTCTCTTCAATACCTATTCCGTTATCCCTAACATAATAAACTTCTTTCCCATTTTTTTGAGCAGTTCCTATTTTGATCTCAGGTGTATCGACTTTTTCTGAATACTTTAAAGCATTATTCACGATGTTTAGCCATAACTGAAATAGCATTCTTCTGTCGCCTTTCATAGGGGAAAGATTTTCTTCAATATGAATTCTGGTACGGCGAAAATTACTTTCAGCGTTAATCAGGCTTAAAACCTCCTTAAGCAGGTTTTCAACCGGGATTTCCTGAAATTGTAAATCATTCATCCCACTAAGCCCAGAATAGGAAAGAATATCGTCAATCAATGAATTCATTTTCCCGGTCAATGCACTGGCCAGATTTAAAAGGTTTTTACCTTCTTTATTTAATTTTCCGGCATGATCTTCTTTAATTATCTGAAGATAGCCTTCCATGCCTCGAATAGGTGCTCTGAGGTCGTGAGAAAGTCCAAAACTGAATAATTCCAAATCTTTATTAGCTTCCATCAACTTTCGATTTAACCCCGTGATTTCCTTTCTTTGTTTGGATAACAAAGTATGACTTACCTTATCTCCCAGATCTCTTGCTGCACTTACGTCAAAATCCTTCCAGTCTTCAGAAATTCCCTTACGTTCATTCGACCATTTTTTAAAGGATTTACGCGGACTAAGCCTTTTCTTTTCTTCGTTATAGAAAGTTTTATCATTTGGATCCCCTCCCCAGCTTACAGTTTGTATAACTTCCTGCCGAAACCACAGTATATATTTACTTTCTGTGATTCTTAAACTCAATAATCCTGAAGCTTCCTTCTGATAATCAGATGCAGGGGTAAAAACAGTGGCAAGATTCCGGGTATGATAAATTCCGGCTTCCTGATGCAGCAGAAAATTATTCATTAGGATTTCCAGTTCCGGTGCTGAAGGTACATTACCTTGTAATTTCCATTTTCCACCGAAATATATGGCTCCACCGGTACAGGATATTAGATCTGTAAACCTTACAGGGCCTTCAGATAAAGCTTCAATGATATCCCCCTTTTGTTTAAGCTGGTCTACCAGCCCTGTCAATACCCTACCTGAAACTTCTGTCTTATTAATAAAATTATTACTCTCGTGAAGTGCAAGTTCGGTAGACAGCATTTGAGCCAAGAATCGGCAGCTCTCCCTTTGATAATAATTTAAAAACCTAGGTGTTCTGTGGTGACATGCAATCAATCCCCATAGTTTACCCTGAACAATAATGGCTGCAGATAGAGATGCTCCCACTTCCATATTAGTAAGGTACTCAATATGAATAGGGGAAACGGCTCTTAAGCCGGATTTGGAAAGATCCAAGGGTTTCCCGGTCAATGGTGAAAGTTCCGGTTCAATTCGCACCGGAGTATATTGTACGTCTGATATCATCCTGATTTGGTGTTTCAGGAACATCTCGCGAGATTGCGACGGTATATCTGTAGACGGGTAATGTAAGCCCAGCCAGCTTTCTAATTCCTCGATCTTATTTTCGGCCAAGACCTGACCATTCCATTCCTCGTCAAATTTATAGATCATAACACGGTCATAACCAAAAATTTCTCTGGTTAAAACCGCTGCTGAATTACAAAGTTCATTAATAGAATTGGAATCCTGTATTTTGTTTAATACCCTTGTTAATTGCTTTTGGAAAAAAAAGGGATCCTTGATTTCTTCAATAGGCTCAAAGTCCAGGATAAGATTGATCTCTGAAAAATGAGCCTGTAATAAAAACTTCTTTCCTTTCACTGAAACTTCTTGAGGAATTAAAGTTTCTTTCTTCCCAAGGATCGATCTTAAATTTTCAACCTGTTCTTCACCCAGCACCGTAGTTAAAGGTTGTCCTATGATTTCCTTTGGTGAAAGCGAAAAATGTTCCGGAGTATTGATCCCAGCCTGGATTACATTAAAAGAGAGCGGATCGCAAACGAGCAGCACACCAAATGACTGGGTTTTTCCAATTATATGGATTGGTTCCTTTGAACAATTTTCGAGGTCTATATTTTCAGGATAATTAGCAGGGATATTATTCATCCAGTGGTTATGCTTTTAATTTAAAATAGAAAGAACTTCCTACCCCAACCTGAGAATCAACCCACATGGTTCCTTCGTGAAGGTGTACGATTTTCTCTACATGGGCCAGCCCCACTCCAGTACCATCCTTTGCTTTATCCTTTTCAACACGGTTGAAAATTGTAAAAATGTTTGCCAGGTCATCTTTGGCGATTCCTACTCCATTGTCAACTATTGAGAATACCCAGAAATCTTTTTCTTTATAGGCAGAAATTCGCACCACCGGATCCCTGTCTACAGGAGTATATTTAATGGCATTACTAATAAGGTTTTGGAATAGTAGCCTCAACTCTACCTCATACCCCTTCAATTTTGGAAGATCTCCACAATGAATTTTTGCGTTGGTATCTTTAATGCTTTTACCCAGATCATACTTTACGACTTCCACTATTTCTCTGGTATCTACAAGCTTTTTCTTTCCGTTACGTCCTATTCTGGAGTGTTCCAGCAAGGCTTTAATTTGGTTGGAAAGTCTCGAAGAAGCATCTTCAATGTAGCTGATATAACTTTTACCCTTGGTATCGAGATTTTGAGAATAGATCTTTCCAAGAACATCACTTCCAAATTTGATCGTCGACAGGGGCTCTTGAAGGTCATGAGAACAAATAGAAACAAACTGTTCAAGGTCCTTATTTGCTCGTTCCAAATCTGCTTTTTGCTGTTGCAGTTCCCGTTCTACTTTCTTTAATTTAGAGATATCTGCAAAAGTATATCTTATACCAATCATCTCATTTTTCTCATCCCGCTCTGCCGTTGCATTTAGAATTACCGGTATACTCTTTCCATCCTTGGTAAGAATATTCTGTTCCAGATTTACCAGAACACCTTCTTTTTGAAAAGTTTTATTTGATTTGATGGCTTCGATCTGTGATGCTTCACTATAAAGATCATAGATAGGTCGCCCTATCAACTCATCTTTAGACTCATAATTTAACCCTTTAACTGCCATTTTATTACAATATATGATCAACGAGGTCTTAGGATCCACATTAATATGGATCATTGGATCTTCCTCATAGAAACTCTTATATCGTTTTTCACTGGCCTGCAGTTTTTCTTTAGATTCTCTCAGGGATTCGATGTCGATAAACGTGATCACTACCCCGTTTATCTTCTCATTAGAATCTAAATAAGGGGATATCCTTCTTAAATAATGCTTGCCATCATTGGCTAAAACCTCCTTTTCAACGGTCTTGCCTTTGTTAAGTACAGTTTTACAACGATCAAACAGATTGCTTTTACCAATATTTCCGGTGAAATGGCTTATTGGCCTTCCTACGTCAGAATTCACAAAACTGAAATGTTGTTTTATCGCCGGAGTGAACTTTCGAATTGAAAGTGTAGAATCCAAAAATATCGTGCCTATCTGGGTACTTTCCAATAGGTTATTTATATCTGAGTTTAATGCCGCGAGATCCTCCATTTTCTGAAGGTTTTCAGCATTTACGGTATTGATCTCCTCGTTTACGCTTTGCAACTCTTCATTGGTACTTTGTAACTCTTCATTCGAAGCAAGCAGTTCTTCGTTTGCCGCCTGTAATTCTTCATTACTGGTTTCGATCTCTTCTAAAGAAGTTTGCAACTCCTCCTTGGTTTTCTTTAACTCCTCTTCCAAATTTGAAACATACTCCTGTGTTCTCCTGGTAAGAGTAATATTATCAACTGTTTCAGCCTCTTCATGGTTAAGCTCCTTTTCAACAAAGGTGATCATGAAATGAGTATCCCCTTCAATGTTCTGTTGTTCAAAGGGCTTTACAATAATATCGACTCCCTTTCGCTCATTGTCATGAGTAAAGGAAGCGTCTTTATAAAAGATCTTTTTATTTAGTTTATCTGCTTTCTTAAGGGTGTTCTGAACCAGGTATTTTAGTTCTGTATCCAGCATTTCAAGTAAATTGATCGTAAAACCGTTCACCGGAAGATTGGCGTATTTTCGAAATTCCCCTATCGCCTCCAAAATATTATACTCTGAATCAATGAACACACTGGCTCCATTGAAATGCTCAAGGATCGTTTGATTAAATTCATTGCTCAGTTTTTGTTTTACCGGCCGTGCATGAGTATTGGTGTTTTTCTCCTTAGTTCCCACATTTTCTAAAAGGGAGGTCGTAGCGGCGTGAGATATTCCTGAATTTAGTCTCTTACTGGGATTTATATTTTTATAAATCTTCCATTTACGGTCAATTTCGGCAAAATTGCCTCTTTGGCTTTGAACACTTTCACTGGTACCCAATACCAATATCCCATCTTTTTTAAGTGCGTAGTGCAGTACTCCTAGCGCCTTTTTTTGGATCGCAGTCTGGAAATAGATTAACAAATTTCGGCAAGAAACCAGGTCCATATTACTAAATGGCGGATTCTTAATTACATTATGCTTTGAAAATATAACTGCCCGGCGCAATTTTTCAACTATTAAAAAAGAGTTAGGCTTATTAATAAAATATTTAGAGAGTAGGTCAGCGGGAACGTCTGCAGCAATGCTTTCAGGGTAGCGCCCTTTACTCCCTATTTCAAGATGTTTATCAGAAATATCTGTAGCAAATATTTTAACCTCAAAATTTTTGCCCTGTCTTTCCATCTCCTCAAAAATGTACATCCCAAAAGAATAAGCTTCTTCTCCCGTGCTACATGCAACGTCCCAGACCTTTAAGGTGTCATCATTTGTCTTTCTACTTACGATCTCAGGAATAACATCCTTCTTAAGAACTTCCCAAACCTTACTATCCCTAAAGAACTTTGTTACACCAATGAGGAATTCCCTGTATAGTATTTCAACTTCCCCTTCCCGAGTGATCAAATGCGAATAATATTCAGCTAAAGATCGGCATTTACAAACACTCACCCTTCTGGCAATTCTCCTTGCCAGAGTTGAGCGTTTATATTCTCTAAAATCAAGTCCTGTCTTTTCATCCACGAAATTCAGGATCTTCATGAGCTCAGATTGATCATATTCTATGTCGCCATCCTTGAAGTGAAAAACAGAAGGAGCATTAATGAAATTCTGAAGTTCAGGCCCCATATTCTTTACTGAAAGTACATAATCTACCAATCCCGTGGCAATAGCACTTTGTGGCATTCCGTCAAATTGAGCTTCGTCGGGCTCCTGTACCATGATCATCCCGTCATTCTCCTTAATAGCCCTGGCTCCACGGGTACCATCACTACCGGTTCCACTAAGAATAATGCCTATTGCTTTTTCTCTGCGCTCCTTGGCCAGAGATTCAAAAAACATGTCTATTGGAAGATTTAAGGTCTGACTTTTCGGTTTATCCTTTAAATATAATTGATCTTCTTTTAAAAGTAGGTTATTAACAGGTGGGATCAAATATATATGACCGGCTTTCACTTTCATCCCTTCAGTTACCTCCACAATAGGAAGGTCTGTACAGCGTTTTAAAAGCTCTCCCATCATACTTTTGTAATCTGGAGACAGATGTTGAATGACTACATACGCATTTCTGGATCCTTCAGGTACAGACTTGAAGAAGGCCTTTAAAGCCTCCAGGCCACCTGCACTGGCACCAATAGCCACAATACGAATTTGGTTTTGGGAAGGGGAGTTTTCGTTCACAGAAATCTCATTTAAAGGCGAAGGGGAGTTTTGGATATCTTTCCGCATAAGATGGTTTCGAAATACCGTTAAAAATTAATTTGGCAATTTACCGTAAAGGCTACACCTTGGTTGCCACTTTTGCTCAATTTTATAACAGTATTCAATATATTTGGTTATTAAGAACCCAAAAGAAGGGCAATAAAAAATCAGGACGTGAAATTATTACAATTTGAGTAGATTTCCTGTTAACAATCTGTTAAGCCCTGTTAATACTGCTAGTTTAACAGGCTTATTGCTTTGATAGTCTAATATAGGCCTCAATCCTTTTCCAAAAATCAATTTGGCCCTAACGGCCTGTACTAGTTAACTTGAAAAAAGAGTCCTGTTTTATCTGAAATCCAATATTTCACCTAAAATATTGATTCCTTTCCAGATACTTTTCAAACTATTTATTTTTCAGTAAATTAGGATATCTATCTTTAAGTCTACTGTCATGTCTAAAAACCCACACTACACCTTGCTTCTAGCTCTTAACTTGCTGCTATTATTGATCCTCCCGACTTCTATTTTCGCCGGAATTCCGGAAGAAGTAACCGAATATAAAGGAAAAGTGGTCAACACTTCCGGTTCTCCTCTTGCTTCGGCTTATCTAACCGTTAATGAAACCAACATCTCGACTGTTACTAATAACGAAGGAGTTTTTTCCCTGAAGATCCCTGACAATCTTCAAAATGTTACGGTCACAGTTTCCTATTTAGGCTATCAAAGCAGAACACTTTCGCTGGATTTTTTTAAAGCTGAAGAAGTCGTAATTGAACTCCAGGAGTCTCCGGAAGAACTTTCCGAGGTGCAGATCTTTACTTATACAGATCCTCGTTCTGTGGTTAGTAATATGCTGAAGTATCGCGGAAAGAACTATTTTGAAGATCCTACTACCATGACCGCTTTCTATAGGGAAACCATAAAAAGAGGTCGCAAAAACGTTTCTCTTTCTGAAGCTGTCGTAACCATTCATAAAGAACCATATAATTCTGCGCCAGATGATGATATTGCCCTGGTAAAAGCCAGAAAAACGGCCGATTATGACCGTTTGGATACGCTCGCTCTAAAATTAAGAGGAGGACCTTACAATCCATTAAGCCTCGACATAATGAAAAACCCGGAATATATGTTTGGAGATGAGGGTCTTTCAAATTTTAAATTTTCTTTCGACTCACCAACCCGAATCAATGACCGCTACCTTTATGTGGTCAACTTCGAAGAGCTGGATAAGTCATTGCCATGGTATTACGGAAAACTATTTGTTGATGCTGAAAACTTCGTGCTGGTAAAAGCCTCTTTCAACCTAAATGTTGATAACCGGTCGGCTGCATCAGATCTTTTTGTCAAAAAGAAACCAGGCGGAACTAAAGTATATCCTGTAGATGTACACTATGATGTTCAATACAGGGAACGAAACGGCCGCTGGTATTTTGGGTATGGAATCACTAAACTAGAATTTGTAGTGAACTGGAAGCGCCGCCTTTTCAATTCCCGTTATAAAGTAGATAGTGAACTGGCCGTTACCAACTGGAAGATCAATACTGATGGGAAAGTAAAAAAAGACAAAACCTTTCTTAATGAACGGGTAGTAATGGCAGATGATATTTCAGGGTTTGCTGATCCTCAATTTTGGGGAGAGAACAATATTATAGAGCCCGATAAATCTATTGAAAACGCCATTGAAAAGATCCGGAAGAATCTTCAGGAAGATTAAATTTTCGGGAAAATAAATTCTGAATTCATCATTTTCGGGAGTATTCTAAATTTGTAAAGCAAAATGCACTGGCGGCATCTTTTGACGTAATTACTTTTACCTTTGTAACTCAAATTCTTTCTTCTTTTTCAGCAAAGAACTTAGTAAAATCAATTTTATATGAAGATCCTCCATACGGCCGACTGGCACATTGGTAAAAAACTACATAAAAACGAACTTTCCGAAGATTTTGACCTTTTCATTGACTGGCTCTGTCAGCTCGTTGAAAAAGAGAAAATTGATCTATTACTGGTTTCGGGAGATGTCTTTGACCTTGCAAATCCTTCTTCGGAAGCAAGGCGGCAATACTACCGGGCTCTCATGAAGCTGAAGAAATATGAGTGCAAGATCATTCTCACCGGTGGAAACCATGATTCCCCTGCGATGTTGGACGCTCCAAAAGAAGTTTTGCGGGAACTGGACATTGATATTATTGGAGGACTTCCCGAATCAGTCGAAGAAACCATTATTGCGGTAACGGGAAAATCAGGAGTTCCTGAAGTTGTCATTGCCGCTTTACCCTTTCTTCGTGATTCAGATCTTAGAAGCGCTGCCGATGGGATAACATATGACGACCGGCTGGAAGCTACCAGAAAAGGTATAAAAAACACCTTTTTTGAGGCTTCAGAAATATGCAGGCTTAAATACCCAAATACCCCGGCCCTGGCTATGGGGCATCTTTTCGCGGCGGGTATGGAAACATCAGAAAGTGAACGCGAGATCCAAATCGGAAATCAGGCGGCATTTGAAGCATCTCATTTCGGGGATTATTTCAAATATATTGCGCTGGGACATATTCATAAGCCTCAACGCGTAACGGCTGCGGTTCCCACATTCTACAGCGGCTCTCCCCTTCCGCTTTCCTTCAGCGAACGCAAAGATGAAAAAAGGATCCTCTTAATAGATACTGATAACGGCTGGGAGCCTGAAAGCATTAGAATTCCGGTTTTCAGAAATTTATTGAAGATATCAGGTACTTTAAATGAATTACAGGAAAAACTCGAATCCCTTTCCGAAAAGCAAAAATTAGAAAGCCTCATTGAAGTTGAATTGTTGGAAGAACAATATGACGCCATGAAGCTTTTTAATCTGGACGAGTTAGTATCTAACTTTAATAAACCCGGTTACCGTATTGTAAAACACCGGGCCACCTTTTTAAAACAGTTGAAGGGAGCTTCAGATGTCTATGAAGCGGGTATCAAACTGGAAGACCTCAAGCCGAAGGATGTATTCCTGGAACTTATTGGTAATCATGAATATGACGAGGACACCAAAAAGGAGATCATAAGTGCCTTTGACGAGCTCCTGCATGAAGTTAATTCCGAAGAAACCCTCTAATCTGTTCAGAAAATGAAGATCCTAAAAATAGAATTTCAAAATATCAATTCCCTGAAAGGTGCTCATGAGATCGATTTTACGGGTTCCCCTTTCACTGCGAGTTCTTTATTTGCGATAACCGGCCCAACGGGGAGTGGAAAAAGCACAATTTTGGATGTGATCTCCCTGGCACTGTTCAATCAGGTACCACGCCTTGGAAAGATCACAAAAAACGAGATCCTGAATAAAGGTGCCATTCTAACCCGTAATCAGAAAGAAGCCTGGGCTCGAATTACCTATGAAAGTAAGACCGGAATTTTTGCTTCACACTGGAGTATATCTACAAATAGAAATAATAAGCTTCGGGACTATGAAATGCAGCTTTTTGACCTGGCTTCGGAAAAGGCGCTGGATCTGAAAAAGTCAGATGTTCCCGCTAAAAATGAGGAGCTCATCGGGTTGAATTACGATCAGTTTATTAAATCTGTTTTATTAGCCCAGGGAGAATTCGCACAATTCCTTAGAGCAAAAAAAGACGAGCGCGGAGAATTACTTGAGAAAATAACAGGTACCGGTATTTACCGGCAGTTGGGAATTAAAGCTTTTCAGAAGAAAAAGGAAGTTAGCAGCGAAATTGAAAAAGAACAGCAGGAAATTGAAGTGCATCAAAAAAACCTGCTGCAGGAGGAGGATCTTAATACCTTTTCTAAAGAGCTTTCAGAAAAAACAAAAAATTGCGAACCCCTCGAAGCTGAAGTAAAAAAACTCGAACAAAATATCCGGCTTAAAAATGACATTAAGGAGCGGAATCTGGATCTTCAAAAAGTTCTTCGACAAAAAGAAGAAGCGAAAAAATCTTTAGCAGAGTTCGAAGATCAACACGGCCAGGCCCTCAAAAAACATGAAAAGATCCAATTGTTTGGAGAAGAACTTCGAACCTGGCAGAACCTGAACAGGGAAATTAAAGGTTTACAAGACGATATAGCAATTATAGTCAACGGCGAAAAAAGAACTGAAGAGCAAATGACCGATTGTCTTGGGCAGATCAGGAAATTTGTTCAAAAGAATGTAGCGGCAGCAGATATTGAAGCTGAAATTCATACTTTTTCAAGCAGCGTCAGAGAACTTCAGCAGCAACGGGACGCAAAACGCAGTTCCTATGGAAGTCTTCAAAGAGAATTTGATACCGAAGTCAGAGAAATCCCTTTTCAGTTGAATGGGGATATTGAGCAGTCTGAATTGAAACTGCTCGAACTACAAAAAATGATCCAGCTGGAAGTTGACAACCTGAGTCCGCGGCTTTCAGAAATCAACTTAGCAGATCCTATTTCTGAAAAGAACCGCCTTCGGAGAGACCTTGAACAAGCAAGGAAAGCGGAAAGGCAATCTGAAAAAATCAGCCAGGCTTCCGGGGAATTAAAAAAACTGCAGGCTGAAAAAGCAGAAATCCAACCATTTCTTGAAAAGCTTCCGAAGGAATTGGAATTAGAGCAATCTAATGCGGACACTTTAAAAGAAAGACTGGAAAAACTTCAGCTCAAAAAAGAGAATGAGAACCTGCGGAAGACTTTAGAGGAACACCGAACGCATCTACAAAAGGGAGATCCATGCCCGTTATGCGGCGCATTAGAACATCCTTTTGCCGAAGATCTACCCGAACGGGAAGATGGCCTCCAAGAAGAAATTCAGGAAACGAGCAGACTGCTATCAGCCAAACAACAGGAAATCGCAGGAACCAAAACCAGTCTGAATCATTATGAGAGGCGATTTGAATCTGTGCATAAGAGCGAAAAAGAAAAAATTTCTGAACTGGAATCTCTAAAAGGGCATTTTGAGGAAGAATTTGGAGACTTGAAAATTGCCTATGAAACTGATTGGTCCAGGATAGTGGCAAAATTTGACGGCAAAATTTCGGCCCTTGAGAAATATGAAGCTGAAAACCGCAAATTAAAGGCGATTGCCGCAGGCTTACCCCTTTTAGCAGATCTTAAAAAAGTTCTGCAAGAAGGAAAAGAGATCAAAAAACATTTGGATCAACTTTATACCGGGAAGAATATTGACGCTGATTGCCGGGATCTTCAAAATAAATGGACAGGTTTTCTACATCAAAAAACCTCGTTACAAAAGCAACAGAAAGACCTGGAACAAAAACAGGGCCTAAAAAAAAGTCAGCTCAAAGATCTGGAAATCAAACTTCAATCTAAAATTGAAAAAGAAGGTTACAGAGAAATTCAACAAGCGCTAGCAGGTTTATTACCCGAACAACGCGCTGCCGAATTAAGAAAGAAGAAAGAAACTCTGAACAACGAAACTTCAAGGATCGAATCGGTAGAAAAGACCCTTATTTCTCAACTTCAAAAACTTCAGGAAAATGAACCACAAAGCTCATTGGAGGATTTGATAAAAGAAATAGAAGAGAAGAAAAATACCCTTTCTGGCTGGAATAAGGAATGTGAAGAATTAAGAAGAATCCTCTTCAATGACCAAAATACCAAGCGAAAGATCAACGAGATCGAGACCGGACTAAAAGAAAAAAAGCAGAAAATAAGACGTTGGGAATTATTGAATCAGTTGATCGGTGATTCCACCGGGAAGAAATTCAATGATTTCGCACAGGACCTTAGCCTTTCCCAACTTCTTCAGCTAGCCAATGTTAGATTGAAAGACCTGAGTGATCGTTACAGAATTGGCAAGCCTGAAGGGGACGAAGATGACAGCCTGGTAGCGATCGACGATCATATGGGTGGGCAACGCCGATCTGTAAAAACACTTTCGGGAGGGGAAACTTTCATTTTAAGTTTATCCATGGCGCTAGCCTTATCTGATCTGGCTTCAAAAAATGTGGAAATAGACAGTCTTTTTATAGACGAAGGCTTCGGGACCTTAGACCCCGAAACATTGGATCAGACTCTGGATACTTTAGAGAAGCTTCAGGCAGAATCATCAAAGACCATCGGGATCATAAGCCATGTAGATTCTTTAAAAGAAAGGATCACAACCCAGGTGAAGTTGAAAAGAAATGGTCAGGGCTACAGTTCACTCGAAGTTTCAGGATAAATATTAAGGAAATAATAAAATAGTAAGGGGTTATCGGCAATTATCGCTAAAGTTCTTATCTTCAGTATCTAACCAAATTTTAAGAGATGAAAAAGATACTAATGGTGCTTACTTCGCACAGTGAACTGGTTGATACCGACTCTAAAACCGGGGTGTGGCTGGGAGAGTTTACCGATCCCTATTATGAATTCATCGATAAAGGTTATGAGGTCACCCTGGCAAGCCCAAAAGGCGGAACCCCGCCTGTGGATCCCAGAAGCGAACTAACCGAAAATATAACCTCATCAAACCGCAGGTATAAAAAAGATGAAAAGGCGCAGAAAGCCTTTGAGTTCACCATAAAATTAGAGGATATAAACCCGGATGATTTTGACGCGGTATTTTATCCGGGGGGACATGGGCCTATGGGAGACCTGGCCACTGATGAGATCAATGCCAACCTGATAATAGATTTCTACCGCCATCAAAAACCTATTGGCGCGATATGTCACGGCCCTGCTGCGCTGTTGACCGCTGCCATTGAAGAACCCGAATTACTCATTGACAAGGAAGTAACGGCCTTTTCAAATACCGAGGAAAAAATGGTGGGTTTACGAGATAATATTCCCTTTAGTCTGGAAGATAGATTAAAGACTTTGGGTGCAAAATATTCTTCTGCCACCTTGCCTTTTACTCCAAAAGTAAAGGTATCCGGAAAGTTAGTGACCGGACAAAATCCGGCTTCCGCAGAAAAAGCAGCCAAAGAATTAATTAAACTTCTTGAAAATTAAACAACTAAAGACCTAAAGAACGAAATATTTCTACCTAAAAACCCAAAGACACCGAACAAAAATTAATGTTTTAATAAAATTTTCTGTTATTTGCGCGAGCTATGAATATTCAGAAAAAGATTAATGACTTTGCACCTGTTGCAGAATTGATGCCGGGCGTGGTGGTAATACATGAGCTTAAGGGATTCCGTCCTCTTTATATGTCGTCTAAGGGTTTGAAACTTTTAGGCATGAGTCTGAATGATCTAGTCTCATTAGGAACCGATTATAAACGCATCATTCTTAATGATAAATTTATGGTCGATTTTCTAGAGTCTCTTGAAGAGATGCTCAATGAGGAAAAGGAATGGGGAACCTATTCAATCTTTCATCAAGTGCAGCTGAGTAATGAGAAGAATTATTCCTGGTATGTTTCATCTGTTAAAGCATTTCATAAAGATGCGGCAGGCAATACTACCCATACAATTACTATCGCTTTCCCTTTGGGGCATTTCCAACACATTCCTCGAAAAGCCGAAAAACTTCTTAATGAAAGCATTTTTTCAAAAACCCATTTAAAAAAGTTTCTTTCCTTAAGTCCCAGGGCAATTGAAGTTTTAAAACTAGTTGCATTAGGCAATAGTACGAATCAAATCTCTGAAACTCTGAATATTTCTCCCCACACGGTAAATTCTCACCGAAAGCTCATTAAACAGAAATTAAATATTTCAACTTCTTACGACTTTACCAAGTATGCAAGATCTTATGACTTAATTTAATATATACATAAATTTTTATTTAATTTTAAATGTAACATTTTCAGTTTTTTTAGGACATATAAAGTGCAAAATCCTAAAAAATTAATATTTATTCATTAAACTCTATTCTGTGAAATCACTTAATGAAAAAATAGAAAAGTTCGCTTCATGTGCTGAATCTATGCCTGGGGTCGTCGTCATCCATGAACTAGGCGAGGATATTTCAGATTTCAGATCTATTTTCATGACCTCTAATGGCTTGCAGCAATTAGGTATAAGTTTAAATGAGCTTATGCAAATTGGGCCGAAGTACCATGAACGATTTTTTAATAATGAAGACATGGAAGGTTTCATGGTAAAACTACACAAACTGTTAGAAAGTAGAGATCCAGACGAGACTTTTACCTTCTTCCAACAAGTGAAGTTCAGAGATCGTGATGAATGGGTTTGGCACATTAGCTCCATTCGAATCTTCCATCAAGCTCCTGACGGCAGACCTACTCACCTGGTCACTGTTGCCTTTCCAGTAGATCAAATGAAACATATACCCAATAAAGCGGAAAGGTTATTAGCTGAGAATCAGTTCTTCAGAGAGAATCTTCAGAAATTCATTTCACTTGGGTCCAGGGCCAAAGAGGTGCTGCGCTTAGTTGCTCTAGGAAAAAGTTCTGCTGAAATTGCTGAAGAATTGCACATTACGGTTGATACCGTCAATACACATCGAAAAAATATCAAGAAGAAACTGGAAATTAATACGACGTACGAGTTTACAGAATATGCTCACGCCTTCGATTTAATATAAAAAAAAAATCGGGGCCCCTACACCCCCGATTTTTTATTCCATCAGTTAGATTGTTCATCTGACTAATTTCATGTTGTAAAAATACTACAAGCTTTGCCGCAATACAATACCCACTTTTGGTGATTTTTGAGGATTTTAATTACATAATTCACCGATTTTCACACAATTGTTAAAATTAAACTCTTGATTTATAGATTTATACTGTAAAATAATCAATTTTAAATAATTCCTCATTTTAGTATTTTCGCCTTCAAAGCCAGTTTCAATGGAATACCATTTCAAAATTTACAAGCCTTACGGTTTTTTAAGTCAATTTATTACTCAACAAAAAACTAGGCGTAATAAAAAATTACTAGGCGAATTGAGTGATTTTCCAGAGGGAACAATGGCTATTGGAAGACTTGATGAAGATTCGGAAGGATTGCTGCTGCTAACCACAGATGGAAAAGTAAGTGCTGAAATAACCGGGAACAAGGTCGAGAAAGAATATTATGTGCAAGTAGACGGCCTCATTACTCAAGATGCGATCACTAAAATGCAGCAGGGGGTTGAAATCGGGATCCAGGGTAAAAAATACATCACCAGCCCTTGTAAAACTTCAATTCTCACTTCACCTCCCTCCTTCCCGGAAAGGGCCAAAAAGATAAGAGATGACAGACACGGACCTACCAGTTGGATCTCTATAACTTTACGAGAAGGGAAATTCAGGCAGGTAAAGAAAATGACCGCTGCTGTTGGTTTTCCAACTCTCAGACTAGTGAGAGTTCGCATTGGGAATGAATTTTTAGAGGGAATGGATGCGGGTGAGACTAGGAAGGTTGAAAAGTTTGATTATTGATGTGCTCCTAAAAATGATATTCATCATTGGTTTTATTGCCATTTAAGCCTTAAATTAAAGATGTCTAAAGCAATGAGCCATGAAAAACATCCTACTGCCTACCGACTTTTCTCCGGCCTCAAAAAATGCAATTCAATATGCCTTAAGACTTTTCCATGGCACCAGTTGCACTTTCCATCTTTTAAGCGTCTATAAAGCCTGGAAATATACCAGCGGAGACCTTATGAAAGCTTCCGCAGACAAATCTGTTTATGACATCTTAATTACAGAAAGTAAGACCAAACTGGAACAATTGATCGCTAAAATGGAAAATTCCTGCGCAGGAGAGGATTACACCTATAAAGCGATTTCAGATTATGATGTCTTCACAGATTCTATCAATAAGTTAATTGAGGCGGAATTGATTGATTTGATCATTATGGGAACCGACGGAGCCTCAGGTACCCAGGAAAAACTTTTTGGAAGTCACACCCTTAGGGTCATTAGAAATGTAAATTCCCCACTTCTGGTAATTCCCGTAGAGGCTAAATTCCATACTCTTAGAAGGATCCTCTTAAGTTTGGATTACTCCATAGACTTAAAGCAAACTACTATACAACCGCTGCTGGATTTAATAGGTAACCACTCTTTCTCTCTGGAGATCCTTGATAATATTGATCCTGAAATATCTGAAGACGAGATACAACAAACAGAAATTGAGCTAAAACAGGCCTTTGAGATATATAACCCTTCTTTTCATAAAGTTACAGAAGTGCCTTTTCCTGAAGCCATAAGTACGTTTGTTCAGTCTATGAAGATTGACATGAATATATTACCTGTAAGAAAAGAGGAGTTTCTGGAAAGGATTTTTGGTTCGCAACTTGCCAAGATCATCTATGCTACTGATATTCCATTATTCATTCTTCATGCTCCTGAAGACCAAAATGACGGGGACGAAGACTCACCTTCTTAAAGTGATCTCTATAACTTAACCCGATATAAATGAAATTTCTTTTCGCCCTTCTGTTACTACTTCACAGCCTAATTCATCTGCTCGGATTTGTAAAAGCGTTTAAACCTGAATATATTTCTCAGATTTCGAAAAATATATCGAAGCCTGAAGGCGGAATTTGGGCACTAGCTTGCGTTTTACTGCTTGCAGGTTTTGTATTGTACCTTCAGAAAAATGATTTATGGCCGGCTATTGTTATTGGCGGCGTGATTCTGTCACAAGTCTTAATTAACCTACACTGGGACGATGCTCGTTTTGGAACTTTGGCAAACTTAATTATTCTTGGGGTTGCTCTCAGTGCTCAAGGTTCCTTTAGTTTCAAACAAAAAACTTTCAATGAAATTTCTACAGTAATCCATCAGCGGGAAAGGTTTGAAAAAATAAAGGATCCGGCCTCCCTTCCTCCTCCGGTCCAAAAGTGGTTGACAGTATCGGGAGCTATTAACAGAACGAATATTCCCATCGTTCATCTAACTCAAAAAGGGGAACTGAGAATTAAGCCTAAAGGTAAATGGATGCCTTTCCAGGCAGAACAGTATTTTAATACCGTCAACCCAGCATTTCTTTGGTCCTCACGGGTAACAGCCTTACCATTCATCTATCTGGATGGCCGTGACAAATTACTTGACGGAAAAGGTGAAATGAAAATAAAGTTAGAGTCTCTGTTGAATATTGTAAATGAAAAGGAAAATCATAAAATTGATTCCGGAAGTAAAATTCGCTTTTTGGGAGAACTTTGCTGGTTTCCTTTTGCAGCCCGCGAACCTTACATCAAATGGATACCTATTAATAATTCTAGTGTAAAAGCCATTTTTCACCAGGCCGAGTCCCCGTTAGAAGGGCTTTTTGAGTTTTCGGCTGATGGTTCCCTGCGATCCTTTGAAGCACAAAGATTTTATGGCGGTGAAAAAGAGTCTCAAAAACATACCTGGCGAATTGATGTGCTGGAATCGGCGACTTTCGATGGCTTAACCGTTCCCTCAAAATGTAAAGTAATCTGGAAGCTTCCGGAAGGGGACTTTCATTGGTTGACCTTGCACGTGACGGGAATAGATTACAATCCTGATCTTAATTCTCATTTCAAAATACGACCGTCTTCCATTTGAATGATCCTGTCTGTCCTTTTGGCGAAATCTTCATCGTGAGTAACAATGAGAAGTGAAAGCTCATGATCATCACTTAAATGCCTGAAGATATTAAATACATTTTCTGAGTTATGTGTATCCAGGTTTCCGGTTGGCTCATCTCCCATTATTATAGCGGGATCGTTGATCAAGGCCCTGGCGATCGCTACACGTTGCTTTTCACCTCCCGAAATTCGGGAGGCTTTCTTCAAAGCAAGATTTTCAATATCAAGCATTCTTAATTTTTCTAGAGCATTATGTTCGATCTCTTCTGAAGTCTTTTCAGCCAACTTACGTGCCGGTAACATTACATTTTCAAGAACCGTGAATTCTGAGAGTAAATAATGAAACTGAAAAACGAATCCGATGTGTTTATTGCGAAGCTTAGAGAGATAATTAGGGGAACGACCGGTTATCAATTCTTGATTCAGGAATAATTCTCCCGAATAATCTGTATCCATAGTCGATAAAACATATAATAAAGTAGATTTCCCACATCCCGATTTACCCATAACCGAAACAAATTCTCCCTTGTTAACGGAGAAATTTATATCCTTTAAAACATGGAATAAAACAGGTTTTTTAAAATGCTTGTCAATATGTTTTGCCTCCAGTATTTTCATCCTAAAGCCGGTTGATTATTCTTACAGGATCTATATTTTTTGCCCTTTTAGAAGGCCAGTACCCCGCCAAGAATGTAGAAACGATCGCAAAGCTGATCCCAATTACATAGAACCACGGATCAAAATTCACGGGATATGTCGTGATCGTTGGTAAGGCCTCGGTATTAAAAGGCGTATGATCTATCATCACTGAAAGTATATAACCAATCAACAGGCCAAGCATACCTCCTATTACCCCAATGATCAACGCCTGGCTCATAAAGATCAGTTGCACATCCCTTCCGGAAAACCCTGTTGCCTTTAAAATGGCTATATCATTCATCTTTTCATAAATCAGCATGTTCAGAATATTATAAATTCCGAAGCCGGCAACGATTAACAAGGTAAAAGAAACAGCGTATGTAATAAGATTTCTAATGGTAGTTCCCGTTTCAAACTGCGCATTGGCTGTTTTTATATCAATAGCCGTTAGTCCAAATTGATCTTCGATTTCTTTAGACATGGGACCAGCCTCCTCTATGTCAAATAATTTCACATTGACATCAGTGATGTAATTTTCAGGTTCTCCCAGGAGGCGCTGGACGGTTTTGAGATTCGTAAAACTCTGAATATTGTCGATCTCTGTGATCCCGCTCTGATAAATTCCTACCACTTTCAGAGGAAAAGTTTCTCCCTTCACGGTATTTACCTGGACCCGCTCCCCTACTTCCAAAGACAACTTTTCGGCCACACCAACTCCCAGGATAATTCCGTTGGTAGTATTATGTAGATCAACAGGTTTACCTTCGATTATATAATCTTTTAAACTGAAAAGTTCAGCTTCCTGCAGAATATCGACACCGGTAAGGTTTCCGCCAAAATCAATAGATCCGGCTATATAAAATATTTGGGTCTTGATTTGTGGCACCGCGCCTCTCACCCGGATATCATTATTTAGGTGCTCTATAATGGGCTGGGCATTATGGATCTTTTTCTGGGTTTGTTTGGGTTTAATAGAATGCACCACATTGAACGAGTCCTTGAAACTGTCATATAGTGAAACAGGCTGCTCTTTGGAAGGTTCAATCTCATTGAAAATGTGAATATGGGGAGTTTGATTGAGAATAAGATCGTCGAGCATGTGATTGAGCCCGGTCATAAAGCTTACCAGGGTAATATAGGAACCAATACCAAAGGTCACTCCAAGAGCAGCAATAACCGTCTGCTTGAACTTGCTAAGCATATGTGTTTTAGCAATGCTTAAAATGACCGATCTCTTCATTATTCCTCGGGCTTAAAAATTGCTGTTTCTGAAGTTATTCCGTTCTTAATTTCAACGGAATCCAGGCTCGACAAGCCAGTGTTCACTTTAACGAACCCTTCTTCGGTTAAAACGCTGTCATTCTCTTTAAGGTAATTGCGAGGAATGACCAGGGCATCTTTCTTCTGAGAGATTATAATATTTGCTTCCCCAGAAAGCCCGGGATAAAGAACTTTTGGCTCAATTTCAAAAATTGCTTCTACCAGAAAGGTTTGATTTCGTTCATCTTTTTTTGGATAGATCTTGCTTACCTCAGCTTGAAATACCTCCCCGGGATAGGAATCAAGTGTCAACAGTACCGATTGGCCTTTTTGGATCTTTACAATATCAACCTCATCTACCAACATCTCAATAACAAAATTATCTGCACAGCCCACCGAAGCTATAGGTTGACTGGTGGTAACGATCTCACCTTCTTTTTTATGAAGGGCATAGACCTTCCCGTTGATCTTACTTTTTACAGTAAAATCGGTTGTATTAATTTGAGAGAGTCTGTAATTATTCTCTGCCTGTTGTAATAAAGTCCTTAATTCGTTCCTGGTACGTTTATATTTATTTTGAAGTCTATCGAGGTTGGAAAATGAGATCTCATATGCCAGTTGCCTTGATTCAAATGCAGATTTGGAACCTATACCCTGGGCCCAGAGTTTTTTCTGGCGGTTATAATTTATAGAGTCATTAATGAACTGAAGTTCCGCTGCCTTGAGCTCATCTTCTATACCACTGAGAACAGTGGCATCCCCGCTATAATTTTTTCTTGCCAGCTCAAGTGTCATTCGAGCATTTTCAGCATTCAGTTTTGGGGTGTTATTAATGATCTGTGCGATGGGATCCCCTTTCTTCACAGGATCTCCTTCTTCGACCAGGTTCTCATCCAAAATGCCGTTTACAATAGCGAAAGCCTGGTAAAGGCTGTCTGGTTGGATGGTCACTGAAGAATAAACCGATTCGGTAATCATGGTTTTTTTAGGATAGATTTTATCCTCTTTCCCCGAACAGGAAATAAGGGTCATACATAAGAGTAATATGGAAATTTGCCGAAACATAAGGAGAGTTTGATCAAATTTAGCCGAAAAACGGGCCTTTGTGAATGACATATATCATATTTTAAACCCTTTAGAGATAGTAACTTGAAGAGTCTAATAAAAACCCGGGAAAATGGACATCTCCATATTTTTAGCGAAATTCTGGGGTTGGTATCTGTTGATCTTCTTCTTTATTCTAAGTTTTAATCCCGACAGGATCAGGCAGATCAACGCAGACCTTAGGGATGAGAAATTCCAGATCCTCATTGCATTCATCGCGATCATCATGGGGCTTTTAAGTGTGCTTTTCCACAATGTATGGGAACCCAACTGGAAATTTATTATCACCCTTCTTGGCTGGACTGCCCTGTTTACGGGACTTGGATTATTCATTTTCCCAACTCACACCAGTAAAAAAATAGCGATCATAAATATCAAGCTCATTCAGGTCATCTATTTCCTGCTGTTTTTGCTGGGTATTTTCCTTTTGAATATCGGGTATCAGGTCGTATTGTATTAGCATTAAAAATCGTTCAAAATGGGAGAGCTGATCAAAAGATTCTCAGAAATAACTATCGAAGACGTACCCCTGGTAGGTGGAAAGAACGCTTCCCTCGGGGAAATGTTCAATGAGCTTTCTTCAGAAGGTGTAAAGGTACCAGATGGTTTCGCTACTACTTCGGAAGCATTCCGGCTCTTTCTGAAAGAGAACCAACTGGAAGAAAAATTGAACCAGCTAATGAGAGATCTCGATAGAGATCAATTCGCTAATCTCCATGACCAGGGAAAGGCAGCCAGGGAGCTGATTCTAAAAGGGGAATTATCAGCTACTTTTTCCAACGCGATCGACGAAGCTTATTCTGCTCTTGGAAAGAACAACGACGAGCAGGTAGCCGTTCGAAGCAGTGCAACGGCAGAAGACCTTCCACAGGCTAGTTTTGCCGGTCAACATGATACTTTTCTGAACATAACAGGGACTGAGCACCTCAAAGAAGCGATCAAGAAATGTTTCGCCTCTCTTTACACAGACCGGGCAATAAAATATAGGGAAGATCAGGGGTTTGAACATCGTGAAGTCGCACTCTCGGTGGGCGTTCAAAAAATGGTCAGGTCAGATAAAGGTTGCTCGGGAGTTGGTTTTACCATTGAACCCGAATCAGGTTTTACAAACCTGGTCTTGCTTTCGGGAGTTTGGGGACTGGGCGAGAATATCGTTCAGGGCACTGTGAACCCAGATGAATTTTATGTATTTAAGCCCACCTTAAAAGCGGGAAAAAATGCCATTATTCAGAAAAAACTCGGTCGAAAGGAGAAGACAATGGTCTATGCCTCCTCCAATAGTCATTCCTCCATTGTAAATATCGAGACCAAAGCCAGCTTACAGGATACCTTTGTCCTGCCGGACGAAGAAGTCCTAACCCTGGCGAAATGGGCTGTCGCAATTGAGGAGCATTATAAGAAACCTATGGACATTGAGTGGGCCAAAGATGGGATTTCAGAAGAACTTTTTATCACCCAGGCCCGTCCAGAGACAGTTCATCGCGCTGGCCACGAAGAAAAACAATACGAATTTCACCTTAAAGAAAAGGGAGAAGTCCTGGTTAAAGGTAATGCGGTAGGTTCAAAAATTTCCGTCGGCACAGCCAGATTGCTGGATTCTCCCAGGGACGCAGATAAATTGAAAGAAGGTGACATCCTTATCACCGAAACTACCAGTCCCGATTGGGATCCTATCTTAAAAAGGGTCTCCGGTATCATCACAGACCGGGGAGGTCGCACGAGCCATGCAGCCATCGTGGCGCGCGAATTGGGAGTGCCGGCTATTGTTGGCTCTTATTTCGCAACCCAAAATATTAAGGATGGTGACCTCATTACTGTTTCCTGTGCAGAAGGAAAAACAGGTTTTGTCTATAAAGGCAGTCTGCAATTTGAAAAAGAAGAATTAGATCTAAGTGAGATAAAACTTCCGAAAACAGAGGTCAAATTCATCCTATCAGACCCAGAAAGAGCATTTGAACTATCATTTTATCCTAATAACGGGGTCGGCCTTTTAAGAATGGAGTTCATCATCACCCATATGGTGAAGGTTCATCCTATGGCATTGTTGAAGTTCGATGAGCTTCAGGACAGGGATGCGAAAAAAATGATCGAGGATCTCACAGAAAACTACGCGAAAAAGGAGTATTATTTTATCGACCAGCTGGCCCAGGGAATCGCGACCATGGCGGCGGCATTTTATCCCAATGAAGTGATCGTTAGGATGAGTGATTTTAAAACCAACGAATATGCAAACCTCGTGGGAGGCGCTCAATTTGAGCCAAAAGAGGAAAATCCCATGCTTGGCTTTAGAGGGGCGTCACGTTATTATCACGAACTTTACAAAGATGGTTTCAGCCTTGAATGCAAGGCTATAAAAAAGGTACGGGAAGTAATGGGATTGGAGAACCTGAAGGTCATGATCCCATTTTGCAGGACCGTGGAAGAAGGTAAAAAGGTCCTGGAAATCATGGCCGAAAATGGGTTGAAAAAAGGTGATCAGAATCTCGAGGTCTATATGATGGTAGAGATACCCAGCAATGTAATATTGCTGGAAGAATTCGCTCAATACTTTGACGGATTTTCAATAGGCTCAAATGACCTCACGCAACTCACTTTAGGAATTGACCGAGATTCCCAGTTAATGGCTTCACTTTTCGACGAAAATAATTCAGCGGCAAAAAAAATGATCGCCCTGGCAATTGAAAAAGCCAAAAAAGCCGGCAGGAAGATCGGGTTATGCGGACAGGCACCCAGCGATTTTCCCGAATTCGCTTCTTTTCTGGTCCAGCAAGGCATTGACAGTATATCGTTTAACCCCGATGCTTTATTGAAAGGCATCCAGAATATCAATGACGCCGAATCCTGATCAATTTAAAACAGCCTGAAAAGTATCTCCTTGCTGGACATCCCCGGTTCTATAACCCTTTGTGAACCATTTCATACGCTGTTCTGAAGTTCCATGAGTGAAAGAATCGGGTACTACCCTGCCCTGGGTTTTACGCTGAATGGCATCATCTCCAACCGCACTTGCCGCACTCAAAGCTTCCTGAATATCACCTTCCTCCAGGTATTGCTGGTTATGTTTTGTCCAGATCCCTGCGTAAAAATCGGCTTGTAACTCCAAGGCTACAGAGAGTTCATTGGCTTCAGCCTGGCTCACACCCTGTTGCAATTGCCGCACTTTTGAAGAGGTTCCTAAAAGGGTTTGAACATGGTGCCCTACCTCATGTGCGATCACGTAGGCTATGGCAAAATCACCACCCTCAGCACCAAATCTGGTTTTTAACTCCTCAAAAAAGCGAAGGTCCATGTATATTTTTTGATCGGCAGGACAATAAAAAGGCCCTGAGGCCGCAGAAGCGCCACCGCAGGCAGTTTGTACCGCATCAGTAAACAGTACCATCCCGGGCTCGGCATAATCGGAACCGTTCTGTTCAAAAATTGTATTCCATACATCTTCCGTATCTGCGAGGACGGTAGCCGCAAAATCCCCCAGTTCTTTCTCTTCCGCAGTAAGTTCCCGGGATTCGGTAACTGTATCCTGGGTTTGGATCTGATTAATGACTTCAGTGGCATCACCTCCTGAAAACAACTGGATCGCCAAAAAGATCAAACCTATGATCCCTCCACCTATAGCAATTTTCCCACCGGTTGATTTCCCCCTTCTGTCTTCAACATTTGAACTCTGTCGTCTGCCTTTCCATTTCATCTTTTTGATTTTCCAGACAAATTAGGAATATAATCCTCTCCAAAATGTTGGCTAATTCCTAAAATTGAAGTTTTAAAAAAGAAACCTACTTGTTGTAGGCGATGATACGTTCTTCTCCTTTGATCATTTTAAACTCCTCTTCATTTACAATTACCCGGATCACATCCTGCCAGCCACCGTGGCTTTTAAGACATAGATTTTCCGGAGTGAGATCTACTTCCAACCAGTGTTTACGATAACGACACCTGAATTTTATTCTCTTTACATTATCAGGCAACCGGGGATTGAAGTAAAGACACTCCTTTTTGAATTCCAGTCCGGTATAACAGCGGTGAATAAGATCTACTGTACCGGCCATAGCCCCAAGGTGGATTCCTTCGGGGGTCGTTCCGCCCTGAATATCATTAAAATCGCTAATAAGGGCTTTTTTAAAGTCATGCCAGGAACGCTCCCGGTGGGAACGGGCAAATACCCATGAATGAACGACCTTACTTAAAGTTGAACCGTGAGAGGTGATCTCCTGGTAATATGAAATATTGAGTGGTATTTGTTCTTTAGTATCAAAATCATAGCCTAAACGCCCAAATATTTCTGAAAGCTCTTCCGCAGAAAAAAGATAGAACAACATAAGAACGTCGGGTTGCTTGACAGCCTTATAATTTCCGACATTATCATCTTCACTTTCCAGAACCCGGTCTAAGCGAATATTTTCACCATATTGTTGCCTGTATTTTTCCCAGTCAAGATCTTCCAGTTCCTCAAAGCCTTCAAATTGTTCAATAATCTTTCCTTGCTGAATGAACGGAATAAACATATTCCGGCTAATAGTATCCCATCGAACCAGGTCTTCTTCAGAAATATTTAAAAAATCCTTTAATTCTTCTGCACGCCGGGTATTCAGTCTTTCAAGGGCTTCTTTAGCGTGAATAAGACACCATACTGCCATAAAATTGGTATACGCGTTATTATTTAATCCGGGCTTTTCCGCTCCGGGATAGGAAGTATGATATTCATCTGGTCCCACCACATTATGGATCTCATATTTCTGATTCTCCTTATTATATTTGACCTTACTTGCCCAGAACCGTGCAATCTCCAGCATTAATTCGGCACCATAAAAAGACAGGAACTGGAGGTCGCCCGTGGCCTGAAAATATTGCCAAACGTTATAGGCGATCGCTGAATTCACGTGTCTTTGGAGGTAGGTGTTATCAGGAAGCCACCGGCCAGATTCAGGATTCAAGTGTATCACCTGACTTTCCTCCCTGCCATCACTACCACTTTGCCACGGGAACATAGCCCCTTCAAATCCATTCTTCTCAGCGGCATAACGGGCTTCGGGAAGCCTGCGAAACCTGTACATCAAGAGCGCCCTGGTTAGCTCAGGAATACTGATATTGTAAAATGGGAAAATATATAGTTCATCCCAGAAAATATGCCCCCTGTAGGCCTCTCCATGCCAACCGCGGGCAGGTATTCCGGAATCCAGGTCTATAGTATTTAGAGTAAAGGTCTGGAACAGGTGAAAAATATGGAACCTCAGCAGCAATTGGTCTTCCCCATCATCGGCTTCGAGGCAAATATCACATTGCCCCCAGAGTTCCCTCCAGGCCTGGCAATGGTATCTTTCAAGTTCGGCAAAAGAAGTGGTTCTTTTTACAGTTTTCCTGGCTTCGGTCAATGGGTCTGAAATAGCTTTATCACGAGACGTGTAC
This sequence comes from Salinimicrobium gaetbulicola, assembly GCF_042676025.1. Lineage (NCBI taxonomy): Bacteria > Pseudomonadati > Bacteroidota > Flavobacteriia > Flavobacteriales > Flavobacteriaceae > Salinimicrobium > Salinimicrobium gaetbulicola. The sequence continues at coordinate 141,121 of NZ_JBHTJP010000034.1, forward strand.
AGGGCAAGGATCTTTTCTATTTTTACTTTTTTTAATTCCCTGACTTCAAAAGTTAACTCCTGAGCGACATATGTTTCATTGATAAAAGTTTCTCTTTCTATGAAGGAGTCATAAAGCTCAAAAAATACCGAAGTCCTGGCAGCCTGGGCCATCACGATCTCCGACTGATTACTGTTCACTTTTAAAAAAATGGAATCTTCCTCATAATTTCCTTTATCCTGAAGTTTCAAATGTTTGCTGTTCAAAGCACGATACCTGGCAACTCCGTTATTTTCCACTCCTCCATCCAAAGCCGAGTGTACAGTTACCTTTCCCGACCAGTTCTGCGGAATAATTTGCCATTCTATAGCTCCCAGATGCATATTATGCATGCTTACTATACGCCGGCTGATTAGCATGGTTTCCCGTTCCTCCTTATCACGATATAGGATCTTCCGTTCCAGATAACCTTCCTTAAGATCCAATTCCTGTTCAAATAAGATTAGATCGACACTTTCAATATCGAACCACTCTCCGTTCTCAGGTTTGAATTTCAAAATAGTCCAGTCTGGCCACCTAACCAGGTCTTCGTTTTCGATAACCTTCCCCTGTATCTCTGTTTCCAGGCGATTGTAACCTCCGGCCAAATATGTGGCAGGGTAATGTAGATCTGAATTTATACTTCCTTCTATGGATCCACGGGTTGCAAAATATCCATTTCCCAATGTGCACAGGGCTTCCCGAAGTTTTTCATCTTCCGGTTTATAGTCTGAATATTTTATTTTCCACTTTTCCATGATGTTACGATCATTCCAACATTTTTCTTAAGAATTGTTCCACCTGGTGAATATTTTCAAGATGATAATCGGCATAGGTATCCTGCCCGTGTTCCCCTACTAGTATCCCTATACCATGACTCACAAACTTGAAGGCATCTTCGTCTGTGACATCGTCTCCCACATAAACCGACAGCGGATCTTTATCATTGCTCAACTGCTGCTTGAGGAATTCAACAGCCTTTCCTTTGTGCCAGTCTATATCAGGTCGAATCTCGATCACCTTTTTCCCTCCTGCCGGAAGCACTTTTGGATGATCTTTAAGAACCTCAGAAACGATCTTATGCACCTTTGGTTCCTGCTCAGCCGAGACCTGCCTGTAATGGATGGCAAGTGTAAATTTCTTCCGCTCAAAATCAACTCCCGAGATATCTCTTAGACGGTCCTTCAAAATTGGCTCGATCTCATCGAACACAGGCATTACCTTCACGGCTTCCTCGTGATCTTTCGAGAAACCATTAGGACCTGAAATTTCATAACCGTGGCTACCGGCATAATAAATTTCAGGAAGGGCTACTTTTTCCCTAACATCTGCCAGCCCGCGTCCGCTTACCACCGCCACCTTATATTTTTTCGATAATTCAAATACCAGTTCTCTCATTTCTTCTGAAATTCGAGCGTCCTTGTGATGCTCCACAATTGGTGAAAGGGTACCGTCAAAATCAAGGAACAACATGGGCTGCTCTTTTTTAAATATGTCTGAAAGCTCTCCAAAGCACTTTAAAGCAGATGGTAAGGAATTCGTCTTTTTCGGATTTTTGAATTCCAAATCCAACTCCTGAAGGTCATTTACCGCGATGTCTGCACCTGCTTTTAAAAGTTCCTGTTCACCTGAAGCATTGATGATACCAATCACCAGTCTGAAATTCCCCTTTTTACCGGCCTCAACTCCGGCTTGGGCATCTTCTACAATCAAGGTTTCCCCCGGTTTCACTCCCAATTCTTCCGCAGCCTTTAAAAAGATATCCGGCGCGGGCTTTCCCGGAATATTCATTTCTTCGGAAACCACACCATCAACTCTTACCTCAAAAAGGTCTTCTAAACCGGCCTTTTCAAGGATCATTTTACAATTCTTACTGGAGGAGATAACCGCCGTTCTAATTCCCTTTTCTTTCCAGGCCTTGATCACCTCTACATTTCTTTCAAGCACTGTAACCCCTTCCTTTTTGATCAGTTCCTGGAACAATTCATTCTTTTGATTTCCCAATCCATAAACGGTCTCGTCATTTTCGTTATCTCCGGGAGTACCCTCGGGAAGCTCAAGATCCCTGGACTTCAAAAAGTTTCTAACCCCATCAAATCGAGGTATCCCGTCTATATATTTTGGGTAATCCACCCTGGGGTCATATGACTCAAAACTTTCTTTTCCCTCTTGTATTCTTCGGCCGTTATATTTCTCAAAGGCCATTCCCCAGGCTTTTGAATGCAGGTTGGCGGTTTTAGTTACAACTCCGTCAAGGTCAAATATTGCTGCTTGTAGCGCGTATTTCATGTTTATTTCTTGAATTTGCTAATTAAAAATCCTTTCTGAATAATTTGATTATCTGAATAAGAACAGTTGGCAGTATGCTGGCTACAGCGATCAGGATCCATTCCTTCCTTCCCATAGACACGAATGACAACACATCTGCCAGAAACGGGATATTATAGGCCACCAATAGGACTGTCACACAAAAAATCACTGCCAGCCAAACGAATTTGTTGCGGGTCACCTGATTGTTGAACACATTTTCCTTGGCCTCCCGCATGTTCAGCACATGAATGAACTGTGCAAAAGCAAGGCTGAAAAAGGCGATATTGTTGTTTATCTCTTTTGAGCCTTCCCATACGAAATGCCCATAAAAGTATGCCCCTGAAACCGATACACCAATGATCAACCCGTATACTCCAATCTGTAACCAGTTCTTTTTAGTGATAATCGGTTCTTTCGGATCCTTGGGAGGCATTTTCATTACTTGCTCGGTTCCTTCCCCTACTCCCAGTGCCAGTGCCGGAAAAACATCAGATAGTAAGTTAAGAAAGAGCAACTGTAATGGCAAGATGGGCAGAATGAATAATGTAAAACTGACAAGAGCGATCAAAAGGATCTCCCCAAGGTGATAGGAAAGCTGGTACATGACGAACCGCCTGATATTCCCGAAAATGATACGCCCCTGTTTGATAGCCACCACAATAGAATCAAAAGAATCATCTTTGAGCACCACATCTGAGACTTCCTGCGCAACCTGCGTTCCGCGTTTTCCCATTGCGATCCCTATATCGGCTTTTTTCAGTGCAGGGGCATCGTTCACCCCATCTCCTGTCATTCCGACAATCTCCCCCTGTTCCTGGAAGTGTTTAATAAGTATCAACTTCTGCTCAGGATCAACCCTTGAGAAAACCAGAGTATCCAATAGTTTCTCATGATTGTTGTTATCCATTTCCTTCTGCAGTTGCTTACCGTGCATTACTGCTGTTTCATCATCTTCTTCTTCAGAAAAAAGGTGTACCTGTTTACCTACATTTTTGGCGGTTCCAGGATGGTCTCCTGTTACCATCACTACTTTAATACCCGCTTCTTTGCAAACTTCCATGGAATCTGCCACTTCCTTACGGGGAGGATCCAGAAAACCGATAAGTCCCACAAAAACAAGCTCATGAAGAAAGTCTTCGGCTTCCTCCCCTTCGGGCAGGATATCGGTATTTTTGTAGGCGAAAGCCAATACCCGGAGGCCGTCTTCAGAAAGTTGATTGTTCCTCTTCTTCCATTTTTCTTTTTCTTCTTTTGAAAAATCCCGGTTTTCTCCGTCTTTCAGGATCATTTTACAGCGATCTAAAATAGCATCTGGAGAACCCTTCCCGGCCACATAATAAGCATCATTCTCGGCATAGACGGTACCCATTACCATGGAATCTGAATCAAAAGGATCATGAAGCTCCCTTTCAAGCCCTTGTAATTCCTGAAAAAGTCCGGAATCTAATTTATTTACCAGATCCAACAGGGCTATCTCCAGTGGATCGCCTTTGGCTGCAGATTTGTCACTTTCTTCATCCTCATTCCTGCCCGTCTCCTCATCTTCTTCGGAAAGGGAAGCATCGTTGGCCAAAACTGCGATCCTAAGGATCTGTCTATAATTTTCATCCTCCTCCCTATCTCCTCCCTCAACCTCGGGTTTTTCTTTTGAATGCCAATCCACTTTAAGTAATTGATCATTTGGCAGGCATAAAGTATCTACCGTAAGCTGGTTCTTTGTAAGGGTGCCCGTCTTGTCTGTAAAGATCACGGTCGTCTCGCCAAGGGTCTCAACGGCGCTCAACTTCTTAATAAGAACGTTCTTTTTTGACAACCTGAACATTCCCCGAGCCAGCGCAATACTGGCCACAATAGGTAATCCCTCGGGTATGGCTGCAATGGCCCAGGCGATAGACGTTTGAACCAGTTGATACATTTCCTTCCCTGCAAGCCATCCTATGAGGAAAAAAGCAGCAGCCATAGCCAGGATAACCCATATAAGGTTTGTGGTAAGTTTATTCAGTTTTTTGGTGAGAGGGGTCTCATCTTTCTCCTGTTCCTCAACCAGCGAAGAAATATTTCCAACTTCGGTATCCATTCCCGTTCCAAATACCAGGGCACTGCCTTTCCCTGCTGTAACAGCGGTTCCTTTGTAGACAATATTCGTTCTGTCTGCCACCTGTTTATCCTCATTTAATACCTCAGAAGTTTTATCAACAGGAACGGATTCCCCCGTAAGTGGAGATTCATCCAGCTTAAGCTCGGTCGCCTCTACGATACGGGCATCGGCAGGAACCAGATCACCAGCTTCAAAAAGCAACAGGTCTCCCGGCACCACTTCTTCAGCATCGATCTGGTCGTGGTGCCCGCCCCGAATGACCTTCGCTTCTATTCTATCCATCTTTCGAATGGCTTCCATAGATTTTTGCGCCTGGAATTCCATCCAGAAACCAATGATGGTGTTAACCAGAAGTACGACAAGAATTGCAATGCCTTCGGGCAGATCTCCGAAACTGAAAGCGAGGATCGCTGCTGCCGTCAGAAGATAGATAACCGGATTATTCACCTGGGAAATTATCAGATCCCAAATACTTCGCTTCTTACTCTCATTCAATTTATTACGCCCGAACTTCTTCAACCTTTTATGAGCTTCTTCCTTAGACAGCCCATTTTCAGGATCAGCAGCGAGCTGTTCCGCTACTTGCGAAAACTCTTTTTTATAGGCATCTTGAACCTTCAATTTCTTTTTGGAAGCCACAACAACTCTTTTTTAGGTAAGATCATTTAATTGCACCTCATTCAGGAGCTTATTAAAGAGCGGTTCAACATCCTCCTGTTTCAAAAGCTCGGTGCCCGGAGATTTAATGGTAGCGCTGCCGCAGGCAAGACCGTAAAGAATAGCTTTCTCAAGTTCATCTCCACGTGAAAGGCTGAATACCATTCCTGCAACCATGCTGTCACCCGCTCCTATTGAGCTGATCGGCACTACTGCCGGAGCAGGAAAATGTCGCACCTTTCCTTTTGTCGCCAGCAAGGCCCCTTTCGAGCCTAATGACAAAACAATTACCTCTATTGGATATTTTTCCAGCACCTGTAACAACAGTTCCTTTTGTTGCTGTTCATCTTCTGCTTTTTCACCTACAAGGTCTTCCAGTTCATTCATATTAGGTTTGAGCAGGTATGCCCCTTCTCTTAAAATACCTGAATATGCTTTTCCTGAAGTGTCAAGAACAAGTTTCACATCATCTTTCCTGGCCTTTTCCGCCACCCGGGCATAGAAATCTTCGGGTACACCCGGCGGAAGGCTCCCACTAGCCACCCAAAAATCTGCTTTTTTGTATAAGTTTAATTTGGTAAGTACATCCTGATATTCAATTTCAGTCAGGGAAGGCCCCGGAAATCCGAACCTGTACAATTCTCCTGTTGATGTTTCTGTCACGGCAATATTCTGCCGAATGGAACCTGCGATCTCCACAGTATCCTGTTTCACCTCCTCCTTTTCCAGGAGATCTTTAAATATCTCTCCCGTATAGCCTCCGCGGGTATAGAGAGCAGTGGTTTCCCCTCCAAGACGATGGATCACTCGTGATACATTGACACCACCACCACCGGGATCGATCTTTGCTTTTTCACATCTTAGTTTTTCTCCCGGAAATACTTTTTCTACACGGGAATAAAGATCAAGGGCGGGATTTATGGTTAGGGTCAGGATCATGCTCGAATATTAAGGTTCCATTTGTAATTACCTGAAATGTCAGGATTTATACCTAATTTAAGAATAAGTTTTTCAACAGAAAAGCCCATTGATAAATATCATTGAAGAGAAACAACCCTGTTTGTAAATTAGAATATTCCCGTAGTTAAACGACTATCCATGATCAAAAAGGCCCACAGCTTAACCGCAGAAGATGTAATCTCAAGGCTACAGGTTGATCCCGGGGTCGGACTCACCTCTGCTGAAGCTGACAAAAGGCTGCTTGAGTACGGAAAAAACCGATTATTACAGACCCGCCCGAAAAGGACCTGGATCATTTTCCTGGAACAATTCCTGGACCCGGTGATCTATGTGCTCTCCGGGGCTACCTTACTTGCTTTTCTATTCAATGAGATCCTGGAAGGATTTGCGGTACTGATTGTGATCCTCATCACAGCTTCTATAGGATTTTTTATGGAATGGCAGGCAATCCGTTCTGTAGAGGCGCTCCAAAAACTTGTCGAAACTTTTGCCAATGTCCTTAGAGACGGGCAGGAAAAACATCTGAATCTGCAATTTTTGGTGCCTGGGGATATCATTATACTGAATGCGGGCGATGTAGTGCCTGCAGATGCCCGCTTACTTGGCGAGCAAAGCCTTGCGGTCAAAGAAGCAGCCTTAACTGGAGAAAGTAATCAGGTGGAGAAAGATATTGCACCCTTGGCTGAGAACACAGTGTTGGCAGATCGATCCAATATGCTGTTTAAAGGTACCATTATTTCCAGGGGAAGTGGGAAAGCAGTTGTCACGGCCACCGGTGATGCGACAGTAATTGGAGAAATAAGTCGTCTTACTCGTGAAGCCACCAAAGTTAGGACACCTCTTGAACGCAAACTTTCCAAATTAAGCCACAAGCTCATATGGCTTACCATTTTGTTAACCGTGATCATTGCCGTTACAGGATACTTAAAGGGAGAAGACCTGTTCTTAATGATAGAAACCGGAATTGCCCTTGCCGTTGCTGCCATTCCTGAAGGGCTACCAATTGTGGCCACAATCGCCCTTGCCCGTGGTATGTTGAAACTCAGCCACCGGAAGGTTGTGATCAAAAAGCTGGAAGCGGTAGAAACTTTGGGAGCTACCGGAATTATTTGCACAGACAAGACCGGGACTCTTACAGAAAATAAGATGGCTGTGCACAGAGTCCTCATCATGGGAAATGAACTGGGCCCAAAAGAATGGAGTGATAAACATACCGCTGAACATATTCTGAAAAAAGAAAATTTCCGCGAATTATTGAAGGTGGCGGTTTTGTGCAATAATGGCAAAAAAAATGAAGGGAAAATATTTGGTGATCCTGTTGAAGTCGGATTATTGAACTTTTCAGAAGAAATAGGATTTGACCGGCAAGAGATTAAAGACCAATTCGTGAGAATTAAAGAGATCCCGTTTGATGCCGACATTAAAAAAATGGCTACGATCCATACGAATAACGGAGAATGTTTTATAGCTGTAAAAGGTGCCTTGGAAAGTATAATAGATTCTTGCGACAACATTCTACAAGAGGACGGAAGTATTATAGCATTTTCAGATAAAGAAAAATGGATACAAAAGGCTAATTCATTGGCAGCATCTGGAATGCGGATCTTAGCCTTCGCTTCAAGAAAGACAAAAGAACCACCCGGCAAAAACGCCGTTTTTGAAGACCTGGTCTTTATTGGTATTACCGCTTTTCTGGATCCTCCTAGAAACGATATTCGCCAGGCTATCACCACCTATAAAAATGCAGGTATAAAAGTAGTAATGATCACCGGGGACCATCCCGATACAGCACGAAAAATAGGAGAAGAAATAGGCCTTTTCGATCTTCAAGAGGGAATGCAGGAAGTAATTCACGGTGGCGACCTTCCGGAATACGACAAGATGTCTGCAGGGATGGAAAAAAAGGTATTACAAGCCACCATTTTTGCTCGCATGGCTCCCAAACAAAAACTCGATCTTATAAATCTCTATCAAAAGAATAATAAAGTGGTGGGAATGCTCGGCGACGGCGTGAATGATGCTCCTGCCCTCAAAAAGGCTGATATTGGGATCGCAATGGGGATTCGTGGTACCGAGGCAGCCAAAGAAGTTGCCGATGTGATCCTCATGGATGATAAATTCACCTCAACCGAACTTGCCATAAGGCAAGGCCGCACCATCTTTGAAAATATAAGGCAATTTGTGGTGTACCTGCTATCATGTAATCTTGCCGAGATCATCACGGTAGCAGTCGCCTCTTTGGGAAACCTCCCCTTACCTTTACTGCCATTACAGATCCTGTTCTTAAATCTAGTAACCGATGTTTTTCCAGCCCTGGCCCTTGGAGTAGGAAGAGGTGACAAAAAAGTGATGGAGCAGCCACCGCGGAATCCCAGCGAATCCCTGCTTACCAAAAAACATTGGATCTCCACTATTATCTACGGGCTAACCATCACCGCAACTGTAATTGCAGTGACCATCTATTCCTGGCATTTTAAGGAGAGTTCTAAGGAAGTGGTTAATAATATGGCATTTTACACTCTAATCCTTGCCCAATTATTAAACGTATTTAATTTACCAAAACGGCATAGATCATTCTTTAAGAATGAGGTCACTTCCAACAAATGGGTATGGGCTGCATTGCTATTCTCCTTGGGAATAGTAATACTGGTCTATTTAATCCCTATCACTCAGGAAGTTCTTTCACTGGTTCCTCTATCATTAGAACAATTAACGATAATAGTAATTTTCGCCCTGGTTGGGCTGGGATTGACCCAGCTCCTTAAACGAGCTGGAGCAACCAATTAAACAATGCTCATTCCGCCATCGATAACCTGGGTGGTACCTGTGAGATATGCGCTTTCATCTGAAGCCAGGAAAAGTGCAAGGTTTGCAATTTCTTTATTTTCAGCATACCGTTTAAAAGGAATAATTGATTCAAAACTTTTTTCAGCTTCATCTGGGTCATTAGGAGAGATCTGTTTTTCAATAGATCGCATCATCCTGTTATTGACCGGTCCCGGATGAATAGAATTTACACGAATCCTACGTTCGGCGAACTCAAGGGCGATGGTACGCATGACCCCGGTAACAGCATGTTTACTAGCTACATAAGGGCTTAAATTTATAAATCCTTTAAGTCCTGCGACGGAAGAGGTCAGGATCACGCTACTGCCATCTGTCATTTTAGGAATAACGATCTTACAGCCTAACCAAACACCCTTCAGGTTTACCGCGATGACCCGATCAAAGACTTCTTCAGGATATTCTGATATTGGGGAGAATACTCCTTCTATCCCCGCATTATTGAAAAAGATATCGATCTTTCCGAAGTAATTAATACAAGCTTCAGTATATTTTTTCACATCTGCTGCATGCGAAACATCGCCTGCAAAATAAATGACATTATCATTTTTCAGAGCAGCTGCCCGTTCTTTTAATTCATGCTCATTTAGGTCCACTAACATTACTTTTGCCCCTTCCTGAAGAAAAGTTTCTGCAGTGGCCAGACCAATTCCCCCGGCACCTCCGGTAATGACCGCAACTTTGTCTTTTAAACGTTCCATTCCTAAAGTCTTAAATTATATGAGGGGGGGCAATTAAATTTAATTAAACGGGAAGGATTTCAGCATGACATTTATCAATTCCAAAATTAACATCAGCGCACCTTTATATTGACAAATATCATTGTATCAGACGGTTATAATCAATATCTTCATTCTTTAATCTAAAAAATAACTAAAAAAATGAAGTCATGAAAAAACTGTTATTAATGTTATTCCTTTTCGGAATAATCAATCCGTTAATCTCTCAGATCACTGAACCTGAAGAGTTGAAAGAAGTTGAATTAGTTGCCGTAAACTATAAGTATTTAGATGCAACAACTAATGATGAGGTGGCCGTACCTGTTAAGTTACTTCAGGAAAAAGTAGCAAAATATGACATAAAAACCTCTGATATTTATCAAGATGACTATGATCTATATGAGGTAAATTTCTTTATCCCTCAAGGTACTGTTCTTGCTGCTTATGATAAGGATGGTAAACTATTGAAAACTGTAGAGCGATATAAAGATGTAGGACTACCTTCTGCAGTAAGAAATGCGCTAGATCAAAAATATCCTGACTGGACAGTGTCAAAAGACGTTTATTTAGTGAATTATCATGATGAAAAAGGTATTGAAAAACGTTACAAATTAAAATTGGAAAACGGGGATCAACGCATGAGAGTTAAAATAGACGAAAAAGGAAATTTCCTGTAGGATTTTGATAAAGAGGCCATAAAGGCCTCTTTTTACATTTTATTTGAACAACTTATTTTTCAGAGGCATTGGCTTTCTCCAGCAACCTAATTGCCTCCTTATCTTGTACTGCTGAAAAATCTTCATAAAATTGCCCTACCCCGCTGAAATAGATCGGAGCCTCTAGATAAATGACTTCATCAATAAGAGGTGAGCTCTTGAGCATTTCAATAGTTCGGGGTGGGGCAACCGGTGTGGCCACGACAATCCCTTTGGGATTGGCTTTTCCAACCAATTGTACTGTAGCCATCATAGTGCTTCCTGTCGCGATCCCGTCATCTACAATGATCACCCATTTACCGGTAAGGTCATGGGGTTTAGTAATTGAATAATATTCCTGGTTTCTCGCTTTCACCACCTCCCTCACCCGCTCAATTTCCTGCTCAAGATATTCCTTTGAAACGTGAGCTTCCGGGTTTATAAAATAGCCCTGAGAGCTAAGAGCCCCCACAGCATATTCCGGATTATTTGGATGGCCTAATTTTTTAGTGATAGCAACATCTAACGGTGCTTTAAGCGATTTGGCAATGATAAAACCCAAAGGCAGTCCGCCACGAGGAATTGCCAGGACTACAACCTCTTTATCCTTATAACTTTCGAGTTTAAGGGCAAGTTCTTCTCCTGCCTGATCCCTGTCTAAAAACATCTTTTATAAATAAGTTTTGAACCAATCTGCTGTCAAATCTGCTACTTTGTCTAATGCTCCTTCCTCCTCAAACAAATGTGTAGCCCCAGGTATTATTTCCATTTCTTTAGTTCCAGATATTTGTTCAATTGCGGTTTGGTTTAACTGTAAGACCACCTCATCTTTTTCACCCACTATAAATAAAGTAGGTGCCTCAAGCATCTGAAGGCTTTCCTGTGCCATATCGACCCTACCTCCCCTGGAAACGACCGCTTTAATTTCTTCATGAAGATTTGCTGCTGCCCTTAAGGCTGAGGCCGCTCCTGTACTGGCACCAAAAATTCCAAAATTTAAATTGCCTGTGTTGGTTTGCTTTTTTAGCTGAAGGGTAACCTCAATAAGCCTTTGGGTCAATAGATCTATATTGAAGCGGTTTTCATAAATGAGATCTTCTTTTTCGGTAAGCAGGTCAAAAAGTAGTGTTCCTAGATTATTTCGGTTCAAAACTGAAGCAACGTAATTATTGCGTGAGCTTAACCTACTGCTTCCGCTGCCATGAGAAAATATTACAAGACCCGAAGCATTTTCAGGAATGACCAGGATACCTGGAAGCGATAGGTCCTTCAACTTGATCCATATTTCATCCTGATGTTTCATATGAAATGTTCAGTAAAAATTATTTTTTAAAAAATATTCTATGAAAAATTCCCTTCTTATCTTAAATTTATTGAATATCAATATTTTACAAAATGACATCGGTCAGGAATAGTGACCAATGTCATTTTATGAGGTCAATGAATAAACTAATTTTAAAGAAACTCAGAATAGCAATGGACACTTATAATACAGAATTCAATAAGGATGATCCCCATCCCGGCAACTGGGAAAAAATGTACGTTTTGGTGCGTTACTGGAGGTCTGATCTAGAGTTTTATTTAGAAGACCTCAACTTTCTAACCAAGTTGGTAAAAAAGTATTCTATCTGGGTAAAACGGACTGATAATTCTGAAGAAGTTGAAAAAATGTCTGCAGAACTTCAGGATATTATTCGTCACGGTAAAGCTTTAAAAGCAAAATTAGAAGAACATCAAAGTAAGCTTGCCGGGTTAATAGATCATAAGTCAAACAATTCTGAAGTCACTGAAATAGAACACGAGGCTCTGGAAAACGAGATTTCTGAATTCGTTAAGAACTTCAGGGCAAACAGGAGAAATGTCTTTAAAGTATCAGAAAAAGTACTGGATTCAGAGAATCTATCTATTTAAGGAGCAACAACAATTCAATTTGCTCATGATACTTTCATGATCTGCCGGTTTGCAATTTTTAAATTAAAAAATCTACCCCGGCTACAATGAATACTAAATCTACTTTTTTAAAAAACATTTCTGGCTTCTTCATTGAAATAGGAGCTTTAGGGCGTTTTGCCGGAAGGTTTTTTAAAGAATTATTCTCCCGCCCATTTGAGTTCAGGGAATTCCTAAAACAAAGCTATGAAATGGGGAATAAATCCCTGCTTTTGGTAGGGGTTACAGGATTTATTCTTGGCCTGGTTTTCACGCTACAGTCAAGACCCACATTAATGGAATTTGGGGCAGTCTCCTGGATGCCTTCTATGATAAGTATCTCAATTGTGAGAGAAATAGGCCCGGTGATTATTGCACTTATCTGTGCGGGGCGTATAGGATCGAGTATAGGTGCAGAGCTAGGCTCCATGCGTGTTACAGAACAGATCGATGCCATGGAGGTTTCGGGTACCAACCCCTTTAAATTTTTAGTTGTTACAAGGATCCTTGCAGCAACTTTGATGTTGCCTTTATTGATCCTTATTGGAGATCTTATCGCATTGGTAGGTTCTGCCATGGTTGAAAATGTAAAAGGAGGCGTTTCATTTATGCTTTATTTCAATGAAGTTTTTGAGGCGCTCAAATACAGCGACCTGCTTCCGGCAACTATCAAGTCTTTTTTCTTTGGATTTGCTATAGGTCTGGTAGGTTGTTTTAAAGGATATAACAGTAGTAAGGGAACCGAAGGTGTTGGAAAAGCTTCTAACTCAGCGGTTGTTTTTACCTCCCTACTACTCTTTATAATTGATTTCATAGCAGTTTTTGTTTCAGACATTATTTACGGGTAAGATGGAAACCAATACCGAACATACTAATACTACCAGCATTTCGAAAAAAGAACCGGTTATCCGAATCAAAAATCTGTGCAAAAGATTCGGTGACCAGGTGGTATTGGATAATTTCAATATGGAGTTGTATGAAGGAGAAAACTTAGTGTTAATGGGTAAATCAGGTTCCGGAAAATCAGTTATGATCAAGTGTATGGTAGGCCTCATGGAACCTGACAGTGGTGAAATTGAGGTTTTAGGCAAGAATATCCTGGAATTGCATCATCAGGAAATGGATATGCTTAGAGCAGAGATCGGATTCCTGTTTCAGGGAAGCGCCTTATATGATTCCATGACAGTTCAGGAGAACCTTGAGTTTCCGTTAAGACATCATAAAAAGAAATTTTCAGGAATCAATACAGACGCATTAGTCCAGGAGGCTTTGGAAAATGTTCATTTGGAAAAAACCAAAGAATTTATGCCCGCTGAACTTTCCGGAGGAATGCAACGCAGGATAGCGCTGGCAAGGGCACTGATCTTAAAACCAAAGATCATACTTTATGATGAACCTACTACAGGATTGGATCCTATTACGGCTAAAGAGATCATTCTTCTTATGATGGAAATTCAGAAAAAATTCAAAACCTCCTCCCTCATCATAACGCATGATGTTGACTGTGCAAGGGTTATTTCTAACCGAATGATCCTGTTGCTGGAACAAACAAATTATGCCGAAGGCACTTTTCAGGAATTATCAAGCTCCTCAGATCCTAAGGTCCAGGCCTTCTTTAAATAACATATTATGAGAAACAGAAATCCACAAAATCTAAAACTCGGAATATTTATACTATTAGGTATAAGCATTTTTGTTCTTGCTGTTTATTTTATTGGCAACCGTCAGAATCTTTTTGGCAGCAATACTCGCGTCTATTCTGTTTTTAAGAATGTGAATGGTCTGCAGAATGGAAATAATGTACGTTTTGCCGGGGTCACCGTGGGTACGGTCAAGGGTATTGATATAGTTAATGACACCAGCATTGTTGTTTCCATGATGATCTCGGAAAAAACAATCCACCTAATTAAAAAGAACACCCAGGCTACAATAAGTTCAGATGGTTTGGTTGGGAGTATGGTGGTAAATCTTATTCCCGGGGATTCTTCAGGTTATCCTCGTATAAAACCCGGTGATACCATTGAATCCATCAGTAAAATCGCGACCGCCGACATGTTGACAACTCTTAATACTACTAATGAAAATGCTGCTTTGCTAACGGCTGACCTATTAAAGATCACCAATGCGATTAATAAAGGGGAAGGAACATTGGGAGCCCTTATTAAAGATGAAGAAATGTCTTCTGACGTGAAAGAAAGTATAAAAAGTTTAAAAACTCTAACCGCTCAAGCTTCAAGCAGTATAAGAAAATTCAACGGTATCCTTTCATCCATTAACTTAGACGAAAGTGTCGCTGGCGTACTGTTAAATGATACGGTCGCAGGACAAAATGTATCACAAATGATCCAGGATCTTAATAAATCTGTAGAAGAAATAAACTTAATGACCTCAAACCTAAGAGAATTTTCCGAAGACCTTAAAACAGGGGAAGGTGCATTAAACTACCTGGTCAATGATACTACTTTCGTGAAGAATCTTGACGCTACTCTTGAAAATGCCGAAAGTGCCAGTAAGAAACTTGAACAAAACATGGATGCTTTAAAACACAATTTCCTGTTTAGAGGTTATTTCAAGAAACTGGAACGAAAAATGGCCAGGGAAGAAAAAAAAGACAGGTAGTATGATGACGGTCATAACCTGAAAGTTAGATCCTTATTACTTTTAGGTTGTTAAATATGAAGTCATGAAAAAAATCATCTACGCCACCGATTATTCTTCCGGCTCTGTGGCAGCCTTAAAGTATGCCGTTTCATTAGGCGAATTAATCAGAGAAGATGTAATTGTACTTCATATATATGATCCTGAAGAAGAACATTCGGCTGAGGGAAAGCAAGCTGCTAGAAAAAAACACCAGGAAAATTTAGCCTCATTTTGCAAAGAGAACCTTGGAGAAATTTACCATTCTTCAGACCTTTCATACGCCGCTATAAAGGGGTCTAATGTTTCTGAAGCCATCCTGGAATTTGTGAGAGACATCAATATTCATATGATCGTGATGGGTGCTTGCGGAACCAGTACTATTAAAGAAATGTTCCTGGGAAGTACCACCAAACATATGAGTGATATTTCTCCTTTCCCGGTACTTGCCGTTCCTCCTTCATTCGAACTGGGTAAACTGGAATCTGTGATGTTCTCCAGCTTGTTTCGAAAAGAAGATGTTGGACATCTAGAAGACCTCATTCATATTTTAAATCCTGCCAAACCTGAGATAAATATTGTTCACATCACCCACAAAGATGAGCCCGTGGCCAGTACTGCTATGGAAGGATTTAAGGATCTGGTGGAACGAAAAATCGATTATTCTGAACTTAAATTCCATTCCATACATTCAGATCATGTGTATCAATCCCTGGAAAATGCCATAGAAGATATGGTTCCAGATCTGGTTGTAATGCCAAATCTTAAGGAAAAAAATGAAGTAGATAAAGTGATCATTAGAGATAAGATAAAGAAGATGCAGTCCTGTACCAAAATCCCGATCCTCACTTTTTCATCTAATTAAGCGGTTAAGAGCTGTCCTGATTAATATGTACACCGTCCTGTAATGAAATGAGAGGAGGTGTCAATAAAATTTCCCGGCAGCTCTTTTTTTATTGGACAATGAACTTGCCTTGCATTTGAACGTAATGTCCCGGGAAGCTGCAAATGAAGTCATAGGTGCCAGTGGCCGGGGCGTTAAACTCTATTGAAGTTTCCTCTCCTCCTCCAATCATTTCGGTATGAGCGATCACTTTATCGGTAGCTTCTGGAATATATTCGTTTTCTTTTGCAGAACTGGCTTTCTGGGCAAACTCGGGTATATTAGTACCTTGCTTCAATAAGACAAAATTATGCCCCATAACATTTTCCTCCAGTTGGCCTACATGCCTGAGAGTCAGTTTTACCCTTTGCCCGGCTTTTACCCTGATCTCTTTTAAATTAAATTTCATTTGATCATCTCCGGTAATAATAACCTCGACCATTCCATTGCTTTGCAAAGAGTCATTTGCTGTAGTAGAGGTGTCAGCCTCATATAACTGCTCATCATTTTCGATCGCTTCAATACTGCTATTGTCATCGCCTATTTTTATTCTTTCCTCTTCCTTTTTTTCATCCGCGCAACTTGCAAAAACCACAAGAATCAGTAAGGCCAGTAATCTTTTTACATTTTTCATATTTCAATTTTAAAATTAGTCAGTGAATTTATTTACTACCTAGAAAATGTTAGTCATCTTCCATCTCTTGAGATCAGGAAGGGATCTGATGATCTGCTGGGCTTCCTCCAGGCTTATTTCATTGTGTTCTTTTGCCATTTCCAGCAATCTTCGTTCCTGTTCATGAAGTGTAAGATGATGATCTGTATATTCGCCGTTTTTATAACAGTCTAAGCAATAATCATTGTTCTTACTTCCATCACGATTCGTCCCCCTTCTTTCCGCGGAAAAAGGGAAACCACAACTCTGGCATATAAGTGGTTTCATGTTAATGATTAAATAAGGTTTGTAATTTGGCAAGCATAATAAGTTCTGATTTATTCTTATCCCTGAAAGCCGACGCGATCTCATTTGAAGTGACCATCAGGTCTTCCTTGGTGGAGTCCGGAAAAAGCTCCTTATGATCCTTATAAAAATCTGCAAACCTTTCGAAAGAATCTTCTGCTTCAGGTTTGTTTGCATCTAACCAGTCAAACACAATTTCAATTTGTAAGGCAGAATCAGTTCCATAAACGTCTTTTGAACGATCTCTTTTCATCCATTCTTTCTCCACCACCTCTTTTAATGCCTCTACTTCTTCTTTTCTTATTACGTGGTCTGCCGCGGCAACAGCATAGAAAAGCCTTCCCAAATTTTGGTAAAACTCTTCAGGTTGCGGAGATCGACTCATATTCATCATAATCATTCTTTGCTGTTTGCCTATTGAAAGGTACTTTTCCAGAGAGGAAATTTTCATGACAAATATCATTTTTAACAGGTGAAAATCTTTATTATCCACAGGATACTGCGTATATTTATAGAAAGTTTCCTGTTCATAAGAGCTTCAGGAACTCCATTTTTTCAGCCGCCCCAAATAAGTTTTTTTAAGCTTACCATAAGATGCTGTTATGAAAAAAAAGGTACTTCTCATAGAAGATGATAAAACTCTCCTCGAAAATACCCGGGACCTCCTTGAATTTGCCCATTATGATGTTCTGACAGCCCAAAATGGAAAAATTGGAGTACAGATGGCTCGTGAAAAACTTCCAGATATCATCGTATCAGATATTATGATGCCTGAGCTGAACGGTTACCAGGTCTTTGAAGCTTTAAAAGAAGATCCTGCGACAGAAAGAATCCCATTTATTTTCATTTCAGTAAAAAGAGATCAGACAGATATCCGCAAGGGAATGAATTTAGGTGCAGATGATTACATCACTAAACCTTTTAAGGAAGATGACCTTCTAACCTCCATAGAAAGCAGGTTGGCAAAATCTCAAATCCTCAGGGAAAGAAACGGAAACAAGGTTAATCATAGTGAGAAATCAATTTTAAATCTTGATCAATTACGTTCTTATTTTAGAAACTACGGCGAATATATTGAAGTAGAGAAAAATGAGGAAATCTACAGGGAAGGCCGGCATGCATCATACATCTACCTTGTAGAAGAAGGACTTATAAAGATCTTCAGACTGGATGAATACGGGAAAGAGCTGATAACCTGGTTGTCTAAAAAAGACGATATTTTAGGATTCTATAGTTTTAAGATCCCAACCCAATATCCTGAAACGGCCGAAGCACTTGAAACCACAAAGTTATTTAGAATTTCTTCTGAAGAGTTTATTCATACCTTGTTAAAGAGTCAGGAATTAACGGTGGAATTTGCACAACTAATTTCTGAAAATCTATCCATTTTAAAAACTCACCTTTTAGAAATGGCTTATGGGTCGGTATTGAAAAAGACTACCAATACAATTCTTGAATTTGCTGAAAAAATACAAAGTGATCCGGAAGAATTTATAAGGATCTCCCGAAGTGATCTTGCCAGTGTAGCAGGTATCTCAACAGAAAGTTTTATACGAAGTTTATCCTGTCTTAAAAAAGAAGGTTTGATAGATATTATAGGGAGGGATATCAAGATCCTGAACCTTCAAAAACTTCATAGCATTCGATAAATCTCCACTCCAAATTTTAAATTTTAGTTAAATAAATGATTCATGATTTTTGTCATGAAAATAAGACGTAATTCATTGTACTTTAGCGAAGTAAACAATTCTAACTAAGAATCGATTTACAAAATATCTGGTCTTTAGTACTTTATTGGGTTGAAGATCCAGGTTAAGAAGATAAAAAGGTAGTTATAGCCTGATATGCAAATTATACATAGGTATAATCCCTGATGTCACTTGAGTGTTATACTGCACTTATATCTTCTAGGGGAACAGGAAAGTCGTATTTCCTGTTCCTTTTTTTTTTACCCTAAAATTATCCGAAGTAGCCTTTAAAGAACAGCCTTTTAAAAGATAAAAAGGAATTATCTGCATTATTTGAAATTCGGATGATAAAACAATTAATTACCTGATTTTATGCAAGATACAAAGAGGGTGATAATGACAAAAATCATGGAAATCAGTGTGGTAATTCCGTAAATTAAAGTCGTTAAAAAGGAACTATTAACAATAAAAAATAAATGTTATGTCACTCGTTAAAACAAACAAACGGCGCAATGCTTTATTAAGCAATCCGTTTAGAAATGACCCTTTTTTCGCTGATATGATGGATACTCGAAGAATCTGGGATCGCTTCATTAACAATGAGGGTAATCAGGGTGAAATGGAAATCATACCTGCTATGAACATCAAGGAAAATGAAAAGAATATCAAGGTGGAAATGGCAGCTCCTGGTTTAACTAAAGATGATTTTAATATTACTTTAGACGAAGGTATCCTTTCTGTTTCAGCAGAAAAAGAAGAAAAAGAGGAAGAAAAAAAAGAAGGGTTCGTGAGAAGAGAATTCAGCTATAATACTTTCTCAAGATCTGTAAGTCTTCCCGAAAATGTTGATGAAGACAAGGAGGTGGAAGCTACTTACAAAGATGGTGTTCTAAAAATGACAATCCATAAAAAGGAAAATCAAACACCTAAAAAACCTAAATCAATTAAGGTTAACTAAGATTATAAGGGGAAATTTAATTTCCCCTTATTTTGTTTTAAACTTCCAGGCCAGCATTTTATTTTTTTCTCAAAGGAAGCTTTAAATTAATGATAACAATCATTGTTTCCCGAAAGATTTTCGGTTAAATTTAAAGATTAAACTCCTTATAATGAGAAAAATAGTAATTCCTTCAGATTTTTCAGAAAATGCCTTTAATGCTCTAAAATTTGCTGTTGAACTCTTCAAGCACGACCGCTGTGAATTCTACATACTTCATGCTTATGCAGATGAGGTGTACAATAAAGAAGGAGTTCTTACCCAGGAGTTTCTAGACGAATTTAAAGAAACCACTAAACAGAATTCTGATAAAGAACTAGAAAAGATCTGTGAGAGAATTACACAGGATTTTCACAACCCAAGGCATCGCTTTCATACCATTTCTGCTTTTGGGTTATTGATCGATGAAGTCAATGACCTGGCAGAACGCGAAAATGCCGATATCATAGTTACTTCAACCCGGGGAAAATCTAATGACCGTAAGCTCACTTTTGGAAGCAACACCCTTCAAATTATTAAGTATGTTCAATGTCCCGTTTTAAGTATTCCCGAATCCTTTGAGTTTTCAGAACTCAAAAAGATCCTTTTCCCTACCAATTATATAATGCCATATCAAAAAAGGGAACTCAAATTGGTGGGAGAATTGGCAAGATCATTCGCTACACAGGTTCATATGTTATACGTTTCAAAATTCCCTATTGACAGTTTTAGGCAAAAGGATAATCAACAGGCTATTCAAGAACAGTTCTATGACGTAAAAATGGAATATCACCAGGTAGCTGATAAGGAGAAAACAGAAGCGATCCTGGAAACCATAGAGGAACTTAAAATTGATCTTTTGATCCTGGTCAATTCAAGACACAGTTACCTTGAAAATGTTCTATATAAATCGACCCTCGACAAAATAGGCCTCCATCCAAAAATACCATTTCTGGTCCTTCAAAATTTCCATCGCACCTAAGTAAACAGCCATGAAAAAGATCCTTTTACCCACAGATTTTTCTGAGAACTCGTATAACGCCATTCGATACGCTGTTGAGTTATTCAATCATGAAAAATGTGCCTTTTACCTGCTGAACACTTACACTCCCATCTTGTATGATAATGAATACCTGGTGTACAGTGCAACCCAACCCACCCTTACCGAAATTTACAGGAATAATTCAGCAAAAGGTTTGAATCGTATTTTAAAAAAGATCAAAAAGAATTTTCCGAATGATGAGCATGAGTTTCACAAGATCTCCTCTTTTAATATCCTCACAGATGAGATCAAGGAACAAGTGAAGGAAAAAGAGATCGATCTCATTGTCATGGGAACAAAGGGTGCCACGGGAGCAGATGAGATTCTCTTTGGATCAAATACGGTACAAGCAATTAAGAAAGCCAAATGTCCGCTGTTGGCGATACCTTCCCATTTTGATTTTGCAGAACCAAAAAGGATCCTGCTTCCAACAGATTTTGAAACAGATCTTCCGCCACTCCTGGAAATTTTAAAAGATATTACTGATCATTTTTCTTCCAAAATTAATATCCTCCATGTCTATTTTGGAGCAGAACTTTCCGAAGACCAGGAGAAAAGAAAAAAAGCGCTGGGTACGGCTTTTAAAGACCAGGAGCACCATTTTTACAGCATTGCCGATAAAAGTGTGCCTCAGGCTATTTATGATTTCCAGGAGGACAATGAAGTTGATATGCTGGTAATGGTGAATAACAAACATTCCTTTTTTGAAAATCTGTTATTCAGGCCTGTGATCAATGAAATAGGTTTTCATGTTAAAGTTCCATTTTTGGTTATTCCTTCACAAAAAAAACGGAGTTCATGAAAAATATTCTCCTTCCTACAGATTTTTCTCATAATGCGGCTAATGCCATAACCTACATCATGGAAATGTATAAGGATGATGAGTGTACCTTTACTTTTTTACATGCCTATAAGGTCAATGATTTTGAGGAAGGAAGCCTGTTAACACCCATTCCAAGGCCAGGCCTTTTAGAGGCTGCTCAAAGGGAAAAGTCGGCCATGCTTCAAAATTTAGTTGATGATGTAAATGGAAAGAATTCAAACCTTAAACACTCTTTTGAATTTATTTCTGCAAATAAATCACTTGTAAATACCGTAAAGGAACAGATCAATAAAAAGGAGATAGACCTTGTAGTGATAGGAACTCAGGGACATACCGGGGCAGACGAGGTGGTATACGGAAGTAATACCGTGAACTTAATGGAAGAGATCCAAAACTGCCCGATTATGGCAATTCCTTCAAATGTGACCTTTAAAGGGTTATCTGAAATAGTCCTGGCTAATAGCTTTAAAGCGGAGCTGAATCCCAGGGACCTCCATTTTTTAGCCGAATTATCTGAAGAATTCAGGGCACCTGTTAGAGTCCTCCATATTTCAGAAGAAGGCGGCCTTACAGAAAAGCAGGTCATACATAAAAAGATCTTACGGGAACGCCTTGAAAAGGAAAATGTGAACTTCTCTTTTCATTCACTTGATTTTCTGAGCATTCCTCTGGGTATATATTCCTTTACGGAAAGTCGGGGAAGTGAACTCATCGCATTCATAAATAAAAAACATGGGTTTTTTGAAAACCTACTTTTTGACCCTTTATACAAGAACCTGGCTCATTATTCAAAAATCCCGGTTTTGGTATTGCATCAACCTTAAATTGCCTCAAAATTGGTTAAATGGATACTTCAGAACTAAAGATCACTACTGCCTCAGGTGAAAAACATCATTTTTCGGCAAAAAAAGTAGCACACTCCTTACGAAAATCGGGGGCCGATCAAAGTGTGATCGCTGGTATCCTTCAAAAGATCGAATCTGAACTATATGAAGGTATTACCACAAAAGAGATCTATAACCGGGCCTATAAACTTCTTCGGAAGAAGGATTCCCTTTTTGCATCCAGATATAAGCTCAAAAATGCCATTTTTGAATTAGGTCCCACCGGTTACCCTTTTGAGAAGTTTGTGGCCGCCGTGCTTCAAAATTCCGGTTATAAAGTTGAAGTAGGCAAAGTAGTTCAGGGATCATGCGTAACACATGAGATTGATGTCATTGCCCGAAAAGATAATATAAAATTATTCATTGAATGCAAATTCCACAGCGAACATGGGAATAATTGTAACGTGAAGGTTCCTTTGTACATACATTCTCGCTTCCAGGATATTCAGAAGTTCTTTCAGAAAAAACATGACCCCGAGGAATTTTTCAATGAAGGTTGGGTGGTCACCAATACCAGGTTCACAAAAGATGCTTTAGACTACGGCAAGTGTGTTGACTTGCATTTGCTTAGTTGGGATACTCCTAAAGGCAGCAGCTTAAAAGAACGAATTGATGAATCTGGGCTTTATCCTATTACCGTGTCAGAATTGCTTTCTCAAAGGGAAAAACAATTTTTGTTAAGCAGGGATGTGGTGTTATGCCGGGATCTTATTCACGATCGTTTTTTTCTGGATCACCTGGGGGTTTCAGAAACCAGAAAGAAAAAGATCTTAAAGGAAATGCAGCAACTTTGTAAAATGCAATAACCATGGAACACAAGGTTAAAATTCATTTTTTGGGAGCTTCAGGAACAGTTACCGGATCAAAATTCCTGTTGGAAACACCGGAAAAAAATATCCTAATCGACTGCGGACTATTTCAGGGTTTGAAAGAACTCAGGGAATTGAATTGGCAGCGTCTTCCCTTTCCTGCAGAAAAAATAGATGTGATCCTTCTCACCCACGGCCATCTGGATCACACCGGATATCTTCCTAAATTGGTAGCTGAAGGTTTTATGGGAATCATTCGCGGCACACCTCCTACTCTGGCGATCGCTGAGATCATCATGACAGACAGCGCCAAGATTCAGGAGGAGGATGCCGAACGGGCGAATGCAGAGGATTATACGGTACATTCCCCCGCCCTGCCGTTATACACCTTAAAAGATGTGGAGAAAACTCTGAAATTGTTCAAATCGGATAATTTGGAGGAGTGGTACGAGATTACAGAAAATATTAAATTCAGATTTAAAAAGAATGGACATATTCTGGGTGCAACATTTATCGAGCTTGACATCTTCGGAAAGATCTTCGTGTTCTCCGGGGATATAGGTCGGGAAGAAGACCTCTTGCTCGCACCCCCTGACCGACCTAAATGGGCAGATTACTTATTCCTGGAAAGCACCTATGGAGATCGTCTTCACCCTGAAGAAGACGCAGATGAACTTTTAACTAGAACTATAAAAAGATCTCTTGACAATAATGGGACTTTGATCATTCCCAGTTTCGCGGTAGAACGGTTGCAAACTTTAATGTACCGGCTCTGGAAATTACATGACCAAAATAAAATTCCCGCCATTCCTGTCTTTATTGACAGCCCTATGGGAAATGCGGTATACCAGGTCTTTGAAAGATTCCATGGCTGGCACAAACTTTCTCCTGCCGAGTTGAAGGCAATGAAGAACTACTTTAATATCATAACTTCCTATAAAGACACCTGGAAAACGGTTGATGATCACCGGTCAAAAGTGGTGATCGCAGGAAGCGGTATGGTTACCGGTGGTAGAGTTCTTACCTATTTGCGGTATTATCTTGAAAAAAAGGAAACAACCGTACTTTTAGTAGGGTTTCAAGCTGAAGGAACAAGAGGGAGACAACTTCAGGAAGGAACTCATGAGATCAAGATTTTTGGGAAATATTGCCCTGTGAATGCCACTTTAGAGCAGATCAATAGCCTTTCAGCCCATGCAGATCAAAAAGGCCTTATAAACTGGATTAGTGATATCAAGAATATTCCAGAAACAGTTTTTCTTATCCATGGCGAAAACACAGCAAGAAATACATTAAGGGTAAAGATCAAAGATGTTTACGGCTGGAATACACATCTTCCGCAAATACGCGAAACTGTGGAACTTCATTTCGGTAATAAGTAAAAAAAAGATCTGTGGTAAAAACCACAGATCTTAACTTTACAGGTTCATCACCTGCCACTGTAAGAACAATAAATTATTCTACAGAAGTAGTATTGGAATTGTCTTCTACTACAGTTCCACCAACGTTGGTAGTGTCAACTACTTCTTCAACAGGAGTTTCAACAGCTTCAACAGTAGTTTCAGCAGGAGTTTCCATTACTTCAACTGAAGTTTCTTCAGTAGATTCAGCTGGAGTTTCTTTACAAGAAGTAAAACTTAATACCATCGCGATAGCAGCAAAAGTCAAAAATCATTTTTTCATTTAAATCAATTATTAATTGTTTGAGGCAGCAAATGTATCTTATTTTCCAATTCAAAATACAAACCCTAAAAAATATTTTTTTATCAAAATTCGAGGTTAATATTTTAAAAATATTATTTGATTTCCCCTAAACCTTTTGACATTAATCATTTCTTTTTGGGTATGAAATTTAGTAACTTATAGTTCTCAAATTGAAAAGGTTATGGCAAGGTCAACTACAAAGCATTTCTCAGGTAATGAAAAGGAGATTGCCGAGCTAATAAAGGAGAACCTGGTATGGAAAGAGGATCTTTCCTATGCCGGTGAAGAAATTAATTTCCTTTCAAAATTTCTGGAAGCAGATGTTTTTCAGAAGAACATACTCAACTTATATGAGAAGATCCAAATCTTCTGTTCCCAACTAGATTCTTTTCGGACTCAAAACCTGGATCTGTCAATGGAAGTACATAATAATAAATATGACATTCAAGGCATGCTGGAATGTGAAGATATAAGTTGTGAGATCTTTTACCATGACGAGCATCTTAAACTGGGAATGCGGATCATGGAATTCATAAAGAACTTTAAAGAATTTAAGCTAGAGGTTTTCTCATATACCTCAGGGCTTCTAAAAAAGAGCAGTAAAGAGATGTAAAAACTTAAAGGCGATGAGAACGAAAACACCAAAATTCAGGTACATCGATTGGAAAACTCCCGATGAGATGCATTTTTCTTCATTACAGTGGCAGTCTGAATTAAACTTTTACAAGGACGAGCAACGATTTTTTGAAGATATGCTGAAAGAATATACAATGCCAATCATTGAATCGAATCTTTTTTCCAGGATTCAGGATCTAATAACCGAACTGTCGGCTTCAGAAAAAGAATTGAAACAATTACATGAGCAGGTAAATGACCACACTAACCGCCTGGAAAGATTGGTAGAAAATGTGGATGAACCCAGCGAAGGAAGAACTTACAGGCAGCAGCACAAAAATATCTTACAATTAATAAATGACTTTACTAAAAGGTATAAACAACTCAAAAAAGATATTTTTGGTTCTGTTACCGAAGCCTTGAAGCACCAAAAACAGAAGCGCCTTCTTTCCTAAAAAAACGAAAAACTAGGATTCTTCATAGCACACAAAGAGTTTTAGAAAAACCTGCATTTTCAATGGGAATGCAGGTCTTTTTTGGATTCGAAAATTTAAGTTCTTTTTTTAAATAAAATTCAATTAATCGTTATATTGCAATATAATTTTAAAACACGCAATGGGACTTACGAAAAAAGAACTGTTTTCCAAAGATCAGAATAGCCTTGCAGATATCGCAAAAGTCTTTGCGCATCCCGCCAGAATTGCCATTCTTGAATATCTTTTGAAAAGTAACACCTGTATAAATGGAGACCTTGTCCAGGAACTTGGACTGGCCCAGCCTACCATTAGTCAGCACCTAAGAGAACTTAGGGACCTTGGAATTATCAAAGGAAATATTGAAGGTGTTTCGGTCTGCTATTGTATAGACCGGGAAAAATGGAATGAAATAAGAATAACTTTTAATCAGCTTTTCCAAAGGTTAGATCAACCTAAAGAAGACTGTTGTTAAACTAAATTACCAAGAATTATGGAAAACTCCGAAAAACTCAAAGAGATCGTAAAAGAAAAATATAGTGAGATCGCTAAACAGGACAAAGCCTCAAATCAGGCTTCCTGTTGTGGCTCAGGTAGTGTATCTACTGAAGTCTATAATATCATGACCGATGATTATACTGAAATGCAAGGTTATAATCAAGATGCCGATCTTGGATTGGGATGTGGTTTACCTACCCAGTTTGCACAGATAAAGACAGGTGATACAGTTATTGATCTCGGCTCTGGCGCTGGAAATGACTGTTTTATAGCCCGTCACGAAGCAGGTGAAACCGGTAAGGTCATTGGTATTGATTTCACGCCAGAAATGATCAAAAAAGCACGTCTAAATGCTGAAAAACTCAGATTTAATAATGTTGAGTTCCGGGAAGGAGATATAGAGAACATGCCGGTTTCTGATGATGTAGCAGATGTGGTTGTAAGTAACTGCGTACTGAACCTGGTTCCTGAAAAACAGAATGTAATAAAAGAGATTTTCAGGGTTCTCAAGCCCGGAGGCCACTTTAGTATTTCAGATATCGTCCTGTCTGGGGAACTTCCCAAGAAGCTGCAGGAAGATGCTGAAATGTATGCTGGATGTGTATCCGGAGCTATTCAGAAAGATGATTATATGGAGATGATCGTTAAGACCGGTTTTGAAAATATTTCAATTCAGAAGGAAAAACCGATCGAACTTCCGGAAGATATCCTATCCAAATACCTGAATGAGGATGAAGTCAGAGCTTTTAAGTTGGGCGAAACCGGAATTTTCAGTGTGACCGTGTTCGCGCAGAAACCGGGTGGAACTTCCAAAAAGATAAAAGTTTCCCTTAAAGATTTACAAGAAAACGCTTGTCTGCCGGGTTCGGGTTGCTGTTAGGAATTTAAATACTTCCGAAGGAAACTAAATTCAAGTAAATTTTAGAAGAATATGTGCTACCGTACGAAGTTAAACGCTAAAATTTCAAAAATAGAAAAGACCTTTGAAGCTCAATTCACCGAGCCCGAAATGTATTTTCCGCAGGAGGAGATCAACGGATTTGATTTTTCACCTACTCCAGTGATTGCAGACAGTTCACCGGGGGAAATCCTTTTTTTCAACTGGGGACTCATTCCTCATTGGGCGAAAAATGACCAGATCAAGAAAAGTACACTAAATGCCAAAATAGAAACCGTTGAAGAAAAACCGGCTTTTCGGGATGCAATAGGAAACAGGTGTTTGGTGATCGCTAATGGTTATTATGAATGGCAGTGGCTGGATGCCAAAGGGAAACAAAAACAGAAATACCTCATCACTTCTGCCGAAGAAGAGATTTTCGCGTTCGCCGGCTTCTATTCTGTTTGGCAGGATCCGGAAACAAAAGAAATCACCAATTCATACAGCATATTAACTACTGAAGCCAATGAATTGATGAGCGAGATCCATAATAATAAAAAACGGATGCCAGTCATGTTACGCCAAAATGATCACAGGGCGTGGCTTGAAGGAAAGGCTCCAGAAAATTTCGCTTTTCCTTACCAAAATAATCTTCAGGCAAAACAGATATAATATAAAAAGAGGCTGAAAAAATTCAGCCTCTTTCTAATTAAAACACACTCTGATCTAGAATTGCAGGTTTACATCTAAAGTAAAGTTATCGTTGATGGTCTTGTCTCCCAGGTTGTCGAAGAAACTTCCTGAACCATATCTAATTCCATATTTAGTTCTGTCAATAACCACTTTAGCAGTTGCAGAATTGTCTTTAACCTCCATATCAAAAGTTACAGGTTCTGTTTTACCCTTGATCGTTAGATCTCCTGTAACTGTATACATATTACCTTTTTGTGAAGTCACGTCAGTTATTACCAATTTTGAAGTCGCATAATTTTCTACTCCGAAGAAATCATCAGAATTCAAATGCCCTTCAAGCTTTGTTTTGTATTCACCTGTAAGGTCTGTAACCACGATAGAGTTCATATCCATTTCAAACTCCCCTCCTATCAATTCTCCTTCTTCTGTTAGGTTCACGAATCCATCTTTTAATTGGATGGTACCTGTATGAGCTCCGGTAACCTTTTTACCTGTCCACTCTACTGTACTGGCTTTCACATCTACATTCTTTTTAATTGTAGTGAAGGAAACCATTGAAAAAATAAGTACCGGTGCTGCTGCTGTAAATAATCTGTTTTTCATTGCTTCTGATTTTAAATTAAACATTATAATTTTTATTTATTTATTTGTAATCACATCATTTGTATATACAAATGTTTTTGTAAATTTTTTTAACTCTTAATTTTAGATAAAATTTGCTGTAATTGTACTAATTCGGCTTTATCAAGATTAGACATAAGGTTGGTTTCAGCATCTTCTAAAATGCCATCTATCTTCTGTAAAACCTTCAATCCGTCTTCAGTAATGGTAATTTCAACCTTCCTTCTATTTTCAGGACAGATGATCCTGTCAACTAATCCCTTCTCCAGGAGCTTATCCACTAGCCTGGTGGTATTACTCATCTTGTGGATCATCTTATCACTTATACAGCTAAGAGAGGCTGGTTTCCCTTTTTGACCTCTTAAGATACGTAACACATTAAATTGTGGGTTAGAAAGCTTGAATGGTTTTAGAACTTCCGATATTTGATCCTGCACCCAATTCCCGGTGCTGATCACTTCAAGAACCGACATATGGGCTGCTTTTATAAATTCCTTATCGTTCGTTTTACTCTCCATTATTTGTTCTAACAACTATTGTAGGTACAAATGTATAATAAAATTATCATTTTTCAAAATAATTTTCAAGGTACTTATATTTCGGGAAAATAATACCAAAAAAAAATCCCCTTAAAAAGGGGATTTTTAAATGATCTTAAGATCTAAATTATTCTTCCATTGCAGCGGTAACCGCAGCAGAAAGTCTTTTATATGTTCCGTTTTCAAGACGCTCTCTAATAGCTGAGAAAGCAGTTAACGTCTCTTCAACATCTTCTAAGGTATGTGTCGCTGTCGGGATCAACCTCAACAGGATAAGTCCTTTTGGAATAACCGGATAAACTACGATCGAACAGAAAATTCCGTGATTCTCTCTCAGGTCTTTTACCAGGGCCATAGCTTCAGGAATACTTCCTTTAAGATAAACCGGGGTCACACAACTTTGAGTAGTACCAATATCAAATCCGCGTTCTTTAAGACCATTTTGAAGAGCATTTACATTCTCCCAAAGTTTAGCCTTTAATTCAGGCATGGTCTTCAACATTTCAAGACGTTTCAATGCACCAACTACCAACTGCATTTGCAGGGATTTGGCGAACATCTGTGAACGCAGGTTATATTTTAAGTAATCGATGATCTCCTGATCGGCTGCAATGAATGCACCAGTACTGGCAAGTGACTTCGCGAAAGTAGCAAAATAAACATCTATTCCGTCCTGAACTCCCTGCTCTTCCCCAGCTCCGGCTCCGGTAGCTCCAAGAGTACCAAATCCGTGTGCATCATCAACAAACAATCTGAAGTTATATTTCTCTTTAAGGGCAACGATCTCTTTAAGTTTTCCCTGCTCCCCACGCATTCCAAAAACCCCTTCAGAGATCAAAAGGATCCCTCCTCCTGTTTGCTCTACTATCTTCTCAGCTCGCTGCAGGTTTTTCTCGATACTTTCCATATCGTTATGCTTGTAGGTAAAGCGTTGACCAAGGTGAAGACGAACTCCATCAATGATACAAGCATGCGCATCTACATCATAAACAATAACGTCATTTTTAGAGACCAATGCATCTACGGTAGACACCATTCCCTGGTAACCGAAATTCAATAGGTATGCAGCTTCTTTATTAACAAAAGCAGCCAGTTCGTCCTGTAATTTCTCATGCAGATCTGTATGTCCACTCATCATTCTGGCTCCCATTGGATACGCCGATCCATATTCAGCAGCAGCTTCAGCATCTACTTTTCTAACTTCAGGATGGTTAGCAAGTCCAAGGTAATCATTGATACTCCAGGTAATTACCTCTTTCCCTTTAAACTTCATTCGGTTGGAGATTGGCCCTTCCAGTTTAGGAAATACGAAGTATCCTTCAGCCTGCTCAGCCCATTTTCCTAATGGTCCTTTATCCTTGTATATCTTGTCAAATAAATCTGCCATTTTATAGTTTTTTTAACTTAACGCAAAAGTAATAAATTAATAGCAACCGCATAATTTTCTTTCTTACCAGAACGCTGAAAAACATAGAAATCTTGCATATTTAACACTTCCGGAAAAAAGAAAACCACGCGGTCATAATGATCTGAATAGGAATATTTTAAGATTTAAACCTTTTCAGAAAGACTTTTAAAAATTATTGTGGATGGATTGTTCTGAATTATTTGATGAACTCGATCCTATTGGTAGACTTTTCGTGCTTACTGTCAAAGAAGCCTTGTTCATTCATCCAGTCGTCACTGTAGACTTTGCTCATGTAGCGTGATCCGTGATCTGGAAAAATAACAACTACCTTACTGTTCTCATCAAACTCGCCTTCTTCGGCAAGCTGCTTGACACCCTGTACGGCAGCACCACTAGTATACCCAACGAATAATCCTTCGGTTTTAGCGAGTTCACGTGCGGTATGTGCACTTTCCTCGTCGCTAACCTTTACAAACTTATCGATGCTTTCAAAATCGGTAGCCGTTGGGATGAGATTCTTTCCGAGGCCTTCAATGCGATAAGGATAGATCTCAGTACTGTCAAACTCCCCGGTTTCGTGGTATTTCTTCAAGACAGAACCGTAAGCATCAATACCAATAATACGGATGTTAGGATTTTGTTCTTTAAGGAATTTAGCGGTTCCTGAGATTGTACCACCGGTACCGCTGCAAGCGACAAGATGTGTGATCTTGCCTTCGGTTTGTTTCCAAATTTCGGGACCGGTAGATTTATAATGCGCCTCAATGTTAAGTTCATTGAAGTACTGGTTGATATAAACTGAACCTTTTATCTCGTCATGCATTCTTTTGGCTACCTGGTAATAAGATCTTGGATCATCTGCCGAAACGTGGGCAGGACAAACATAAACCTTAGCTCCCATTGACCTTAGCATGTCAATTTTATCTTTTGAGGATTTAGAGCTTACAGCCAGAATACATTCATATCCTTTAATGATACTGACCATCGCTATACTAAATCCTGTGTTTCCTGAGGTAGTTTCGATAATGGTGTCACCCGGCTTTAAAATGCCCTTTTTCTCAGCTTCTTCAATTATATGGAGCGCAATTCTATCTTTTGTAGAATGCCCCGGATTGAAAGCTTCTACCTTCGCAAAAAAGTCTCCTTCAAAATCTTGTGTAATCCTGTTAAGGTGGATAAGGGGGGTATTGCCTATTAGTTGCAATACATTATCGAAAACCTGTAAATCTTCTCTCATAAATTGAAGTTATCTACAATAATCGAGTTTTTCAGAAAGTGAAAATACCCGATTACAAACGGAGCAAATTTAAGTCAAATATTTTAATTAATGGTCAATTCCTTCCAAATCCAACAGAAAAGCGTACTCCTCGGCTACTTCCCTTAAGGCTTCAAAACGCCCCGAAGCGCCTCCATGTCCTGCTTCCATATTGGTATGAAAAAGGAGCTTATTTTTATCGGTTTTAAGTTCCCTGAGTTTGGCCACCCATTTTGCAGGTTCCCAGTATTGCACCTGAGAATCATGCAATCCGGTTGTCACTAAAATATTCGGGTAATCCTGTGACACCACATTATCATATGGCGAATAGGACTTCATATAGTGGTAATACTCCGGAAAATTAGGGTTCCCCCACTCATCATACTCACCGGTAGTTAATGGAATGCTCTCATCAAGCATGGTGGTCACCACATCTACAAAAGGAACCGAAGCAATAATGCCATTATAGAGCTGTGGAGCAATATTTGCCACAACCCCCATTAGCAACCCTCCGGCCGATCCGCCGCTGGCATACAAATGTTCCGGAGAGGTATATTTTTCCTGAATAAGGTGTTTTGAACAGTCAACAAAATCTGTAAAAGTGTTCATCTTTTTCAGCAGTTTCCCGTCTTCATACCATTGTCTGCCAAGGTACTCTCCTCCTCTAATGTGCGCCAAAACAAAAATAAATCCTCTGTCCAAAAGGCTTAACCGCACCGTTGAAAAATAAGGATCGATAGTAGAACCATAAGAGCCATATGCATATTGCAACACAGGGTTCTTGCCGTCCTTTTTCAATCCTTTGCGATGCACAAGGGTCATTGGGACCTTAGTACCGTCCTTGGCAGTCGCCCAGATACGTTCAGACACATAATTATCCTTATTGAACTTACCGCCAAGTACTTCCTGCTCCTTCTTGACATCTTTCTCTTTCGTCTTCATATTAAAATCAACGACCTGGGTTGGAGTACCCAACGAATTATAGGTATACCTTAATAACGGGGTATCAAAATCTGGATTGGTGCTGGTATAAGCAGTATAAGTTTCATTATCGAATGGCAGAAAATAAGATTCTGTGCCATCCCATCTGCTCACCCTTATTTTATTAAGACCATCACTCCGTTCGCTTACTACCAAAAATTCCTGGAACAGGTCAATATCTTCTAAAAGTACATCTTCCTGATGCGGGATCACATCTACCCAATTTTCCTGACCGGTTGCCGTAACCGGGGTTTTCATCAGTTTAAAGTTGGTCGCCCCGTCTTTATTAGTAAGTATGTAAAAATGATCTTCATAATGAGAGATGCTGTATTCCATTCCCCTGATTCTAGGCTGGACAATCTGGAAATCACCATCGGGATGATCGGCATCTAAAAAGCGATATTCCGTGGTTAGCGTACTGCTGGACCCGATGACAAGGTATTTTTCCGATTTTGACTTATATACATAGGTATGAAAGGTCTCATCTTCTTCAAAAAACACCATTTCATCCTTCTTAGGATCTGTTCCAAGTCTATGTTTATAGATCTTATCACTACGAAGGGTTTCATCATCCTTTCGCGCGTAAAAAAGAGTAGAATTGTCATTGGCCCAGGTAGAACCACCCGTGGTAGTCTTGATCTTCACCGGAAGAATTTCTCCCGTTTCCAGATTCTTGATCTGGATAGTATATTTTCTTCGGCTAATAGTGTCTACTGCAAAAGCGCAAAGTTTATTATCAGGGCTCACATTCAAGCCTCCCAGCTTGTAATAGTCAAAGCCTTTTGCCATTTCATTGACGTCAAAAAGCAACTCTTCGGGAGCATCCAGGCTTTCCTTTTTTCTGGAGTATATAGGGTAATCCTTTCCGGATTCATACCTGGTAATATACCAGTAGCCGTTCAGTTTATAGGGTACCGAAGAATCATCTTCTTTTATACGGCCTTTCATTTCCTGAAAAAGGTCTTCCTGCAACTGTTTGGTATGAGCTGTCATTTGCTCATTATATTGGTTCTCCCGTGCCAGATAATCCAGAACTTCAGGGTTCTCACGCTCCCTCATCCAGAAATAATTATCTACTCTTACATCTCCATGCTTTTCAAGTTCTACCGGACTTTTCTTCGCGATCGGCTCTTGTATTTCCTTATCTGCAACTTTCATTTTCTCTTTTTAAAACCAGCTACAAAGGTATGATTTCTAATAAAGAAAACTTAAAACTATCCTTCATACTTCAGTTATAAAAGATAGTTTAATAGCTTTGCAATAACTATAAAAGCATTACTATGTTTGGAGATATGATGGGCATGATGAATAAGATCAAAGAGACCCAAAAAAAAGTAGAAGAAACTAAAGAACGCCTAAAAACCGTCCTTATAGATGAGGAATCAAGCGACGGATTGCTAAAGGTTACCATCACAGCTAACAGGGAGCTCAAGAACATCCATATTGCAGATGAACTTCTGGAGGATAAAGAACAGCTGGAAGATTATCTGGTTTTGACCCTGAACAAGGCGATCAAAAAAGCGACAGATGTGAATGAGGCTGAACTTGCTGCCGTAGCCAAGGAAGGTATGCCTGACATTCCGGGAATGAACGACATGCTCAAGTAATCTGTTCTTTAAAAATATTTAAAGCAGTCAAAAATGTGATTTTTGACTGCTTTTTTTTTGCAGAATTGTTTAGAATTTCAATCCCGAAATCACTTGTTGAAAACGCTGGTGCATTTCTTCGGAATAATCCAGGTGGGTAACTATTCTCAGTTTACCATGGCCCATGTTACTGATCCTGATATTTTCCTTTTCCAGGGTTTTCATAAATTCGGCTTCATCTGAAGTATTCTGGAGATACAAGATCACGATATTGGTCTCGATAGGCTCTACCTCCTTCACATACGCCTGCGCCCGAAGCACCTCGCCTATTTCCGATGCCCTTCTGTGGTCATCAGCCAAACGCTCCACATGGTTATCAAGAGCAAAGACCCCTGCTGCTGCCATAAAACCAACCTGCCGCATTCCGCCGCCCAAAACTTTACGCACGCGCATGGAATTCTTCATCACCGATTTTTTCCCGATCAAGACAGATCCCATTGGGGTTCCCAGCCCTTTGGAAAGACAGACAGAAATGGTATCGAAGATCTTTCCGTACTCTTTGGGATCTTCATTTTTAGCTACCAGGGCATTGAACAACCTTGCCCCGTCCAGGTGAAGTCCAAGATTGTGTTTATCACATACTTTCCTGATCTTTTTGATCTCTTCAAGATCATAACACGCCCCTCCTCCTTTGTTGGTAGTATTTTCAAGACACACCAGTGATGTCAAAGGACTGTGATAAAAGTCCGGCGGATTTATATTTTCTTCAACCTGTTCGGCAGTGATCATTCCTCGATGACCATCTACCAGTTTACAGGACACTCCGCTGTTAAAAGAAGCCCCGCCACCTTCATAGTTATAAACATGGGCCCACTTATCACAAATAAGCTGTTCTGCAGGCTGGGTATGCAATTTTATGGCCGCCTGATTGGCCATACTTCCGGTTGGAAAGAACAAAGCTTCATCCATCCCGAACATTTTAGCCAGTTTTTCTTCCAGCTTATTGACCGTGGGGTCTTCCTTGTACACAT
Organism: Salinimicrobium gaetbulicola; assembly: GCF_042676025.1. Lineage (NCBI taxonomy): Bacteria > Pseudomonadati > Bacteroidota > Flavobacteriia > Flavobacteriales > Flavobacteriaceae > Salinimicrobium > Salinimicrobium gaetbulicola. Next base: position 176,332 of record NZ_JBHTJP010000034.1, read on the forward strand.
CGTCACCAACTTCAGCGCTCATGATCGCTTTTAGCATATCGCCGGTAGGTTTGGTAACCGTATCACTTCTAAGATCTATTTCTTTCATGTAATTATATATTTTCTGAAAAGAATATGAGGTCTAAAATCCTTTTTTAGCCCAATTCCTTTGAGGATCCTAAAACTATAAAATATTCGTAAAATAGTTTTCAGGAAACCTGTGAAATTCTATTTTTGCTTAAAATCAAAAGATGATTACTACCGATACAATAAAAGATCTTAGAGATCGCCTGGTTGCGTTAAGGAGGTATCTTTGACGTTGATGCCAAAAAAATAGAAATTACCAACCTTCAGGAAAAGACCCTCGCTCCCGATTTCTGGAACGATCCCAAAAAAGCTGAAATCCTTGTTAAGAATCTGAACGCCGAGAAAAAGTGGGTGGAGGATTTTGAACAGGCGGTTACTCTTGTGGATGATCTCGAAGTGATCTATGAGTTCTACAAAGAAGACGAGGCTACTGCCGAAGATGTTGAAGAGCGTCATCAACAGTCACTAGATCTTATCGAGGAGCTGGAGTTCAAGAATATGCTTTCTGAAGAAGGAGACAGCCTGAGCGCGGTTCTCCAAATTACCGCAGGCGCAGGAGGAACTGAAAGTTGTGACTGGGCAGAGATGCTCATGCGCATGTACCTTATGTGGGCTCAAAAAACCGGATTCAAGGTTAAAGAATTGAACTACCAGGCCGGAGAAGTCGCGGGAGTAAAAACCGTGACCCTGGAAATTGAAGGCGATTATGCCTTCGGATGGCTGAAAGGGGAAAACGGGGTACATCGTTTGGTTCGGATTTCGCCTTTTGACAGCAATGCGAAACGCCATACTTCTTTCGCTTCGGTATATGTTTACCCGTTAGCCGATGAAACGATTGAAATTGAGATCAATCCTTCAGAAATATCATGGGAGACCATGAGATCTTCCGGAGCCGGTGGGCAAAATGTGAATAAAGTGGAAACTGCGGTGCGGTTAAGACACGCCCCATCAGGAATAGTGATTGAAAATTCAGAAACCAGGTCTCAGCTGGAGAATAAGAACAAAGCCATGCAGTTGCTGAAGAGCCAGTTATATGAAATTGAACTTCAGAAGCAGCAAGCCCAGCGAAGAGAGATCGAGGATTCTAAGATGAAGATCGAATGGGGATCACAGATCAGAAATTACGTGATGCACCCCTATAAGCTGGTGAAAGACGTACGTACCGGGGAAGAAACCGGGAATGTGGATGCCGTAATGGACGGGGAAATTGACGCATTCCTGAAAGCCTATCTAATGATGATGGGACAGAAAGTTGAAGATTAATCAATCCTATAATTTTTAATACATGATCACGATCTACCACAATCCAAGATGCAGTAAATCAAGACAGGGACTGGAAGTTTTAAAAGAATCCGGAGAAGATTTTGAAATCCGTGAGTATTTGAAAGAACCTGTAACTGAGGAAGAGCTTTCAGAATTGCTTGAAAAATTATCCATGGCACCCATTGAACTGGTAAGAACCGAAGAAAAGATCTGGAAAGAGAACTATAAAAACAAGGATCTAAGTGACCGCGAATTGATACGTGTTATGGTAGAAAATCCAAAATTGATCCAGAGACCGGTGGTTGTGAAAGACAATTCCGCAGTTGTAGGAAGACCGGTGAGTAATATCTCAGAATTTATTCATTAACAAGTTTTCACACCCCTTGTTTAATTTTTTAACCCAGCCTTAACCCTTTGAAACTGAGTTCTTCTTTACATTATAAAAAACTAATGTCATGAAGATGAAAAGGAATTATCAATTAATAATAGTATTCACGGTAGCTTTTTTAACCACCGCTGTGGCGGTTTCTCAAAATATGACGCAACAGGACCCCGATAAAGAACTGAAAGAGGTGGCTCGGGAAGCGGTTGATTTTTGGGAAAAAGAACTGGTGCTCTCCCCTAAGCAGGTGGATCTCATGGAAAAAAAGATCATTGAATTTGCCATTAAAAAGAATCGGCTTATCCAGTCAAAAATGAGGGAAGAAGCCAAAAATGAACGCCTGGCAGAACTGCAGCAGCTGGAATACAGAGATATGAGGGATATTCTCACCGAACCTCAATATGAGAAGTATTTGAAAATCTCAAAACAACGGATCCAGGAACAAAAACACAAGCACAGAAAATAATTTTGTGAAAATTTTTACCGAATAATTTAAACCATTTCCTTTTTTTGATGTCCAAGGATAAAAATCTGGTATGAGCATCAAATCACTTCGATACTGTTTCAAAAGTATCTTTATTCTTTTTTTATTCTTCTATTTCAATGCAAACGCACAACGCGGGGATAGACAAATGCCGCAGTATACCGTTTCCGGAAAGGTAACAGACGAAGCGGGAATTCCTTTGGAATACGCCACTATTTCATTTCAAAGCACCCGGAATCCAGATAAACTTACAGGAGGAATCACCAATGCCCAGGGAACTTTCGAGATCGAGGTTCCGCGCGGTTCTTATAATATCAATATTGAGTTCATTTCGTTTGAACCCAAAAACTTCGAAAAGAGACAGATCAATGCAGACCTGGATATGGGAACCATAGTTCTGGGCATGGCAGCGGGCGAATTAGACGAGGTGGTGGTGACTGCTGAAACTACCCAGGTGGAAGTACGGCTCGACAAGAAGATCTACAACATTGGAAAAGATCTTACTACAGCAGGCGGTACGGTGGCAGATGCCTTGAACAATGTACCTTCGGTTTCTGTAGATATTGAAGGCGGAATCAGTTTGAGAGGAAATGAAAATGTTCGCATTCTTATTAATGGTAAACCTTCAGCCATGGCAGGCTTCGGAAATACCGATATACTATCACAACTTCCCGCAGAAGCGATTGAACGGGTTGAAGTGATCACCTCCCCTTCCGCAAGGTATGATGCAGAGGGAACCGCCGGAATTCTTAATATCATTCTAAAAAAGGAAAAAACACTGGGTTTTAACGGTTCTGTTTCAGCCAGGGTAGGAGAACCGGACATGGTAGGCCTTTCAGCAAATATCAATTACCGTACAGACAAGTTCAATATTTTCACGACCACCGGATTCAGATATTTTGATGCTCCCGGGAATGCGAATTCCAACACCCGTTATTTTGAATATCTCAATCAAGACAATGAAGTGGTGACCCCAAATTTCGAAAGGATCATTGAAGACAGGAAATTTGACCGCCTGAACAGGAATTTCAATACCAGCTTGGGTTTTGAATACTACATTACCGAACAATCTTCCCTTACCGCCACAGGGTTTTACCGTTATGGAGAAGATGAGGACCTTACCACCAATTACAACAGCATGTTCAATAATGAAATGCTGGAATTAAGAACCTTGAGAACCGAGGAAGAAATTGAAGAAGATAACAGTTTTCAATTTGCGCTTAACTATATTAACAAGTTTGACAAAAGCGGCCACCAGTTAACCGCCGATTTGCAATATGAAAATGACAGGGAAACCCAAACGGGAGATATCAATGAATTGATAGAATTCAATTCAACAGGGGAAGATCCTTTCTACCCTATGGAAAACACGCTTACCGAAGAAGTTCAGAACGAATACCTGATCCAGGCTGATTATGTGCGGCCAATTGGCGAAAATGCTCAGTTTGAAGCAGGTTACCGTGGTAATTTTGAAGAAGAAGTGACAGATTATAAGCTTTCCCTGGAGGATCAAAGTTCAGGAAATCTGGAGCTTTCCCCGCTTTCGAATGAATTCACCTATACAGAAAATGTGAACTCTTTATATTCCCAATACGGAAATAAATTCGGGGAGTTTTCTTTTCTGTTAGGACTAAGGCTGGAGAACACCCAGTTAAAAGGGAAGATCGAATCCCAATTGACCGAAACCGAATTACAGGAAGAATTTGGAATACCGATCGACACCGACTTTGACAACAATTATTTAGGTCTTTTCCCCACAGTTAATCTGATCTATGAACTGGACGAACAGGAAAATATCACCCTTGGTTACAACCGAAGGATCAACCGACCAAGAGGCTGGTTTATCAACCCCTTCCCTTCGAGAGCCAGTCGTACGAATATTTTCCAGGGAAATCCTAATCTTTCTCCTGCGTTTTCCAATGCCTTTGACCTGGGATATTTGAAAAGATGGAAGAAACTCACACTTACAACTTCGGTCTATTACCAGCATGAAACAGATTCCTTTGAGAGAGTAGAACAAAGCTCCACGACCCAGGACGGCACCCAGGTTATTCGTACCATTCCTATCAACCTGGCAACCAATGATCGGACAGGCGCGGAAGCCGGGATCTTATACAATCCTGCCAAATGGCTCAGGCTTAATGGAAGTTTCAATTTTTTCCAGTTTGACACCAAAGGGGAATACAATGGCGTTGATTACAGCGCAAAAAATACCAGCTGGTTTGGAAGATTCAGTTCAAAAGTAACGCTTCCCGCCAAGATCGATTGGCAGACAAATGCCTTTTACAGGGGAGCCTGGGAAGGTGCCCAATCAGAAAATGAAGGCATACTTTCAGTAAGCATGGCAGTTAGTAAGGAACTTTTTAATGAGAATGCGACCCTCACGCTCAACGTTAGCGATCTGTTCAATTCCAGAAAAAGAGAATCGTTCACCACTACCGAATTTTTTGAAAGAGAAAGTGAGTTCCAGTGGAGACAAAGAAGCATTACTCTTTCTTTTACATACATGTTCAACCAGCAGAAAAGAGACCGTGAAAGAGCTCGAAGATCTGAAGGTGGAAACGATGATATGAATGGAGAAGGAGAATTTTAGTTTGTTGGTTAGTTAACGAAAAAGAGCCGTCATTACTGACGGCTCTTTTGTTTATTACTAATTCCTATTTAACCACAAGACATAAAAAAAAGGACTTTTTCAAGTCCTTCTCTTTATACTTTTTCCCTTTCCAGGCGTTTCTTCTCTTTTCTTTCATCGAGCATTTCCTTAACGGCTCCTCCAATCCAGTAAGGGATAATGGCAGTTAAGAACAGCATTACCCAAAACCCGATAAGTAAGATAATGACAAAGGCTAAGAACCCCAGATATTGATCAAATTCAAACATGATTTTCTAGTTTTTGAATCTGTGTCAAAGATAGTAACTCTCATAAGTTATCACAATAGTTTTTATTTTATTTTTTAGGACAGTTTTGACCGCTTTCTCTTTTGAAAATAAAAGCTTGAAAGTCATTAATTTTCTATCGTTTTTAATGCTATTATTTTTCTGAAACTGTAAATTTGTGTCAAATAATTAACCGTTATGGATTACAGAATAGAAAAAGATACCATGGGGGACGTAAAAGTCCCTGCCGATAAATTGTGGGGAGCACAAACTGAACGTTCCCGAAACAACTTTAAAATTGGTGCTCCCGGAAGTATGCCGCTGGAGATAATTTATGGATTTGCGTACCTTAAAAAAGCTGCAGCTTTTACTAACTGTGAATTAGGGGTATTATCTGTTGATAAACGTGACCTTATTGCAAAGGTTTGTGAAGAAATTCTCGAAGGAAAGCATGATGACCAGTTCCCGTTGGTGATCTGGCAAACAGGAAGTGGAACGCAAAGTAACATGAACGTGAATGAGGTGATCGCGAATCGCGCTCATCAACTTGCCGGAAAAAAAATAGGAGAAGGAGAAAAGACTTTGTCTCCAAATGATGATGTCAACAAATCTCAATCTTCGAATGACACCTTCCCTACCGGGATGCACATTGCAGCATATAAAAAGATCGTAGAAGTTACGATTCCCGGTGTAAAACAACTACGCAATACACTTAAGAAAAAAGCTGAAGAGTTTAAGGATGTGGTGAAGATTGGACGTACCCACTTTATGGATGCCACCCCTCTAACCCTGGGACAAGAATTCAGCGGATACGTTAGCCAGTTAGACCACGGTCTTAACGCGTTGGAAAATACCCTGCCTCACCTTTCTGAGCTGGCCTTAGGAGGAACAGCAGTTGGAACCGGGCTTAACACTCCAAAAGGATATTCTAAAAGAGTAGCTGAATTTATCGCGAAGTTCACTGAACTTCCATTCATATCAGCTCCTAATAAATTTGAGGCCCTTGCGGCTCACGATGCTTTCGTTGAAACTCATGGTGCCCTTAAGACCCTTGCTGTTTCTTTGAACAAGATCGCAAATGATGTGAGAATGCTTGCTTCCGGACCTCGAAGCGGAATAGGTGAGATCATCATTCCTGCAAATGAACCGGGATCTTCAATCATGCCGGGGAAAGTGAACCCTACCCAGGTAGAAGCACTTACCATGGTATGTGCACAGGTAATTGGTAACGACGTTGCTATTAACGTTGGGGGAATGCAGGGACAGTTCGAATTGAACGTATTTAAGCCGGTAATGGCGGCCAATATTTTACAAAGTGCTCAATTGATCGGTGACGCGTGCGCTTCCTTTGATGAGCATTGCGCTGTGGGAATTGAGCCTAACCACCCAAGAATTCAGGAATTATTGAATAATTCATTAATGCTGGTTACTGCATTGAATACTAAAATTGGTTATTACAAAGCGGCAGAGATCGCTAATACCGCACACCAAAACGGAACCACTTTAAAAGAAGAAGCAGTAAATCTTGGGTACGTCACTGCTGATGAATTTGACGAGTGGGTGAACCCAAAAGACATGGTAGGATCTATGAAATAGACCTTTCAAAATACGGTCAATACCTTATCAATAAACCTTCAAATTCACATTTGAAGGTTTATTTTTTGGGGTTTTAGCAATCAAAATATTTGTGCTATTTTCACCTCCAATTCCCTTACGAAAAATGAACGAAAAGATCGAACTGGATTTTGGAACTATTAGCATTTTTGACAGAATACTTATCTGCGAATGCAAAGAAGGAATCCTGTTAGATCTTCAAAATAACAGAAAGATACTGGAAATAGGGGCTCACCATTTTAACAACCAGGATTTTGGCTACATCTCCCATCGTGTAAATTCGTACGCTGTTGATCCTATGGTTTACAGGGATGCCGCGGAATATGAACATTTAAAGGCTATTGCAGTGGTATCTTCCAGTGAGGCGGCTCGTCAAAGTGCCGTTTTGGAACAGAATTTCTATATCAATAAAAATTCCTTCCAGATCTTCAGCTCCCTTTCAGAAGCCAAAGACTGGATAAGGAATATTCTTCATCATTAGTCAAAAGAGAATTCTGCCAGTTCGTAATTCTCTAAAAACTCTTTTGATTTCTGTATAAAAGGAGCCATTACCACATCCTCTTTTACCAGTGGAACACTTTTCCTGTACTCTTGCACCATTTCTTCCAGAAAATCAGAAGTTTTATATGGTTTTCTATAGGAAAGTGCTTGTGAGGCATTAAAAAGCTCGATCGCAAGTATAGTTGAAAGGTTTTCGAGCACCTTGATCAATTTAGTCGCAGCATTTGCTCCCATACTAACGTGGTCCTCCTGTCCATTTGAAGATACTATGGAGTCAACACTGGCAGGACTGCATAATTGTTTGTTCTGACTCACAATACTTGCAGCAGTATACTGCGGGATCATAAATCCGCTGTTCAATCCCGGGGCATCAACTAAAAATGCCGGTCCGCGAAGTCCTGATACTAGTTGATAGATCCTTCTTTCAGAAATGTTCCCCAGTTCTGCCATGGCGATGGCCATATAATCTAACGCCAGTGCCAAAGGCTGCCCGTGAAAATTACCTGCGGAAATGATCTTATCAGCATCCACGAAAATATTAGGATTATCGGTAACCGAATTGATCTCTGTCTTGAAGCATTTATGAACAAAGCTTAAAGTATCTTTGGTAGCACCATGCACCTGTGGAATACATCTAAAAGAATAAGGATCCTGCACATTTACCTTTTTTTGACGGCCGATCTCACTGCCTTCTAAAAATTTTCTAAAGCGCTCAGCTGTTTTGATCTGTCCGCGGTGCGGTCTTACTAAGTGCACCAGTTCATCAAAAGGTGACATATTGCAGTCATAAGCATCTACCGAAAGTGCGCCTATCACATCTGCCCAATAAGATAACTTATAGGATTCTAATAGGGCGTAAATACCGTGCGCACTCATGAACTGAGTTCCGTTCAATAGGGCCAGTCCGGCTTTGGATTGAAGCTTCACCGGCTCCCATCCAAATTCTTTCAAAATTTCTTCGGAAGGAACGATCTCATCTTTGTAATACATTTCACCTTTTCCGATCAAGGGAAGTGATAAATGAGCCAAAGGAGCAAGATCTCCCGAAGCTCCTAACGAACCTTGAGAATAGACTACCGGAAGCAGGTCTTCATTGAAAAAGTCGATCAGTCTGTTGACAGTTTCAAGGGAAACTCCCGAATGCCCATAACTCAATGACTGGATCTTCAGTAATAACATCAACCTAATGATGGGTTTTGCTATTTTTTCTCCGGTTCCGCAGGCATGAGACATGACTAGATTTTCCTGAAGCTGCGTAAGGTTTTCAGAAGAGATCTTTACGTTACAAAGGGAACCAAATCCCGTATTGATTCCGTAGATAGGAGTCTTATTTTCCTTCATTTTATCGTCCAGGTACTTTCGTGCCTTTTCAATGTTCAGAATAGCTTCATCACTTAAAGCTAAAGTCTTCTTTTTTTCCAGGATCTCCCTGATTTCTTCCAGATCAATTACTGAAGAACTTATATAATGGCATTCTCTCATTATAGTGTTTAAATATTTGGGGGGTTGTTTGGATTTATTTTGTTTTCCGACTGAAAAAGATCAAGAATGGCAGCACCTGTATGCCTTGCTATATCTCCGGCAATTGTACCTTCATAACTCAATTTTTCAGCAGCCAGGTCTCCTGAGCGTCCATGAAGGAACACTCCCAAGACCGCAGCTGTTAATGGATTATATCCCTGGGCCAGCAGGGAGATGAGAATTCCTGTAAGCACATCTCCACTTCCGGCCGTGGCCATCCCGGGATTTCCCGAAGTGTTAATATACAGGTCATCGGCGGTTAGGGTTATGGTGTAAGCATCCTTGAGTACAAGAATGAGTTTATATTCTTTCGCCAGTGCCCTGGCTCTTTCTAATTTTTCAAAATCATTGCTCCACTTCCCTACCAGCCTTTCCAGCTCTTTAGGATGAGGAGTTAAAATACTGGCTTCGGGAACTAATTTTAAAAGCTCCTTGTTCTTTGATAATATGTTCAGCCCATCGGCATCGATCACCATGGGTTTTTCGGTCTTCCTTAGCAGCCCGGAGAAAGCCTTTCCTGTTTGCCGGTCTGTCCCTACTCCTACTCCAAATCCTATAACTGAAGGATCCATTTTGTGATCAATATCGGTGAGCATTTTTTCGTTCGTATCGGTCAATACCATAGCCTCGGGCAATGAGGTTTGAAGGATCTCGTAGCCACAGCCCGGGATAAAAACGGTAACCATCCCTGCCCCGGCGCGCATTGCAGCAGTAGCAGAAAGACAGATGCTTCCCATTTTCCCATAACTACCACCTACCATCAAGGCGTGGCCATAGGTTCCTTTATGGGAGAACTTATTTCGTGGACGATAGAGCATTTTAGCTTCTTCCCTACCTATTAGTTGGGCTTCTGTCTTGGTATTGATAAGATATTCCCTATCAAGTGCTATATCCATGATCTGCAATTCCCCTACGAAAGGAGCTGTTTCAGGCAGAAAAAATGACATTTTAGGTGACTGAAAGGTGATGGTGTAGCCTGCTTTTATGATGGCCTCCTTATCTTCTGTTGGCTGATCTGCCATGAGGCCAGACGGAAGGTCTATAGCAAGCACAAATGCTTCCGAAGCATTTATATGTTTCACAAGATTGGCGACCCACGGTACCAGCGGCCTGTTTAGTCCTACCCCAAAAATGGCATCTACCACGAAATCCCCTTTTTTGATCTCAGGGAAATCCTCTTCAGATCTCAGCAAAGCCGGCCATTTGGTGGTTTGATTCTTAACCCGGTCATAATTGACAAGAAAATCCTTGGAGCGATGCTCGCTGTAATTCACAATGTAAAAGCTTACATCATAACCTTTTTCAAGCAGCAATCTTCCCACGACCAGCCCGTCTCCTCCATTATTGCCAATTCCGCAGAAGATCTTAACGGGAATATGAGCACCCTGCAGGCGCCTGTCAATTTCTTCAAAGACTAGTGTAGCAGCCCTCTCCATCAAATCTGTAGAGGAAATCCCCTGTTTTTCAAGGGTTATTTGATCTGCGTCTTTAAGTTGCCCGGCAGAAAAGATCTTCATATGCTAATCGCCTTTAATATTGTTTTACAAATATAGAATTTCCTGTGCGCTCTGCTTCATGTTGAAGAAATTCTATTGAAAAATTCGGCTTAAAACGCGTTATCCTTACTGAAATTAATAAATTTGCTCAACTAAATTTTCAAAAATGAAAAATACAGCCCTAACCTCTACTCATATTGCGTTAAACGCAAAGATGGTTCCTTTTGCAGGATATAATATGCCGGTATCATACGAAGGTGTGAATGCCGAACACGAAACGGTAAGAAAAGCTGTTGGTGTTTTTGATGTTTCTCACATGGGAGAATTTCTTATCACCGGTGATAAAGCACTTGACCTTATCCAGAAGATCAGCTCTAATGATGCGTCAAAATTAGTTGACGGCAAGGCACAGTATAGCTGTATGCCTAATAATCAAGGGGGAATCGTTGATGACCTTATCATTTACAGGTTCAACGAGGAAAAATATTTACTGGTTGTAAATGCATCCAACATCGAGAAGGACTGGAACTGGATCTCTCAACACAATACCATGAATGCTACTATGAGAGACCTTTCAGAAGAGTATTCTTTGTTGGCTATTCAGGGGCCTAAAGCTGTGGAAGCTATGCAGTCTTTAACCGATGTGGATCTTTCAACTATTAAATTCTACACTTTTGAAGTGGCACCATTCGCCGGAGTGGAAAATGTTATTATTTCAGCCACCGGATATACAGGTAGCGGCGGATTTGAGATCTACTGCAAAAATGATGATGCTCAAAAGATCTGGGACAAGGTTTTTGAAGCTGGCGCCGACTTCGGAATAAAACCAATTGGTTTGGCTGCTCGTGATACTTTACGCCTGGAGATGGGATTCTGTCTCTACGGAAATGATATCGATGATACTACTTCTCCTATTGAAGCCGGTCTTGGCTGGATCACCAAATTCACCAAAGACTTCATTAACTCCGAAGCTTTAAAAGAACAGAAAGAAGAAGGACCAAAAAGAAAACTTGTTGGTTTTGAACTAGATGACCGCGGAATTCCTCGCCAGGGATATGATATTGTCGACGAAAATGGCAAGGTTATTGGCGAAGTAACTTCGGGAACTATGTCTCCTTCTCTTGAAAAAGGGATTGGTTTAGGATATGTTCCAACAGAGGTTGCCACCCCGGGAAGTAAGATATTTATTCAAGTACGTAAAAAACCCCTTCCTGCAACGGTGGTAAAATTACCATTTTATAAAGGATAGGATTTTTTGAAAAAAATATTGATTTTAGGAGCAAGCGGCTTTATCGGCAATGCCTTGTATAAAGAGCTTTACCCTTATTTTGACACTCATGGCACTTATTTCACAGACAGTGCTTTCTTTGAAAAGAACCAAAAGTTCCATCAATATGATGTTGAAAAAGAAAGTATAAGTGTTCTGTTGGAAAATTTGCGCCCGAACATCATTATTTCCGCACTCCGTGGAAATTTTGATGCTCAGGTGCATGCCCATTTTGAGATCATAGACTACCTCCTGAAAAACAATAATACCAAGCTGATCTTCCTTTCATCAGCTAATGTGTTTGACGCCTTCACCAACTATCCGTCTTATGAATATGATAAGACCCTGTCCCAAAGTGTTTATGGCAGGTTCAAGATCAAGATCGAAAATGCACTTTTAAGGCTGCCTAATTCCAAATATGTGATCGCCCGAATGCCTATGGTGTACGGTGCTAACTCTCCAAGAGTACTGGAGATCAAAAAACAATTACAGGAAAAAACGGCCATAGAAGTGTTTGCAAATGTGGTTGTCAACGCGACGACAGACACCAAGTTAACCCAGCAAATTCATTATATCATTAACAGAAGACGCCAGGGGGTTTTCCATTTGGGAAGCAACGATCTAATTCACCACAACGACCTGGTCACAGAGATCTGCGAAAAACTGGGAGTAGAGAAGCCGTTGCTTAAAAATGTGTACGATTCCAATTTTGACCGATTTCTGGCGGTGATCCCAAAAGACAATCTTCTGCCTAAGAATTTGCAGATCTCAGTTCAGGATGTGGTTAGCGGAACTTTGGTGAGTTGATGTTAATCTTCTACTAAATCTCGGTTGTCAAAAATATCTCTTTGAAAGGATGCTTAACTTTAGGTATTAAATAGAAAAGTCATGAAAAAACTAACCGAAGAAGAGATCTACAAAAAACTGGAATCCCTACAGGGATGGGAATTTGACAACAACGCCATTCATACCTCTTTCGAATTCGAAGATTTTAAGGAGGCATTTTCTGCCATGGTGCGTATCGCGTTTGAAGCAGAAGTCCAGCAGCATCACCCCGACTGGACCAATGTTTACAATCAGGTAGAGATCTCCCTTTCAACGCATGATGCCGGCGGTGTCACCGAAAAAGATTTTAAACTGGCCGAAAGCATTGAATCTATAATTAATGCCGGAGAATAATCTTTTTTCCTGCTTCCAAAAATCGATGTTTTTCCTATTTTTACGCCACATTTAATAAAATCTCATGGGAAGAGCATTTGAATTTAGAAAAGCACGTAAAATGAAGCGCTGGTCAGCAATGGCCAAAGCCTTCACTCGTATTGGAAAAGACATTGTTATGGCTGTCAAAGAAGGCGGACCGGATCCCGACACCAACTCACGCCTTAGAGCTGTAATTCAGAACGCCAAGAGTGTCAATATGCCTAAAGACAATATCGAGCGAGCTATTAAAAGAGCTTCAGATAAGAGTCAGGGTGATTATAAAATCGTACTTTTTGAAGGGTACGCCCCACACGGTATCGCCGTATTGGTGGAAACTGCAACAGACAATAACAACCGTACGGTTGCTAATATTCGATCTTATTTCAACAAATGTGACGGAAACCTGGGAACTTCAGGATCTGTAGAATTTATGTTCGATCACACCTGTAACTTCCGAATTCCTTCGGAAGGTATTGACGCGGAAGAGCTGGAACTGGAACTGATCGATTTTGGAGCCGAAGAAGTTTTTGAGGACGAGGACGGAATTTTGATCTACGCTCCTTTTGAAGCCTTTGGGGCACTTCAGAAAGAATTAGAAGGCCGCGGTATTGAGATCATTTCATCTGGATTTGAAAGAATTCCACAGGTCACCAAAAAATTATCTCCTGAAGAAGCGGCAGATGTAGAGAAGCTTTTAGAGAAGCTGGATGAAGATGATGATGTTCAAAACGTCTATCATACCATGGAGGAAACTTCAGAAGAGTAAAAAATAAAAGTTTTAAAGCCGGTTTTCTTAAACCGGCTTTTTTTATTTTAGTCCAAATGGAAACCGAAAAACATCAAAAGGCGATCAATGCTTCCTATTTCAGCATTGTAGGCAATGCAGCGCTGGCTATTATCAAGGGTATAACCGGATTTTTCGGAAATTCATATGCTCTTATCGCTGACGCCATTGAATCTACTACCGATGTCTTTTCAAGTCTCCTCGTTTTACTGGGACTTAAGTACTCTGCCCGCCCGGCTGATGAAAACCATCCATACGGCCACGGAAAGGTGGAACCGCTGGTCACTTTTGCCGTTGTGGGATTTTTGATCGTATCGGCTACCATCATCGTGATCGAAAGCATTGAGAACATCCAAACCCCTCACAAAGTTCCTAAACCCTACACTTTGATCGTTCTAGCCGTGATAATTGTGATCAAGGAAGTATTTTACCGGTTCATTTCCAAAAAAAGCGATGAGACCCAAAGCAGCTCTCTTAAAGCTGATGCCTGGCACCACCGCAGTGATGCGATCACCTCATTAATGGCTTTTATTGGGATCTCCGTCGCGATATTCATGGGGAAAGGTTATGAAAATGCCGATGACTGGGCAGCACTCTTCGCCTCAGGCTTTATATTATATAACGCTTTCCTCATCCTGCGTCCTGCCTTAGGCGAGATTATGGACGAACATTTATATGATGACCTGGTAGAGGAAATAAGAGAGGTTTCACACAAAGTTCCCGGAGTCATAGATACTGAAAAATGCTTTGTTCGAAAAGCCGGAATGACTTATCATGTAGATCTCCACGTTGTGGTTGATGGTAAAATCACGGTTAGTAAAGGGCATGACATCGCACATAATCTCAAAAACGTGCTTTTAAAAGAAATACCTGATATCGCCGATATCCTTATTCACGTGGAGCCCGATGATATCGAGCACTCCTAAATCCCACTTCTATTTCATAAAAAAATTATAATGAGCTTGGCACTTTCTGAGGGTCGCTTTCAAATGCCTATCTTTAATGAATATTAAAGAAATATTTTAAATGGATATAAAATTAGCGGTATTAATTGATGGCGATAACATTCCTTCAGCCTACGTAAAAGAAATGATGGAAGAGATCGCCAAGTATGGAAACCCAACAATTAAACGCATCTACGGTGACTGGACAAAACCCCATCTCGTAAAATGGAAAAATGTACTACTGGAGAACGCAGTAACACCTATTCAGCAATATGGTTACACCCAGGGCAAGAACGCGACCGATTCGGCGATGATCATAGACGCTATGGACATCTTATATTCCGGGAAGGTTAACGGATTTTGTCTGGTATCCAGCGACAGTGATTTTACACGCCTCGCCACCCGTCTTAGAGAAGCCGGTATGAATGTGATTGGAATTGGAGAAAAGAAAACTCCAGATCCTTTTATTGTAGCCTGTGACAGGTTCATTTATATAGAAATCCTGAAAAACCAGGTGAAAGAATCGAGTAAGGAAAAGGAAAATAAGAAAAATGATTATGACAAGATCACTTCAAAGGTCATAAAACTCATCGCCTCAACCATTTCAGATGTCGCGGATGATGACGGCTGGGCTTTTCTTGGAGATGTGGGAAGTTTGCTGCAGAAAAAACAACCAAACTTTGATTCACGTAACTACGGGTTTCAAAAGTTAACTCCTATGATCAACTCCATTGATAAATTCGAAATTGAATCCAGGGAAAATCAACGCGGTAAGTACAAGCTTATCTACGTAAGGAACAAGGATCAATAATAGCTTTTCCAGAGCATTTTAAATTCAGGATTTTAGTATGAGAACTATTAGGAAAGTTCATAAAGCGGAGTATCGGCCTATAGCCGATTTAATCACCTATTCTCCTATGCCTACGCGTAGTCTTAGAATGATCGATCCCTTTTTGTTTTTGAATCATCACGGGCCTCAAAAATACCTTCCGAACAATAATGGATTGCCTTTTGGTCCACATCCCCATCGTGGAATGGAAACGGTCACTTTTATTTTGGAAGGAGATATTGCACATAAAGATTCGGGAGGAAACAAAAGTGTTATTGAAGGTGGCGGAGTTCAATGGATGACTGCGGGAAGCGGATTGATCCATTCTGAAGTCTCTTCGGAAGAATTCAAGAAACAAGGAGGTCCTTTGGAAATTTTACAGCTATGGGTAAACCTTCCGGCAAAGCTTAAAATGACAGAACCTAAGTATAAGGGCCTCAAAAAGGAGGAAATCCCACAGACAACTTTTGATAACGGAAAAGTTTCCGCTCAGGTCATCTCCGGAAAACTTCAAAATGAAGAAGGAGCTTTTGAAACGCTTACCAAGATACATTTGAGTACCTTATTTCTCAAGTCCGGAGGGGTCTTAGAAACTAAAGTACCTCTTGATCACAATATTCTTTGTTACATCATTAAAGGGGAGATCAAGATCAACGGAGAAATTATCCCGGCATTACACCTTATAGAATTCAATAATGACCAGGAAGAGCTCAGATTAGAAGCCCTTTCAGAAAGTACGGTATTATTTGGCCACGCAAAGCCTTTTAACGAACCGGTAGTAGCCAGAGGCCCTTTTGTGATGAACACCATGGAAGAAATTGACCAGGCTTACAAAGATTATGAACAGGGAAAAATGGGAGATCCTTACCAGTAAACTCTACTCTTAAAAAAAAAATCCTGCCTATTGGCAGGATTTTTCATTTATAGATTTTTCTTCTTTTTCTTCTTTTCAAGAAACTTATCCGTTAGTCGGTTCTGGTTTTCTTTCTTGTAGTACTTCTTAAACCTGAAGTACGACACTAATCCCAGTAAACTTACTACCCCAACAGAATAGTATACGAAATTTGGAGTGATCACCTTGTCACCGCTCGCATACGAGTGAAGACCGGAAAGATAAAAGTTCACCCCGAAATAGGTCATCAAAATACTGGCGAAAGACACTACTGCCATCAGGTTAAATAACCAACGGCTTCTTAAGCCGGGAACAAGTCTCATGTGGATCACGAAGGCATAAACCATGATACTCACCAAAGCCCAGGTTTCCTTAGGATCCCAGCCCCAGTAACGACCCCAGCTTTCATTGGCCCATTGTCCACCCAAAAAGTTTCCGATGGTCAGCATAACCAGACCTACCGTTAAAGCCATTTCTGTAATAATGGTGATCTCCTTGATAGTAAGATCCATCTTCTTTTTATTCTTTTTAGTGGTCGCGATCATCAGGATCAAAGCAACCGCACCCAGGATCATTCCCAGGGTAAACGGCCCGTAACTACCAACAATAATAGATACGTGGATCATAAGCCAGTAAGAATCCAGTACCGGTTGTAAATTAGCTATAGAAGGATCCATCCAGTTCCAGTGCGCGATCATTAGGATCATAGCAGTTACAAATGCAGTTGAGGCCACAGTAAGATCACTTTTTCTTCCGAATAAAATTCCGAAGAGCATGGTAGCCCAGGCCACATAGATCATAGACTCATACGCATCACTCCAGGGAGCATGCCCAGAAACGTACCAGCGGGCGATTAGTCCGGCAGTATGAAGCAGGAACAATAAGATGATCGCCACCTTACTGATGGAGATCAAAACACTCACCGCTTTATTGTCTTTGAAGATCTGGAAGATCACAAACATCATCATGAGCACACCTGCCAACATATACATCCAGAAAAGGTTCCTGAAAATGTCGTATTTATTATACAGAATCTCAGTCTTTATTTTTTTATCCGAAGGCATCACCTCATCACCAAATTTCTTCTGGAAACCTTTGATGCTGCCCAATAACTCGTTTGCCTTTTCATAATCTCCGGTTTGTTTTGCTGTACGCAAGGCCGAAAAATACATGGGCAGAATTTGCTGGGTATAAAGAGAATCCATGCCTTTAAACCCAGATTCCATAGCCTCAGGGTAAGAAGCCCACTTATTATTTTCATGTTCTGGAATCGGGAATATTCGAAGGATCTCTCCTTGCAGCGCATTATAAAGCAGGTTCACTTTCCTGTCAGTGTCAATAAAGTCTTTTTGGAATTGATTCGGAACAGCAGCCTGGTAAGCACTCTCCAGATAAGGGCTGAGCTTGTAATTTCCTTCTCGGTCGAAGAAATTAGTCAGAGCCAGGTTTTTTTGATCAGCAGAAACCCCTGCAATATGACGAATACTGTCATTTCCACGCTTCACATTAATAATAGGCACGTTGTACCACATGGTAGGGTTTTCGGTCATGGAGATCAGGATCTGATCTGAGGTTAGACCTTCATATTCGGCACTTTTACTCAACTTCCGAAGTAATTCAGAAGAATAAGTGTTCACCGGTTTCATTCTACCCCCAACATCCTGAACCACCAGCTTTCCAAATTCCTCGGCATGTTCCTCAGAAACCACGTTAGCCTTGATGATAGAATCGATCTGAGCTTTTGGCATGGTAAGCGGAGAATTTTCATGCTCGTGCTGATCTTCCTGCGCGAATCCTGAAACTGAAACGAACAGAACCAGTAACAGGGTTGTCAACTTCGACTTCTTTTTCTTCACTTTTTTAAGCATCTTTTTAAGCTGACCAAATCGAGATCCGCGGTCAAACAGGATCCAAATCAGACCTATGTATAGCAGCGTATAACCTATGTAGGTGATCCAGGTACCCCAGAAATCATGGTTAACGGATAGTACCGTTCCCTTCTCATCGGGATCAAATGAAGCCTGGAAGAATCTGTAACCTTTATGATCGAGCACGTGATTCATAAAGATCTCGTATGGGAAAGATTCATTTTCATCGATCACGGTCACCTTACTCTTAAAGGCAGAGTAGCTCTTTTCGGTTCCCGGATATTTAGATGCAATAAAGTCATTCAATTTAATAGCGAAAGGCAATTCATATTGCTTCGAACCGTAGCGAACATAAAATTCAAGTCCACCTAAATTCAACTTCTTTGGGTCATTGATAATTCCTTTGCTTCCCATCAAGGAAACCACTTCAGATTCACCTGCAGTGGTAACCCTCAATTTGATCGCGTCCTGCTGGTTTGCTGTTTTCTCTTCGGTTGGAATAATGTCATATTTTCCCCTTATCACAGGGTCAGGCAGCACGAACTGCATTCCGGCCATGTTGTAAAGAGACCTCAGGTTAAAGGTTTGCACACTGTCTTTCATCACCTCCCCTTGCTGCTGGTCGGCCATTCTCATGTAGGTTCCTTCAAAAGGGGAAGAGATAAAATACTCTCCGTTTTCAAAGGTGATATTGATGGCGCCTTGAGTAGGCTTATTAAACGCGAACAGCACGTTGTGAATACTTGAAACCTCTCCTTCCTTGAGGTAGTGATCGTGGCGGTTTCCTCCCCCGGCTTCAACGATCTTCAGGAAATTCTCTCCGGAAGGATCTTCCACCAAACCTTCTTCGGCTCCGTGAATGTAATCGATCACTTCCAGTTTTACCGGCTGCCCGTTATAATCCGTATTAAAACTGAATTCATTGGAAGCTCCCGGTGCCAAGAGAATTTCATTCTCAACCACTCTTCTTCTTGGCTCCCCGTCAATTTCGCCATCAATAAACGTGGTGATAAATGTCTTTTCTGAAAGGAAGGTATTTTCTGTAGCTCCCTCTCTAATAGGCATCATTCCTTCATAACTTATATACCTGGTTACAAAGGCACCCACCAAAATCAAGATGAACGCGAGGTGTAAAAGCAGGCTTGACCATTTATCTCTTTTATGAAGTTTAAACCTTACGATATTCCCCAGGAAATTGATCACAAAAAATACCATGATCACTTCAAACCAAAGGGCATTATATATCCAGACTTTAGCGGTTTCTGTACTGTACCAGTTCTCAATAAATGTTCCCAGTCCAAGCGCAACGGCAAATACAACAAATAATACGGCCATTAAACGGGTGGAAAATAGGATGGAGGCAATTCTTTTTTGCATGAAAAGTTGTTTTAAAAACGCAGCAAAAGTAAGCATTTTTAAGGATTTAAGTTTTTTTTAGGACTAGAAATTCAGCTTCCTGTATGGTCCTGATTTTTTTGGTAATTTTGCCGAATGATCGACCTTGTTCTATTAGGATCCGGAAATGTTGCCACACATCTTTACAGAGCTTTTTCTGCTTCGGAAGAAATACGTGTGAAGCAGGTCTATAATCATGCGGAAGAAAGTCTCAAAGATTTTAAAGCCGAGACCGCGGTCACTACATCCCTTTCAGAATTAATGAAAGCCGATATTTACCTTTTAGCTCTCAAGGATGATGTTATCCCTGATGTTGCTCAAAAATTAAGTCATTTGAACGGACTTGTGGCTCACACTTCGGGCTCGGTTACTTTAAATGCACTCGAAGCCTGTAAGCGGGTGGGTGTATTTTACCCTTTGCAGACCTTTTCCAGGAACAAAGAATTGGAGTATTCCCAGATCCCTTTTTGCCTGGAAGCTAACAATACTTCAGATCTGGAAATGCTGAAAAAGATCGCGAAAAATATTTCAGGAAAAGCCTACGAGATCAATTCGGAACAGCGGAAAAAACTGCATTTATCGGCAGTCTTCGTTTGCAACTTCGTGAACCATCTTTATAGCATTGGCGAAGATATCTGCAAAGAGAATGATATTCCGTTTGAGATCCTTCAGCCGTTGATCAAAGAAACAGCCGAAAAAGTTAAGGACTCCTCCCCTTCCGAAGTACAAACAGGTCCGGCCATAAGGAGAGATCAGTCCACTATAGACGCGCATCTAAAACTGCTGTCTTCTTCAGAAAACAAAGAAATTTATCAATTAATAACTACTGCAATCCAATCATTTCATGGAAAAAAATTATAAAGAATTCCTTTCACAGATCACCACTTTCATTTTTGACGTTGACGGCGTGCTGACTGATGGTACCCTGCAAATAAGTACTAATGGTGACCTGCTGAGAACCATGAATATCAAAGATGGTTTTGCCATGAAACACGCTATGCAAAAAGGTTTTACGGTATGCGTGATCTCCGGTGGTTATAATGAAGGGGTACGTCACCGCCTGAAGGGTCTTGGAGTGACCGATATCTACCTGGGATGTCCCGATAAAGTAGAGCAAATGGAAGAATTTTTGGATATCTACGACATCAAGCCCGCGCAGGTTTTATACATGGGTGATGACATGCCCGATTATTACGCGATGCAAAAAGTAGGTTTGCCTTGTTGTCCTCAGGACGCGGTGGCAGAGATCAAGGAAGTCTCCCGATATATTTCTCACAAAAAAGGCGGAAAAGGCTGTGTTCGTGAAGTGATCGAACAGGTGATGAAGGTACAGGGAAAATGGCTGGAAGAATAATATGAATTGGGTCCTCCTGATCATAGCCGGACTTTTTGAGGTGGGTTTTGCAACCTGCCTGGGGAAGGCACGAGAGACTTCCGGAAGTACAGCCACTTATTGGATGCTGGGATTCTTTGTATGCCTTTCCATAAGTATGACCCTGCTTTACAAAGTAACACAAACCTTACCGATTGGAACCGCCTATGCGGTGTGGACCGGAATTGGAGCCTTCGGAACTGTCTTGATCGGAATCTTTGTTTTTAAAGAACCCGTTCACTTCTGGAGGTTATTTTTCCTTTTTACGCTCATCGCTTCCATCATCGGATTAAAGTATGTCTCTGCCTAATGCCAATAGCCCCCTTTCTTAAGCTCGTTCGTTACCCGAATCTATTGATGATCGTCCTTACCCAGGTTCTGGTCAAATACTTTCTATTCGAACCTTTTAAACTGGACGTAACTCTTGACGGCTTGGGATTTTCGTTACTTGTGATTTCCATGGTTTGCCTTGCAGCCGCAGGAAACATTATCAATGATCTACATGACACAGAAACCGACACTGTTAACAAACCTCATAAGCTCATTATTGGAAACAAGATCTCTGAAAAAGCCGCTTACAACTGGTTCATTGCATTGAACATTATTGGTGTGGGAATTGGCTTCTACCTTTCGAATCTCGTAGGCAAGCCCTCTTTTACCGCTCTTTTTATAATCCCCTCAGCTTTCTTGTATTTCTATGCCACCCAGATCAAAGGAACTGTCCTGGTAGGGAATCTGGTGGTAAGCATCATGGTAGCCATGATCATTGTGATGGTGGGGATTTTTGACCTGGTACCGGCAATTACCCCTGCTAACTTAAGCACTCAAAAAGTGATATTTTTGATCCTGGTCGATTATGCCATTTTCGCCTTCTTAGTCAATTTTATACGTGAAATGGTAAAGGATCAGGAAGACATAAAGGGAGATTACAAAGCAGGTTATCAAACCCTGCCCGTCATCCTTGGCAGGAAAAGGACCAATATGATAACATTTTTCATAACCCTGCTTCCGCTTGCCGGGGTACTTTACTATATTTACAATTACCTATATGACAACAAAATAGCCATATTGTATGCCTTGTTGCTTGTCATGGGGCCTTTGCTATATTTCCTGGTTAAAATCCCCGGGGCTGAAACAAAGAAACAATACCATCAACTTAGCACCCTGCTAAAAATGGTTCTCGCGGCAGGCCTACTTTCAATAGGATTGTACCGGTTCATTTTAATTTAAATTATGCTACAAGAAAAACTTAAAGATCATCATATCATATTAGCTTCGGGATCACCCAGAAGACAGCAATTTTTCAAAGATCTGCTCATTGATTTTGAGATCAGGTTAAAACCTGTACAGGAAGTCTATCCTTCACACCTTTCGGGAAAGCAGATCACAAATTACCTGGCAGAATTAAAAGCCGCTGCGTTCGATGGTGAACTTAATACGGGAGATATCCTTATTACCAGCGACACCATCGTATGGCATAAAGGTAAGGCCATGGAGAAACCAAAAGATCCGGCTCAGGCTATGGAAATGATCAAATCGCTCTCCGGAAAGACCCATGAGGTGATTACTTCTGTTTGCTTTAAAACACCAGAAAGAGTTCATACAGTAGATGCTACTACCCGTGTAACTTTTAGTCACCTGGATGAGGATGAGATCCAATTTTACATTGATAGATTCAGACCATTTGATAAAGCAGGGGCCTACGGAATCCAGGAGTGGATAGGTTTGATTGGCGTGGAACACATTGAAGGAAGCTATTTTAATGTTGTGGGGCTTCCCACCCACCTGGTCTACCAAACTTTGATCGAAATTGCCGAATAAATGCACCTTTTTAGAAACCCGAATCTAATTTTGAATCATTTATCTTTGACAAAATAACCTCGCAGAATGAAAGAATTCTTTTTCACTTACCAATACCAGATAATTTATACGATCATAACTTTATTGGTCTTATGGTTCTTCCAGTTTGGCCTTAAAAAGGCGGCTCAAAGGGTGGGTCATAAAAGTGAAATTCACATCACCCGTACGCGGTTGATGTTCAAATACATCAACATCCTTATTGTTCTTATCGCTTCGTTTCTATTGGCTTTAGCCTGGGGAGTTGGCGTGGGAGACCTGGCCTTATTGTTTTCTTCAGTTTTTGCCGTAATTGGAGTCGCACTCTTTGCCATCTGGTCTATTCTCAGCAATATTACTGCAGGTATCATCCTATTCTTTTCATTTCCATATAAGATCGGAAGCAAGATCAA
Organism: Salinimicrobium gaetbulicola; assembly: GCF_042676025.1. Taxonomy (NCBI): domain Bacteria; kingdom Pseudomonadati; phylum Bacteroidota; class Flavobacteriia; order Flavobacteriales; family Flavobacteriaceae; genus Salinimicrobium; species Salinimicrobium gaetbulicola. The sequence continues at coordinate 199,336 of NZ_JBHTJP010000034.1, forward strand.
GATCCACGATAAGGATATGCCAATTGAGGCGATAATCGAAGATATAAAAGCCTTCCACCTACATCTAAGGACCATGGACGGCGAATTGATCACGTATCCTAACAACCTTATTCTCCAGAAAGCGGTTTCATTGATTGAAAAAGAGCATTACTACGACGAAGGTAAGGATGCGCTTTAACATCTACTGCCTCTAAAGTAATCTTGCTATATTTGAAGAGTTCCAAAATTCATTTTAATGCGAAAGCTCTTAGTATTTCTCTTCCTTCTTATATTTTCCAACTTGCAGGCACAAGAGCCTCAAAAATTAAATTCTTCGGAAATATTCCAGGAGATCAAGAAACTGAACTTTCTGGGAAGAGCCCTGTACGTAGCAGCCCATCCGGATGATGAGAATACAAGGCTGATTTCATACCTAAGCAATGAACTGCACGCAAAAACAGCATATCTTTCCCTTACCCGTGGAGACGGAGGACAAAATCTCATTGGCCCGGAATTAAGAGAAAAGCTGGGAATTATAAGAACACAAGAACTGCTCGCGGCCCGAAAAATTGATGGAGGAGAACAGTTTTTTACTCGCGCAAATGACTTTGGGTATTCCAAAAATCCCGAAGAGACACTGGAGGTATGGAACGAAGAGGAGATCATGAAGGATGTCGTAATGACAATTAGGAAATTCCGTCCAGATGTTATCATCAACAGATTCAATGTGGAATCGGCAGGACGCACTCACGGTCACCACACCTCATCGGCCATTTTAAGCACCCAGGCGTTTGAGATTTCAGGAAATAAAAACACATATCCTGAACTGGCGGAAAAGTACGGATCCTGGCAGCCAAAAAAGCTGTTTTTCAATACTTCTCCCTGGTTCTACAGCTCCCAGGAAGCCTTTGAAGCAGCAGACAAATCTAATTTTCTGGAAGTAGACACCGGAGTATATTACCCTTTGACCGGAAAATCAAATACTGAGATCGCCTCTTTAAGCCGAAGCCAGCATCAATCCCAGGGTTTCGGAAGTACCGGAACACGAGGCAAACAACCTGAATATTTAGAATTCATAGCAGGAGAGCATCCAAAAAATGAAAATTCTCTTTTCGCAGGAATAAATACCACCTGGAGCAGAGTTAAAGGAGGAAAGAAAATCGGGGAAATTCTGAAAGAGGTAGAAGAAAATTATGATTTTAAAGATCCTTCTGCCAGTATTCCCGGTCTTTTAAAGGCTTACACCCACATTCAAAACCTGGATGATGGGTTTTGGAAAAAGGAAAAATCAGATCACATCAAGGAGATCATCGCTGCCTGCGCCGGACTTTACCTGGAAGCAGTGGCGACAAAACCCCTGGCGACACCGGGAGAAGAAATAGAAGTGAACCTGGAAGCCATTAACAGAAGCGCTTCTGACATTTCCATAAGTGAGATTACCGTTACTCCAAATCTGGAAACTTTAAGTCTGCAAGCAGCACTTCCAAATAATGAATCCTGGAGGAAATCTGTACGTGTGAAAATACCTGAAGCTTCAGAATATTCCGGTCCTTACTGGCTAGTGGAAAAGAGTGACCTGGGAATTTACAAAGTGAAGGACCAGGCTTTAATAGGTCTTCCTAAAACGCCGCGAAAATATCAGGCTCAATTCAACATCCAAATTAATGGTACCGTAATTCCATTTTCAAAAGATATTGTTTACAAGGAAAATGATCCTGTAAAAGGTGAAAAATACAGGCCTTTTGAGATAGTTCCGCCGGTCTCCCTTTCCCTTAAAGATGATGTGCTCATTTTCTCCAATCATGCTCCCAAGCAAATTCCGGTAACCATAAAAGCCATGAAAGATTCAGTTTCCGGGGTATTAAAAGTGAAAAAATTAGATTCCTGGAATATTGAACCGGTAAGCTATTCTTTTGGACCACTTTCAGAAGGTGAGGAAGTCAGCTTCAGTTTTGAGGTGAGTGCCCCCGACTTTCAAAATGTAGGCGAATTGCAGCCAATCGCTGAAGTGAATGGCAAAGATTACACGAAAGAGATCGTTCACCTTGACTATGAGCATATCCCGTTCCAAACTCTCATCCTTCCGCCTGAAACAAAATTGGTGAAGATCAACATTGAGAAAAAAGGAGATTTGATCGGCTATATTCAGGGCGCCGGAGATGTGGTTCCTGAAGCCCTCGAACAAATAGGTTACCGGGTGGAAGAGATCAATCCTTTAAATATTTCCGCAGAGAATTTAGCCAAATATGACGCCGTAGTTCTAGGCATCAGAGCCTATAATACCGTTGACGCATTGACTTATAAGCAACCCGAACTTTTGAACTATGTAGAAAATGGCGGAAATTTGATTGTACAATACAACACCAGCCGCGGCATTAATACAGATCAACTGGCACCTTATAAGCTTTCGGTTTCCAGGGATCGGGTGACCGATGAAAATTCAGCAGTAAGATTCTTAGATAAGGATCATCCCGTTTTAAATATTCCAAACAAAATTTCACAGAAAGATTTTGACGGCTGGGTACAGGAAAGAGGCCTTTATTTTCCGGATGCATGGGCGCCTGAATTTACCGCGGTACTTTCCATGAATGATGAAGGAGAAACCCCAAAGAACGGAAGTCTGCTAATTGCACCTTACGGTAAAGGTCATTACGTTTATACCGGACTGAGCTTTTTCAGGGAGTTTCCTGCAGGTGTCCCCGGTGCCTTCAGGCTTTTCGCAAACCTGCTATCACTTGGCAAAGAGAAAGAAAATCAAAATTAATCAATGAAACTGCCTCAAAAATATCATTGGAAGAAATCCTACACCATCGTACTTCTTGCGAATGCGGTATATATTTTCCTGTTCTATCTTTTAATGACCTTATTCTCCTGATATGCTGCTTTTAGACTGGATCATTTTGATAGGAACCCTTGTTTTTATTGTAGCTTATGGAGCTTACAAGACCAGGGGCAGTAAAAATGTACAGGATTACCTTCGCGGCGGGAACGAGGCAAAATGGTGGACGGTGGGACTTTCGGTAATGGCAACTCAGGCCAGTGCGATCACCTTCCTTTCCACCCCCGGCCAGGCATTTCATAGCGGGATGGGCTTCGTGCAGTTCTATTTTGGTCTGCCCATTGCCATGATCATCATTTGTATGGTCTTCATCCCCATCTATTACAGGCTGGAGGTCTATACGGCCTACGAATATCTCGAATCACGATTCGACAGGAAAACACGCTCCCTAACAGCCCTACTCTTTTTAACCCAGAGAGGATTATCTGCCGGAATTACCATTTTTGCGCCTGCAATTATCCTGTCTGCAGTTCTGGGTTGGGATCTTACAACCCTGAATATAATAATTGGAGTTTTGGTGATTATTTACACGGTTTCCGGAGGAACGAAGGCGGTAAATGTCACTCAAAAACAGCAAATGGCGGTTATCTTCTTCGGAATGATCACAGCTTTCGTTTTGATCATACAATACCTTCCGGAAGAGATAAGCTTCACAAAAGCCCTTGAGATTGCCGGTGCCAGCGGAAAATTGGATATTCTTGACTTCTCTTTTGATTTTGACAATCGTTATACTTTTTGGAGCGGAATAATTGGCGGTACGTTCCTGGCTCTCTCCTATTTTGGAACAGATCAAAGCCAGGTACAGCGTTATCTTTCAGGAAAATCGGTGCAACAAAGTCAGTTAGGACTTATTTTTAACGGACTTCTGAAGGTCCCTATGCAGTTCTTCATTCTGCTGGTGGGTGTGATGGTCTTTGTGTTCTATCAGTTCAATTACTCACCGCTGAATTTTAACCCGGCTGCAACCAAAGCTGTGACTAACTCTGAGCTTGCTTCGGAATATGAAGAACTTGAAAATGAACTGAATTTTATACAGACTCAGAAACAGGAAAAATCTTTAAAGTATGCCCGGGCCGAAGATTTTTCTTCCGGAAATCGAGAATCTTTCAAACAGGATATGCTTCAGCTTAATGAGGCTGAAATATCTACCAGGCAAAAAGCATCGAATATCATTGCTGAAGCAGATGAAAGTGTAGAGACCAACGACAAGGATTATGTCTTCATTCACTTTATTCTAAACAATCTTCCCCGTGGTTTAATTGGTTTATTGCTGGCCGTGATCCTTTCCGCAGCCATGTCTTCTACCGCATCTGAGCTTAATGCATTGGCCTCGACTACGGTAATTGATCTTTATAAAAGGAATATTGGTGACCGCTCTGATGAACATTTTGTGAAGGCTTCCAAATGGTTTACGCTCGCCTGGGGATTGATTGCCATCTTGGTAGCCAGTTTTGCCGAGCTTTTTGATAATTTGATCCAACTGGTAAATATTATTGGATCCATTTTCTACGGAAACGTTCTTGGAATCTTTTTGCTGGCGTTCTTTATCAAATATGTTCGCAGCAATGCTGTTTTTGTAGCAGCACTTATCACACAGGGCCTTATAATTGGAATTTACTTCATGGAAATTATGCCCTATCTATGGCTGAATCTCACCGGATGTGTATTGGTGATGGGTATTGCCTTTCTGCTTCAGAAGCTTGACAACATTAGAAAGATAGCCTAAAAGAAAAAGCGGCCAAAAGCCGCTTTTCAGATCTTATTTCAAAATTGAAATTATTTCGTTCCCCATTCTTCAAGGGATTCCTTATTCATTTTTACATAATCTTTATTGCCGGCCTTCTCGGCTATCTCCAATGATTTCTTTGCAGTGGCAATAGCTTCTTTTTTCATTCCAAGATCTGCCTCGATCAAGGCTTTTCTTCGTAAGACCCAAAATGCATTAGGATCACCTAATTCCACTGCTTTTTTGATCCACTCATAAGCTTTATCAAGATCTTTCTTCTCGTCATGATAGTAAGAGGCAGCAGAAAAATAATCACCTGCAGACGGACCGTTCATAACACGTTCTATACTGGAAAGTGCCATTTCATCTGTAGGAACATTCATTTTTAAACTGGCGGCTGTAGAACCCCAAATGAAAGAAAGCACGGCGGAGTCATTTTTAAGATCTCCGAACATGATAGTGAAGGTTTCTACTTCAAAAGGAAGCGTATCCAGGTCGGCACCTGCTTTCAATACAACTTTGCTTTCGTCCCAATTTTGAGGCACACCCCAGTTATTGCTGTCCTGGTAAAAAATAATATCCCAGGAATCCTTTTTTGGAACCGTATATATAGCATAAGTTCCTTTCTCCAGTTCCTTGCCGTTAACGGTAATTTTGGTATCAAAAGAGATGGTGGTATTCGCATTGGCGCCGGTTCTCCAGGTTTCCCCGTAAGGCACCAGGTCTCCAAAGATGGCTCTTCCCTTCATTCCCGGACGGGAATAAGAAACAGTAAAATTGGTAAGACCTACTTGCTGTTCAATTTTAGCTGCCGGACTCGGTGCAGGAGTCTTGATCTGGCCTGTCAAGGAAGAGGTCAATAACCCTGCGAAAAGGAATAAGAAAATGTTTTTCATAATATCTTAAAGTTGGTTTTACTCAAAGATATATAAATAATAAAGAGAACTATGAAGTATCGGAAATATGAAATTTACTCCTTGCTTCCGGAAAGGATCTTTCTGGCCTCCTCCAAGTCTTCGGGGGTATCTATCCCTACTCCTTTCACTGTGGTTTCAACCATTTTAATGTTTTTACCGTACTCCAGATACCTGATACATTCGATCTTTTCTGTAGCCTCCAGCTTCAGCATAGGTAAGCGGTAAAAATCCATCAAAGCCTGCTTTCTAAAAGCGTAAATCCCAATGTGTTTGAACCAGGTCACTCCTGAATTCTCCTCGCGAGGATAAGGGATCGGGGAACGTGAGAAATATAAAGCGAAGTCATCTTTGTTGGTGATCACCTTCACATTATTCGGGTTTTCAATATCTTTTTTATGGATCAACGGAGCTTTCAAAGAAGCCAGATCGATCTTATCCGCATCTTTTCCGCGGAAAACGGACAGGACTTTCTCAAGGCTGTCGGTATCTATCATGGGCTCATCTCCTTGTACGTTCACTACGATATCCACATCCATATCCTCAACCGCTTCAGCAATACGATCACTTCCGCATTCATGCTCCTTCTTGCTCATGATCGCTTTACCGCCGTTTTCAGTAATTTCCGAATATATGGTCATGCTGTCGGTCACCACATAGACCTCCTGAAAAAGTCCGGTATTTCGGGCTGCTTCATAGGTTCTTAAAATGACGGTTTTCCCATTAAGATCCTGCATTAATTTCCCCGGAAAGCGTGATGCGGCATAACGCGCGGGAATCATAGCGATAATGTTGAGTGGAGTATCCAAAGCTGATGTGTTTATTGAGTGTTCAAAAATAGCAATTTTCGATGGGCTCTCTAAACGAAAAAATCATCTTTAAAGCCTATCAAATATAGTTTTTCCTTGGCCCGGGTGATCGCAGTATAAAGCCATCGCAGGTAATCCTTATCGGGCCCGTTAGGAAGATAAGGCTGCTCTACAAAAACAGTATCCCACTGGCCACCTTGCGATTTATGGCAGGTCATGGCATAAGAGAATTTGATCTGCAAAGCATTGAAATACTTGTTGTTCTTCACTTTAAGGAACTTCTTATACTTGGATGTTTCATCGGCATAATCCAGCATCACTTCCTGGTACAATTTATTGGATTCCTCATAAGTAAGCGACGGGTTATTGCTTTCAAGGGTATCCAGCATCACCACCGTTTCTATGGGTTTCATGTTGGGATAATCGACCATTTGAGCCTTGATCTCCGCAAACCGGAAACCGTACAACTCCTTTATGGCGAATATTTCCAAAACCTTGATAATATCCCCGTTTGCGATAAATCCGGCCTCACTGTTGGGCTTCACCCAGAAATAATTGTTCTTGACGACCATTAAATAATCACCGGCAGAAATTTCCTCCTCCTGAAATAAGATCCTGGAACGGATTTGTTGATTATACAGGTTCGCTCTTTTATTGGAACGAACAATTATAGTGGTTTCCTCATGGCCAAGGTTGCGATAAGAATCTTCAATTGCCTCCATGATTTCATAACCGTCCACCAGCCTGATGAGATCTTTTTTATTAGAAAGCTGAAATTTGAAAGAATCATAGAATTCTTCCCTGAGGGCCTCACGAATCAATGTCGCATTTAAAAGTATGTCACTTTCCTCGCTTTGTCGCACTACTTCGTCAAGTTCAATGTGAGTGACCTCTTTTAAATAGGTGTTTTGAAGCTTATGTTCTTCCAGTGCCGGGCTCACCTCCAGTTTCACCGGTGGTAACTGCGCCGTATCTCCAATTAAAATTAGCTGGCATTTGTGACCCGAATAGACATATTGGATCAAATCGTCCAAAAGAGATCCGTTTTCGAACATTTTAGCGTCATTGTTTACATCAGGAATCATGGACGCTTCATCAACAATAAAGATGCTGTTTCGGTGTTTATTAGGCTGAAGTACGAATTGCACCCCCGACCCTCCTTTTTTCTTCGGAAAATAGATCTTTTTATGAATGGTAAAAGCCTCTCTTCCGGAATAATTGGAGATCACTTTTGCGGCCCTTCCGGTAGGAGCTAACAGCACCCCGCTTTTTTTTGCCTTCCAGAGATTCTTAACAAGGGAACTTATTATGGTGGTTTTTCCGGTTCCGGCGAAACCTTTCAGGAGAAAAATAGAATCTTTGCGCTCATCTATCACGAATGAAGACAGTTGCTGCAAAGCGATATCCTGTTTCACTTTTGCCTCAAACTTCAGATCTTCAAGCATTAAATTATAAAATGTCGCCGCATTCAATTTCTCCATATCCAGATTTCCTCAAACCTCAAAGATAGCAAGGTTTTTTTCGGAAGAAACTTTTACGAATAAAAAAAAATTGTAGATTTGCGGGGAACACTTAATAAACTTAAACTGCAACGCATGAAACTTGTCATTCAGTTAGTTCTTTGGATCGTAATTATTTTCCTGGGATACCTGGTTTTTAATTCCATCTACGAACCTATTCAATTTAATAAGATTAAAGAGGCAAGATATGCCAAAGTAATTGAGAATTTAAAAGATATTCGTGACGCCGAATTAGCTCACCGTACTGTTACTGGAGAGTTTGAAGGGGAATGGGATAATCTTGTTCGTTTTATCGATACTGCACAATTTACTTTAACACAGCGTCGTGATACTACCATCCTTGATGAGGAGTATAGAAAGACTTACGGAGTTGATAAGTATAAAGAGATCACAGTTATTGACACTTTAGGATATGCATCTGTAAAAGATTCATTATTCAAGAACAGTGATCGTTACAAAACTATGATGAATGTGCCTATCAAAGGTGTTGACGCCAAGTTTGACCTTAAAGCCGGAACGGTAGACAAAAACGGAACTCAAATTCCTGTTTTCGAAGCTAAGATCGCCAAAGCGGTAATCCTTCAGGATCAGGACAAGGACCTTATCAACCAGGAAAACGAAGTTGTTTCTGTTGACAACGTAAACGGACCGTTCATTAGTGTTGGATCTATGGAAGATGTAAACACTAGCGGTAACTGGCCAAAAGTCTATGGAGACGCCGAATAAGGAAACAAATATTACAAATTTAAAGTTGTCCATTCAGGTTAGCCTGAATGGACTTTCTTTTTGTGCCCTCCGCCCTGAAGAACAAAAGATCGTGTTCTTTAAGGAGATCACTTTCTCCAAAAAGCTCAACCCTGCTGGAGTTCTGGAACAGATCGAAAAGGCATATGAGGACGAACCCTTCTTTACGGATGAAACCCCGGAGGTCACCTTACTTTATTCCAATGAATTGTACAGCCTGGTTCCCCGGAAATTCTTCAACGAGGAAAACGCATCAGATTATCTGAAGTTCAACACCAAGATCCTGGAAACAGATTTTGTGGCTCATGACGAGCTGGAAAATAACGATCTGGTGAATGTTTTTATTCCCTATACCAACATCAACAACTTCTTTTTTGAAAAATACGGCGAATTCGAATATACTCACTGCATAACCGTACTTGTAAACAGCTTTCTTAAAAATGACGGGGATAAGGAAGAGATTGGGGACAAAATGTACATCAATTGTTACACCAGGGGTTTTGACCTCGTGGTGATAAGAAACGGGAAATTACTTCTCGCCAACTCATTTACCTGTAACACCAAGGAAGACTTCATTTATTATATCCTTTTCACCGCTGAACAATTGGAAATGGATCCCAATGAATTTCAATTGATCCTCCTCGGAAAGATCACCGCAAATTCAGATTATTATCAAATCGCTTTTACTTATATCAAGAACATTATCTTTCTTGACAATTCATTTGGTTATATCTTTGCAGCCAAAGGAGAACCTCCAACAAGCTATATGCATTACACCCTGCTAAAAACATTACAATGAGGATCGTCTCAGGCACCTACAAAGGAAAAAGGATAACCGCACCCAAGAAATTACCGGTAAGACCAACCACCGATTTTGCTAAGGAAGCACTGTTCAATATCCTGAACAACCAATACCATTTTAGCGCTCTAAAGGTCATCGACCTTTTTAGCGGTACCGGGAATATTGCCTATGAATTCGCCTCAAGAGGTGCGCAGGAGATCATTTCGGTCGACGCACATTTTGAATGTGTGAAATTCATAAATAAAATCGCAGCTGAACTGGATTTCCCCATAAGAACGGTCAAAAGTGATGTTTTTAAATACCTTCAGGCTACGGGTGAAACAGCTCATATCATTTTTGCCGATCCACCTTATGACTTCGACCAGGACTCCCTGAAGAAAATCGTCGAGACAGTCTTTTCAAGAAACCTACTGGAAGAAGGCGGCTCACTTATTATCGAACATTCAAAAAGAATGGACCTTTCTGAGATCGAACACTTTTCGGTCGCTCGAAAATACAGCAATTCTGTGTTTAGCTTTTTTTTGTAACTTAGAACATGACTCAGCCAAAGGAAACCATAGACCTGGATTTTTCCCATCTGGAATTTTTCGATAATTATGTGATATCTGTCTTGAAGGAAGATGTAGTTTTTGATATTAACAACCTTCAAAACCTCATAGACGCATGCTCAAAATTTTACGGTGACCGGCCCTATGTATACATCTCAAAAAGAGAAAACAATTATAATGTCAATCCTACGATATATTTGCACCTAGATATGATCAAAAATCTCTGCGGAATTGCCATTGTGAGTCAGAGAAGCTCCTCATTGAACATGGCCAATTTTGAAAAGAATTTTTCCAGAGTTGCTTTTGAAGTCTTTTTAGAGCTTGATGATGCGATCGCGTGGTCAAAGAAACAAGTGAAAAATAAAAAAGCAGACCTGTAAGCCGGATTCTGTATTTCAACCAAAGCTGAAATCCTTATCATTTATCTGAAGTTTTTGTTACCAAAAACCTTTAGCTGCCTACCCTCCGGCAACGGACGGGCAATCCTTAACAGCCGGTATACATGGCATTGCACCGCATAGAGTTTACCTGATTTCACTACAGCATTACCTGTACATCCTTTCTGTTGCACTAGTCCTGATCCAGCTTCTCACGAAACTGAAACGATGGGTGTTACCCACTATGCTGCCCTACGGTGTCCGGACTTTCCTCCCTGTTCTTTCGAATAGAGCGATAAGGCGGTCTGCTTGCTGACAAAGTTAGTCGAAAAATCCACTTTGACTTTATTTTCCGGATTTTTTACAGGAAAAATCATACCAGATTTAAACAGGTTTTTGTGGATAAAAAGCCATGGATTCTCTCCGCTTTCGGTTTTGTATTTTTATATTTGTCTTCTAATATTTTTCAATGGAACATTTTGTAGTATCGGCCAGAAAGTACCGCCCCCAGACTTTTAAAGACGTTGTGGGCCAGCAAGCTATTACCAATACCCTATTAAATGCCATTGAAAATAATCACCTTGCCCAGGCTTTACTTTTTACAGGACCTCGCGGGGTTGGTAAAACAACCTGTGCACGTATCCTTGCGAAAAAAATAAACCAGGAAGACAATCAGGATCCCAATGAAGATTTCGCGTTCAATATTTTTGAGCTCGATGCCGCGTCCAACAACTCTGTAGATGATATCAGAAACCTGATCGATCAGGTAAGGATCCCACCGCAGGTTGGTAAATACAAGGTTTATATTATTGATGAGGTTCATATGTTATCACAGGCAGCTTTCAATGCTTTCTTAAAGACACTTGAAGAACCGCCCAAGCATGCAATTTTTATCCTGGCAACTACTGAAAAACATAAGATCATCCCTACCATCCTTTCCCGCTGTCAGATATTTGACTTCAAAAGGATCACCGTTAAGGATGCAAAAGAATACCTGGCATTTATAGCACAACAGGAAGGCATTAACGCTGAAGATGACGCATTGCACATTATCGCTCAAAAGGCAGATGGAGCAATGAGGGACGCATTATCCATTTATGACCGGGTGGTAAGTTTCAGCGGAAAAGAACTAACAAGACAGGCCGTTACTGAGAACCTGAACGTTCTTGATTATGACACTTATCTAACTGCGACCAATTTAATTCTGCAGAATGATATTCCGCAGCTATTGCTCTTATTCAACGAGATCCTGTCTCACGGCTTTGACGGACATCATTTTATAGCGGGACTTGCTTCGCATTTCAGAGACCTCATGGTATGCCAGAATCCAAAGACAATTAACCTTTTGGAAGTTGGTGATAACACCAAGGCTCTTTATTATGAACAGGCTCAAAAAGCACCAACAGATTTCCTTTTAAAGGGAATTGATCTGGCAAATGATTGTGACTTACAGTATAAAAGCAGTAGAAATCAGAGGCTGCTGGTTGAACTTTGCCTAATGCAGCTTGCATCTGTCACTTTTGACAGCGAAAAAAAAAAGGCTAGTTCTTTCATAATTCCTCCTAACCATTTCACAGGGCCTCCTGTACCAACTCCTGCCTTGAAGATCACAAAAAGGGAGAAAGAGGTCATTGTCAATAATGAATATTCAGAAGGTGATTCTGCAGCGCCAAGGGAAGCTCAGCTGCCAAACCCGGCAAATTCACCAGCAGATTGCCACCCTCAAGTTTCTGAACCTGCAAAAGACACTAAGACCTATACTTCGGAAGAACCTGAGAACCAGTCTGAATCTCAAGATTCAGAAACTGCCCCTTCCGAAGGAAAACAGGAACAACCACGACCTGCTTCCGCAGAAACACCAATTGTCAAAAAGAAGGTTTCAGGCCTTTCTCTGAAGAGCATTCAGAAGAAAAAAGAGATCGAAGCCGAAAAAAGGGAAGCAAAGAAGGAAGCTGCCGTTGAAAAGAACGGAAAATTCACCGAAGCGGAAATGCAGGAGGCCTGGAGAGAGTTTACTGAACTTCAGAACGAAAAAGGTGAAAAGATCCTTGCTTCTATCATGCAGACCGACACTCCCGCACTTAGAGGCAAAGACATTTGGATAGAATTACCAAACGAAACAATGAAACTTGAACTGGAAAGGGTGCAATATCACCTGATGGGCTACCTTAAGGATAAACTTCAAAACACTCATATCCAGTTAAAGATTAGTGTGAATGAGAAAGCTGAAAAGAAATTTGCTTTCACACCTATTGAGAAATTCCAAAAACTGCAGGAGAAAAATCCGCTTTTAGAAAAATTACGTTCAACCTTTGATCTGGACATATAATTATGTTAGGCTTAAAATTACCCACAGACCCAAGATGGGTCAATATCGTTGAAAAGAATATTGAAGAGATACTTACAGATCATGCGTTTTGTGAGCAAAAAGCGGCCTCTACTGCCATCTCATTGATCGTAACCCATCCTGAATATTCTGAGCTTGTAACTGCCATGACGGCTTTAGTAAAAGAGGAAATAAGCCATTTTAAAATGGTACACGACAGGATCCTGGCACGCGGTTATACTTTAGGCAGGGACAGAAAGGATGAATACGTTTCAAAATTAATGACCTTCTTTCCTAAAGGAGGAAGCAGAGTAACTAATCTCGTTCACAGATTATTGTATGCGGCACTTATCGAAGCGCGGAGCTGTGAAAGATTCAGACTTTTATCTGAAAACCTTGAGGACAAAGAACTTGCAGATTTTTACCGAAGCCTGATGGTGAGTGAAGCTAATCATTATACCATGTTTCTGAATTTTGCCCGAAAATATGGGGAACGAAAAGAAGTTGACCAAAAATGGCAGGATCTCTTAAAGTTTGAGGCCGAGATCATGAAAGACCTGGGTAAATCTGAAACTATGCACGGTTAGTTTCTTACTGAGCTTCCTGATAAAGCGATTTGATGATCCCATCTGAAAGTCCGATCTTAGGCACATAGATCCTTCTGGCCCTTGTCCATTTCATGGCCGATAGATAGATCTTCGCCGCCGGTACGATAACATCTGCCCTATCCTGGTTCAGGTTAAGTTCGGTAATTCGCTCCTCGTAAGTGAAAGATTGCAGCAACTGGTAATAGGAGCTTAGATATAGAAAACTTAAGGGTTTACCATTAGGCCTACCACTACTTTTAAAGATATTGTTGATGTTACCTCCAGATCCTATCAGATCGATCTTGGTAAACTCCTTTGTAACTTTCTTGATCCATACTTCCACTTCCTGCCAAACGTCTGTCGTCACCATCTCGTTTAAAAGCCGAACGGTCCCCAGTTTGAACGAACGGGAGGTAATTGTTTTTCCGTTAGAATAAAGTGTGAATTCGGTACTACCTCCTCCTACATCAACGTAGAGATAAGTTTTATCTGTTTGAATAAGGGCATGAAGATCTGTAGCTGCAATGATAGCAGCTTCATCGCTCCCATCAATAATATTAATATCGATCCCTGTTTTGGCTTCGATCTTTTTCGCTACTTCTACCCCATTTTTAGATTCCCTCATTGCTGATGTGGCACATGCCTTATACTTTTCGATCTTATGAGACTTCATAAGTAGTTTGAATGCCTCCATGGTATCGATCATTCTTTCTACATTTTCGTCTGATATCTCTTTAGATATAAACACATCTGCACCAAGGCGAATCGGCACCCTCACTAAGGATGTTTTTTTGAACATAGGTTCTTTTCCCTCCTGTTCGGTAACTGTAGAAATGAGAAGTCTTACGGCATTGGAACCAATATCTATTGCGGCATATTTTCTTTGGACTATCAAATCTTATTCTTTTTCAAGTTTGTTCAAGTAGTAATCATATAAGGCGAACTGAGATCTATGGGCCGGTTTATTATTTCTGCGATAGGCATTATCCTGATCTTCGGAAAGAATTCTGGCTTTCACATTATCATTCCAGCAGATCTCAAAGGTCTCTATCAATTCTTTCTGAATCGATTTGTCATAAATAGGGCAGCTAATTTCTACCCTGTAATCCAGGTTTCGGGTCATCCAGTCAGCCGATGAAATGTAGACCTTCGGATTGGACTCATTTTCAAAAATGTAAATTCGTGGATGTTCTAAATATTTATCGACTATACTAATAGCTTCGATATTCTCACTCATTCCTTTCACACCCGGAATTAGACAGCAAATACCACGCACGATCAATTTGATCTTCACTCCGGCTCTACTAGCTTCATAAAGCTTATCAATAAGGGCAAAATCTGAAAGGCTGTTCAATTTCAACCTGATTCCCGCTTTTTTACCTGCGGCGGCATTTTCAATTTCAGTGGTGATCAATTTTAATAAGGAAGACCTTGTATAGTGCGGGGAAACTATCAGGTGCTTATAACGGCTCACCTTGTAGTTTACCTCAAAAAAGTCAAAGACCTTATTCACTTCTTTAAGGATCTCCTGGTTACTGGTGAAAAGTGTGAAATCTGTATAGACTCTTGCGGTGGATTCATTAAAGTTTCCGGTACTTATAAACCCATAACGTTTTAATTTCCCTTCCTCCAGGCGTTCAATCACGCAAGCTTTACTGTGAACTTTCAATCCTTTTACCCCGAAAATAAGGTTCACCCCTTCCCGCTGCATTTGTTCTGCATAATTGATATTCGCAACCTCGTCAAACCTGGCTCTCAGCTCGATTTGAACCGTCACTTTTTTGCCATTTTTAACAGCGTTAATAAGGGAACTCGCGATATGAGAAATCTTTGCAAGGCGGTAAATGGTGATCTTTATGGTTTTCACCTTAGGATCAAGAGCTGCCTCCCTGAGGAATTTTACGGTATAAGAAAATGTTTGATACGGGGTATGCAGTAAAAAATCCTTTTCAGCAATCCCCTTGAACAAACTCCCCTGAAGTACAAGACCAGGCAAGGCAAGAGGTTCATATTTTTTATACTGCAGCTCTTCACTCCCTAAACTTGGGAAATTCATATAATCCCGCCTGTTATGGTACCTCCCGCCGGGAATAATACTATCTGTAGCATCAATTCCCATTTTACTCATCAAGTATTGTAAAGTATCCTGCTCGATATTCATATCATAGACAAATCGAACCGGCTCCCCTTCTATACGTTCCTTTACACTGGCAGAGATCTTTTCTATAAAAGATTTACTCAGGTCGCTATCAATATCCAGTTCAGCATCCCTTGTAATTTTGATCATATGAGCAGTAATGCTCTCATATTCAAAAATATTGAAAATGGTGTGCAGGTTATATCGAATAAGATCATCGAGTAAAATTATATGCTGCTTGTCCCCTTCCTTCGGAAGCACAACAAATCGCTCTATACTTCTCGGGATCTCAATAAGCACATATTTCTTCTCTTTTAAAGGGCGGTTGACCAACTTGGAATTTCCTTTGGAAGGCACCGGCTCTTTCATGACCATTTTTACGGCCAGATAAGCGGCACTGTCCTTTAATCGAGGGAGTTCCTCCAGATCATTAAGTATGATGGTAACAAGAGCCGGACTCACTTTTTGAAGAAAAAAGTTCTTCACAAAAGTCTGTTGAGACTTGGAGACCTGTTTCTCATTAATGATTAAAATATTGTGGTCTTTCAGTTTGGACTGAATAGAATCCAGAATACTTAAGCTCTCGCTCTGTTGATCAATAACTATCTGTGTGATCTCTTCCAGAAGTTTTCCGGCTTTAATTCCACCTAAAACGCTTTTTCCTCCTTTTCCTGCAAGGTCTATCCGTTTGATGGTCGCATAACGAACTTTGAAGAACTCATCTAGGTTATTAGAAAAGATCCCTAGAAACCTAAGTCTTTCTATTAGCGGTACCGTTTTATCGGCAGCTTCCTGTAAAACACGCGCATTAAATTGTAACCAGCTTAATTCTCTGTTGATATATTTATTAGACTCCATAGACTACCTCAAATTCTTCGGAAATAAATATAAGATTGTTTTTCCGTCTTTAAGGTTATTCCAGGAATCGGTTTGGAATTCAATTAAAACCAGGCCTGTAGTGGGAATATTTTTAAAATGCTGGCTTCCCAGGGAATTGGCAACAGAAGTCATTGCTGGGTTATGTCCAAAAACCATCAGGTTATTTATAGAATCATCAACTCCTGAAATGGTTTTGAGCAACTGTTTACCATCGAAAGTGTACAGATCTTCGTTTATTTCAAAATCCTGGTTTGCAATTTCCAGCTGGTCTTTAAAAATATTAGCAGTGGTCAAAGCTCTAACCGCGTAACTGCTTTTTAAGGTTAAGACTTCATCTTTCCAATGACTCTTAAAAGCCGAGATGACAAAATCTGCATCTTTATAGGCCCTTTTTTTCAAAGGTCGCTCATCATCGGGAAGATCATTATCCCATGATGACTTACCATGTCGCACGAGAATTAATTTCTTCATAATCAAGGTGCTAATCTATCGATCTTCCAGTTGTTTTCCTCTTTCGTAAAGTATATTCTGTCATGAAGGCGATTTGGTCTTCCTTGCCAGAATTCAAATTCCGACGCATAAACTTTATACCCTCCCCAATAAGGTGGTTTAGGAATCTCCTTGCCTTCATATTCATTTTCCAATGCCTCTAATCTCCTGTTCAGAAAATCCTTTGAAGGAATAACAGAACTTTGAGAAGAAGCCCAGGCTCCCAGTTGACTTCCACGAGGTCTTGATCTGAAATACTCTTCAGATTCCTTTTCGGAGGTTTTTTTTGCAATTCCTTTTACAATAACCTGTCGCTCAGAGTTTGGCCAGAAGAAAGAAAGGCACACTTTTGGGTTTTCGGCAATAGCCTTCCCCTTTTCAGAAAGATAATTGGTATAGAATACAAATCCTTCGTGATCATATTCTTTTAAAAGGACGACCCGCGAATTTGGATACCCATTGGGACTCACCGTTGATAAGGTCATGGTGTTTATCTCTTCAACTTCTTTTTTCTCTTCTGTATTTCTGATCCAATAATGGAATAATTCAAAAGGATCAGACGGGATTTCGTGTTCCAGCAACTCATGTTTTTCATAAAGTTTCCGGTAATCGTGGAGCTTATTTTTCATATAGCTAATTTAATTGATTTAACCCTAACCCCGAAATAATTTTAAGAGTTCTGTTAACACAAAATTGTAGGAATTAACACTTCTGTTTTTTGGGTTTTCAGGCCAGTTTTTCATTAAGAAACTTTTAATCAGACCGTTAAATTTCCATGAAAGGATTGTGAGTATTTTCTACCTACATGACGTAGTACTTCTTTTGCTATTGTCTTGTTAAAAAGCTAAATTTTTTGCCAAAATACAGTACTTAACAAACTGTTAATGTGCCTTTTGTCCGATAAATTCCTCTCTACATCTAAAAGATTTAAAATTTCTTTTTTTAACAGATTTAAGCATTAATTTTACTTTATAGTTAGCTGAAAAATGCTGCTTTATTGCCCCACTACTCCCCCCCAACACTAGTGGATTTTGTAAGAAGAATAAACAATCTTCAGCTTGTCCAACCCCTCAGGATAAGATGAACTTAACCGGAATTTCAACCAGAAACTGACAGATTCCTAAACGGTTTTTAATTCATATTAAAGATCGTAGCAGGACTGCTCGCAACAAAATGTTTTGACTATGATTTGGAAAACTACTCTCGAAAAAATTTTCCTCCCCGTCAGCCAAGCGAAAAACAAATTTCGCCAGCCAGACCTTTGGAGAATTTTTAACCCGTCATCAGGACTTGGCCTCCTGATCTGTCTATTTACAGCTTCCTTAACCGGGAATGCTCAAAACAGCCAAAGTAGCATATCCGGCGATAACTGTATCGACTTTAACAGCTGTCCGGCCGATCAAACGGTCTGCGCCGACGCATATGAAGATGGTGTTTATGGCGCCTACGTGAATTGGACTGACCCAGTAGTTACTCAGACTTGTACTCCTAATGGGCGTCCCGGGAATTTCCAAATGCTTTTTGAGCTTAATGAACAACTCCTTACGGTTGACTGCTGGGATTTCAACTATATCTCCAGAGTAGGAACCGATGGAGGTCAGGTGAAATTGTTTTCAGGAGAAGATGGGGACAAAACAAAGAATTCTGTAATTATTACTCCTTATCTTATTTTAAAAGCGGGTTCTGAAACGTCTATTGATGTAGATTATGTAAATGGTGACTATACAGTGCAATTATCTCTTATAGATGAAAATGGCGATATCATACCCATGAATGCCCCACCACAAACTGTAGATGGAAATAATCTTACTTATACCTTTTTCACTCCAAATACTGTAACAGGTATTTACCGATTAAAATATGAATTTGTTTATTCCGGAAAAGAACCTTCAAACGCCAACAACGGTGATACTTTAATTGCTGTAGATGGGATGTTAAGTGATACTAACGACTGTAGCGCCGGGGTTGATTTTACCGTAACGGCACCATCACAGGGCTTTTTCCCGGTGGGATCTCACGAGCTTCAATATGTTGCGACATATACTGCTCCTGACGGAACCATAAAAACCAAAACATGCAGTTTTACCATTACTGTCACCGAGTTGGCTTTACAATTTTCAAACGTCAATCCAGTAGATTGTGATGGAACCGGAGGTTCATTCAATGCCACAGGCTCCGGAGTAAACGGAAGTGGAAACCCTCCTTATCAATATAGTATTGACGGCATAAATTATCAATCAAGCGGAACTTTTAATGAACTCGATGCCGGTCCCTATACCGTTACCGTGAAAGATGCTACGGGCTGTACAGCTCAAGCCGTCGTGACGATAGATAAACTTTCACCTGTTTCAGCTAACATTTCAGGCAACGAATTGCTGACCTGTACAAATACATCCATTACACTAGATGCAGGCGGGTCAACAACCGCTGAGGGATCGGTAAGTTATTCATGGAGTACCGGTGAAACCTCTCAAACAATTAATGTCAACGGTGCCGGAGATTATTCTGTAACTGTAACTAATAACGACAGCGGATGTTCTGATACAGCATCTGTAACTGTTGAGCAAAATATTACACCGGCAGTGGCTGCAATAACCGGAAATGAGATCCTTACCTGTGATGTCACTTCTGTAACCCTCGATGCTTCAACTTCAACTGCAGATGGCAACTTCAC